>JAWXUM010000169.1:0-2021 GCA_044432645.1 Clostridia bacterium | reverse complement strand
AAACGACCTTGTGGTCGCAGACACATCGGACGGCAGTGCCGACCGAAAAACCCCACGGTTAAGCCATTCCTTGGCAAAACTAGTGGATATCCATTAGGTGCTCTAATGCACCATAATGGTGTGACTGCAAGTACAGAAAAGCTGACAAACCCCACCAAATGGGGATTGTTGGCGTATTTAAAATGGTATATTCGGAAAGTGAGGTCTTATGGAGAGAAAAATCAAAACTTCCATTTCGATGGACGAATCACTAAACAAGCAAATAGATTTGACCTGCGAAAGCTATGGTTACAAGTCTAAAAATCAATTTATGGTTGAAGCGATTAAGAACCATATTGCAAATGTTACCCTTGAAAAGTCTGACGATGTTTTCACCGAAAAGCTGAAAGATGTACTTGAAAAACACACTAGAAGTTTAGGTAAAAGAGTTTCAACTGGCCTTTATAGATACGCAGTTGACATAACAATGATTATGTATATTCTAGCTTTACAGTCGAATTTAAACGCAGACAACATTGATTATTTAAGGGGACTTGCCCTAAATGATGTTAAAAAATTGAAGGGTAAAATCAGCTTAGAATCAATCGCAGAATTTTATACAGACAAGGAAGAACGCTACAAAGATGAGAGGATTGGTGAAGAATGGGACGATTAAATTTGACAGTTACAGATGAAATGTTAGACCGAATTGACTTTCAAAAAGAAAATGCCAAAGCCAAAGACAGAGGCGATTTTACAAGAAAAGCCTTGGAATTTTACCTATCTTTTCTCGAAACTAGCCGAAATCAAGAGTACCTTAACCAGTCTGTTGCACTTGGAGTGAGGCAAGGAATTAACGATATTGAAAAACAAACCATGCCTAATATTTTTAGGTTATCTGTTGAAATGTCCATGATGTGGAATATATTATCTGCAACACTTGACCTTGACCAAAGAGAAATGAGAAAACTTAGAAGCGATTGCGTAAACGCTGTAAGAGCGACTGAAAAAAGATGTTCCCCAGAAAGTGCAATGAAATTTCAAAACGATTATCCAACAAATGATAAATTTTATGACGAATTCCAGACAAAAGTTGAAATTGATTTAGATTAAATAATAAACAAAAAATTTAAAAATGTTCAGTAAATCGTGGTATAGCTATTTTACTAAAATTAGTATATAGTGTTGTTGCCACGAAATAAATTAAAAAAATTAAAAGAAAATAAAGTAACGAAAAGGAGCAGATCATGACTTTTACAATAAATAAAAAAGATTTACAAAAGGCATTTCGTGGTAAAGAATATGACTACGAGCAAAATGCAAATGAAGAAAGTACAATCACACAAAGCGAACTCGACATGATTTTGCTTAAGATGATTGTGAATTTAAAAGACGAAAAATCATCATATGAACAACTGCAAACCGTTGCTTAGAAAGGAGAAATTCAAGTATGAATTCACTAGAAAAAATGAGAAGCCGTGGAATAATTCCACGAGCAGTTTTATACGCAAGATTTAGTTCTGACAACCAAAGAGAAGAAAGTATTGATGCACAGCTTCGTGCATTGGAAGAATTTTGCAAACGCAATAGCACAGTTATAATTGAAAAATACTGTGACCATGCAAAGTCTGCCACAACCGATGATAGACCTGAATTTTTACGAATGATAGCTGACTCGAAACAGAGGAACTTTGACTTCGTAATCGTTCACAAGCTCGACAGGTTCAGCAGAAATAGGTACGACTCAGCGTTTTACAGACGAGAGCTAAAGAAAAATGGTGTTGACTTAATGTCGGTACTTGAACAGCTTGATGACAGCCCAGAGAGTATAATTTTAGAATCTGTGCTAGAGGGCATGAGTGAATATTATTCCAAAAACTTATCACGTGAAGTTATGAAAGGAATGAAAGAATCTGCCCTTAAATGTCGACATGTTGGTGGCAGACCACCTTTTGGCTACAAGGTTAACCCTGAAACAAAACAGTACGAAATCAACGAAGATGAAATTGAAGGGGTACAGTTTATTTTCAACGGAATAGACC
>JAWXUM010000168.1:0-2070 GCA_044432645.1 Clostridia bacterium | reverse complement strand
GACGTTTGACACCACTTGAGTGCGAGCGTTTGCAAGGTTTTCCAGATGATTGGACAAATATCCCAAATGCTAGTGATAGCCCAAGATATAAAGCGTTAGGCAATAGCGTCGCCATACCCTGTGTAGTTTTTGTACTAAAAGGGATAGCATATTTTTTAAATAAAGATAAAGAAATGGAGAAAGAAAACGATGAAATATAAAGGTTTGTATATTACAACAATAGAAGATGTAGATGAAAATAAAGGTGGATATTATTGCCAAGTTTATGGCGATGAAGAACTTGATGATGAGAAAGGTGACTTCTGTATTCATCCAAATGAACTTGAAAAAAATTCAGATATTGAATATTGGATCAAGGTTAATATTGATGCAGATTTTATCCAAAATGCTCCTGAACAAAATATATCACCAAGAACACCAAAATTATCAATGTAGGAGAAAAATGTTATGGAAAACAAAAAAGAAGTCGGTAACGACATTATGTTCGAAAGAATTAGAAGAATAACTGGCTATCTAGTTGGCACAACAGACCGTTGGAATGATGCGAAAAAATCAGAAGAAAAAGATAGAGTTAAGCACAGCTTGAAAGGTAAGGTGTGAAATGTTTATATACCCTCACAACTTAAAAGCCAAAGCCAAGATAGGACTTTGGGAACTAAAAGATTTGTGCATTCTTGTATTTGCTACTGTTTTTTCAGTAATGATATTGGTTCAAACAGGCTTTTTAGTGCCACTAGTTATAAGTGCAGCTTATGGAATTTTATCAATAAAAGCAGAAGATGTTAGCATTCTAAACTTTATGTCAGATGCCTTTTTCTACTTTTTATTAAAACAACAAATTTATGATTGGGAGTGTTAATGTGTTTAGAAAAATTAAGTCAACCAAAGAAATAATTGGCATAGAAGAAATTGTCGACAGTAGCATAATGACAAATCACGGTGAAATGCTTTACTTTTTAATAAAGCCAAGTAACTTGTCAGTGTTATCAGAAAGCAATGTATCAGCTAAAGTTCAGTCGCTAAGAGTAATACTAAATTCTCTGCCAGATCTAGAAATTGTTTGCCTAAACTCAAAAGAAAACTTTGATGAAAACAAGGCATATATCGAAAAACGAATTGAAAAAGAAGATAATTCTAAGATACTATCACTTTTAGAAAAAGACAGTAAAAACCTTGATAAAATCCAAGTAACTATGGCAACTGCTCGTGAGTTTTTAATAGTGTTTAAAATCCGCAAAGAAGATTTATCCACAAAACAAAACCTAATAAGCCAAATTGAAACCACTTTTAAAGATGGTAATTTCAATCTAAAACTAGCAACTGAAGAAGATATAAAAAGGTTTTTGTCAGTGTACTTCGAGCAAAATGTAACAACAGAGAAATATGAGAAATATGATGGAGAAAGGTGGACTGTTAATGCCTAAAACAAAAATCAAAATAAAAAAAGACAACGACAAAGTTAAAACTTATGTGGATATGATTTCACCATCAGTGATGAAATTTAATGTTGACCACTTTATCTGTGGCAACACTTTTCGTTGTGTATATGCCATTCGTGAATACCCAACAACAACTACCGATTATGCAATTTTAAAACATTTAGGTGAAAAGGATGGAGTGACAATTCATATTTATACCAGAGAAGTTAACCCAATGGAATCCGACCAATTACTGAAAAATGCAGAAAATAAAAACAAATTAAACATCACAAATAACAATCTAAAGGACAATATTACAGCACAAAACAACCTTGAAGATATGGTTTCGGTCATTAATGAAATTAGCAAAAACAAAGAACCACTTCTACATTGTGCAGTATTTATCGAATTAATTGCAGACAGTATGGATAACTTAAAGCAACTACAAACCGAAGTTTTAACTGAACTTGTTAGAAGTAAAATCAATATTGATAGACTCAACCTCAAACAACAAGACGGTTTTTTATCTGTTATGCCGTCAGGCAAAAACCACTTTGGAACACAGTTTGAACGTGTGTTGCCAGCGAGTTCTGTTGCAAATTTATTTCCATTTAATTATTCAGGTAAAACCGATGCAAACGGTTTCTATTTA
>JAWXUM010000167.1:0-2070 GCA_044432645.1 Clostridia bacterium | reverse complement strand
GACGTTTGACACCACTTGAGTGCGAGCGTTTGCAAGGTTTTCCAGATGATTGGACAAATATCCCAAATGCTAGTGATAGCCCAAGATATAAAGCGTTAGGCAATAGCGTCGCCATACCCTGCGTAGTTTTTGTACTAAAAGGGATAGCATATTTTTTAAATAAAGATAAGGAAATGGAGAAAGAAAACGATGAAATATAAAGGTTTGTATATCACAACAATAGAAGATGTAGCCGAAAATAAAGGTGGATATTATTGCCAAGTTTATGGCGATGAAGAACTTGATGATGAAAAAGGTGACTTCTGTATTCATCCAAATGAACTTGAAAAAAATTCAGATATTGAATATTGGATCAAGGTTAATATTGATGCAGATTTTATCCAAAATGCTCCTAAACAAAATATATCACCAAGAACACCAAAATTATCAATGTAGGAGAAAAATGTTATGGAAAACAAAAAAGAAGTCGGTAAAGACATTATGTTTGAAAGAATTAGGCGAATAACTGGCTATCTAGTTGGAACAACAGACCGTTGGAACGATGCGAAAAAATCAGAAGAAAAAGATAGAGTTAAGCACAGCTTGAAAGGTAAGGTGTGAAATGTTCATATATCCCCATAACCTTAAAGCCAAAGCTAAAATAGGACTTTGGGAGCTAAAAGACTTGTGTATTCTTGTGTTTGCTACTGTTTTTTCAGTAATGATATTAGTTCAAACAGGTTTTTTAGTACCACTTGTAATAAGTGCAGCTTATGGAATTTTATCAATAAAAGCAGAAGATGTTAGCATTCTAAACTTTATGTCAGATGCCTTTTTCTACTTTTTATTAAAACAACAAATTTATGATTGGGAGTGTTAATGTGTTTAGAAAAATTAAATCAACCAAAGAAATTATCGGAATTGAAGAAATTGTCGATAGCAGTATAATGACAAATCACGGTGAAATGCTTTATTTTTTAATTAAACCTAGCAATTTGTCTGTGCTGTCAGAAAGTAATGTATCTGCCAAAGTTCAGTCACTAAGAGTAATACTAAATTCTCTGCCAGACCTAGAAATTGTATGTCTAAATTCAAAAGAAAACTTTGATGAAAACAAGGCATATATCGAAAAAAGAATTGAAAAAGAAGATAATTCTAAGATACTATCACTTTTAGAAAAAGATAGTAAAAACCTAGATAAAATCCAAGTAACTATGGCTACTGCAAGAGAGTTTTTAATTGTATTTAAAATTCGTAAAGAAGATTTATCTACAAAACAAAACCTAATTAGTCAAATTGAAACCACTTTTAAAGATGGCAATTTCAACTTAAAATTAGCCACAGAAGAAGATATTAAAAGGTTTTTATCTGTGTACTTGGAGCAAAATGTAACAACAGAGAAATATGAGAAATATGATGGAGAGAGGTGGATTGTTAATGCCTAAAACAAAAATCAAAATTAAAAAAGACAATGATAAAGTCAAAACTTATGTGGATATGATTTCACCGTCAGTGATGAAATTCAATGTTGACCATTTTATCTGTGGCAATACTTTCAGATGTGTATACGCTATTCGTGAATACCCAACAACCACAACCGATTATGCTATTTTAAAGCACTTGGGCGAAAAAGACGGAGTGACACTTCATATTTATACCAGAGAAGTTAACCCAATGGAATCCGACCAATTACTGAAAAATGCAGAAAATAAAAACAAATTAAACATCACAAATAACAATCTAAAGGACAATATTACTGCACAAAACAACCTTGAAGATATGGCTTCGGTCATTAATGAAATCAGCAAAAACAAAGAACCACTTCTACATTGTGCAGTATTTATCGAACTGATTGCCGATAGTATGGATAACTTGAAACAGCTACAAACCGAAGTTTTGACAGAACTTGTACGCTCGAAAATCAATATAGACAGATTAAACCTCAAACAGCAAGACGGTTTTTTATCTGTAATGCCGTCAGGCAAAAACCACTTTGGAACACAGTTTGAACGTGTGTTGCCAGCGAGTTCTGTTGCAAATTTATTTCCATTTAATTATTCAGGTAAAACCGATGCAAACGGTTTCTATTTA
>JAWXUM010000166.1:0-2114 GCA_044432645.1 Clostridia bacterium | reverse complement strand
TTCCTAAAATATTTACAGTTTCGCTGATGGTTGCAGTCACTGTGATTAAGTCACCATATTGAACTTTTGTGCCTGAAATGTAGCTTGCAGAATATGTCATTGTTGGCTCAATCTGTAAGCTATCGACAAGTTGCTCGTACCTATCGTCAATGTCATCACCACTTGTAGTTCCATAGTCGCAAACACTAATCACCATTTGGTTGGCAAATTCGTTTAATACGGACTGCATATTGGCAACTCTTATAAATGTTAAGGAAATTACAAGCATAATCGTGATTGTAAATAAGCCTACTAACGAAGTTATCATTTGAGAAATTCCACGTTTGTCTTTTAAAATTTTTCTCATTAAAATCCCCCCATTAACATATTGGAAGAAGTAAGACCTGTAATTAGCACAGCAAATATTGTCACAACTGCCACAGCGAATAGTATCATTGAAAATCTTGATATTTTAGGCTCCTGTGCCATCGCTTGTCTTTTTAGGACTTGTTCCCATTCGGAGGTTAATTCATAGGATAAATTCTCAAAATATACTGTCATATCGTTGCCTTGTAATGATGAAATAAGACCATTAACCAAGCTATTAACAGCGTTTGAGTTATTTCGTTTGCTCATATTTGCAAGAGACTTTTCATAATTGCCAGTTTTCATCTCAGCTAAAGTTACTTTGAGTTCATCTGTAAGTGGTGTATCAAAGTTTGCGATATACTGCTCAATCAAACGAATTATATTTCTTTCTGATTTTAAAGAGTTTGTCATATACATTGTAAATTTAAGAATTTCATTTTCAATGTTTCGTTGCCTTTTTTCGCCATCTTCACGAAGTGTGTTATAACTTCTTCTATATAGATAGAAAGAGAAAATAAGTGGAAACACAGCGAACATTGGGTTTACAAAAAATAAAACCACTGACAAAGGCAGTGGCAATAATGCATATACATAGCTTTCAGCTACGAATTCTTCTGGTGTCGTGTTTCTTTTTGCTAAAGTCAGCAGTTTTTTTATCTGCTCTTTTTTCATTATTGTAAGGCTTATGATTTTTGAAAGTTTCATACTGAAAATTGAAACATATTCGGTTAAAAAGCCTTTCTTTTCATAAGCACTCATCATATCTTTGGCTCGTTTTAGGTTAAGTTTAGGTATTCGCAAAACTATCGTTAAAATTGTATAAAGAGCGACTGACAGGGTTATTATTAATAATATTTTCATTTTCTGCTCCTTATAAATCGAATTTTATTTCATTGCTGATTAGAGCAACTTTTATGCCAGCGAATACAGAAACACTCACGTTTAGTGCAATTAACATATTGCGTAAATTTGTAGGAATGTCAATCATCAATCCGTCTGGTAGAATGTAGACACCAACATAAAGTAACGCAAGAGCTGCGCACATTAAAATCCAAAAGTTTTTAGTAGCGTTTGAGAGGATTGTTTTTAACTCTCCAGTAACAACTTTTACCTTTGATAATTTAGTGACTATCGGTGCTAGAACATATTTTAGTGTTCTATTTCTAGAACATCTTTTTAAGGCTTCACACCATTCAACCCATACTGAGTTATCAATTTTAGACTTCATATTGTCAATTGCCTTTTCATAATTGGGGTTGATGTTCTCAATTTCATTGATGAATTCTAAAAATATTGTTTTTACTGGTTCTTTTACATCGTCAACATTCTCTTTAAAAGATAGCAAAATGTTTTCTGTTCTTTCATAAGAAGTTGTGACTTGTGACATTGCAACAGACAAACCGTCTAGCACAAATTTGTTGTATTCTATATATTGAAAACGAATATATAAAAATGGGATAATTCCAAAGGCAACACTTGCAACTGGAATTAAATATAGGTTGCCAATGGCAATGGCTGTGCTAATTCCTAGTAAAATCAAGCAAATTGATAGAATAATCATAAAAGAAAACTTGCCACCTTGACCAGTCACTTTCAGCATTTGCTCGCTTTCTCGTAAAAACTTGATTAATTTATTTTCTTTCTGATTTACAATGTTTTTAAGGCTCTTGTTCGTTGTATCTTGTGCGTTGTCGATTAGCTTTCTAAAATCTTTTATACTGACTCCAAAAGCTAAAAATATAGCGAATGACAAAAATATCACTGCT
>JAWXUM010000165.1:0-2242 GCA_044432645.1 Clostridia bacterium | reverse complement strand
TTCAAACTCAAACGGGAACTCAATTCCTAAAATATTTACAGTTTCACTGATGGTTGCAGTGACCGTTATTAAATCACCATACTGAACTTTTGTCCCAGAAATATAGCTTGCTGAATATGTCATTGTTGGCTCAATTTGTAAGCTATCGACAAGTTGAGCGTACCTATCATCAATGTCATCACCACTGGTTGTTCCATAGTCACAAGTGGTGATAATCATTTGGTTGGCAAATTCATTTAACACTGACTGCATATTAGCAACTCTAATAAAAGTTAGGGAGATAACAAGCATAATCGTGATTGTAAATAGTCCAACTAGACTTGTAATCATTTGAGAAATTCCACGTTTATCTTTAAAAATTCTTCTCATTAAAATCCCCCCATCAACATATTGGAAGAAGTAAGACCAGTGATTAGCACAGCAAATATTGTTACTACAGCAACTGCGAATAGTATCATTGAAAATCTTGATATTTTTGGCTCTTGTGCCATTGCTTGCCTTTTTAGGACTTGTTCCCATTCGGAAGTTAATTCGTATGATAAATTCTCAAAATATACTGTCATATCGTTGCCTTGTAATGATGAAATCAAGCCATTTACCAAGCTATTAACTGCGTTTGAGTTGTTTCTCTTGCTCATATTAGCAAGGGACTTTTCATAGTTGCCAGTTTTCATTTCGGCAAGTGTAACTTTGAGTTCATCTGTTAAAGGTGTATCGAAGTTTGCGATGTACTGCTCAATCAAACGAATTATATTTCTTTCTGATTTTAAAGAGTTGGTCATATACATTGTAAATTTTAGAATTTCATTTTCAATGTTACGTTGTCTTTTTTCGCCATCTTCTCTTAAAAGATTGTAGTTTCGTCTATATAAATAGAATGAGAATATAAGTGGAAAGACTGCAAACATTGGATTGACAAAAAATAAAACCACTGACAAAGGCAGTGGCAAGATTGCGTAAACATAGCTTTCGGCTACGAATTCTTCTGGGCTTGTGTTTCTTTTTGCTAATGTCAGCAATTTTTTTATCTGCTCTTTTTTCATAATCGTAAGGCTAATGATTTTTGAAAGTTTTAGGCTTATTACTAAAATATATTCTGTTAAAAATCCTTTCTTTTCATATGCACTCATCATGTCTTTGGCTCGTTTTAGGTTAAGTTTTGGTATTCGCAAAACTATCATTAAAATTGTATAAAGAGCGACTGACATTGTTATAATTAATAATATTTTCATCTTGCACCCCTTACAAATCAAACTTAATTTCATTGCTTATTAAAGCAACTTTTATGCCTGCGAACACAGAAACACTCACGTTTAAAGCGATTAACATATTGCGTAAATTTGTTGGAATGTCAATCATAAGTCCGTCAGGCAAAATATATACACCTACATACAAAAGGGCAAGTGCTGCACACATCAAAATCCAAAAGTTTTTGGTTGCGTTAGATAGAATTGTTTTTAGTTCTCCTGTAACTACTTTTACCTTTGAAAGTTTGGTTACGATTGGCGCTAAAACATATTTTAGTGTTCTGTTTCTAGAACATCTTTTAATAGCTTCGCACCACTCGACCCATACTGAATTATCAATTTTTGACTTCATATTATCGATTGCTTTTTCATAGTTAGGATTGATATTCTCGATTTCATTGATAAACTCTAAAAATATTGTCTTTACTGGTTCTTTTACATCGTCAACATTTTCTTTAAAAGATAGCAGAATATTTTCTGTTCTTTCATACGAAGTTGTAACTTGGGACATTGCGACAGACAAACCCTCTAGCACAAATTTGTTATATTCAATGTATTGAAAACGAATATATAAAAAAGGGATAATTCCAAAGGCAATACTAGCAACTGGAATTAAATATAGATTACCTATGGCGATAGATGTGCTTATTCCTAGTAAAATTAGGCAGACCGACAGAATTATCATAAAAGAAAACTTGCCACCTTGACCTGTAACTTTGAGCATTTGTTCGCTTTCTTTAAGAAATTTTACAAGTTTGTTTTCTTTCTGATTTACAATGTTTTTTAAACTCTTATTTGTTGTATCTTGTGCGTTGTCGATTAGCTTTCTAAAATCTTTTATACTAACTCCGAAAGCTAAAAATATAGCAAATGATAAAAATATCACTGCTATGCTTATTAATATTTCCATATAATTTCCTTTCGTTTTTTATTTTTGGGTGTAAAAAATGCCTATCATTTCTGATAAGCATTAGATTTTTTATTCTGTTGTATTA
>JAWXUM010000164.1:0-2257 GCA_044432645.1 Clostridia bacterium | reverse complement strand
AAGTTACAGACAAAGCAAAATCAGTTATGTTAGACGAAAAAGGACTTACACAATCCACCGAAACTATCCTACTTGTAGTATTCGTAGTTGTTTTAATCGGTGCTTTTTTCGCCCCAGCAGTGACAGAATGGTTTGCAGATGTAATGTCTAATTTAGCAACTAAAACAGACAGTTTATTCAACTTCGCACCAACCACATAAAAGTCGAAACAGCCTGAAAAGGCTGTCTTGTGGAAATGACCTACCACAACTGAAGATGACAGGTCAGAAAGGATAAAAAATGCATAAGATTAAAAAATTAATTCGTGACAAAGGTGGTGGTGCTAGTGTTCCAGTTGTTTTCCCTCTGTTTTTGCTTGTAGTGGCAGGAATTTTATTTGTCACAGTCGATCCAATAGGCACAAGTTTAGTCAGTAAAATTAACTGGGAATTTGTCAAACTTCTCTCACTTTTGGTGGTTTTGTTCTTTGCTTCAATGCAAGATATAAGAGAGAAAATTGTAGACAACAAATACTGCATACTCATATTTTTAATAGGCTTAATTAACGTATCGCTTGACTCAGTCATCGCCTTGGCTGTTTGTGGTGGTACGCTTTTTATTGTGGCTTTAATATCAAATCTTGGTGGTGCAGACGTTAAAATCACAGCAGCCACAGGCTTTGCACTTGGCACAGTTCCCACTCTAGTAGCCTTGTTAATCGGTTTGTCGGCATCAATAATTATGGAAGCGATAATAGCAATTAGAAAAAATAAAAATTTATTAAAACGACATTACCCATTAGTGCCATATATTTCGTTAGGGTGCTTAGTGGTAATTGTTTTGAAAGGAATTATACTATGAAAATTATAAAAAACAGAATATTTTTAGCGAGCATTTGCGTGATAATTTCAGCTATCTGTGTTTTCTCCCTCGTTAAAACAGAAGAAGTACCAACTATCACAGCATACCAATTAGTCGAAGATGTTGCCAAAGGCACAGAAATAACAAGCGATATGGTTGAAGTAACCGAAATCAGTTCAAATGGAATAAGCGAAGTTATAACTGACGAAACAGAAATTGTAGGAAAATTTGCAAGTTATGACTTAATCAGTGGTCAATTTGTGTACGAAAATTCAGTAGCTGACAGCCAAAGCGAAGTGTTAGAGGGTATGGAGAAAGTCGCAGACGGACAAATAGCTTATTCAATTTCAGTAAAAAGTTTGGCAAGTTCAACCTCCGACAAAATTTTATCAGGTGATATTGTTACAGTTTTTGTTAATCTAAACGGAGAATCACTCCAACCACTTGAACTAAAATACGTTGAAGTTTTAAGCGCAAGTACAAGTGATGGCTTAGAAAAAACAGCTACAAGTGATGAAAGCATTTCAACTATAACATTTTTAGTGACTGAGGATCAAGCTTTACTTTTAAATCAATATGAATACTCAGCATCAATTCACTTGGCGTTAGTCTACCGTGGTGAAGATGATACAAAACAAGCTTACCTAGATGAGCAAGTGACAATTATCGAAGAATTAAAACTAGCCGAAGAACCAGAAGTCGATGAATTTGTAGATGAAGGTGGCGATACATTTGTCTTTGAATAATTATCTCACATTGCTTGAAACTATCCAAAATGTTGTAAATGATAACTACTGGCAGATAAACTCCACAGACAGCACAGAAAAAAGCAAAGAAATTATCCTTAACTTTTACAGATCATATATAAATAGAAAAAATATTAATATAGATGGATTTTCAAAAGACGAACTTGTAGAAAAGTTGTACAACGACACACACGAATACTCTATACTAACAGCACCATTGAAAGACCCAAAGGTTGAAGGTATTCACATTAACTCGTGGGATTGCATTATATTACAAATGAGAACTGGTGAATTTAGGTTTATCGAAGCATTTGAAAGTCCAAGCCATGCAATAGACATTATGCGAAGATTAATTCAATCAAAAGGTGGAGTTTTGGATGAGGCAATGCCAATTGCGGAAACTTCAATAGGCTCTGACATTAGAATTACAACAGTAAAATCACCAATTGTTGATGAAAATATTGGTGTTTCTTGCTATATTAGAAAGCTATCTAAATCAGTTTTCAAAATTGAACAGTACACAAAAACAGGCTTTGCCGAACAAAAAGAAATTGAAATGCTCAACACTTTTATGAGGCGTGGAGTTTCACTTTTAGTTGTTGGAAAAGTTAATACAGGTAAAACAACTTTCTTATCTTACTTGCTTTCAACCCTGCCAAATAATATGAAAA
>JAWXUM010000163.1:0-2272 GCA_044432645.1 Clostridia bacterium | reverse complement strand
TAGAATTCATTAATGAAATTGAGAATATTAATCCAAATTATGAAAAGGCAATTGATAATATGAAATCTAAAATTGATAACTCGGTTTGGGTCGAGTGGTGCGAAGCTATTAAAAGATGTAGTAGAAACAGAACACTAAAATATGTTCTAGCACCGATAGTCACAAAATTATCTAAAGTAAAAGTTGTTACTGGAGAACTAAAAACAATCCTCTCCAATGCGACAAAAAACTTTTGGATATTGATGTGCGCAGCACTTGCACTGTTATATGTCGGTGTGTACATTCTACCTGACGGACTGATGATTGACATTCCAACAAATTTACGCAATATGTTAATCGCTTTAAACGTGAGTGTTTCTGTGTTCGCTGGCATAAAAGTTGCTCTAATCAGCAATGAAATAAAATTCGATTTATAAGGAGCAGAAAATGAAAATATTATTAATTATAACAATGTCAGTCGCTCTTTATACAATATTAGCGATAGTTTTAAGAATTCCAAAGCTTAACTTAAAACGAGCCAAAGACATGATGAGTGCTTATGAAAAGAAAGGTTTTTTAACCGAATATATTTCGATTTTCAGTATGAAACTTTCTAAAGCTATAAGCCTTACTGTTATGAAAAAAGAGCAGATTAAAAAATTGCTAACTTTAGCAAAACGAAATACAACACCAGAAGAATTCGTAGCCGAAAGCTATGTATACGCACTATTGCCATTGCCATTGTCAGTGGCTTTATTTTTTGTTAACCCAATGTTTGCAGTGTTCCCACTAATATTCTCGTTCTATTTATACAGAAGAAGTTACAATCTTTTAAGAGAAGATGGCGAAAAAAGGCAACGCAACATTGAAAATGAAATTCTAAAGTTCACAATGTATATGACTAATTCTTTAAAATCAGAAAGAAATATAATTCGATTAATAGAGCAGTATATCGCAAACTTTGACACACCTTTAACAGATGAGCTAAAAGTAACTTTAGCCGAGATGAAAACTGGTAACTATGAAAAATCACTTGCAAATATGAGCAAGAGAAATAACTCAAATGCAGTAAATAGCTTGGTAAATGGCTTGATTTCATCATTACAAGGAAACGATATGACAGTGTATTTCGAGAATTTATCTTATGAATTAACTTCTGAATGGGAACAAGTTTTGAAACGACAAGCAATGGCACAGGAGCCTAAAATATCAAGATTTTCAATGATTCTATTTGCAGTTGCTGTTGTAACAATTTTTGCTGTTCTAATCACAGGTCTAACTTCTTCCAATATGTTAATGGGAGGATTCTAATGAGAAAAATTTTAAAAGATAAACGTGGAATTTCTCAAATGATAACTTCGTTAGTAGGCTTATTCACAATCACGATTATGCTTGTAATCTCTCTAACATTTATAAGAGTTGCCAATATGCAATCAGTTTTAAATGAGTTTGCCAACCAAATGATTATCACCACTTGTGACTATGGAACAACCAGTGGTGATGACATTGACGATAGGTACGATCAACTTGTCGACAGCTTACAAATTGAGCCGACAATGACATATTCAGCAAGCTACATTTCAGGCACTAAAGTGCAGTATGGTGACTTAATCACAGTGACTGCAACCGTTAGCGAAACGATAAATATTCTAGGAATTGAGTTCCCATTTGAGTTTGAATCCACAAAAACTGGTCGCTCAAATTGGTATTGGAAAACAGGTGCAGAATGGTAAAAGTTTTAAAAGATAAGCATGGAAACAGCACCTTGATATATTCGGTAGTAATTTTATTGTTTTTATGCTTAGTAACAATATTTGTTATCGGAAGTAATGAGTTTAGGACATTAACACTCAACATTTCTAACACCTCGAAAACAGCGTTAGAAGAATATATAAACACAGAAACCATAAACGAAATAAATTCACTTAAAAATGGCACTGACTATAATTTTGAGATAGATGAAGATGAGTATAAAAGCTACCTTGTCAATGCACTGGGTATTGGCGAAGATTTAACAGGTACAACTGGCAATGGTAGAACTTTTGAAATATCAAATATTTCTATAACCAACAACAATGACTTAGACTTGACTTTAACGCTCACCCTATCAATGCCATTTAAAATAACGGAAAATTATGTGATAAATTTCGATAAAGAAATTACCATCACAAGCAAATTAACAAGCACATTTTAGGAGAATTATTATGAAATATAGTGTAAACGTAACCAAAACAAACAATCAAACAATCAAAGCTTATGCTTCTGTTGTCATCGAAAATGCTATTGTAATTAA
>JAWXUM010000162.1:0-2293 GCA_044432645.1 Clostridia bacterium | reverse complement strand
TCAACGATAATTTATCCGAAATATTAATGGATAAAGAAACCACACTTGATGAATTAAACTTTTTCACGAAATACTTTGATAGCCTTTCACAAAATGAAATCAAGACTTTTTATGCAGTAGCAAGTGCTAAGCAGCTCGATAATATGAAAGATTTGATAAACTTGACACAGAACACCAACTGTTACAGCCTTGTGGACGATTTTAGCAACCTTAATGAGTTAGGCAAAAACTTGTACCTAAATCAAGAGGGTGGTGTTTCTACAAGCGTGTTGCGAGAGTTTGACGGAAAAAGTTATGTCGAAAACATGATTAGAAATAACCCTTCCCCACTTGCCTCAAAATATGGACTTGTGTATCCAAACAGAAATAAAGAATACGAAGTTTATAACGGAAAAACATTGCCAGCTTTTTGGCACGAACCTTGCCCTATAACAATGCGACTTGAAACAGATAAAGCAAGTGAATATATTTATTTGCCATGCGAACAAGCCGAGATTGACAAAGCACTTGAAAGATTAGAAATAGACGATATTTCTAAAGCAGAACTTGCAGTAGAAGATAGCGATTTACCTGAAAAAACTTCAGAAATTATATTCTCTGACTTTAGGCTTGAAAATCTAAATGAATTTGCAAATATTATCAACGAAAAAGGTACAAGTTTTGAATTTGATGAACTTATCACAGCGACAAAAGTTACAACAACTAATGAGCTTAAAACATTAATCGACTCACAGCATGAATTTGAGTTAATCCCAAATGTGTATAATACCTTGGACTATGGTAAACACATGATAATCGACAGTGGCAGATACGAGTATGACGAAAACCTTGAAAGTTATATTGATTTCAATAAATATGGCATTGATAGAATGTTGGAAGAATCAGGAGTTTTCACACTCCAAGGATATGTTGCCTACAAAGGTTATAACCAAGATATGATAAATATTCTTAATAAGAATTTACACATGAATTTGGATAACACCTTTGAACCACAAGAAATGAAACTTTATGTACCCTTAAAAATTGTCAGCTATGATGAAGAAACAGATTATCGTTACTATGAAAAAGGCAATTACGAAGAAGAAATCTCTCCACAAGACTTGGCAGATTACGAAGATATAGTTAATAAATTTATTAAAGACTATGACAGCGATTTAGGTGAGCGTGGATTAATGGAATACTATGACAAGAAAGACAGTATTAATGCAAAAGTTGAAAGTTACAGAATGTCGGTAGAAAATGTAAATAACGAATTAATGGGAGTTATGACATTACAGTTAAATGCAGCATTAACAGAGCAAGAAATTGTAAAATTTATCGAATCAGAATCTGGACAAATGTCCGATGGTTGGGGTGAATCTGTAGAACAAAGAGATATTAACTGCGGTGATAGAGATTACAATATCAGCTTTTGGAGCAGTGATGATAATTGGAAAATCAGCACTGCCGAAGAACTCGGAATTGAAGAACCAACACAAAGCTATGGCTTTGAAATGAAAGGAATGAGTTATTAAAAAACCGATTGTGACTAATTAATTAGTTATAATCGGTTTTTTTAATTTAATAAATCGGTATACGAAACATTTAAAATATTGACGAGGTTTTTTAGTTCATCAATATAAATATGGCGTTGACCAGCTTCAATTTTAGCCAAGGCACTTCTAGTGATGTCGCAACCTAATACTTGTAATTTTGCAGAAAGTTGCTCTTGTGTTAATTTTTGTTCAGTTCTGTATTTTCTAATATTTTGACCAACAGTTTTTTCATATTCTATATTCATTTTGCACCTATATAAGCGAATTTTTCTTGATTATACTATTATTATGTAGTATAATTGCACTAATATAAGTGCATAAACAATTAAATTATAAAGGGTGAAAGTATGTTTGAATAGAAGGTTTGAAATAGAATTATCACAGAGGTTAAGAAAAATGCGAGAATATAAAAAATTAACACAACAGAATGTAGCAGATTATTTAGGGATAAGCAGACCAACTTACACATATTATGAAACTGGAAAAACCGAACCAAATTTACAAACAGTAGTAAAACTTGCCCAATTGTATGGAGTAAGTACAGATTTAATTATAACAGGTAAGAAAAGAAAAAAATAATAAAAAATTAAAGACCGATTGCAAACTGATTAAATTCAGTTTGCAGTCGGTCTTTTTTTATTTTTACAGAAAAGAAAGGAGTTAAAATGGACGAATAAAAGTATTTGCAAATGATGAGTTTGGTGAAGTTAGGACTAAGCCTATTGATGGAGTACCGAAACGGTACTCGAGGTATAAAT
>JAWXUM010000161.1:0-2402 GCA_044432645.1 Clostridia bacterium | reverse complement strand
GTGACCACAAAGGTGTAAACACTTGTTATGTCAACCAAGATAAATGCATAGTTCAGCCATATCAAAAAACAATAGGTGCTTTGTGTAGTGGAGATTGGAAAGGCCCAAGCAGTCAGTATGTCAGTCAAGATAAATGTATAGTAAATCGAAACCTTGTTAGACGTTTGACGCCACTTGAAGCCGAGCGTTTGCAAGGGTTCCCCGATGGGTGGACTAACATCGAAGGGGCTAGTGATAGCCCAAGATATAAAGCGTTAGGCAATAGCGTTGCCATACCCTGTGTAGTTTTTGTACTAAGGGGTATCGCATATTTTTTAAATAAAAATAAAGAAATGGAGAAAGAAAACGATGAAATATAAAGGTTTGTATATTACAACTACCGATGATGTAGATGAAAATAAAGGTGGATATTATTGCCAAGTTTATGGTGATGAAGAACTTGATGATGAAAAAGGTGACTTCTGTATTCATCCAAATGAACTTGAGAAAAATTCGGACATTAAATATTGGATCAAAGTTAATATTGATGCAGATTTTATCCAAGATGCTCCTAAACAAAATATATCACCTAGAACACCAAAATTATCAATGTAGGAGAAAAATGTTATGGAAAACAAAAAAGAAGTCGGTAATGAAATTATGTTTGAAAGAATCAGACGAATAACTGGCTATCTAGTTGGCACAACCGACAGATGGAATGATGCCAAAAAATCAGAAGAAAAAGATAGAGTTCGTCATAGCTTGAAAGGTAAGGTGAAGTAAATGTTCATATACCCACATAACCTTAAAGCTAAGGCAAAAATTGGACTATGGGAGCTAAAAGACTTGTGTATTCTTGTATTTGCTACTGTTTTCTCAGTAATGATTTTAGTGCAAACAGGTTTTTTAGTGCCACTTGTCATAAGTGCAGCTTACGGAATTTTATCAATAAAAGCAGAAGATGTTAGCATTCTAAACTTTATGTCAGATGCCTTTTTCTACTTTTTATTAAAACAACAAATATATGATTGGGAGTGTTAATGTGTTCAAGAAAAGAAAATCAACTAAAGAAATAATTGGAATTGAAGAAATTGTAGACAGCAGTATAATGACAAATCATGGCGAAATGCTATACTTTTTAATAAAGCCAAGCAACTTGTCCGTGCTTTCTGAAAGTAATGTATCAGCTAAAGTTCAGTCACTAAGAGTAATCCTAAATTCTTTACCAGACATAGAAATTGTATGCCTAAATTCAAAAGAAAACTTCGATGAAAACAAGGCATATATAGGCAAGAGAATTGATAAAGAAGATAATTCTAAGATACTATCACTTTTAGAAAAAGACAGTAAAAATCTAGATAAAATCCAAGTGACTATGGCAACTGCTCGTGAGTTCTTAATTGTATTTAAAATAAGAAAAGAAGATTTATCTACAAAACAAAACCTAATAAGCCAAATTGAAACCACTTTTAAGGATGGAAATTTTAATCTAAAACTAGCAACTGAAGAAGATATTAAAAGGTTTTTGTCAGTGTACTTCGAGCAAAATGTAACAACCGAGAAATACGAAAGATATGACGGAGAAAGGTGGACTATTAATGGCTAAAGCTAAGACTAAAACAAAAATCAAAATTAAAAAAGATAATGACAAAGTCAAAACTTATGTGGATATGATTTCACCATCAGTGATGAAATTTAATGTTGACCACTTTATCTGTGGCAACACATTTCGTTGTGTATATGCCATTCGTGAATACCCAACAACCACAACTGATTATGCTATTTTAAAGCATTTAGGCGAAAAAGACGGAGTGACACTCCATATCTACACAAGAGAAGTAAATCCAATGGAATCCGACCAACTACTGAAAAATGCAGAAAACAAAAATAAATTAAACATTACAAATAATAATCTAAAAGACAATATTACAGCACAAAATAACCTAGAAGATATGGCTTCTGTAATTACAGAGATTAGCAAAAACAAAGAACCACTTCTTCATTGTGCTGTATATATAGAATTAATCGCTGATGGTATGGATAACCTAAAGCAACTTCAAACCGAAGTTTTAACAGAACTTGTGCGTTCAAAAATCAATATCGACAGACTAAATCTAAAACAACAAGATGGTTTTTTATCTGTAATGCCTTCAGGCAAAAACCACTTTGGAACACAGTTCGAAAGAGTGTTGCCAGCGAGTTCTGTTGCGAATTTATTCCCATTTAATTACAGTGGCAAAACAGATGCAAATGGGTTTTATTTAGGACGTGACAAGTTTGGTAGTAATATAATCGTAGACTTCGACAAACGTGAAGATGACAAAACAAATGCTAATATTCTGATTTTGGGCAACTCAGGTCAAGGTAAGTCCTATCTGTTAAAACTAATAGTTTGCAATGTTTTAGAAAGTGGCAAGAATGTT
>JAWXUM010000160.1:0-2411 GCA_044432645.1 Clostridia bacterium | reverse complement strand
TTTGAACAAATTGTACACACCTGTTCGTGATAGTCCCAAAGCCATCATCACATCTTTTGCATTCATTGCAAGGGGAAGTTCGCTGTAGTTTTTGTAATTCTTCAAATAGTTTTCTCCTTTTCATATTGTCTATATCCATATTATGTATTATAATAGGAGAAAGTAATTCTTTTACAGGACAATTAAAAACTGATAGTTAAGACAATTAAACAAGGAGATATATGTTTTCTGAAGCAACAATTAAAATAGGTAAAAGTACAATAGTTATAAATGATAAAACCTTTTTATTAGGTGAGCTTACTGCCGATTTATTAAATATTGATAGAAAATTTTTAGAACTACGTTCATTGACAAAAGAGATAAATAAAGAAGTTTCAAACCATTATGCACCACCACTTAAAAAAGAATGGTTTTTAATAAATGAAAAACTTATAAAATTAGACAAAGAGCTTTGCAAGTTTAAAATATTTACAGCTTTAAGAGAAGATGATTATAAACTGCTTGAAGACACTCAAGATTTTACATCTCAAATAGGATTTACAGAAGAAGTTGTACCCGAAGATTTAGCAGACACATTTGAGGGATTTAACCCATTTGCAAAATCGCCTGCATATTGGAAATTCTATACAGACACAGTCGCAGAATATGAAAGCTATTTAGACGATATTTTTGCGTTTAATCAAACAATATCTTTCTTTATTAATGATTTTGTTTCAAAGGCTAATAAATTAAGTGGTGATACATATGCAGAAATGTATTATCATTTTATAAATCACCCAAGTAGAGAAAAATTTATAGTTGGACCTTTGTTTGGATATGGTGGCTGTGATGCAACATATCGACATACTGATTCATATAATGTTAGTTTTGTGCCAATGGAAAATACGCAGGGGCAATTTGAAATCTTTGATGTTTTAACTATTAACGATTTACAATCAATTATAAAACTTGATTTTATGAAATCTATTCAAGCTGGTCATGTTATTCGCAGATGCGAACATTGTAAAAAGTATTTCTTACTTACAAAAATATATAGAACTATTTATTGTGACGGCATGTCACCTGAAAATCATAAATTTAGTTGCAGACAAATGGGTTCTATGAAGAAAAAGGAAACTACCGAAAATTTCCCATTTGCAAGTCTAAAAAATAAAGCTTTAGATTTACTTAGCAAACATTTAAGTCGAGGAAATATTACAAAAGAAAACTTTAACTTAATTAGTATGAAAATAAATGATATTTATTCTTCTTCCATTCGTGACCATGTTTCGTATGAAAATTATCAAGAGATGATTAAACTTGATAAAATTTATAAAGATAATAATATTAAAAAAATCACCAAACCTAGAGGAAGACCTAAAAAGGATGGTGACAAACTTGACTAACGAAGAATTATTAGAACTTTATAAAAATGGCGATTATTATGCTTTTGATATTCTATTTAAACAAAACGAAAAATATATCCACAAATTAGTTTGGGATACAGTGCGAAAATTCCACTTAACAAGTGACTATGTCCGTGAAGAGCTTTACGGTGTGGCATGTTTAGAATTTTGCAGACTTGTTTTTAACAAGAAATATAACCCTGAAAAAGCTAAATTCACAACATATATAACTAAATATATTATAAAACGAATGGAATTGTTGCTAATAAAAAGGTTAGATGAACGAGAAAAGAAAATCTCTATTTATTCAAACCCTGAAGCAGACGATACTTTTGCCTATTTCGATTCACTTTTATTTGACCCAAGTTTTAGAAATTATTCGTATAATGTAGAAAATGAAGCTTTTACTAATATATGTTTAGAAATGTTAAGTGAAAACTTTCAAGCTTTATCCGAAAAAGAAAAAGATGTTATTGGTGGTTTTTATGGGGTTTATGATTATGAAAAACTAACCTTAGAAGAAATTGGAATTAATTATCTACTAAAAAAAGATGCCGTTTTAAAATCTATTGATAAAATTAAAGGGAAATTAAGAGATAATTGTTATGATATAATATTGTTCAACGATATATGGGAATGGGCGAAAGAAAGTATTAAAATAACTCTTGATGACAAAATCGAACGCAAGCCAAAAGAAACAGAAAAAAACAAGTCCGACAATAAACAAAATCCAAACAATTAGACTTTTGTCTTTGAGTTTGGGTTTATTTATTACAGATAAAAGATATATTTAATTTTATGTGTGGTAAGTGTAACTTAATGCCAAAAAGTCAGTGTTTATCACGTTTTTTGAACTTTTGCAAGTGTAACTAAAGCGTAACTCAAGTGTAACTGGTAACACATGGGTAACAGTTAGGTAACACTTGCAGATTTACAAAAAAGCTAGTGTTCATCAGCTTTTTTGGACTTAGTAACACTTACCACACTTGTTTTTATGTAATGCTTTACATTGTGAACAAAGTCGCA
>JAWXUM010000159.1:0-2412 GCA_044432645.1 Clostridia bacterium | reverse complement strand
GTAGTTTACTTGTCTTTACTATATTATTTTAACAGCAATTTATTAATTTTTAAGCGTAGGCACTCTGTTTTTCATGCAGTTTTGTGCCTTTCGCAAGAAAGGAATGGTCATAAATATGAAAAAAATAGGGATTTTAACAAGATACTACAAAAATTATAATTATGGCGGATTATTACAAGCATATGCATCAGATTTTTTCTTTAATAAAAATATAAAAACTGAACAAATTCAATATGATATGAGTGCATATAGAAAAAGTTTGAGCTTTTTTCAAAAACTCAAAGGCTTGACACTTTTTCAAATATTTAAAAAAACAAAAGGGAAAATAATAAGAAAACAAGTAGATTTTGGGCTTGATTTTTCGCTAAGGATAAAAAAATATTTGGAATTTCAGTTGTTTATAAAGCACAGCCAAGATAAGTTGTTAGAAAATAATAAAAAAGTATTTAATGAAAAATATGATGCATTTATTGTAGGTAGTGATGTAATTTGGAATCCTAAATTGTATCATGAAGCTTACTATTTAACGTTTGTTTCACTACTTAAACTTAAAATTGCTTATGCAGCCAGTATGGGAGTGTGTGAAATTTCTGATGAAATGGCTGATAAGATTATTCCTTTGATTGAAAGATTCGATTATGTTTCTGTTCGTGAGAAAAGTGCCAAAGATTTAATTAATAGATACACAGATAAAGAAGTTACAGTTGTTAGCGACCCTGTTTTACTTCTTAATCAAGATGATTGGAATGAGGTTGCTGTATCACCTATATCGGATAAAAGTTATGTTTATACATATTTATTAGGTGACAGAAAAGTTAATCGTGACATCACAACTAAAATTGCTAAAGATATGAAATTGCCGCTTGTGACAGTTCCATACATTCATTTACGATACAACGATTACGACAAAAAGTTTGGTGACATTCAGCTTGATGAAGTTGGACCTGCCGAGTTTGTTGGTTTAATTCGTGACAGCAAAATGGTTGTGACAGACTCATTCCATGCAGTTGTTTTTTCTTTAATTTACAATATAAAATTTGTTGCATTAAAGAGAAATTTAGACACGGAAACTGGTTCAATGAACTCAAGAATTATAGATTTATTAGAAGAAATGGGACTTGCTGACAGAATAGTCGAAAGTATAGACGAAGTAACAGAAGAATTCGTATCAAAAGAAATAGATTTTTCAAATGCAAATAAGGTGATAAAAGAAAAGAAAATTATTTCAATAGAGTTCCTAAAAAAAGCATTTACAGACACAGAACTAGAAGAACAATTTACAGAATATTTATTAAAATTGAAAGAAGAAAGTTAATGAAAGTTAATCAATTAAAAGCTGGAGTAATGCTCTCGTATTTAACTATGTTTTTAAGTACAGGTATTTCAATCGTATATACTCCAATGATGTTAAGTCTTTTAGGACAAAGTGAATATGGTTTATATCAGCTTGTTGCATCAGTTGTATCATATTTAAGCTTACTTACACTTGGTTTTGGTGGAGCTTATGTTAGGTTTTATTCTAGATATAAAGTTAATAATGATGAAAATTCTATTGCTAAACTAAATGGTATGTTTTTAACTGCTTTTAGTATTATAGGTGTTGTAGCACTATTGTGTGGAGGGGTTTTAACTGCCAATATTGAAAATATATTTTCAAAAAGTTTAACTAGCTCCGAGATTGATATAGCAAGAATTTTGATGGTGATTTTGGTTATAAATATTGGAATATCAATGCCAGCATCAGTTTTTAATTCATATATAACAGCAAATGAAAGATATTTTTTCCAAAAGATTTTGGGACTAATAAAAACTTTAACAAATCCATTTTTAATGATAATCGTGTTATTAATGGGGTTTGGCAGTATTGGCATGGTTGTGGTTACAACAACCTTAAATATTATCTTTGAAATTGCCTATGTAATATATGCATTTAAAAAGTTAAATATGGAAATTAATTTTAAAGGATTCGACTTTTCACTATTAAAAGAAATAGCAGTTTTTTCATCATTTATTTTTATAAATATAATCGTAGACCAAGTGAACTGGAGTGTTGATAAATTTTTATTGGGTATGTATCAAGGTACGGCTGTTGTAGCAATTTATGCTGTGGGAGCACAGATTAATACATATTATCTTTCTTTTTCTACTGCAATCTCAGGTGTATTTGTCCCTAAAGTGAACAAAATAGTTGCTAAAGCAAATGACAATAAAGAACTAACAAATTTGTTTACAAGAGTTGGTCGAATTCAATTTGCTGTTTTAATGCTAATATTATCAGGCTTTTTTATTTTTGGTGAAGTATTTGTTAAAATGTGGGCTGGTAGTGAATATTTAGACGCTTACAAAATAGCGTTGATACTTATTATACCAGTTACATTACCTTTAATTCAAAATATAGGAATAGAAATACAA
>JAWXUM010000158.1:0-2583 GCA_044432645.1 Clostridia bacterium | reverse complement strand
GGTGCGTTTTTCATTGTGGCACTGCTGACAAATTTAGGTGGGGCAGATGTGAAAATAACGGCAGCTATCGCCTTTGCACTTGGAACAGTTCCAACATTAATAGCATTGTTAATTGGTTTATCGTTTTCATTAATTTTTGAAGCGATAATTTCAGTAAGAAAAAAAGAAAACGTATTAAAAAGACATTATCCACTTGTCCCATATATTAGTTTTGGGTGCATGGTGGTGATGATTTTAAAAGGAGTTAATCTATTATGAGAATTATAAAAAACAGGATATTTTTAGCGAGCATTTGCGTGATAATTTCAGCAATTTGCGTTTTTAGTCTAGTTAAAACAGAAGAAACAGAAACAATCACAGCGTACAAAATTACAGCAGATATATCAAAAGGCACGACAATTACAAGCGAAATGATTGAGGTAACCGAAATCAGTTCAAATGGAATAGATGAAGTTATAACTGATGAAATAGAAATTATAGGAAAATTTGCAAGCTATGACTTAATCAGTGGTCAATTTGTGTACGAAAATTCAGTTGCTGACAGCCAAAGTGAAGTTTTAGAAGGTATAGAAAAAGTCGCAGATGGACAAATTGCCTATTCAATTTCAGTAAAAAGCCTTGCAAGTAGCACCTCTGACAAAATTCTATCAGGCGATATTGTAACGGTTTTTGTAAATCTAAACGGAGAATCAATACAACCAATAGAGCTAAAATATGTTGAAGTTTTGAGTGCAAGCACAAGCGACGGACTTGAAAAAACAGCATCAAGCAGTGAAAGTATTTCTACCATAACATTCTTAGCAACAGAAAAACAAGCCTTGCTCTTGAACGAATACGAGTATTCAGCATCAATACATTTGGCGTTAGTTCATAGGGGAGAAGACGATGTGAAAATATCTTTATTAGAAGAACAAATTGCCCTAAACACAGAAGATTTTACCGATGAACTTGGAGATGATAGCCTTGCAAACTGATTATTTAAAGTTGCTTGAAACAATCCAAAATGTTGTAAATGATAATTATTGGCAGATAAACTCTACCGATAGCACAGAAAAAAGCAAGGAAATTATCCTAAATTTTTATCGTTCTTATGTCACTAGAAAGAACATTAATATAGATGGATTTTCAAAAGACGAACTTGTAGAAAAGTTGTACAATGACACCCACGAATATTCTATATTGACAGCACCACTTAAAGACCCAAAGGTTGAAGGTATACACATAAATTCTTGGGATTGCATTATCTTGCAAATGCGAACTGGCGAATTTGTGTTTATCAATGCTTTTGAAAGTCCAAGCCACGCAATCGATATTATGCGAAGATTAATTCAAAGTAAAGGTGGAGTTTTGGACGAAGCCATGCCGATAGCCGAAACTTCCATCGGTTCTGACATTAGAATTACAACAGTAAAATCACCTATTGTTGATGAAAACATTGGAGTTTCGTGCTATATTAGAAAGCTGTCAAAGTCAGTTTTTAGGATAGAGCAGTACACAAAAACAGGTTTTGCCGAGCAAAAAGAAATTGAAATGCTCAACACATTTATGAGGCGTGGAGTTTCACTTCTTGTTGTTGGAAAAGTAAACACAGGTAAAACAACTTTCTTATCTTACTTGCTTTCAACCTTGCCAAATAATATGAAAATTGTTACTATCGAAAACTCTGCTAGAGAAATGGACTTAGTAAAAAAAGAAAATGGAAAAACCATTAACAATGTAGTTCATATGTTGACTAGGGAAAGCAAAATTGCTGACTTAAACATTAAACAAGAAGATTTAGTCGTAATATCACTAAGGCTTAATCCAGACTATATAAGCATAGCTGAAATGAGAGATTCAGAAGCTAGTGCAGCAGTTGAAGCCAGTCGAAGTGGACACCCAGTTATCAGCACAACTCATGCTGGCTCACCGATTGAAGCACACAAAAGAATTGCCGACCTTTCTCGAAAAGGCAACAACACCGACTATCCCACAGCACTTATTCAAGCACAAGAAGCCTTTCCAGTTGTAGTATTTTTGCATACCTTAGAAGATAATGTCAGAAGAATAATGGGAATTACCGAATGTCACGTTGATGATGACAACAAAGCACACTACAATCCATTATGGAAATACGAAATTGAAGAAAATAACGTTGAAAATGGCAACATCACAATCAAAGGTCAACACAAACAAATAGGACTCCCATCTGATAGATTAATAGATAAAATGAAAATGTATGGCATTTCAAGGACGGAAACCCAGAAACTTAAAAATTAATTCTTTGTATTTCTGCTTTTTAGGTGTATAATAAAATTAAAATAATATTGAAGTTAAGTGATTTTAAAGTTTTGTGCAATGCATATAATGAATGGAGAGTGTTATTTTGGATTTGAAAAAATATATAGAAATGCCAAATAGTGATGTACCAGTGGAAATAGTAGAAAAATTAAAAACATCAGGTGGGATAACTAAGACATTATTTGAAAATAAGAATGATATTTTAAGAAACGAGAATCTTCATTTAGACTGTGGATATTCATTAGTGGATGATAATTACTACCTTGTTTCAATGTATACACCAATGCCAAATGTTACAAAAGA
>JAWXUM010000157.1:0-2591 GCA_044432645.1 Clostridia bacterium | reverse complement strand
CATCAGTTGTGGGAGGTCATTTCCACAAGACAGCCTTTTCAGGCTGTTTCGACTTTTATTATGTTTGTGTTGTAGGTGCGAAATCAAATAGGCTATCTGTTTTATCAGATAGGTTTGTAATCACATCTGCGAACCATTCTGTAATTGCTGGGGCGAAAAATGCACCGATTAGAACAACTACGAATACAACTAATAGGATTGTTTCAGTTGATTGTGTTAAACCTTTAACGTCCTCGACCACTTCTTTTGCTTTTTCTGTAACTTTGCCAAATGTGTTTACTGCTGTGTTTTTGATGTTGTTAAATAATTTTCTCATATAAAATCCCTCTAATTCTTTCTCTAAATATAATTTTGTTTATTAAAATAGGAGAGCGTTTTTACACTCTCCTTGCTTACGATTCATTATGTTTGTGCTGTTGGTGCGAAATCAAATAGGCTATCTGTTTTATCAGATAGGTTTGTAATTACATCAGCAAACCATTCTGTAATTGCTGGGGCGAAGAATGCTCCAATTAAAACAACAACGAATACAACTAATAGGATTGTTTCGGTTGATTGTGTTAAGCCTTTAACGTCCTCGACCACTTCTTTTGCTTTTTCTGTAACTTTTCCAAATGTGTTTACTGCTGTTTTTTTGATATTATTAAATAATTTTCTCATATAAAATTCCTCTAAATTCTTTCTTTTAATTAATTTTGTTTTTAAATTAGGAGAGCGTTTTCACACTCTCCTTGCTTACGATTCATTATGTTTGTGTTGTTGGTGCAAATTTAAATAAATCATCTGTTTTTGTGCCAAGATTTGTAATCACATCTGCGAACCATTCTGTAATTGCTGGAGCGAAGAATGCACCGATTAACACCACCACGAATACAACAAGTAAAATTGTTTCAGTTGATTGTGTTAAACCTTTTACGTCCTCGACCACTTCTTTTGCTTTTTCTGCTACTTTTCCAAATGTGTTCACTGCTGTGTTTTTGATATTGTTAAATAATTTTCTCATGTGTTTTTCCTCATAAATCTTTTATAATTTTAATTTTGTTTACAAAAATAGAGAGTGCTTTTACACTCTCTGCGAACTGGGTTTATTATTTCATGGTGGACTTCTAATACTGTTCATCGTTCTCCTAATTGTGCATTATGAATTGTGAATTGTGAATTATCTCGTGATTACCCAATCATCAAAAATGTCGCCATTTATTTGGATTTGGGTGTTGGTTTGTACTGTGTTTATCATTCCTGCTGGTGTCCACAAATTATATCCGTAAGTTTTTACTGCATAGGTTTCGTCTGGAAAGTAAATCGGTATAAAGTGGGTTCGTCTGTTGTCGGTTGCTCCTAGTGATGTCATTGTATATGGGTTTTCTTCAAAATAAAAGCTATCGCCAACTAGCTCTAAAGTTCTGTAATTATCTACAGATGTAGAATACATATATTCTGGAAAATACATATTTACGGTCTGAATTTCTGTATACGCATCTGTGCTTGGCATTAGATAATCGCTGTAATTTTCTATTCCATAATCAACTTCAGTTTGAATTCCGTAGCCTGATTTCATTGTAATAGAACTTCCGTTTATAATTTCAGTTTTACAAGCTGTGTCAGCTGACATTGTTACATTTAAATTTGTTTCAATTCCATAGGTATTAAGCTTGAATGCTCCGTCAACCCACTCCCAAATTTGCCATGTCGCATTATCATCAATGCTTAGACCACTAATATTTGCGTTTACACTTGGCAAAGTAAAGCTTGCTGGAGTGTTCTCAAAAATCGTGTCTTCTGTTTGCGAGTTGACCAGTGTCGATACATTTACTTCATAAGTTTTGGAATTGTTCTCAAAGTCTGTTTCATCTGCGTTTGACGAAACTGTAACCACATACTTTAGTTGTTTTGAGTTTGTCGGTATCGAAACTTTCCAATAAACCAAGTTTTCTTCGTATTTTGGAATTACAATAGATTTTTCGTTATCCAAAATTAAAGTGCTTATTCCACTATGTGACACAGAATAAACTTCTAAATTAACGTCAATTCCACTGCTTTGTGTAAAATCAATCGCTCCGTCATTCACAATATTAAAACTTGCAATGATGTCTATTCCTGAATAATAGGTCGCATTTGGTGTAATGAACTCTGGGTAAATATCCGTGTTTACTTTCCAAACGGCATACCATGTGTCGCTTGCAGTTATGGTATATATGTTGGAATTTGTAGTATATCGTGGTAGAAATTCAGCAGTAGTTGCATTTGGATCGGTTGAATATCCTAAAAATGTATATCCAGTTCGTGTTGCCCACGAAGCAGACCATAAAGAAACTGTTCCACCATAGTCAACTGTATATGATGTAGTTGTTCCAAGTGTTCCACCATTTGCATTTAAGGTAATAGTACAAGCGTTTATTTTCCAAACAGCATATAAAACATCACTTGCATTTGTGGTATAACTAGCACTTTTTGCGTAATTTACTGTGTTGCTAGTGCCACTTGAAGTTGACCAACCTTGGAAAGTGTACCCAGTCCGTGTCGGTGTATCACTTCTTAAAGTCAGTGTTACACCATAAGTTTTAGTTTGACTTGACGGCATATTGCTTACA
>JAWXUM010000156.1:0-2627 GCA_044432645.1 Clostridia bacterium | reverse complement strand
TCTTTATCCTTTTGCTTTGAACGTCTATAATTTTCTAAACTTTTTGTTTGCTTGCCAAAATTAGAACGCTTTTCTCGCACTTCGTCACTTATTTTGCCTAAAAGACAAATTGACAGCTTATCTTTTGGCATTTCACAAGTAATTCCACCATATTGGTCTACAGCAACAATCTTGTACAAGTCTGGATATTCACGAACTTTTTTGTTAATTCGATTGATTAATTTTACGTTATAAGTGTAAATTGAGGCAGTCTTATCGTCCTCATTAAAATTTATACAGGTTTCTTTTTCATAATTAGTCAGTGACATTTTCAACCTTTTCTTTCATATCTTTTTTAGGTTTTTGCTCTCTTAAAGCCTTATCTTCCAAATATTCTTGTATTGCTTTTGGCACAACTTTTTCATATAAAGTTGTGATTGCATCTTCAAGTTCTGTGTGGATGTTTCCATTTTTCTTTGCTAAATTGAAATTTAGGACATCAATTTTTTCGCTATCATAGCGGATAATAATATTTGTTTTTTTCATAAAAAATCCTCTCTTACCAATTAAATCCCCACACTTCAATGTGTGGTTCTAGCTCTTGTTCATCTCCAGTAAACTCTGGAATTTGGTCGAATTCTTCTTTGTATTTATCTAAATCTTGCTCACTTAGCGAGGCAAAATCTTCTCCGTCATCACCACAAATAAAAAATGGATCGCAGATAATATCATCTGCAATCCATCTATTTGGCTCTGAACCATTGATTTTCCCCTCGTCATTAATCACAGCAATGTTGCCATCTTCAAGATAAACACACTGTATAAGTCCACCAACTTCCGACTGTAAGCTGTCTAAATTATTCTCAATTTCTTTAACAACTGGCTTTTGATTGGGTTCGATTTTAACGATTTTTATTTTGTTTTCTTTCATAAAATTCTCCTTTTTCTTTATGGTAAATAATTTCTAGGTTCGACTTTTTCTCCATTTACCCTTACTTCAAAGTGCAAGTGGTTTCCTGTACTTGAACCTGTTGAACCGACTTCTGCTATTTGTTGCCCAGTTAAAACTGTGCCACCAACTTCCACTAAAAGAGCAGAACAGTGGGCATATAAAGTGACAATTCCATCTCCATGATCTATCATAACGTAATTTCCATAGCTTGAATTATATGTGGAAACTAACACTGTTCCACTCAAAACTGCATAGATTGGTGTGCCGTAAGGTTTGCCAATGTCTATGCCACCATGCCCACTCCATTCACCAGTTATCGGATGATACCTGTACCCAAATTCAGAAGTCACACTGCTTTCCCAATCTGTAACTGGTTCAGCAAAACCTGTAATTCCAAATATAGCAGAGGGAATTGATATGCCATAAACAACAAAGTTATAAATACTTTCAGTGTTAGAAATGTCGGTTTCAGTTACCACTACTCCGTGATTATTTTCTATATTTTCATAGACAATATTTAAATCAGTTATCACAGAATTGTCGGCGATAAAGTTGTCTATAAATGTTTCGCAGTCGATAGTTGCAGTGTAATCTTTGGCATAATACAAAGCACAGAATAGCGATTTTACATAGTCCATATCAATTTCTTCATCTAAATCATCTTTAATTTCAGCGTAACTTTCTTCTATAACAAGGAAACATTCTCGCATATTAACGATGTTTGACTGGGTTGAAATAGAAAAATTTTCAGATAAAACTTCATCATTAAACACATACTCGACTATACTGTTTGCTTGCTCGGTGGTTTGTGAAAACAGCATTACAATGAACACAACTATTATAATAATCGGAGATAAAATGGCTGCAATTATCCACAAAATCACCTTGCGTATCTTTGGATCGCTGACCACTGCTGTTACCACTTTGACAACAACAGTAGTAGCTGATATTGGTTCTGCCATCAATTACCTCCAGCTGTTCCAAACAATTTCGCCTTATATTCTGGGGCTTGAACCATTAAATTGTATCGGTCATTCCCTGATTTAAACAAGCAAGTTCCACGCTGTGGAAATTTAATTAGGTTAAATTCACTGTCTTCAAGTTGCAAAGTATCCATGTAAAATTTCTTATCAATCGTTCCAGCGTTGAATAAAAACTGGTGTGTTGGTATGCTAAAAAGTGGTTTTGTAAACTCTGCAATTTCTTTAATGGCGAAGTCTTCGATATTCTGACTGGCTAAAATAACTGCTGATTCTTTCTTACGAACTCGCTTCATAAAGTTCCTCAAATATTCAATAGCTATCATATTTGTTAGAAAAAGATAGAGTTCATCAACTGTTGCGACTGTGTTCCCCTCTGTCAAAAGTTTGTCGCTCATGTAAGATAAAACATTGAAAAGCATTGCATTTTTCACGTTTTTGGAAGCTTGCAATAAACCTTTAACACCAAATACAATAAACCTATCACTGACAACATTTGTATGTCCGTTGAAGAATTTACTTTCTGCACCTTTACACATTGAGTGTAAACCCAAGAGAATATCTTGTAAAATGTCCTTATTATACAGTTGATATTCTCCGTTGTCATAACCTTGGAATTGCTTTTCTAAAAAGTCATAAAACTCTGAAAGTATTGGATAATCTGTGCTTTTAAGTCTTCTAAAATTGCTATCATCAGAAATATTAAATTGCTCATA
>JAWXUM010000155.1:0-2861 GCA_044432645.1 Clostridia bacterium | reverse complement strand
CAAAATTGGAAAAAGAAAAATTAGAAGAAAACAAAATAGACGTTATAGACGAACAGGAGCAACAAACTGCCCCTGTTTTTTCTATGACTATGCGTGGAATGTGAGGTGTTTATGGAAAAAGGAAAACTGTATATTGCTTATGGTAGTAATATGAATTTAGAGCAAATGGCAGTTCGTTGCCCAACTGCAAAAGTTGTGGGTGTGTCGGAAATTAAAGATTATGAGCTTGTTTTTCGTGGTTCAAAGAGTGGTTTTTATGCAACTATCGAGCCGTGTATTGGAGAAAAAGTTCCAGTTTTAATTTGGAGTATCAAAGAGCAAGATGAAATAAGTCTTGATAGATACGAAGGATATCCAAATTTTTATGGCAAAGAAGAAATGCTTTTAAATCTTAATGGCAATGAAATTTCTGCTATGGTTTACACAATGCCAACAGAACATTCATTAGGACTTCCATCCCCTTATTATGTAAGAACTATTGAAAAAGGTTATGAATCAGCAGACATAGATACCGACATTTTATATGATGCAATAGATAAAACCGAAGATAGAATGGGCATAACACCAAGGCAAACAACTCTATTTGATTTTAGGTGGTGATTAGATGGCAGAACCAGTATCAACTACTACGGTTATTGTTAAAGCAGCAGTAACAGCAGTCAGCGACCCTAATATTCGCAAAGTTATTTTATGGATAGTTGCAGCCATTTTATCACCAGTTATTATAATTGTTGTGTTCGTTGTAATGCTGTTTTCAGAAACCACCGAACAAGCAAACAGCATAGTCGAGTATGTATTTAATGATGAAGTATTGTCTGAAGATTTCTCTAGTTCAACCCAGTCAAACATCATAAATATGCGTAATTGTTTTATCGTTATAGACGAAAGCTACGCTGAAATTGTCGATGATTTAGATGAAGAAATTGATATGGACTATGTCAAATCACTATTCTGTGCAATATACTTTGGCAATGATTATACAGCAACAATTGTCTGTGAAACCTTCATTGAGAACTTTATTGCCGACAATTCTGTGATAACTGATATGAATGCAGTATATGAAAATATAGGTACTAACCATAATGCTTTGATAACTGAAACCGACATTTCTAATGCTGAAAACATTTACAACTATGTAGTTTATGGCATTTCAATCCCATCAGCCATTCTAGGAATCATAGGTTTTGTCGAGCCAGTTACAGATTGGGAAAGTAGTGTAACAGACGAGTTTGGGTACAGAACACATCCAATAACTGGAGAATATTCTTTGCATGGTGGCATTGATATTGGCAAGCCTTATGGCACACCAATCTATGCTGTACTTAGTGGAACAGTAACTGTTGCCACGTATAACTCAAGTTATGGCTACTACATTATGATTGACCACGGAGATGGAATTGTCACATTATATGCCCATTGCTCTGCACTTTTAGTAGAAGTTGGCGACACAGTTTTAACTGGTCAACAAATCGCTGAAGTTGGTAGTACAGGCAGTAGCACAGGAAATCATTTGCACTTTGAAGTAAGAATAGATGGAGAAAAAGTAGACCCTAGAAATTATTTACCATAAAGAAAAAGGAGAATTTTATGAAAGAAAATAAATTAAAAATCGTTAAAATCGAACCCAATCAAAAACCAGTTGTTAAAGAAATTGAGAATAAACTGTCAAGTTTACAATCAGAAGTTGGTGGACTTATTCAGTGTGTTTATCTTGATGATGGCAACATTGCTGTGATAAATGAAGAAGGAAAAATAAATGGCTCAGAGCCAAACAGAAGGATCGGCAGAGATATTATCTGTGGTCCTTTCTTTGTTTGTGGCGATGACGGTGAAGATTTCACCTCGCTTAGCGATACAGATTTAGAAAAATATAAAAAGGAATTTGAGCAAGTTCCAAAGTTTTCTGGTGATGAACCAGAACTTGAACCACGCATAGAAGTTTGGGGATTTAATTGGTAAGAAAGGATTTATTATGAAAAAAACAAACATTATAGTACGATACGACAGCGAGAAAATTGACGTGCTGAATTTTCATTTAGCAAAGAAAAATGGAAATATTCACACTGAACTTGAAGATGCAATCACATCACTTTACGAGAAAAATGTCCCAAAAGCAATGCAAGAATACTTAGAAGATAAGGCTTTAAGAGAGCAAAAAACTGAAAAAATCAAGAAAGGAACTATTGAAAATGAAACCACCAAGATTGACTAATTACGAAAAGGAAACAATCGTTCTGTATAATGAAAGCAATGAACCAGCAGAAATTTATACACACAACCCAAAATTAATAAAGAAAATTATAGAAAGAAATCGTGAGTATCCAGAGCTTTTTAAAATAACTAAAGTAGGACAAGATGGTGAAATTACTTGTGAATTACCCAAAAATAGATTGTCTATAAACTTAAAAGTACCAGCTTCAGAAGAATTATCAAAAACACTTTCTGAAAGAATGAAAAAATATCACCAAATGAACGCAAAGACTACAATAGATTAAAAGCATTTAGCATACTGAATATGTGAAATAAGGTAAGCATACCACCCCACATATTAAAGGTAGAAATTCCGTGCAAATTCGCACGATTTTAAACAAAAAGTGTAAGGAATTGCACAGTTCAAATTAAGGCTATAACACAGCCAAAAGCAGACAACCCCTAAATCAGAAATTATCACCCTCACCCAATGCCAACATTAGGACACAAAACTTGCTGATGGAGTGGCATTTTTAGGGGTGATATTTATGTGCAGGATAAAGAGTGGATATCCACTCATCACACAAAACACGGCAGTGCCGAGTTTTTAGACGTTTTTATGGATATCCAAAATACAGCTTGGATATCCATTTGTATATCCAAAATTTTTA
>JAWXUM010000154.1:0-2887 GCA_044432645.1 Clostridia bacterium | reverse complement strand
CCACTTGTATAGGCAAAATCTACGTTTTCAAACTCGACAGCTATGTTGCTGTTTTCTTTAATATTTTCTAAGCTTTCGCTTTGCTCTTCAGTTTCAATATCTAAAATCTCAAAAACTCTTTCAGCTGCAACAAGTTTTGGCTGAATAAGTAATAGGAAAGTGCTAAGTCTTAACATGCAGTCGCCTAAAATAGACACAATCGAAGCGTTGTATACAGCGTTTCCAAGGCTAGAGCCACTTTTTAGCGAGAAGAAAATAGCTATTATAAAGCCGACAGCACCAGCAGAGTAGGTGAAGAAGTCCACAACTCCATAGGAAAGCCCATTCATTGCACGGAACTTAATTCTTTTACATTTTATAATTTTACAAACATTGCTATATTTTTCTTCTAAAACAGCTTTTAGTGTAAACACTTTAACAATTGGAATACCACGCATAACCTCTATTAAAAAAGAGGCAGAATTTCCGATTTCAATCTTCGCTTCGTTCTCCAACTTTTTTACATAAGGGTTAAGCTTAACCGAGAAAATTAGACTAAAAGAGCAATAAATTATAGCGATAATTGCAATTCTAAAATCACTGATAAACAAAAGCACAAGCGCCACAGGTGTTACTGCCAAAAAACGGAAAAGACAAGTCATTCCAAAAGATGTGAAAAAACCAACAGCGTTTTGTGCGTCATTTGTCATTCTAATTATGTAGTCGCCAGTTTTGTACTGGGCAGATTTGCTGTGTTTTATACTACAAATATGTTTAAACAAATCGGTACGAATGTTTACAGTGGCCTTGGCACTTGAGCAGTTTTTCAAATAAGTACCGTACACAACAAGTGGAACTAAAATCAAATACAAAATAAGCAGATAAAATGCGATTAAAACAACATTTCCACTTTGCTCACCAGTTGCAATATCTACCAAAAGTTCACTCATATAAGGTGTCGCAAACAAAAGAGCATATTCAAAAACGCCTAAAATAATTCCTAAAATATACTTTTTCTTTTCATCCTTGTAATAATAGAATATTTTTTTAGCAGTAGTATAGTAAGATTTAAAATTTTTCATCAAGCGACTCCTCCTACTAAACCTTGGCTTTGGCACATTTTGAAGTACTCGCCCTTTATTGCTAAAAGTTGCTGTGGCGAGCCTTCCTCTTTCACTTTGCCATGTTCCAAATAGTAAATATAATCCACGTTTTGAACTGTTGTAAGCCTGTGAGCTACAATTACAGCAGATTTATTATGAGTTAATTTGTTTAAAGCAGTTTGAACTTCTTTCTCGCTCTCAACATCTAGGGCAGAGGTTGCCTCGTCTAGCAAAATTAAATCAGCATTTTTAACCATTGCCCTTGCAATACAAAGCCTTTGTTTTTGCCCACCAGAAAGCTTTGCTCCAAACTCGCTTATTTGATAGTCAAGTCCATTAGGTAAAGTGGACACAAAGTCCCAAAGCTTAACGGACTTAAGAACTTCTATAGCTTCTTCTTTTGTCAAATCGCTTTTTCCGTAGGAAATATTTTCAAAAATAGTTCCGTCAAACAAAACTGAATCTTGGCTTACTATTGATAAATTTTTTCGCCAAGCCATATAGTCCCAGTCGTTTGCGTTTTCACCTAAATAGTCAATATCACCACTGTTTGCATTATAAAACTTTGCAATAAGCTTAATCATAGTGCTTTTGCCACAACCACTAGGTCCAACAAAGGCAATTTTTTGTCCTTTAGCAAGTTTAATATCAATACCATTTAACACTATGTTATCACCATAGGCAAATACTAAATCTTTAGTGTTTACCAAAATATCGTTAGAGCCTTTTGTGATAGAGCCGTTTCTCTCGTCAGCTAAATCAATAATCTCATAAATTCTGTCAGCTGTTGCAGTTGATTTTCTAATCAGTACAAAAATAGCGTCTAATCTACTAAAAGCCTCGTTAATATAGCCACTTAAAAGTGTGAAAGATAAAAAACTACCAACACTTAAAATATTGTTTGTAATTAAATATGCGCCAACTATAAAGACAACCATAAGCTGAATTACAGCCACAATATATTTAATAGCAGTGAGTTTCATGTTTATTTTCTCGGTTTTAATTGTTTCGTCACAAGCGTTTTGTGCCGAGTTCTGGAACTTATCAGCCATAGTTTTTTCAAGTTTAAAAGCTTTTACTGTAAGAACACCAGTGACAGCATCACTTGCAAAGTTCATGGCAGTTCCTGTGCTGTCGCGTGATTTTTTTGTTTGATTTTGTATTGGCATACTAATTTTTTTAACCAAATTTACAGAAATAGGTAACAAAATAACATAAATAACAGAAAGTTGCCAACTTAAAAACAGACAAGCTATTAGGGCGATAATGCCTTGTCCAACAAGCCTTACATAGTCACTAAAACCAGCACCAATCTCATCACTTAGGCTTTCAATATCGCCATTTAGTCTTGTTGCAGTGTCACCACTTCGCATTTTTTCTTCCAAAGTAGCAGTGTCAACCGTGCTAAGTTTGGCAAAAGCTTTTTCCCTAACATCGCAGAACATACCCTCGCTAACATGACCTATAATTTTGTAAAGAAGTGCAGTTCTACCACCGTCTAAAAGGTAAATACCAGCCATTAAACCAGCACTGACAAGCATGGCTGTAACCTCACCAGCAATGCCAAAGTCAACAGCATTACCCCACAAAACTGAAGCCTGAGTTTTCAAAACACCTGACAAAAGTGCAAGAGCGATTATAATAATCTGCCCAAACAGATACTTTTTATTATCGGCATAAAGCCTAATAATAGAGTTTTGTTTTTTCATAATATTTCCTTCCTACTATTTAGTTAAGGATTATTCTTTATTCTCTATAGGTAGATATACTTCGTAATATTTATTTTTTGCTCTAATCTCTTTATC
>JAWXUM010000153.1:0-2957 GCA_044432645.1 Clostridia bacterium | reverse complement strand
GTTGAGCATTTCAATTTCTTTTTGCTCGGCAAAACCTGTTTTTGTGTACTGCTCTATCCTAAAAACTGACTTTGACAGCTTTCTAATATAGCACGAAACACCGATATTTTCATCAACAATTGGTGATTTAACAGTTGTAATTCTAATGTCAGATCCGATAGAAGTTTCTGCAATCGGCATTGCCTCATCCAAAACTCCACCTTTTGATTGAATTAATCTTCGCATAATGTCTATTGCATGGCTTGGACTTTCAAATGCTTCGATAAACCTAAATTCACCAGTTCTCATCTGCAAAATAATGCAATCCCACGAGTTAATGTGTATACCTTCAACCTTTGGGTCTTTTAGTGGTTTGGTTAGTATAGAGTATTCGTGGGTGTCGTTGTATAGCTTTTCTACAAGTTTATCTTTAGAAAATCCGTCAATATTAATGTTTTTTCTGTTTCTGGTTCTTCGGCTAGTTTTAATTCTTCGATAATTGTCACTTGCTCATCTAGGTAAGCTTGTTTTGTATCATCTTCACCACGGTAGACTAACGCCAAGTGAATTGATGCTGAGTATTCATATTGGTTCAATAGCAAGGCTTGTTCTTCTGTCACTAAAAAAGTGATAGTTGATATGCTTTCTTCACTGCTTGCTGTTTTTTCAAGTCCATCAGATGTGCTTGCACTTAAAACTTCAACGTATTTTAGTTCAAGTGGTTGGAGTGATTCTCCGTTTAAATTTACAAAAACTGTAACAATATCACCTGATAGAATTTTGTCGGAGGTTGAACTTGCCAAACTTTTTACTGAAATTGAATAGGCAATTTGTCCATCTGCGACTTTCTCCATACCTTCTAAAACTTCACTTTGGCTGTCTGCTACTGAATTTTCGTACACAAATTGACCACTGATTAAGTCATAACTTGCAAATTTTCCTACAATTTCTGTTTCGTCAGTTATAACTTTGCTCATTCCATTTGAACTTATTTCGGTTACTTCAACCATGTCGCTTGTTATTTCTGTGCCTTTGGCAACATCTTCGACTAATTGGTATGCTGTGATAGTTGGTACTTCTTCTGTTTTAACGAGGGAAAAAACACAGATAGCTGAAATTATCACGCAAATACTCGCTAAAAATATTCTGTTTTTTATAATTTTCATAATATAATTCCTTTCAAAATTGCTGTGATAACACAGCCTAAACTGATGTATGGTACGAGTGGATAATTCCTTGTTAAAATGTTTTTCTTTTGTTTTATGGAAACAATTCCTTCAATAATTATCGATACCGACAAACCGATTAACAAGGCTATTAGTATGGGAACTGTTCCGAGTGCAAAGGCTGTGGCTGCTGTGATTTTAACGTCTGCACCACCAAGATTTGATATTAAAGCCACAATAAAAAGCGTACCACCACAAACAGCCAAGGCGATGACTGAGTCTAGCGATACGTTAATTAAGCCTATTAAAAATATGAGTATGCAGTATTTGTTATCAACAATATTCTCTCTTATATCTTGCATTGAGGCAAAAAACAAAACTATCGTAAGTGAGAGAAGTTTGACAAATTCCCAGTTAATTTTACTAACTAAACTTGTGCCAACTGGGTCGACTGTGACAAATAAAATTCCTGCCACTACAAGCAAAAACAGAGGAAAAACAACTGGAACACTAGCACCACCACCTTTGTCACGAATTAAATTTTTAATCTTATGCATTTTAAATCCTTTCTGACCTGTCATCTTCAGTTGTGGTAGGTCATTTCCACAAGACAGCCTTTTCAGGCTGTTTCGACTAGTTGTGTTTTATGTTCTTATTTGTTATAATCAAATTAACCAATAGTAAATATAATTTTGCAATTTCACTATTTTATTATGTTTTTAGACAATAGACAGCTATTGTCTAACCTAATTTGCACATTTCTCACTTTATGTCCTTTAACTTCCCGAAAAAAATTGATAATATTAACCTACATAGAAAGGAGTTTTTATGAATCAGAAAAAGATTGGTTCTTTTATGAAAGAATTACGCAAGGAAAAGCAAATTACACAAGAAGAACTCTCTGAAATTTTAGGTGTTTCTAATAGAACTATTTCTAGGTGGGAAACTGGTAACAATATGCCTGATATAGTTCTTCTGTTGGAAATTTCCGATTATTATGATGTTGATATTAAAGAGTTACTTAATGGAGAAAGGAAAAATGAGGACATGGACAAAAACACAGAGAAAACTGTATTAAAAGTTGCAGAATACGATAATGAAGAAAAGTTAAAAATGATTACGAAATTAAATAGGTTTTCGTTGGTAGGTATATTTACTATGACAGTATATCTTATACTTATATTTGTAAAGCCTAACGAAACCCCTTTTACTGATTTTGTTACTGGTTTTATGCTTGGTATATCATTGGCAACAATTATTATTAATGCTATTTTCACTAGTAAATACGGAGCAAAAATTAAGGCTTTTAAACTACGTGTATTAGAAAAAAACAAATGATATATCTAATTATGTAACCCTGTGGTCGAGCGAAAACTCGACCACAGCTTTTTATTTAATTTAAGCTACTGATGTTCCAAAAGCGAAAATATCGTCTGTTTTAGTTGCTAGGTTAGACATTACATCTGCGAACCATTCTGTCACTGCTGGGGCGAAAAAAGCACCGATTAGAACTACTACAAATACTACAAGTAGGATTGTTTCGGTTGATTGTGTAAGACCTTTTTCGTCTAACATAACTGATTTTGCTTTGTCTGTAACTTTTGATACTGTGTTTTTGATATTGTTAAATAATTTTTTCATATAAATTTCCTCTTAAATCTTTCATAATTTTAATTTTGTTTATAAAAACAGGAGAGCATTTTCATACTCTCCTATAATAGATTAATTAAGCTTTTGCTATAATTAAGTTGTTGGTGCGAAGTTGAATAAGCTGTCTGTTTTAGTTGCTAAATTGGACATTACATCAGCAAA
>JAWXUM010000152.1:0-2972 GCA_044432645.1 Clostridia bacterium | reverse complement strand
TCCCCGATACAGTTTCCCTCACGAGTAAGTCGGCTGATGACAGACATTCAAGTTCTTGTCCGTTAGGTTGCTATACCTACAATTATTAAATAACCTTTATGGGCGCACAGTCAAAATAATTACAGCCCAGTTTGACAAATAAAAATATGGCTAAAATCATATCAATTGCTGGAAAAACTACGTTGTTTACAACTGTTTTTATCTGGGTTGCTGCATCGCCCCAAGCACCCTCGATTGCTCCTGCGACATCACCTGTTGCGAACACTGAAACTGACAAAAGTGTCATTAAAGCTATTGAAATAATTAAGCTTACCGACACCCTTTGGAATTTCATTAAATTTTCTTTTTTCATAGACACCTCATATTTCTATTAATTCGTTGATGATTTTTTTGATTTCTTTTCTGAATATTTTACTGTTTTTAAAGGTTAGATTTTCTAGCAAGTTGCCACTTTGAAACTGTTCTTCGACTTCTTGTGAGTGTGGAAGTGTGAAAGCTATTTTCCCAAGTGACATTTTCATTAACTCCACACTTTGAAAGCTTTTTACATTAGATAAACACATGTACATATCATCCTCGTCTAAGCCTTTTTCTAAAAGCAATGATATTTGGCTTGATAAAAAGCTGATACTTTTAAGGTCGCAATTAGCCAAGTTTAGCATATAATCGCTGTTTACAATCGCCGTTGTCGACATTACATTTGACAGCGAACTGGTACAATCGAAAATTACAACAGTTGCTACTTCTTTAACACTATCTATTAATTCCTCTGCTTGAATTCTAGTATATGGAGAATAGCTGTAATCGTTTTCACCTTTTAAGTAACCAATCACACTTAAATATGGATTGTGTTTTAGTAGAGTTAAATTGTTTTTTACAGTTGTTTGGTTGATATTTACCTTTGAAAGTAAATCTCCAAGGGACTTTTCTTCAGTGATTTCACTTGGTGGGAATACACACGGAAGCATTGGAGCAGTGCTATCACACATCACCAAACAAACGTTGATTTTCTTTTCAGAAATAATTTTTGCTAAATTGATTGCGACAGTTGTCTTGCCACTTGAGGGAGTACCCCAAACCGAAATTAATGCATTTTTCTTCACCTCTTTGATTTCTTTTTCTCTGCTAAAATTAAACATCACTATCACCACTTTCATATTTTTTAAAGACTAATTCTTCAAATATTTTGCGTTCATCTTTATCCAAAACAAAGCAATAATCTTTGTACTCGCCTTTGGAATCTTTGTATTGAGGCATTCGTATAAATAAGCCGTGCTTGCCGTCAATTATTTTGATACCTCTAATGATAATTATGTTTTCGATTGCAACTGACACATAAGCTTTTATGCTTTTGTGGTCGCTTTTTGTTACGTTTACTGAATATTTCATTATTTTTCTCCTATATAAAGACACTGGTTAATTTACTTGTTATGACAATTTCCTTGTCAAAGTTAATTACATAGTTTTCCGTTATTTTGAATGGCATTGACAAGGTGAATTTTAGGGTTAAATCTAAGTTATTGTTATTCGTGATAGAAATGTTGTTTATTTCAAAATTTCTACCATTGCCAGTTGTACCTGTTAAATCTTCGCCAATACCCAGTGCGTTGGCAAGGTAGGTTTTATACTCATCTTCTTCGATTTCAAAGTTATAGTCAGTGCCATTTTTAATTGAATTGATTTCATTTATAGTTTCTGTATTGATATATTCTTCCAGTGCTGTTTTTGATGTGTTTGAAATGTTGAGTGTCAGAGTTCTGAATTCGTTGCTTCCAATAACAAATATAGTGACTAAACATAAGAACAACAAAATCACTACCGTATATATCAAGGTGCTATTTCCATGTTTATCTTTTAAAACTTTTATCATATCACATCTGCTTTCCAAAAGAAGTCTGAGCGACCAGTTTTTGTGGATTCAAACTCAAATGGAAACTCAATTCCTAAAATATTTACAGTTTCGCTTACTGTTGCAGTAACTGTGATTAAATCTCCATACTGAACTTTTGTCCCAGAAATATAGCTTGCAGAATATGTCATAGTTGGCTCAATCTGTAAGCTGTCGACAAGTTGATCGTATCTGTCATCAATGTCATCACCACTTGTAGTTCCATAATCGCAAACACTAATTACCATTTGATTGGCAAATTCATTTAATACGGACTGCATATTAGCAACACGAATAAAAGTTAGGGATATTACAAGCATAATCGTGATTGTAAATAGTCCAACTAGACTTGTAATCATTTGAGAAATTCCACGTTGATCTTTTAAAATTCTTATCATTTAGAATCCTCCCATTAACATATTGGAAGATGTTAGCCCTGTAATTAGCACAGCAAATATTGTCACAACTGCCACTGCAAACAATATCATTGAAAATCTTGAGATTTTAGGTTCCTGTGCCATCGCTTGCCTTTTGAGGACTTGTTCCCATTCGGAAGTTAATTCGTATGATAAATTTTCAAAATATACCGTCATGTCATTGCCTTGTAATGATGAAATCAAGCCATTGACTAGACTATTAACTGCATTGGAGTTGTTTCGCTTACTCATATTTGCAAGGGACTTTTCATAGTTACCAGTTTTCATTTCGGCAAGTGTAACTTTGAGTTCATCTGTTAAAGGTGTGTCGAAGTTTGCAATGTACTGCTCTATAAGACGGATTATATTTCTTTCTGATTTTAACGAGTTTGTCATATACATTGTGAATTTTAGAATTTCATTTTCAATGTTGCGTTGTCTTTTTTCGCCATCTTCACGAAGTGTGTTATAACTTCTTCTATATAAATAGAAAGAGAATATAAGTGGGAACACTGCAAACATTGGATTGACAAAAAATAAAACCACTGACAAAGGTAGTGGCAAGATAGCATATACATAGCTTTCGGCTACAAATTCTTCTGGGCTTGTATTTCTTTTTGCTAATGTCAGCAATTTTTTTATCTGCTCTTTTTTCATAATCGTAAGGC
>JAWXUM010000151.1:0-2987 GCA_044432645.1 Clostridia bacterium | reverse complement strand
AATATCCAAACCGTTTGTAAGCTGTGGAAAGTGCAACTATGCCTCTCATGGCTTTTTATGTTTTAAGGAAGAAGGAGATTGCTTAAAAACAGCTTTAGAAAAAAGTCAGAAAAAGCAAAATGATTTTAAAGGAGAAAAAATATGAGATTTTACATTAATAATGGAAACAAGCAAAGCAGTATTAATTTACCTGGCAAGGAAAAAGAAATTGCAGAGTGCTATGAGGAATTAGGTCTTGAAAACAGCACAAAATCAAAAATCACAATCGGTGAAGTTTATATCAACGATAATTTATCTGAAATATTAATGGATAAAGAAACCACACTTGATGAACTCAACTTTTTCACGAAATACTTTGATAGCCTTTCACAAAATGAAATTAAGACTTTTTATGCAGTGGCAAGTGCCAAGCAGCTCGACAACATGAAAGATTTGATAAATCTAACACAGAACACCAACTGTTACAGCCTTGTAGACGATTTTAGCGACCTTAAAGAGTTAGGACGAAAGTTGTACATCAATGAAGAAGGGGGCGTTTCTACAAGCGTGTTGCGAGAGTTTGACGGAAAGAGTTATGTCGAAAACATGATTAGAAATAACCCTTCGCCACTAGCCTCAAAATATGGACTTGTGTATCCAAACAGAAATAAAGAATACGAAGTTTATAACGGAAAAACATTGTCAGCCTTTTGGTATGAACCTTGCCTAATTACAATGCGACTTGAAACGGATAACCAAACCGAGTTTCTTTATCTACCATGCGAACAAGCCGAGATTGACAAAGCACTTGAAAGGTTAGAAATAGACGATATTTCAAAATCTGAACTCGCAGTAGAAGATAGTGATTTATCTGAAAAAACTTCGGAAATTATATTCTCTGACTTTAGACTTGAAAATTTAAATGACTTTGCAAATATTATTCAAGAAAAAGGTGCAAATTTTGAATTTGATGAACTTGTTACAGCGACAAAGATAACAACAGCTGAAGAACTAAAAACCTTATTAAATGCACAACACGAATTCGAGCTAATTCCAAATGTGCATAATACCTTGGACTTTGGAAAACACATGATAATCGATAGTGGCAGATATGAGTATGACGAAAATCTCGAAAGCTATATTGATTTCAATAAATATGGAATTGATAGAATGCTAGAAGAATCTGGAGTTTTCACACTCCAAGGATATGTTGCCTACAAAGGTTATAACCAAGATATGATAAATATTCTTAATAAGAATCTGCATATGAATCTAGAAAACACATTTGAGCCACAAGAAATGAAACTTTATGTACCCTTAAAAATCGTTAGTTATGATGAAGAAACAGATTATGGCTATTATGAAAAAGGCAATTACGAAGAAGAAATCTCACCACAAGAGTTGGTAGATTATGAAGATGAAATCGCTGATTACATTAAAAATTATCAAAAAGATTTGCCAAAGCGTGGCTTGATGGAATATTACAGTCCTAAAGACAGCGTAAATGCTAAAGTTCAGCGTTATGACTTGTCTGTTGAAACTGTAAAAGGTGAACTTATGGGAGTTATGAATTTGCAGTTAAATGCTCCACTAACAGCCGAAGAATTGGAAAAGTTCATGATTTCAGAAGTTGGAAGTCTATCTGATGGTATAGGCGAGTCTATAGAACAACAAGACATCAAATGTGATGGTAGAGATTACAACATTAGTTTTTGGAGTAGTGATGATGATTGGAAAATCAGCACAGCCGACGATTTAGGACTTAATAAACCTGTTCAAACACAAGGTTTTACAATGAAAGGAATGTGGTAAAATGAAAAATTTCCCAACAAGAGAACAAGTTAATCAAATAAAAGAGCAATATCCAGTAGGTACAGTCGTAGAACTAAAGGAAATGCAAGACCCTTACAATCCAGTCCCAATTGGAACTCGTGGCGTGGTCACTGGTATTGACGATGCTGGCTCGATTTTAATGAAGTGGAACAACGGACGAACTTTGAGTTTGATAGTCGGTGAAGATGACTTTGATGTAATCACTCATAATACAGTTTTAGAGCAGAAAGTTGACGGATCGATGACTGCTTGGATTGCAGAAAAAAAGGGTGATGTTGGCGAAAGATTATTTTTACCAAACACTTATGAAAAAATCATAGAAGCCTGTGAAAAGGCTAATCAAAACCCAGAAAAATGCTATGTAAGTGACAGCTACACCAAAGGTGGAACTACTTTACTTCAAGATAAGCACATGAATAATGTTAATTTATTCGAACTCAACTTCTTAGCTAGAAAGCTTGAAGAGTTGGATGAAATTGAAATGTTTGGCTTCGATGGTATGATAGAGCATTTGGAAGAAAATCAAGATTTGCCAAGCTTGATTAATATAGCAATGAACTGCAAAGATATGCAAGGCATTGACATCTCCCCAACTACAACAGATGAAGAACTTGGCGAGTTCTATATTGATGCAGGACTTATTGAAGAAATTCAAAGAATGCCTTATGAGTTTAGAGAATGGGTAACAGAACACCTTGATGCACAAAAAGTTGGCGAAGATATTAGAGATATGGAAAATGGATTTTTTACTGAAAACGCATATATTTCTCAAATTAATAATGAATTGCTAGACTTGTATGACGGAATTATACGAATGCCAGAACACGAACAAACCCAAGAAGAACAAAGCTACACTCCACCCAATCAAGGAATGAAGATGAAATTTTAATTAAATATATTTAACAAATCAAGACCGATTGTGGACTGATTAAATTCAGTTTGCAGTCGGTCTTTTTTTATTTTTACAGAAATGAAAGGAAAAAATTATGGAAGAATTACAAGTATTTAAAAACGATGAGTTTGGTGAAGTAAGAACTTTGCTGATTGAAGGAATCCCTTGGTTTGTTGGAAAAGATGTTGCAGATATTTTGGGTTATAAAAATCCACCCAAAGCTATTCGTGATCATGTAGATTTCGAGGATAAAACGGTGAACGAATCGTTCACCGTCAACGGA
>JAWXUM010000150.1:0-3192 GCA_044432645.1 Clostridia bacterium | reverse complement strand
TTGACACAAGTCATACCAATAGAAGATACTTCCAGCGTATATCCGTCAATTTCAGCCGTCCAGACAACTGATGAATGATTATCTTTTAAATACATTGTGTCATCACCTGCTATAACATCTTCAGTTTCAGCAAGTTCTGTAACTGTCCAGTATCCGTCTGTTTCTTTTAGTGAAACGATAGTTTTTCTGTATCTAACATCAAAATCCTCACCAAGCTCATCTCTAAAAAAGTAAACTTCACAGATGTAATCTCCATTGTCGCCTAAACTTAAACCACGGATTATAGGTCCAGTTCTAAAAGCATTATCTAAATCGTCAATATTAAATTCTGAAGTTTTTTCCCATTCAAGATATATTTCTTCCATATTAGATGGATCTGTTACTGCTGATAAATATGCAAGGTTTCGATATTTTCTCCAGTATTCTTGATATTTGCCTGTGGTGTAAAAATCTAAGGCAGCAGCCGCAGTTGTTGGTTTGTTATTTTGTCCAAAGGCAATGGCGCTAGCATAATTGTTACTGTCAAACTCTGTAGCCGAAGTGGAAGTTCCACCAAAAATAGTCATCATCAAAACAAAAATCATACAAAAAGAAACAAGCTCCATACCTTTTGGGAATTTTCTAAAATTAACTATTGAGGCGATGCGTTTTTTTATATGCTTACCACCATTAGCCATAGCAGTTGCACCTGGTGTGTGAATAGAATTGTTGTTCACCATAGATAGCAAAATTATTCCATAATCTCGTCTTTGCTCACCCTCTAAAAGCTCCAAAACACTTTGGTCGCAGGCTCTTTCTCTGTCGTTATCCATTTGATTGCATAAAAGCCATGTGACAGGGTGCAAAACACGAATTATAGTTGTAATCACACCAAGAATTATGTCTTTGTGCTTTAAATGCAGTAGTTCATGAATTACAACTTTTTCGTCTAATTCTTTGCCCATAGGGATAACAAGCGTAGGGCGAAAAACACCCATAACAAAAGGAGTTTTTGCTTGTTTGCTCTCGGTTATTTTATAAGGTTTTGGCAAATTATAATTCACTGCCACTTCTTCTACTAATAAAGAATTTATGGGAACTCCGTTAGAAATTTTCAAGTGAAGTCTAACATAAGCCGAAATAAAATAAATTCCACTTAAAACAATCCATAAAATATAAGCGATAAAAAGTATATCGGTAACTGAACTTGGTGTTGTTTTTGGAGTTATTGGCAAAGGGAAAAACACAAATTCACTGCTCCACGCACTGCTGTAACTTGAATTTAACCCCATTTCAATTCTTATGCGAAAAGTATCTATAATTTCATTAAAATTCACAAGTGAACTTGTTCCCAAAAAACCAACTGGCAAAAATGTCACTATAATCACAATCCACCATAAATATGACTGCCATTTTGGGTTTAGCTTATCTGCAAAAAGTTTTTGTACTGCTAAAACTAACAAAGCGACAACAAAAACGCTTGCACTTTGGCTTAAAACCGACCAGATATTTGACATATTAAACCTCCATACCGTCTAAAAGTTTTTTGAGTTCTTCAATTTCATCTTTTGTAAGCTCACCGTCTTTTACAAACGATGCCACCAAGTTTGAAGCTGAACCTTTGTAAAACCTATCCATTAAACCCTTGCGTTCGCTGTTAGCAGCAAGTTCACGAGTGATGTTTGCACTGTATTTTTTCGGGCTTGAAGTATCGTGACACACTAAATCTTTAGCTGTCATTCTGGTTAAATATGTGTGGACAGTGTTTCTGCTCCACGCAGTCTGTTCTTTTAAATTTGCAAGGATTTGACCTAAAGTCTGGTTTGGATTTTCCCAAAGAACCTCCAAAACTTTCCATTCGCTATCTGTTAATCTTATCATAATAAAACCTCCTACAGTTGTAGTATACCTATATACTACACTTGTAGGAGGAATTTGTCAATAGTAAATTTAAGATCACCACCTAAAATTAATTAAACGGTGACCTCTTTTTTCTTTAAAACAAAACTAATAATACAACTTAAAACAATTTAAAAAATAATAGGAATTATACCACACAATTGTTGTTATGTAGTAAATATCTTTATATTAAATGAAAGGAAAAAGTAATGAGAATATTAATAATCAGACTTAAAGATAAAAATAAAATAGTAGATTTTATGAAAATAACATGTACAGAGAATTTAGAATTCTTTTATTCTGATGATATTAAAACAGCAATCAATGATATAAATTTTTATAATATTGACATTTTTGTTGTAGATGCAAAAACTAACTTTACCAGTTTGAAAAAATTTACAAGTGAAGTTGATTATTATATGGATAATTGTGTTAAAGGCGTTTTATCAGTGACACAGAGCATTTTAAAACATTAGTTTTAGCAATGAATTTAGGATTTATAGACTGATATATTGTTAGACCATATGAAGAAAAAGACTTCTTTGAAATGTGGGAACGATATTATAAAAATAGAAAATAATGTTTAAAGGCAAGTTGTTAAGTAATTGATAACTTGCCTGTTTTTTATAGCTATTAAACAGCTTGTGTGATATACTCTTGTGCTTGACAGGAGGTGAGAAGATGAATATTTTAGAAGAATTGTATCATGGAAACATAAATCCAAATACAAAAATATATACACAGAATACAAATTTTGCCAAAGCAAAGGAAATATTATCCGATAATGAAGAAACGCTCATTAAATTGCTTAATGAAAAAGAGAAAAAGCTGTTCCTTGTCTATGTTAATGCTCAAGCAACAGTGTCAGGAGAATCAAGTGTAGAAGATTTTATCATAGGATTTAAACTTGGTGCTAAAATTGCACTAGCTATGGTGTCAGACGAGGACAGAATATTTAGAGATATAATTAAATAAGTTAAATTTATAAGACCACAACCAATAAGTAAAAACTTGTCAGCTGTGATCTTATTTGTTATATAAAAAGAAATAATAATACAATTAAATATTAATTGAAGGAGAAAGGGACATACAAATGGACTATATTGTAAAACTTACGTAGTACAATAACTACCTAATTAGAACAAGTCGCAACAATTTGATTACTTGCCTATCTATTGTTATCTTAAAAAATCACTCCTAAATTGGGCAGTTCTTAAATCGTAACCAAGTTCCCTTAAATAACCAATTTTAAGACCTACAAGGTTTACATCGGTATTAAAAGCACTTGCAATTTGCTCTAATGAATAATTATAT
>JAWXUM010000149.1:0-3243 GCA_044432645.1 Clostridia bacterium | reverse complement strand
AAACCTTCAATGTTTGTGGGGATATTCCCAAATGTTTAATTCCTAAGCTATTCATACCACTAAGAGTATTCAAAAGTGGAATAAAAAGCTCTTGAAATTCGTTATAATCTAAAACTCCACCTTTATTTTCAACGTAAGATTTAAGGGTTATAAACTCTACATACTCGTAAACAATATAACAAGTGTTATTTTGAGTAAAAACATCAATAACAGGAATAAAACCATGTAAAGTATTAGCTTTAGGTAATTTTTTTGCCATTTCGATAAATTCGTTATAATATTTATCATAATGCGCTATATTTTCTTTACTAGCAAAAACTTGTGAATTATTTCTGTATACTAAAGTAGACGGAAAAAACTCTTGTATTTTAACCTTAACACACTCTTGTTCATTATAGCCTATATATGTCAAACCTTGGCTGTTGGCGGAAATTACTCTTCCAATAATATATTTATTATTCAACTTACTGTAATAACTTAAAGCGTTTTTTACTGTATTGTTGTTATTAAATCCACAGTTAGGACATATTTCACCTTGCCCTATACTAGTATCTATACTTTCAAAACAATTTACGCATAGTTTTGTTTCCAAAATCAAACCTCCAATTAATAAGTGTAATCTTAAAATATTATATCATAAATTAGGAAAAGGGGCAATATAAGTATTTGAATTATTTTAAATCAAGCTTATGAATTTGAAAAAATGCATAAAAAATCCCTCTTACTGTAATTAGTAAAAGGGATTGAGTGTTAATCTATTACACTCTTTCAATGATTTCATTTTTAGGTAGTCTAGATTTTGGTAAATCTTTATTAAAATCACTGTCTTTATGATAGCCAACTGCTACAACTACTGATGAAGTAAATCCTTTTGCACGAAGTCCAAATTCCTCATCTAATGCTTTTAAATCAAGACCTTCCATAGCAATAGCATCTAAACCTAAAGCAGCTACTCCAAGTAAAAAATTACCAAGGTTTAGATAAACTTGTTTGTCGGCCCAGTGTTGAAAATCTTTGTAGTCTAACTTATGCATATTCGCAAAAATACTTCTTGCACCGTGGTTTTGTTCTTTGAATTCTATTTGTGGAAATCTGCCATCTGCATCTTCTTTTTCAAGAACATTATTCAAATGTTCTTCAGTCAGGTCAATTTGAGATGCAAAAATCACAACAGCACTTGCATCTAAAACTTTAGCTTCGTTAAAAGAGAAAAACCCCTTAGTACCTTTTGTAATTCTTTTTTTGCCTTCGTCGGTTGTTGCAATAACAAAATGCCATGGCTGAATATTTGTAGAAGATGGTGAAAGCTGTAATAAATCATCTAGCTTTGAAATTTGATTTTCTGTTAATTTTTTTGTGTTGTCAAACTCTTTTGTAGAGTAGCGTGTGTTTAAAGCGTTTATAATATCCATGATGATACCTCCAAAATTATTGATTGTTTTTATTATCTTCAGCTGATAATATTATTATAATCATTTACTTTAGATTTATCAATTATGGATATTTTTATCCGTATGGACAAATTTGTCCGTACTATTTGCAAATTACTTTAGCATAAGAATTTTCTTTGTTATATTTATTGCCCCATTTTGTAAGTTCGTGAAGCACAGGCAAAACTTGATTTCCTATATCTGTCAGCGAATATTCTACACGCAAAATTTTCTCTTTAAATTCTTCTCTTGAAATAATATTTTTATTTTCAAGTTCTCTAAGCTCTCGTGATAAAACTCTTTCGCTTATGTCAGGGATAAGCCTTTTAAGTTCACCATATCTCATTTTGGGACTATTACCAACATGATAAATTATGATTGGTTTCCATTTTCCACCGATAATGTCAAGTGTTAGTTCCATATTGCAATTAAATACTCTTAAATTTTCCATAGTATTACCTCGTGTTAATCTAATATATTTATATTTTAACATTAAAAGCTTATTAAAACAAGAGAAAAATCATTGTCATTATATTATTTTAATATAATGAATAATCACAAGAGTTCATGCCCCTTATGATTATTCAGTATGTAACCCATGTCCAATAAAGAGGCTTTAAATATCCTAAATAAACTTTAATAATGGATATGAACTATTACATATATAAATTATAGGATTATTTCAGCTTAAATTTTATATTTCTGACGTAGCTATTGCCCATGCAAGAGCTGCTTTAATATCAGTGTCGTTAATTGTAGCTTTTTTGAAAAGAGACTTCTTAACAATTATTTTAAAAGTTTCGCCAACAGTTTTAACACCATTTGTTTTTAGCATATCAATCATGGGTTGCAAATTAATATCAGTATCAGAGTGCTTAATTAGGTAAAAAGCAACGCTTTGTGTTCTAGCTGGTGACAATGTTTTGCATAGTTGCTCTACTTCTATAGGAATTTTTTTATCCATCTCAATACCAATAAAAACAATTCTTTCACCTTCACATGGATATGCTGGAGGAAGTTTATCGCTTACACATTGAAAATGTGTACCAATTGCAGATGAGATTGGTTGTACTAAACCTGATTTGGAACAATGAAATGATTTTACTTTCATAATAATATTCTCCTTATAAATTCTTTTAAATTGTTTTGTGCAAAACTTTATTGCTTTTAGAAAAGCAACAATTACTTATTTCAAGTTTTGTTGCATTTTTTCCAAAACAGTAATAATAGTTTTTCCTTCTTCTTGTGTAATGTTCAGCAAAATTTTTTCTTTTACATCAAGCATAACATTTTGTATTTTTTCATAATACGCTTCAGATTTCTCAGTTAAAATGATTTTTTTTAATCTCTTATCTGATGTGTCAACTACTCTTTTAATTAAGTCATTCTTTTCCATATTTCCAAGCATTAAACTCACCGACGAACGATGAAGTTTAAATACTTCTTCTATGTCTTTTTGGTAAATATCTTTTGTATTATAAAGAAAAGTTATTAAATGCGCTTGAGCAGAAGTTAAATCTTTATTTATGTCGTTTGAAATACGACTGTCAATATCACGTTTTATCATATTAACAGTTTTTAACATCTCAACCGATACTTGTTTAGCTTCCATTTAAAACCTCCTATTAGTTTTGTACAAAACCAATTATAGTACTTAATATTTTAATTGTCAATATATTTTTACAATATAAAAAAATTAAATCCAATGCACCACAGTGAATTTTATGCCGTAAGGCATTTCACCCACGAAGTGGATTTAATTAAAAAAAGACTAAATCATAAGATTTAGTCTTTTTGGTGCTGGTGATCGGAC
>JAWXUM010000148.1:0-3290 GCA_044432645.1 Clostridia bacterium | reverse complement strand
GTTCTTTGTTCCTGTACATATCTGAAATTATCGTTGCAACGTCATCTAAATTATTTTGTGCAGTGATATTTTCCTTTAAATTGTTGTTTGACATACCGAGTTTATTTTTATTTGTGGCATTGTCAATAATTCTTTTTTCTTCATTAATCGTGACTTGTCTTGTGTAAATGTGCAAAGTCACTCCGTCTTTTTCACCCAAATGCCTTAAAATTGCTTGCTCTGTTGTACTGCTTGGGTACTCTCTAATTGCATAAACACTTCTAAAAGTGTTGCCACAAATGAAGTGGTCGATGTTGAATTTTATGGCTGACGGGCATATCATATCCATAAAATCTTTCGGTTTGTCCTCATCTAGTTTGATTTTTTGTTTTATCATTAAATTATCCACCTTTCTCCATAACCTCTCTGGCACTCCGTGCCATCTCTCCTTAGCAAGGAGAGTTCACCATCATAGTCCTCATATTTTTCTGTCGTTACATTCTGTTCAAAATATACGGATAAAATTCTTTTAATATCCTCATTGTTTACAACTTTAACTATAATTCCAAACTTTTTAAAACTTTTTTCAACGCTTGAAATATATTGTGTTAATTCATTATCTTTGTCGCCCAAAATTCTAACAGCTATCAAAAATTCTCTTGATGTTGCCATGGTGACCTGCAGTTTATCCATGTTTACGCTGTCTTTTTCAAGCAAGGTTCTAACCACTTTATTGTCTTCTTCCTGTATTCTTTTTTTAATAAAAGCTTTGTTTTCATCGAAATTTTCCTTTGAATTTAAACACAGCATTTCTACACTTTCAATGCCTTGCAGAGCATTTTTAAACGAGTTCACTTTGGCTGCAATACTCGATTCTGACAGCACAGACAGATTGCTTGGCTTTATCATAAAGTAGATAATTTCGCCAAATTTTGTACAAATACTATGCTCTGTAATTTCCTCAATTCCGATTAAATCTTTGCTTGATTTCTGTTTTTTCTTATTCATTTATGTCCCCCAATCATATCTTTGTTGCTTTAATAAAAAATAAATTGTCGCATCTTTTATGAAACTTGAAATGCTTGACCCCTCGACTTGTATGCTCAAAATTCCATACGCAAAAGTTAGTACAAGTGGGATTAACACTCCAGTTTGCGTAAGTGCAAACGTCGAAATTATTGTTGCAATTACTAAAATTCCAATATCTCTTATTTCCCACAACCAAATTTTAGGCTTCTCCGATAAATCGCTTGGATATATAAACACCTACTTCACCTCGCTTTCTAAATTTAATATTTTTTACTCCTTACTTTGCCACAGCTTTTGCTATGTTTGTTGATGTTTTTACAATTGTATTGGTCGCATAAATAGCTGGCATTATTGGTGATTTCATTGAAGTGTCTAGCCCGAAAGTTTCTGCAATTCTTGGAACTTCGCCTGCTGATAACATCAAGCCAATGCCTATAATTGGGTTGTCGAGTAGGATTAACATTCCCAAAGTTAGTATTGTTGTTTGCAAGAATGTTGTTAAGCAAAGTGCTATAATTTTCTTACACCAACTTATATATCCGTCGATATTTCCACGTGGGATTGAGAACACATATAGTGAGCCAACGCATATTTGTATTAGCAAAATTCCACCACGTTTAAGGTTTGCAAAGAATACTTTTAGCACTGCATATCCAAACATAATTACTAAAAATAACATTACAAATGGTGTTGTTAGATACGCCATGCTGTCAAAAACAGCCGACGCCATTCCCTCTGATGTTGTCGTTCCAAAACTTGCAATCATATTGTCTAAAACTTCGTCAATTCCTGTTCCGTAGCCAGTTATTCCTGCCATTAAAGTTTCTTGTAAATTTACCGATAATTTGTAAAGTTCTACTGGCATTGTGGTTAAAATTGATACTGCCATGAACCCTTTTATTGCGTTTAGTCCCATTCCTGACAAATTCCCTTGACCATTTTGATAAGCTATTGCCGTTTCGAATACTCCCACAACTAAGCCGACTACATAAAGTGTCCAAGCTAAATATGAGAAAAACAAAAGAACAGATTGTATGGCTGATATTTGAAAAAGCTCAACGCCCATTCCACCTAAAAGTGCAAAAAAACTAGCAAAAAATCCAACAACTTGGGCGTAAACCCACTCAATTAGCTGATCCATTGCATCACCAAATATTAATTCAAAACCTAACATAAATCTCCTTTCCACAAAAAAATGAACGCAGATTTTTCATCTGCGTTCATGATTTTTGTTATTTTAATCTTGATTGAGGCAATCTTGGTTGGAGCAATCTTGATTGAAGCAATCTGGGTTGAAACTATAATTTTTTCTATCATTTTTATATGATTCTATAATTATTTGTATCGCCAAACAAAATCCATCTTTAAATGTTTCCTCACAATAAATTGCACTCAATTCGGTGAATTTTCCAGTCAGCTTTTCAATTTTCTTTTCTAATTTTTTATCAGCTATTTCGCTATATAAATCTTCTTTCATTTTTATGATTTCTAACTGTTTATTGTGATATTCGCTACCTTTTTTAACTGCTTTTTCAGCGGGAAATATTCTACCATTGAACAAATCTTTTATTAAGTCATCTGTATTTTGCATTTTATCCACCTTTCAATATAAAAACACCAAGTGATCATTCTTCATTTAAGAAGTGATCGCTTGGTGCGTTTTCTGATATTACTTTTTCTATTAAATCTGTTAAAAAGTCTTTTTGCTTTAGGTTATTTGCTTTGAGGTATTCTTTTAATTTTAAGAATAAATCTTCGTTAATTTGTATTGCTAAGGTTCTTGTTTTATCCATTTCGCCACGCCCCTTTATTTCATAATATTCTGTGAGTAATTCCTCAATGTAGTCATTTAACGTGTACCCTGATCGCTCTTTTTCTCTGCATACTTTTTCATGTAGTTCTATGGGAATTTTGGCACATAAGCTTTAAAATTTTGCCACTTACTTCACCTTCTTTTCTGTTTTGGTAAAGCAAGTATATACTAATTATATAGATAAAGCTATTGACAATAACAACGATAAATCGCTTAAATTTAAGGATTAACTAACAAGTTTTCTTAAATTCCTATAATATTCCACAAGTAGAGTGGGCATGACAATGTGAACAATAAACAGATAAAAAGTATGGCTGGAGCGGTAAATTCAAACTGACCATGCTTCTTGAGTAGGCTAAGTACCCAACGCCTTTCCATATTACTATGGTAGGTTTTCGTGCACTCGCCCCCAAACCGTACTTACATCTCTCGATGTATACGGCTTTCCATTTGTTAATTCAGTTTGCCT
>JAWXUM010000147.1:0-3299 GCA_044432645.1 Clostridia bacterium | reverse complement strand
AAGGTTATGTAATGGTGAGTTACAATAACCATGACATTATCAAAAAATTGTACAAAGATTTTTACATCTACTATACCACCAGACCAAATTCAATGAGCAAAAAAGAGGGTGATTTATACGAAGAACTAATCATGACAAACTACGACCCAAGCGAACACAGCAACACAACTGAAATTCAACTAAACCTATTTGGAGAAGAAATCCAAGAGTTTGGCAATTATGAATTAATCCACAAACCAGAAAAACCATTAAAAGATTGAAAGAGGTATTATATGAAAAAACAAGAAATTAGACGTAACGTGAACAATTCTCAAGAACTAACAGCAACAGAAGTCCTAAAATTTATAAAAATGACTGCTCCATTAGTAGAAAAATGCTATCAACTTTTAGCGAAAGATTATCCTTGTGAATTTACAGAAGATAATGATGAATTTCTTGAAAGTTTAAGTGAAAACTTTGTAAAAGTCCCTAATTGGATTGAAGATGAAATAGATTGTGGGGACATATTGTTTAAATTTGAACTTGATGATGTAACTGGCGAAGTTTCGCTAGAGCCAGCCAATGAAAATGATTTTTGTTATCTGCCTGAATGTGTGCTACAAAGACTTTACGATGAAGAAATTGACCTATCCGATTTTAGAGATGCAGTAGATTTTGTGGTGAATTACACAGATTGATAAATTTATTTAGCTTGTCTTCTGTATTAATCACAATAGCTTTATAATTTAATTAGTATATACTTGTCATTACAAACGAAAGGAGCAAAAAACCATGAATAAAAATAGAATAATCGCAGGAGTTTTATCGGCTGTAATTGTAACTGGAACGGTTGTTGGGATTGCACTTAGCAATAGAAATGACACAGAAATTGAGGTAGAGCCAACACCATCGGCAACAGTTGAACCAACGGAAGAACCTGAAATTGAAGATGAATGTGATGGTGAATGTGACGATGATTGCTGTACTGATGAAGAACAGTGTGAAGATGAGTGTTGTGATGAGGAAAATGAAGTAGTAGAACCAACAACATCACCTACAACAACACCAACTGCATCACCACAACCGAGTGATGAACCAGTAAAAAACGAAAGCACAACTTCACCAACGATTACACCATCAGCTACAACAAAACCAACAGTAACAGCAACTCCGACAGTAACTCCAACACCAGAACCAACTGTATCACCAACGCAAACACCAGAACCTGAAGATGATACGGGAAGTGATTATCCGAATTTAATACCAAACCCAGTTACAACATCAGACTTCGCTTGGAACAGATATGTAACAAAAGGTTGTACAGTTTGTGGCTCAAACGGAACTTGTAATGCTTTTAATGTAAGCACACACACGTTCACATCTGTAAATTGTGAAAATTATAATGCTGAAGAATCAACATATTGCAGTGAATGTGGTAAAGTTAAAGGGAATGGTACAAATGGAACTTGCCTACAGCCAATGGCAGACTCAGAATGCTATTACTGTGGAGAAGAAATCTACGCTGGCAAATGTCACACTTGTAAATGAGGTGGACAATGAAAATATTTAAAAAGTTAATAACATTAACACTTTGCATAAGCATTGCTACTATTTTTAGTAGCAGTGCTTTTGCTCTTTCTTGGAGTGGTTCAACTGATATTGGAAGTAACAATCCAGGTATTGCAACAGGTGGTTTTTCTGTTCCATACACTTCCGAAAAAAATCTTGTAGGTTACCGAATTTCTGTTATAGATGAAGATAAAAATACTGTTGCAATTAAAGATTATCTTAGAGGAAGCAATTATTATATGACAACATATAATAAAGTTTTGGTGTCATCTTCTGGTGAAATTCAGAACAAATATCAACTTAAATCAAATTATAACGGAACATACAACACTGTGACTAAAAGTTTTGAAACATATTCAAGTTTGCCTGATGTTGACAGCATAAAAACTTGGATAATTAACAATGCAGATACCTTGCTTAAAAAAATGGGAATGTCTGGTGGCACAAATGATATGTACTACGGAGATAGACTAATTGTAGAGCCACTTTTTATGGTTGTAATTAATAATGAAAAACTTACAATGACGATTTCAGATATAGCCATTGTTGGATCGCAAGTATTTGGTAAAACTGGAAATGTATATTCTCAAGGGTGGAGTGATGGTACATGGGGCTTTGTGAGTAACTACACACAAAAATACTTCCCTAACTATTTGCACACTGATAGTGACAGTTCTTTGTGGAGTGATTTATGGGGAAATGCTCCCACACTATCAAGTATTGCAACTTTTGGAACTATACTTGATAATGGATATGGAGTAGGTGTTGCTTTTCAAAATACAACAGCAAAATACACCATAACGTATAATTCGAACACAAGTGATGCAGTTTCAAATATGCCATTAAGCCAAACAAAAACTCATGGTGTAACACTTGCTTTAAGTGGCGATACACCAACTCGAACTGGTTACACTTTCCAAGGCTGGTCAACTTCAAGTGGCACGAATAACACTGTAAATTACTCAAAAAATGCGAGTTATACAACTAATGCAAGTGATATTTTGTATGCTGTTTGGAAAGCAAATACCTACACAGTTTCGTATAATTCAAATACAACTGACACTGTAAGCAATATGCCGTCAAGCCAAACTAAAACTTATGGTGTAACACTGACTTTAAGAAGTGATACACCGACACGGACTGGTTATACTTTCCAAGGTTGGTCGACTTCAAGTGGCACGAGCAACACTGTAAATTACGCAAAAAGTGCCAGCTATACGACAAATGCAAGTGATATTTTATATGCTGTTTGGAAAATAAACGCTTGTACTATTACCCTAAATGCAAATGGTGGAACACTTGGTACAACTACATCATATACAGTTGACTATGGTGGAACAGTTTCTTTATGGTCTGCTTCTTGGGCAACTCGAACAGGCTATACTTTCTTGGGATATTCAACTAACCCTAACGCAACAACAGCTGAATTTTTACCACGATATACGACAAATTCTAATATTTATACCATAACCGAAAGTGATATTTGGTATGCTGTTTGGAAAGTAAACACGGATATTTACCCAGAGTTTGTTGAGCCAAATGCAACTTATTATTCAGGAATAGACATCATTGCAAGTTTTAATATTGTGAATGACGGAGCGATTGATTTTACACAAAGCAGTGGAATTGACGTTAATTTAGAAGTTTATTCTGTGTCACACAGTGGAATAAGCACTTTAATTTTGGATAACGAAAAATCTATTGTAATTCCAAAATACGAAGAAAACTTGGTTTATTGGAAAGTTTCGATA
>JAWXUM010000146.1:0-3405 GCA_044432645.1 Clostridia bacterium | reverse complement strand
CAACTATTCAATTTTCAAGGTTCGTAAGAGATAAATTATTTATCCCTACACCTATTTCCACACTCAGAGGCAAAAAGTCCCCCCTAATTTATGAAAAATATTTTTTTATTTTTTTAGAAGCTAAGGAAACTGATTTTTGAATACGTTTTTTAGAACAATTTTCAATTTCTCCAATTTGTTCAAAAGTTAAATTTTCAAAATAATACATTTTCATTCTTCTTTTCTGTACATCTGAAAGTAAAACCATAGCTTCGTGTAACTTTTCAATCTCTATTGTTTTCTCGACTTGTTCTTCTAAAGGCATAGGTTTATTAAGTGATCTCTTATTAATTGCTTGTTCACTTACATCTGAATACTCGTTATGTCTTTCGTCAGATCTTCTTAAATTTCTTTCTTTTCTAACAAATCTTTGAAATATAGTTATTGCAACTTTTTTATCTATTTCTAATCTTTCTTCGCTATTTGAACTATTTAAATAAATATAGTAACGAAGGATATTTCTGATTGTTTTGTTTTCGTCTACAATTTCTTTTATATATTTAGTTTTTGTAATAACCCCATTAATAGTTTCAATTAAAAATAGTTCGTCTTTAACTAATTCTGTTTTTATAAATTCATTAAAGAGCATTTCCCCTTTTACTAGGTATTGTCTTTCTACTTCTATTTCAAGTGTGTAGTCATTTGTTTTTAATGTCATTTTTAAGTCCTCATCTTTCTAAATTCCAAGTTTTTATAATTCTTCTTAAATTTAGAAATGGAGGAGGAGAGCGACAGTTTGTAATTCTTTGCATAAAAAAACCTTTCTGCTGTGTTAAGGCAGAAAGGTTGGTAAACAAAAAAAGGCCGCATGAATGGTAGAAAATCTCAATACCGATAAACCGAGTCCTTTTTAATAAGATTCAGTTCATGCGGCTTAGAGAGTCTACGCAATTCATGCGGCCTCATAGCACAGCTATGTTACATATTTAATTGTAATTTTTATCCTAATACAAATTGAATAATAGTGGTGTTTGTCCTTTTCTCATACTTAATACATCTATCACTACTTCATTTTTGCATTTTTTACATTTTGTTTTGACATGTCCTCTTGTATCTTCATACACAATAATTGTGTTATGCAAGCATATTGGACATTTAACTTTTCTTTCTGTTTGACTAGCAACTGCGTTCACTGCTGCTTGTATTCTCACCATCATATTAGCCGATGGCATATAAGTATTTTTAACCATAAACTATATCCAACGGATTCCTATAATCCATCCTTTTCTTATTTTCTATATATCCTAATTTGTCTAGTCTTATAATCGCTGCTGTTTTTGAAACACCAAACAACTCACAAAACGATTTTATTTTGGGAATATCTATTTCATCAAACCAATTATCATAATTAATTATTTTTTTATTTGGTGAAACTAAAAACATAAAGTAATCTACTTTGTCTTTGGGCATTAATAAAATTGAAGCTAATACATTTGCTTGCCATTCATTCCAATCTTCGATTGTTTTAATTTCTCTTACTGAATGACTCTTTTTCTTGGAATACACTATATTAAAATTTTCTCTATCTTCTGTTGATTCGAGAGAAAACAACAATTGATGAGCAACTTCATGTGCTAAAGTAAATCTGTGTTTTCCAAATAATTTCCTTTTATATTGGGGATATAAGAAAGCTTTTTCTAATAAAATTTGATTAGATTTTATCGAAATTGCTTTGATACCATTTGTTGTTTTTACATGAAACTCTGTATCTGCATAAGCTGTTAATCCATATATACTTCCGTCACTTGATAAAGTAGCGTATTTAATTTTAAGTTTTAAATATTCAGTAGCCAACTTTTCTATTGGAAGTATGTTTAAATCTATCGTATCTGTTTTTTCGTATATTTCTAAAATGTTTTTTCCGTAAAATTCGAGTGCTTTGTGTGACATTACCATTGCTATACATACTCCTTTGCTTCAACAAACCATTTATCATCTTCGTGATACAGAAATGTTTCCTTTCCCATTATCATTACTGTATATCTCATTCCACAGCCACCAACCTTTGTCGAGGCTGCTTTGCATATATGTTTTAGTCTATCGACTTCATATACTTCTCCATCTTCAAACTCAATAGATATTGGGTGGATTACACCTTCTTTATCATTTCGTAATATCACATCTACATAAACTTTTTTATACTGAATTTTCATAATTACCTTAACTTATCATTCCAGTTGGCATGATAACTCCTGTATCATATTTATCTGCTAGTTTTATTTGTTTACACAAAACTGCATTTTTAATACTATCTTTGCCAAATCTCATTCGTATATTTTCGACTACATCATCAAGTATTTCTTGCTTTTCAATTTTTACAACATTTGCAAATAAATCGCATTGTAGGGGAGCATCTTCTTCTATGAGCGAAATTGCCCTTACAGTAACTGACCGAATTGGGTGTTGCCAGTTGTATTTCTTATGAAATAATTCAAAAGCAGTTTTAGCAATATTTGACGGACTTGCTGATGCCATTTCCATTTTGCATTGCCATTCTCTTGTATCAAGTTCACAGTTTCTAATTGATATTGCAATACCACTGGCTTTCTTCTTATGGGTTTTAAGTTTTTTTGAAATGTCTTGAACTAACTCTAACATTACACACCATACTTCTGCTGAGTTTTCCAAGTCTTGAATTGTTGTAGTTCCATGCCCTATACTTTTTATAGGTGAAACAAAATCTGATTTAGCTACAATGGAAGTATCTTCTCCATTTGCAAATCTTTTTAATTTAGCACCATTTATGCCAAACCAACTAAGCAAAAGATTTTCAGGTGTATTTGCAAGTTCGCCGATTGTATGAATGCCATAGTTTGTAAGTTTCTTTTCGGTAGCTCTGCCTACTCCCAAAAGCTCTGAAGCTTGCAAATGCCATATTTTTTCTCTGAAATTATCTTGATATATTTCAGTTATTGCATCTGGCTTTTTCATATCACTGCCAAGTTTTGCAAATATTTTATTGAAACTAACACCGATAGAAACTGTTAGACCTAACTCGAATTTAATAGTTTTGCGTATTTTTTCGGCTATTTCATACCCAGTTCCAAATACTGCACTGCCTGACATATCCAAAAAACACTCATCCATGCCATACGGCTCGATTTGGTCAGTGTATCTGCTGTATATTTCTCGTGCTAAGTTCGAGAACTTTAGATACTGGTCATAGTTAGGTGGTACAACAACAAGGTCTTTACACTTCTGTTTAGCTTGCCAAATAGCATCGCCAGTAGCCACACCGTAGGCTTTAGCTTTGTAATTTTTAGCAAGTATAATTCCATGTCTATCTTCCACCGAGCCACCAACAGCGACTGCTTTATCTTTAAGTGTTGGGTCAAGCATACATTCTACGCTCGCATAAAAATTATT
>JAWXUM010000145.1:0-3452 GCA_044432645.1 Clostridia bacterium | reverse complement strand
GAATAAAAACGCTAAAATATATGTAGCTGGTCACAGAGGCATGGTTGGTTCAGCTATTATCCGTAGACTTGAAAATTTAGGATATACAAATATAATTGTTAGAACATCTAAAGAGTTAGACTTAAGAAGGCAAGCTGAGGTTGAAGAGTTTTTCGCTACTGAAAAACCTGAATATATTTTCTTAGCAGCTGCTAAAGTCGGTGGAATTATTGCAAATAGCCGTCACCTTGCAGACTTTATGTACGATAACATGATTTTAGAAATGAATGTTATTAATGCAGCTTGGAAAAATAATTGCACAAAATTAATGTTCCTTGGTTCTTCTTGTATTTATCCAAGAATGGCTCCTCAACCAATGGAAGAATCTTGTCTTTTGACAAGTGCTTTAGAGCCATCAAACGAAGCTTATGCACTTGCTAAAATTAGTGGCTTGAAATATTGTGAATACTTAAATCGTCAATATGGTACTGACTATATCAGTGCAATGCCAACAAATTTATATGGTCCAAACGATAACTATCACCCAGAACATTCTCATGTTTTGCCAGCTTTAATCAGACGTTTCCACGAGGCTAAAATTAATGGATTAACAGAAGTGACTTGTTGGGGTAGTGGTACTCCACTTAGAGAGTTCCTTTATGTAGATGACTTAGCTGATGCTTGTGTATACCTAATGAATAACTACAGTGGAAACGAAACTGTAAACCTTGGAACAGGTAAAGAACTTTCAATTAAAGAGCTTACAGAGCTAGTTGCAAAAGTTATTGGTTTTGAGGGAAACATACTTTGGGATACAGATAAACCAGACGGCACACCAAGAAAACTTCTTAACGTTAATAAACTAGAAAATCTAGGTTGGAAATACACAACTGAACTTGAAGAGGGTATTAAACTTTCTTATGAAGATTTCCTAAATAGTGACATGAGAGCTGAAAGATAAGGTGAAATTATGAATATAGTTTTACTTTCAGGTGGTTCAGGCAAAAGATTATGGCCACTTTCAAATGATATACGTTCAAAACAATTTATCAAAATCTTTAAAACAGAGAATGATAAATACGAATCAATGGTACAAAGAGTTTGTAATCAAATTGTTGCTACAGATGAAAAATCTAATATAACAATCGCAACGTCAAAAACTCAAGTTTCATCAATCAAAAACCAAATTAATCAAGAAGTTGGAATTTGCGTTGAGCCTTGCAGACGTGATACATTCCCAGCAATCGCACTTGCTACAGCATATTTGCATGATGTTCAAGGTGTTGATGAAAACGAAGCTGTTGTCGTGTGTCCAGTTGACCCATATGTTAACGCAGATTATTTTGATGCAGTTAATAAATTAGGCGAATTGGCAGAAACTAGTGATGCAAACTTAGTTTTAATGGGAATTGACCCAACATATCCTAGCGAAAAATACGGATATGTTATCCCAGAAGATAAAGAGAAATTCAGTAAAGTTGTAAGCTTTAAAGAAAAACCAGATGTAGAAACTGCTAAAGATTACATAAGCCAAGGTGCATTATGGAACGGTGGAGTTTTTGCATATAAGCTTAAATATGTTTTAGATATTGCCCATGAATTAATAGATTTTACAGATTATAATGACTTATTTGCAAAGTATGAAACTCTTAAAAAAATAAGTTTTGACTATGCAGTCGTTGAAAATGAAAATAATATTAAAGTAATGCGTTTTGCAGGAGAATGGAAAGACCTTGGCACATGGAACACTCTTACAGAAGCAATGGAAAGTCCAATTATCGGCAATGCGATAATAAACGAAACTTGCGAGAATGTCCATGTAATCAATGAACTTGACTTGCCTGTTTTGTGCATGGGACTTAAAGATGTAATTGTTGCTGTTAGTGCAGATGGTATTTTAGTTTCTGACAAAGAGCAATCAAGCTACATAAAACCTTTTGTAGATGGTATGGAAAACCCAATAATGTATGCAGAAAAATCTTGGGGTGACTTTAAAGTTATAGATGTAAGCGAAAACAGCATGACTATAAAAGTTACATTAAATGAAGGTCATAGCATGAATTATCACAGTCATAAAAGACGTGACGAGGTGTGGACAATCGTTTCTGGCAGAGGTAAAGTTGTTATTGATGATACAACAAGATATGTAAAATCAGGAGATATCATAAACTTACCACTGGGTTGCAAACATCAAATATCAGCAATATCAGACCTAAAATTAATTGAAGTTCAATTAGGCGAAAACATTAGTGTTGATGATAAGTTTAAATATTAAAATAAAAACAGAAACAACTTTAAGAAGTCGTTTCTGTTTTTTTACGAAAGAAGGATTTTAAATGATTTATAAATTAATACCAACTTGTAAAGACTACATTTGGGGTGGTACTAAGCTTAAAACTGAATACGGCAAAGTATCAGATAAGGATATCATCGCAGAAACATGGGAGCTTTCTTGCCATAAAGACGGAGAATGTTTTGTGGAGGGTGAAAACTGCACGCTGACAGAATTAATAAAAAACAACCTAAGTTTTTTAGGTTCTGCTTGCGATAAGTTCGATGATTTTCCTGTTTTGATTAAGTTGATAGATGCAAAAAAAGATTTATCAGTTCAAGTTCACCCAAGTGATGAATATGCACTGAAAAATGAAAATCAATACGGCAAAACTGAAATGTGGTACGTTGTAGATTGTGAAATTAATTCATATATATACTACGGATTTAAAGAAGATACAGACAAAGTAACTTTTGAAAAAGCTATTAAAAATAATACAGTTTGTGATTTGCTAAATAAAGTTGAAGTGAAAAAAGGTGATAGCTTTTTTATTGAAGCAGGTACAATTCACGCAATAGGTGCAGGTGTGCTAATAGCAGAAGTCCAACAAAATAGCAATGTTACATACAGAGTATATGATTACGGCAGACTAGGAACAGACGGTTTACAAAGAGAACTGCACATAGAAAAAGCTTGTGAAGTAGCAAATTATAAAAAGCAAGAAATGAAATCAAGCCAAAACAAACACATTGCAGACTGCAAATATTTTACTACAGATAAAATTGTCGTTGCAGATATTTACAAAAGCAAACCAACAAATTCATTCCAATGCCTACTAATAATATCAGGTAACTCAAAAGTTATCAGTGAGGAAAATGTAATAGAATGTAAAATAGGCGACACGATATTTATTCCAGCAAATATCAATTATAATATAAATAGTAATTGTGAAGTTTTGCTGACTTATGTAAAATAATTCTTATGAAGTTTAGTGTTTATTTTAAAACTTCATAAAATATTCACATATTTATAGTAAAATATTACCAGTAAATTATTAAAGATTATATACATTAAAATCTTGAAATAATATACAAAATTTAATAAAACACAGCTGTGCTATGAGGCCACATGATTGCGTTGGAACTCTGAGCCACGTGAATTGAATTTTCAAATTCAGTTTTCGGTACTTAGATTTTGCAAA
>JAWXUM010000144.1:0-3563 GCA_044432645.1 Clostridia bacterium | reverse complement strand
CGATACCAAAACGCTCTGGGTCGTCAACATAGTATCCGAAAACTGTTGCACCTTTGCCTGTTTCTGCATTTTCGCAAGCTGTTACAAGACGTTTTTTTAGTCCGTGACCAGCGAAAATATTATCGCCAAGAACCATTGCAACTGTGTCATCGCCGATGAAGTCTGCACCAATTATAAACGCTTGAGCAAGACCGTCTGGGCTTGGCTGAACTGCATATGTAAGCTTTACACCAAACTGTGAGCCATCACCCAAAAGTTCTACAAATCTTGGTGTGTCTTGTGGTGTTGAAATGATTAAGATATCACGGATACCAGCGTTCATTAAAACTGACATTGGATAATAAATCATTGGCTTATCATATATTGGTAATAATTGTTTTGATGTTACTTTTGTCAGTGGGTATAGCCTTGTGCCACTTCCACCAGCTAGTATGATACCTTTCATTCCTTACACCTCATAGTTTATAAATTCACCATCTGCTCCAGTTGTTTCAACTTTTCTTGTTGGACAGATGTTATGTTTGATTTTGATTTTTGGTTTTTGAACCATTGCATTATCGCTGAATTATCTTTATACTTTGGAAATCGGTTGTTTGTTTCGACTAGGTTGTACAGAGTTTTATATTTTTTATCCCAATCTTCTTCATCACTGATTTCTTTCGAGTTTCTAAAGTCGAAGTTTATTTCGCATAGTTTTTCATATTGTTCAGGTTTTAGCTGATTTTCGTTGTATTTTTTGCGAATCCTTGCACACCAAGCACCGAGGTTAAAGTTTTCGTATCGCACGTGCGTATCTGGATATTCTTTGTATATTTTCAAATATTTTTGCAATAGTAATATATTTTCTGCAAAGGCTCTGTCATCTCTGTTCCCAAAAATCACACCTAATTCTTCAAGTTTTTTCTTGCGATATGAGAGAAGTCTGCCCTGTCTTTCACGTCTTAACTCGTTGTAAAGCCATGTGCCTATTGCTTCTTTTTTCTCTGGAAACTTTCCGTTTTCATCGATGTATTTTTGCAATTCTTCGGCTCTTGCGTTCCACATTCTATCAAAGTGGCTGTTGTAAAAATCAACCCCAAGGTCAGTTAACAACTTTTCTTTATATCCACCTAATTTATCTTTTGATTTAGCTTGTATTTGCACCTTTATCCAATTAAACAAAGTTAAATTTTCTTTGACTTTAGGCAAGCGTGAATATGCTATTACAAAATCTTTCAAATCTGAATAATTTTTGAGCCACATATCTTCTAGTGTGTCCCAAGAAAAATTAATTTCATTAAGCTTATCAATACGTTCTTGTGATAAAATTCCACTTTTAAAATTCTTACGCTGTGAATTACACCATTGCCCAATTTTCAAATCATCAATAACAGTTCTACTGTTTATATTTTCAACACCATAACTTTTTACCAATTCGTAATTTCTTGTCCAAGATTCGTCTAAGTAATTAATCCAATACATTCCTATATCATCTAATTTTTTTATACGCTCTTCAGTAAGGGCTGGCTCGCCATTTCGCATTGCATATCTTTGATTTCTAATCCATCCACCTAATGCATAACCCTCACTAGTTCTAAATCTTGCTGGTATATCTAAGTGATTATTTGTTTCGTAAAAAAGTTTTGCACACCTGTACATTTCTTCCCAAGGAACACTCAAACTTTCATTTAACTGATTAAAAAGACTTACACATTCTTTAACTTCTTCAAAAATTCCAAATTGTTCTGTAACAATATCTTCTGATTCACCGTTGTTGTTGAAATATACAACGGCATCTTTCATCTCTTTTTCGATTGTGCCAACAGAATATAAATTTTCAAAGTTGTTTACAATATCGAAAATGATAGGTGATTTTTTCTTAGACGCCGACAAAGCTCTACCAATTTGCTGTTTGTATATAATTGGAGAAACAGTGGGTCTAAATAATATCACCCCGTCATTTTCAGCGTGAACACCTTCATTTAATAAATTTATCGTGAAAAGCAATTTCAAATGTTCGCTGTTATCTTCTTTGAAATCTTTGAAATTTTCATCTGTTTCGTTATCGTCTGAATACATGGTGTACACATGTGGTTCTTTGTCGATTTTTGTAAACCACTTTTTTGACTTTTTAACCATGGTATCTAAATGTTCTTTATTCGCACAGAAAACAATATATTTTCCTGTTTTATCTTCTATATGCTTAGCAAAAATTTCCTCAATACCCTCGGCTTTTTCAAGAGTTCTTCGTAAAGCTTCAAGTAGTTGCTCAGCTCTATCTCTGTTGAAATATTGCTTTTTGTTTTTGATTTTATTCTCATATTTTTTAAGCTGACTTTTATATGAGAACAAAGCAGTGACATACTTTGGAGCTGGTAATATTCCTCGGACTATTGCCTCACCCAAGGACATTTCTGATGCAATATTTCCGTCAAATAACTCATCAGCCATATTACGTTGATTGTCTAAATATCTGATGTGAGTTGCTGACAAACCTAGCAAATATGCATTTGGGTATGCCTTTAAAAGATTTTGCACACCTTGACCCCACATTTCAGCACCACTTCTATGAAATTCATCTAAAATAATGTAATCAGCCTTTATATCTGCAATTTCATTTTCAGTTAGTAACATTAATTTTGAGTATGTGAAAAATTTAATGTTTTGTGGGATTTTCACACCACTTTTTTCTAAATTTTCAAGTTGAGTTGTGTAAATATATTCACTTGGTGAAATCCAACACATTGTTTTGTCAGGATTGTCCTCGCACAACTTAAATGCAATCACGGATTTACCTGTTCCTGTTGGATTAATAATTGCCTGTTTTTTATCTAATTGAAATTGTGAAATTAATTTGTCATAAGCTATTTTATTGTGTTTATATAGTTCGATCATTAATTTCACCCCTTTTCTAAAGTTCAATTATTTTGTTTAATTTATCTTGATTTTTAATTGATAAAACGCCATCTTTTAGCTTTTTGCATTCTCTTGAGTACCACACATACAAACTGCTTTCGGTTTTGCTTGTTGGTCTTTTTTCGTATTTGTTTACGAAGTTTAGGTAGCCTGTATAGTTTTTTTCAAATGATAAATCTTTGCGAATTTCTCCTGCTGTTCTGAAATCAAAATTGATTTTATTAAGCATTTTGATTTGTTCGCTAGATAATTTATTTTTACTATAATCTGCTTTTATACGCTCACACCATAAGCCTAAATTAAAATTGTTGTAGACAGTTTTTGTGTTTGGCATTTGCTTGTTTAAACTTAAATATTCTACTAATAATTCATAATTTTGCTTAAATATCAGCTCGAATTTATCGCCGAATACAACGCCTAAATCTTCTAATAAATTTTGTTGTTCTTCCGATAATTTACCACTTCGATATTTTTTGCGTTGCTCGCAAAGCCATGAACCTATTTTTTTATCTTCATGAACATCTTCAAACTGTGGCAAGTTTTCATTGCTTTCTAAAAAGTTAGTCAAACACTCGTAGTTGTCTTGCCAAGCTTGTTCAGTTTTGCTCATTTTTAAATTAACTCCAAGTTCTTCAAGCAGTTTTATTTGCTCGTCTTTTAAATAACCT
>JAWXUM010000143.1:0-3578 GCA_044432645.1 Clostridia bacterium | reverse complement strand
AGTGGAATAATTCTTTTTGAGTTTTTAGATTTTGGTGTATCTAGCACAATTTCGGTTTTGTTTTTACTAGTTGTATCTTTACAAGATAGTCGGTTTAGTGTTTTGACTATCTTGATTGACGAACCTTTTAGGTCTACTTCTGACCACGATAAGCCTAGTAATTCACCAAGTCTTAAGCCTGTACAAAGTGTCAGTCTTACAAAAATTCCGTATCGGTGATGGTAGCTTAGTTTCATTAAAGTTTTTTGTTGTTCCACCGAAAACACTTGAATTTCCTTATCTTCTGCCCTTGGTAGGTTTATCATCTCGCTTGCATTGTTTAAAACTAAGCCCTCTTTTTTGGCATAATCTAAACATTTGTGTAGTGCTAAATTCATGTTTCTAATGGTTTTTGGAGATAAACCCTCGTCTACTTTGAAATTATAAAAGTCCTGCAATAAAACACCTGTTAAGTTTTTAAGCTTAACTGTGCCTATTGCAGGACCGTAATGATTTCTCATATAACCTTCGTAGCTAACGTAGGTTGAGCGTTTTAAACTGTTTGTCATGTAGGTTTCGAGCCAAAAGTTGTACCAATCTTTTAGCGTAATTGTGGTTGGGTCTTTGTAGCCATTCACCCTAATATCGTAAACTGATTTCTGCAATTCTTCAACTGCTTCAGTCTTTGTTTTAACACATTTTGATATACGTTTCTTTTTGCCAGTTGTGAAATCAATTCCACCAGTGATACGAACTTCCCATCGTCCATCTTTTCTCTCACGAATATTTCCCTCATGATTATTTCGTTTTGTTCTCATAATTTTATCCTTTCTTTTGTTTTGTTAGTAACAAACAATACCACAAAGACTTTCAAATAGCTAGTCTTTGTGGCAATATTTTTAATAACTCATGCCTGATACTTTATGACCAATTGCTTGTTCTCTTTTAACCATTTCGATGAACGCTTTTCTGTCCATTCTATTATCGTGCTTTTCATACATTTTATCTACTTCGCTATCTAACATCATAGCTAGACTTATCATAGCTGAAATTACTGCCGTAGCAATCTCAGCATTATGACTTTCTTGTTTCATCTCAAGATTTATACTATCAGCTTGTTTTATAATCATATTTTTAATAGATTTGAACTCAGCTTCTTCGGAAAATAGCCTTTTCTCTCGTAACTTGTCTGTATAATTTTGATTTACCAAGTTCGCCATTTCAAGCCAACCATCATACATTTTATCAATACTTTCATTTTTTCCAAGTTCGTTTACAATTTCATCAACCAACTTTTTCACTGGTTTTCTTAAATATCCATAGGTCTTTTTGCCAGTTGTTTGGGTGAGTTCCATTTTGAGTTTTAACATTAAATCGCAGATATTTGGGTCGGCAGTTTTGTCAATTTTAGAAAGATTTTCTTTAAATTTTGCTTTTAATTCATCACGAATTAACGTTTGTTCCTGATATATTGGCAACATTTGCTGTTGGAAAATCTCTTTTACAAAGTCGGATTTAATATTTTCTATTGATTTTTCGCTTAAATATCCCTCGTTTTTATTTTCTGAAAATATAACCATATGACAATGTGGATGCTCTGGGTGGTCGTGGTATGCTGCGTACCATTTCAAATTATTTATATTGATTTTATAGTTTTTGGCAAGCTTTGGGATTTCTTTGGAGATTAAATCTTTCCAAGCTTTCGCACTATTAAAACCAGTTGCATCAGCATCTTCTCGTTTTAACGAGAAAATTGGCATCCAAATATTCCCCTCGTGATTTTTGATTTCATCCATAGCTTTAGACAAAATAACAGGGCTGTTCCCACTTGAGAACAGCCCATGTTTTCCAATTTTTTCTACACCAGTTCTGTTGGAAATGTAGTCGATATACTGCACACCCTCACGAGTTGCCATATAATTTACAAGGTTCGAACCCCTTGCGCCTGACCTATTTCCACCTTTTATATACTTACATTTAAAAATTAATTTCGCCAAATTATACCCCTTTCTGATGTTTTAAAGCATCTTCATAGCGTATTTGATTGTCCATTTCTAAAACAGATTTCATACACCTTGCTCGTGTTCGTTCAACAGCTTCTTCTGGTAATTCCAAATGATAACTCAATAAATTCATCATTATAGACTCTTCAACGGCAAGCCTAAAAATGTTATTTGATATTCTTTTTTCGCATTGATTAAGTGTGCCATCAATCGCACCTAACAATACATCAGACAAAAATTCTGTGCTATCTTTTGATGATAAATAGGATAGATAAAAGCTGACAGCCTTGTTGATAAACTGACTTTGATTGTCGACATTTTCATCTGCCATATAATTTTCCATTTTCCTGATTGAGTCAGGCTCTATCCATGTTGCAATTCGTATTTTGTTTTCTTTATTTTTCATTTTCGTATAATTCCTTTCATTTTGTAGTGGATATCACTTTGGATACGCCAAGAATGGTTTAACTGTGGGGTTTGCCAGAGTGGTGACGTCACATTGGATATCACCATTTCAAACAAAGCCACTACTTTTGAAACTTGCAAACTCCAACAAACGGCTAAACTAGGGGAAATGGGACGGCATTGCCGTCCCATGTGACGGCTCAGGAGCACTGAGCTTTTTCCTGCTATTAATTATCCCAACGTAAATTAGGGCATTTTAAACTTATCTTTCCTTAAAATTGCTACTCTGATGTTCTTGCCGTTGCCTACTTTGACTGAATGTGTTCTAGCTTTTTCGCCTTTTATCAAGATTTCATCTTCTTCGAGTTGCCTTAAAAGTTGTTTCTTTTCAAGTGGCATTTCTTCGCCTTGCTCTTGGCAAAACTTTCTAAGTAGTTTCATTGTGCTCTCCATATTTAAATAATAAAAATCCTCATCTTGAAAACCAATGCAGTCATTTTGTAAACTGATAAAACTTTCTTTGCTTGGTATTATAACAATTTCACTTTCAATCATTGCAGAAATATTTTGGCTAAATAATTCGCCTTGTGAACTTGAAACTAAACTTTCACTTTGATTTTCAGCTAGACTTAATAAAATCTCATAAAAATTTATTTTTAAACTTTCAACTTCAAAATTTTCAGTTGTTAAAAACTTTGTAAAATAATAAAAGCTTGTGAGTAAAAACGCACAAGCTTCTGGAATTCTATCGTGATATTTAATTTGTCTATTATCAAGTTCATCTCTAAAATCTTTTCGATGTTCTTCAAAACTTTTTGCAAGATTATTTATAAATTCGCTGTCATTTTCCAAACAATTTTCAAGCCATAAAATATATTTTTTCATAGCGTTTGAAAGTTCATTTTGTTTTGCTTTCTCTTGCCAAACAGATAGCTCGTTCATATTAATATCATCTGGCTTGATTTTGATTTCAATAATTCTCGCAAGACCACTTTCACTTATATTTGGTGAAAATTCAGCTGTTATCATTCCAATACCTCTTGGTGGTTTGGCTGGCTTCAATTTCCTACTTGGACTTAAACTGGCTCTTGCAGTTCCGTCACCAAAGGCTCTCATAATTAATTGCATAGTTTTTAGCATATCACTTTGCTCATAGCTACCAGTTCGAGTTGGGTGGAAGTCATCAATCAC
>JAWXUM010000142.1:0-3691 GCA_044432645.1 Clostridia bacterium | reverse complement strand
CTCATAATCATTTCGTTTTCTACTGCCATTTTGAACATTAAACCTGCCATACGATTTTCAAAAGTTCCAAGTTTACCGTCTATACAAGACTTAACTTCGGTTGGTAAATAGTCACCACAATTATTAATCATGTTGTAATCTAAGTAGAATTTCAAGGCTTTTTCAGCAAATTCAGTTTGGCTACGGCTTCCGTCTAAGCAATAGTAAATTTCCAAGTCTTTCTTTGTTTCTTTGTCTAAATACAATGCAAATTTAGTTTTTTCTTTCATATTTTTCTCCAATCCCCTTGGTGACCCCAAGGTTTTTCTGTTGTTTCCTAGCTTTTTTAGACTTTTGACCTTAATTACAGCATAAAGCTGATTGTCTGACCCTTTTTTTCTGAGCGTAAAACTCCCCAAACTGTCGGCACTGCCGTCAGATGTGTGTGGCAAAAGGGGTTCGCAGACCCCATGCCTTTATCCTGCTATAATATATTCTCTGCCGTTTTTCTTCTCAAATCTGTAAATTGCGTTTTGCCTTTCAAACTCTGCCATTTGCTTTTCGTGGAAAGTTTGGATAGTTTCGGCTATCGGTTTAATTGTGTAGAGCAAATTTCCGTTTACCTTTTCGCCAGTTTTTCTAAAAATAGAAGTTGACTCTGTGGATAAAAAAATAGAACATCTACAATTTGTAAAAGTTCTATCCAAAATATATTATTTAATTTTTTCTAATATGTCAATCATTTCTTCCCATTCATTTATATACAAATGGTCTATATCTAAATCTGTTTTCTTTAATTTATAATTATCATACCAAACTGGAAATATTTCTGCTGAACTTGAGCCTTGTACATCTGCTTTTAAATCATTCCCACAATACCAAACTTCATTTGCATTTAAATCAGCTTTTCTTAGTGCAAGATTAAAAATCATTGGACTTGGTTTTCTGAAAATATAATCACTTGAAGCTATGATAAATTCAAATTTGTTATTTGGCAAAAGTCTATTTATTCTTTCTGTCAGAGCATTGCCAGACCAGCCTATATTACTTACAACAGCTGTTCGAACTCCTTTGCTATTCAAATAATCAAGCATTTTGTCGGTGTTTGGCATCATATTTCCATTTGCAACAGCTTTCCAATATAATATTTCAACTTCTTCAGCAGATAAATCAAACTCAATACCAAAATATTCATAGACATATTTTTCTATTTTGTTAGAAGAAATTTCAAAACCCATATCCCTAACATCTTTACCGTATGTTTCCCAAATACTGTAACTTAAATCGTTCAAATCTTTTGCAGTAGCACCAGATTTATTTTTTGTGGCAAGATTAATGAGCATTTCATTTGCTCGCATAAAATCAGGTTCATTTTCAGTAAGCAATGTTTCGCCGTAATCAAATATTATCATTTTTGGATAGTTCATATCTTCTCACCATAAAACCTTTCACAAATATAATTTAATTATACCACTTTAAAAATCAAATTCAATTATCTATTTAGCAATTTGAAATATTTATCTTACCCTTATCCACCATTGTGCTTGTCTGTTCTAAAAACTTTTAGTGGTGTAACTACCTTATGAGCAAATAATAAATCGTTTTGCCTTGACTTAGATTGGGACAACTAGGTTTAAAATCGCTGTTACGCTTGTTGTTATTTATCCTTTGAAAACTTGTTTGAATTAAGGCTCAAAAGCCTTTGAATTCGTTCAATTTTTCGCCTTAACTTTGCTAGGTGGTGTACTACCCTTACCACTATAACTTCTATGTTCAAACACTTTGAATTCTTTGAGGTTTTGTGGGTTAAAATTGATTTTATTACAGAGGAAAAAATCATATGATTTCTAGCAGAAATTTAGGAGCTGTGATATTGACTTTATCATAGCTCCTGTTTGAATTATTATAATTTTTTATTGGATGAAATACTTATTTTACTATTCCATACTTTTTAACCATTCTACTGATTTTTTAAGCCCATCAATAGTTTTTACTTCTAATACTACTCGAGAGTTATGATTATTGGCTAATTTCAAATAATCATGTAATTTTAGTTCACCACAACCAAAAGGCAAATGGTCTTTGTGTTCACTTACAAGTGCATCATGTAAATGCATATGCGCCAATCTATGAATATGAGTGTTAATAACTGGTCGTTGTTTAAAATTATTACTTGCATCATGCCCAGTATCGAAAGTTAAGGCAAAGACAGGACTTTCTAAAAGCAAAGATAGACTTTTTTTGCCGATGGAATGGCAAAACGCACCAGTGTTTTCAACACATATTTTAATATTAGAATTGCCAACAGCTTGCTCACATTTATCACGAAATATTGTTAAATTACTTAAATATACGTTGATGTATTCTTCAAAAAGAAGCACTTTTCTGTCAGGCAAAGTGAAATGAGTTCCCAGTTCTAAATGCATATTGAGTATAGGAATATTAAGCTGTTTTGCAATATTAATAGTTTCCAAAACAGTGTCTGTATAGGCATTTGCGATTTTAGGATTAAAGTCACAAGGAGTGTTAGTATCATCAAGGTGAATGGTGTAATAAATATTATTTTTTTCAGACAGCTCTGAAAGGAGTTTTTTATCCAATTTTTCTACTTGAAATTGTGGCAGGCACATATTGAATTCAATAAAGCTAAGTCCTAATTCACTGCATAATTTCACACAATCTTCAATTTTGGGCAATTCAATTAAAGTTGGCATTCCATATTGTAACATTGTTTCACTCCTTCTTTAAATAGAAATAGTCTTTATTTATAATTATACCATACCAAACTAAAAATTCAATTGACAAAGCCCCTAAAGTTTAAAGGTTTTGTAGGTTATATCGCTAAATCTCTTTCTTTGGTTACAGAGCCCCAAAATTAGATATAGTTTCAAAGGGTGTCAATTTAATAGACACCCTTGGTATCTCTTATACTATGTCTTTGAAAATTCTATCATCTTCTGAAACCATTGCTAGTGCGATTTTAGCTCCTAGTTTAAATCCTATGATGAACTCTTCCACGCTACTTTCACTCATAACTATCGCTTGTGCATCTAGGTATTCCATAAAAACTTTTTTCTCTGTTCCTTTGAGCAGTTCTGAGAGAATATCCTCGTTTGTCGCAATAATGTCCATAGCTTTTGCGTAGTTGGTGTTTTGCTTGTAAAATTTCACATTAGGATTGATGTTGCCGTGATATAATTCTTCTAGTATTTTCATTCAATCACCCCCAGACATAGCGAAAGCGACTTCATCTCAGACTCTAAGTCTAAAATAAAATCGCCTTTTTCAATCATTTTTATTGCTGCTTTGATAGCGTGCTTTGCTATGAGCAGCTCAATTCCAGTTCGTTCTTCATAATCTGGCGAGCCGTTTTCAAATAAATCCTTTACAGCCTCACCCATAACATTGTATTCATCGCCTAAATAAAATTCTTGCAGTGTAAACTTTGCCATATTCTTTACTCCTTTGTTTTTGTTAACAAGGAGTATATCACATTAAGTATGGAATAGCTAGTTTATTTTTAAATTAATTTCATTATTCAAAGAACCTCGACTACCGAATTGGTACTCGAGGTTCTTTTGTTTATAACAAGGTTACTTTCATTGCGTTTTTTACTTTATCCACTGTTTCGTTGCCAATTTTATTGGCTCGTTCAGTTCCACTTATAATAATTTCTCTTACATCAGCTCTGTGATTTTCATAATATGCTCTT
>JAWXUM010000141.1:1233-3775 GCA_044432645.1 Clostridia bacterium | reverse complement strand
GTCCGAAATCAAGATGTTAATTTAGTGCTTTTATAAAATTAATAAAAATATTTCTCTATTTTACACAAAACAAGACAAAACTTTTTGTTTTATCCACGGACGAGCACAGCTCGCCCCTACATCATTTTGTGCAACATTTTTTCGAATATAGGTTTTTCGACAAGCTAAGTCCACACCAAATTAGGTGTGGACTTTTGCTATGTGTAATTATTTTGCAATGTTTGCAAACTCTTTTTCTAAAGCAAGCATTGCTTTTTCAAGTTTTGCTTTAGGTGCTGCACAGTTCATACGCAAATGAAGTTTGCCACCTTCGCTAAAAGATGCTCCGTCGTTTGCAAGGAAACCAGCATTAGTATGTGCTTTTTCAATCATTTCTTCGTGGCTAATGCCTAAATCGGAAAAATCTAACCATAAAACATAAGTGCTTTGTGGTTTTTTGCATTTTATTTTAGGAAGTTTATCGCCTAAAAATTCAAGAATAAAATCCATATTAGAAGATATGTAGCTAGTACACTCGTCAAGCCATTGTTCACCCTCTAAATAAGAAGAGATTAAAGCTTCGTGTGCTAAAACACAAGGAGCATTTGAACTTAAAAATGCTGAACGTTTTTTGAAATTTTCGTTCATTTCTTCGTTGTAACAAATTGAGTATGAGCAAATTAAACCTGCTAAATTAAAGCCCTTTGTCGGTGAATATAAAGCAATTGTAATTTCTTTGGCTTTTGGAACAGCTTTACAAAGTGGAAGATGTTTAAGATTTTCGTCGATAACAACATCGCCCCAAATTTCGTCAGCTATAATTTTAACATTGTGTTTAAAACAAATATCAACAAGCTTTTGCATTTCATCTTGTGTCCAAATTCTGCCAGTAGGGTTGTGAGGATTGCAGAATATGAAAACTTTAACGTTATTTTCTATTATTTTTTTCTCGAAAAGGTCAAAATCTATAGAAAAAAAGCCATCTTCTTCTTTTAAAAGAACAGCGATAGTTTTTCTGTTCATAAGTTCCATTACATTTGTAAAACCTGGGTAAATAGGTGATAAAAATGCTACAGTATCATTCTCTTTAGTTAAAAATTCTAAAGCATGAGAAATACCAGCTTTAACGCTGTGTTGGTAGAAAATATGATTATCTTCTAAATCGGTTACGCCAAATCTTTTTTTGTGCCAGCTTTTAACAGCGTTATAATAACGTGGAGTAAAAGCGAAATAACCGAAAATACCATGGTCAATTCGGTTTTTCATAGCAGTTATAACTTCGGGCGCAGTTTGAAAGTCCATGTCTGCAATCCAAAGTGCGTGAGCCTGGGTAGCGTTTGTTTCGTAAGGGGGAAAATCGTGTTTTAGACACTCGGTGTTTTTTCTGTCGATAATTTTATCAAAATTATACATGGCGTACCTCTTTTAATTTTTGTTTTATTTATTAAAACGCTTCACAAAACCACAATTTTTGCAAAGCTGTTCTACCAATTTACGGTTTGAAAAACCATTATAAAGCGAAATCGCCTTTTCACTTTTTAAAATATCTTCAAGTGAATTTTCGTGCAAATTTCCAAGATTTATGTCGCCGTTGTTATCCAAACAACAAGGCACAACCGTGCCGTCCACTAAAACAGCAACTTGATTTCTAAGCGCATAGCAAAAGCCAGTTTGGCTTTCTGCTTGCTTTTGCAAGTCAGCCCACTCAAACTTTTCGCCATTTTCTATAAATACATTTTCCTTAACTTTTAAATCACTTATAAAATCAAAATTCTCTTTAAGCTTGTCTAGTATTTTTTTATTAAGTTTTTGAGCAGTACCGTCATTCCATAGCCTTAAAACGGTAATACATTTTGCTGATTTTATAAAATCTACTATGTTTAAAATGTAATTATCAAGGCTTAAGTTGGTATCGTTTGCCTCTAAACTATGTAGCGAAATGTGAATTTTATGCACACATTTATGCCTTTTCAAAATTTCGCTTTTTTCTTTAATTAAAGTCCCGTTGGTTGTTATGCAAACTTTAAAATTAAGTTTTTGACAAACATCTAAAATTTCATCTAAATTTTTGTGAAGTAGTGGCTCACCTTTTACATGTAAGTAAAGATAATCACCGAAAGGCTTTAGTTTTGTTGCAAGGCTTTCAAAGTCATGCACATTCATGCTTGCAGGTTTTCGTTTAGTTTTTGGGCAAAAATCGCAAGATAAATTACAAATATTGGTTATTTCGATATAAAGTTTTTTGAATTTTTTCATATATCTTTAATCTTTTTCCCATTTAACTAAGCCATAAATAACTACAACACAAGCAGATAAACATGAAGCTACTGAAGAGCCTGTTGACAAGTTCATGTTGCCTAAACGTGTCGCCCACATTGCAACAAAAGCTGTTATAACAGCAATTGTTATAAGGCTTATTACATAGCTTTTTTCTAGTGTTTTCATAAAATTACCTCTTGTTAAGTGTGTTGGATAAATCGCAAAGCTGGCTTAAAGTCAAAGCTTCTGCTCTTGCTGTAAGTGGAAGTCCACAGTCTTCTAGCGCTTTGTTTATTATATCTTT
>JAWXUM010000141.1:0-1133 GCA_044432645.1 Clostridia bacterium | reverse complement strand
TGACGGTTCATTAATTCTTTTATATTATTTATGTCTGAAAGTTTACTCACTTTAGACTCCTTTACTTATACAAATTATTGTTATTTTATTTATGATAACATATTTTTTTATACTTATCAACATAAAAATAAACGCTTGTGTAAAATTAGCAATACACCCACAAATTACATCAAATTCAAAAAAGTAAGGGAGCAACCAAACGGTCACTCCCCTAAAAGCTTATTTAATTTCGTCCCAAGATGTGTCATCTTCTTTGAAACCTTTTTTCTTCATGTTAGCAACAATTGCTTTAACAATAAATCCACTAACTGCACAAAGAACAGTTACGCACCAGCCACCAAGCATAATTGCCCACATTGGGTAACCACCGTAGATACCACCGTCAACTGCGAATAGTGTGTACATTTTCAGTGCTAGTAAAATTGTTAGTAAAGCAGGTGCAACAAATTTTACTGAAGTAATAAACCACCAAGCTGGCATTTTGAATTTTTTTGTGTTTAAGTTGATTTCATCAAGTACTTTAGTTGTGTTAAAGAACCAACCAACTGCAACGCATTCAACAATACCAATTAAAATCATGTTGTATTGGTTTGTCCAGTTGTCAACAATGTCAAGCCATGCAAGGCCTGCTCTTGTTGCAAATAATAATGAAATTACACCAGCAGCTACACAAACCCAAATAACAACTTTTTTGTGTGAAAATTTGAATTTGTCAGCAATAGCAGTAGAAACACCTTCAACAATTGAGAAAGCAGAGTCAATAGCCAAAGTTACTAGGCATAAATAGAATATAAAGCCAAACAATGCATTTAACCAACCAATATTTGTAAGGCTAACAATAGCTTGTGGATAAACGATAAATGCTGTAACAATACCAGATTCTGACATAATGTCAAGCATACCAACACCACCCATTGTTGAGAACATAACTATACCAGCTAGAACGCTGATTGCCATGTCTGAGAAAGCAATTATGATAGCATCAACTGCAATGTTAGAATTTCTATCAAGGAATGAACCATAAGCAAACATAATAGCCATCATAATTGAAAGGCTGAAGAAAACTTGACCAATAGCATCAATCCAAAGTGTTGTGTTTGCAAAAGCAGAAAGGTCAGGAATAAATAATTTTG
>JAWXUM010000140.1:0-3775 GCA_044432645.1 Clostridia bacterium | reverse complement strand
AAAATTCAAGATAGAGCCAATTGCTATGTTGCAGACTATGACAATGTTCAGTTATACGAAGAATTTAAAGAAGTGTTTAAAAATCCAAAAAGTAGAACAAACTTGAATGATGTAACTGCTGAAAAAATTATAAGCCAAGCTTATGAGCAAGCTGGTCAAAAACAATCCGTGATAAAGCAATTAAATCAACCGAAGAAACAAGTCCCAGATATTAATTTATCCTCTCCTAGAAAAAGTCAAGATTGGGATATGAAACTATAACTCCCCTTGATTGATTGCTTGATTAATTACTTGATTACACTTCTTGATTACACTTCTTGATTAGGGGGTCTAAAAAAGTCAGTGTTTATCTAGCTTTATAGGGTGTATAGGTGGTAGTGAAATCCATTTTAGGTGGTAGTGAAATCCATTTTAGGTGGTAGTGAAATCCATTTTAGGTGGTAGTGAAATCCATTTTAGGTGGTAGTGTTATATTGACAAAATACCACCTATATGTTATTATACTTATGAGGTGATTATTGAATGGCAAGAAGAAAAATTAAAGAGCCTATAACTGGTGTATCTTTTAACCCTGATACCAAACTTACAATCCAAAAAAGCCGTCCTTTATCTGCATTGTGGAACTCTAGTATAACTCTCCAAGAATTTAAAATTCTTGATACATACCTTTCAAGAATAAACAGCCATAAACCAGAACAACGTACCGTAAGATTTACAAAAGGCGAGTTAGAAAAACTTTTAGGACTTAAACAAATTAAACCTGATGTACTTGATAACCGATTACAAAATTTGATGACAACTGTAAAAATTCCTTCTAAAACTTCAAAAAGGGGATTTACAAGGATTGCTTTGTTTGAACAAGCTGTTGCCGACCAAGATGAAAATGACTTGTGGCAAGTCGATTTGACTTGTACTCAATCTGCAATGAAATACATTTTTAATGTCGAAAATCTAGGTTATTTCAAGTACAAACTTAAAACTATAACTTCGATTGACAGTCGTTACAGTTACATTCTTTTTATTTATCTTGAGGAAAATCGTCGCAGAAAATCGTGGGAAGTGCCACTTGATGAACTCAAAGAAATTTTAAATTGCCAAGATGTTGCCACATATAACCAATTTAAAGATTTTAATAAATTACTCTTAAAAAAATGCCAAAAGGAACTGACCGAAAAAACACCTTGTAATTTCAAATATGAGCCTATCAAAAAGGGCAGAAATGTAGTTTCTATCAAATTTACCCTCGAAACCATAAAAGATATGCCACAAATTGAGGGACAAACATCATTTGATGATGTTGCTGCCGAAAATACATACAGCAATAACTTTATAGAACTGCTGGCATCAGCTTGTAACAATGAGTTCCAAGAGGACGAAATAATGGTACTTAACTCGCTGATGAACTCCCTCGAACTTGATACCAGTAACGAAAATTTCATTGGAGAACGTAAGTTTTTTTATCTTCAAGGTAAGTATAACGAATTAAATTTAAGGGCAAATAACCCAAAAAAAGACTCAATTCATAACAGAATTGCTTATCTAAAATCAATGATTAAGGAGTAAAACAATGGAGCGAATAGGACAACTTAACTACCAAAAAGCAGAAAATAGGTACTATATAGACGATTACTCCTTAAGTAGTGGTGAATGCCTCGAAGTTCTAATTTGCAATGGTTTGATTGGTAAAACCGAATGGATTAAAACAAGGATTGAGTATTCTCACGAAACAAAAGAATATTATTTGGTTGACCTTTTTGGGTATAGTATGCAAGGTCTTTTTGCAAGAATAGATTAATTTTTCATTTTTTAGGCAATACTTGAAATAAGCTGCAGCATATGATATAATGTGCTTAGCTAAACGAAATAATGTTCCAAGCGAACAAAGCGAACCCCCACGAGGTGCAACTCGTGGGGGTTCATTTTTTAGGCTAATTGTCACTAATTTCTATCTAGCCATTTGCAAATGAAGTAGCTAACAACATTTGCCATAATAGAAATTATAAACGAAATAATTAAATCCAAGCGAACACCCCCTTCTGTGTCAGAATGGGTGCGACAACACAAAGATTATACCATAATTTTTGTGCAAACACAAACTTTAAATTGCAAAATTTAGGGTTTGTAATTTTTCTTTTTTATCCCTAAAAAAGAAAAATTTGACAAAAGTATAACGATAGTGATATACTTTTGTCAAAGAACTCGGTCGCAACCGAAAAGCCCTCGGCAGAGCAAGTGCCATTTTTATAAAAAATGGTCTAACTTGCTACACCATTTTAAAATATGGTTATAAGACACCGAAAGGATGTCTTATATAGTGTGTCTGGTAGACATACGTTGCAACATTTTTTAAACGGGTGTTTCCTCGTCACCTCAGTGACAAATTCGCCCTCAGGCGACACCCTCGCAAGTGTAGTTGCTTGCAAACACGAAAGGAGCAAAAATGGCACATTTAGAGAAATACGCAAGAGGAGCAACAGGTCACCTATTTGGACATTATGACAGGTCTGTTGGTGAACGAAACGGCAACCAGGATATAAAGCACGAATTAACGGAACTGAATTATAACTTGGCTGATTCTATACAGCCAAAAGGACAGCTTGAATTTGTAGACCAACGATTAAGTGAAGTCAAAGTCCAAAATCGAAAAGATGTTATATTCTTTTGCGATTGGGTAGTTACTGCTCCAAAGAACTTAAAAGATGAAGATGAAGAAAAATTTTTCAAAGCTACTTTTGACTTACTTGCAGAACGCTATGGAAAAGAGAATATAATTTCTGCTTACGTTCACAAAGATGAAGCTAGACCACATCTTCATTTTGCGTTTTTGCCTATCGTTCAAGATAAAAATAACCCCGAGCGAGAAAAACTCTGTGCAAAAGAATGTGTAAATCGAACTGATTTACGCACATTTCACGGTCATCTAAACGAACATATTAAAATTACTCTTGGTTATGAAGTTGCAATATTAAACGGTGCTACCAGCAAGGGCAACAAGCAGATTATCGAACTCAAGACGGAAACTGCCCAAGAAACCCTCGAAAACACGTTAAATAAGCTCACAGACGCCCAAGCTAATGTATCAGCGTGCCAAGACGAGATAACTTCCCTTAAAATCGAATTAGAAGCTTACAAGACCTTAGAAACGCAAAGAACAGCGATTGACAAACAGTCAAAATCTTTTTTAGGCATAACAACACTCAAAACAAAGGATTTTGTAATAATAAAAGACCAAGCATTGACTTATACAGCTAATGCCGAACCACTAGACCAAGCACAAAGCTTGCATGAAAAAAACAAAAGCAGAGAAAAACAACTAGACAACCGAAAAGACGAATTAGATAATCGAGAACAAATGCTTAATACTACCCAAAAAGAGCAAGAAGCACGTCATCAGCGAGAACTAGAACAAATGCAAGCAAACATAAATTATCAAAACCAACGAATTTTATCACTTGAAGCTGACAAAGGTAAGCTTTTAGAAAAAATGAAAAAATTAAGTCCCCCACTTGATTCAAACCAAAATTATATTTTTTTCAACTCTCAATCTTTAGTTTACAACTGGTATCGAACTGAAGAAAATATTATTTTTAAGTATGAATTTACTGCTGAAGAAGTTGTAGAACTAACCAGAAAAGATAACAGTAATTTTTTTGCAAAAATTCAAGATAGAGCCAATTGCTATGTTGCAGACTATGACAATGTTCAGTTATACGAAGAATTTAAAGAAGTGTTTAAAAATCCAAAAAGTAGAACAAACTTGAATGATGTAACTGCT
>JAWXUM010000139.1:0-3865 GCA_044432645.1 Clostridia bacterium | reverse complement strand
AATGCACCGTGATTTATTTTCTCTGCTCGTCGCTACGCTCCTCCCAGAGAAAATAAATCAATACCGTACTATAATTGTTACTATTTTGTTAAAAGTTGCAACTTGCTATTGCAATTTGCCTATATTTATTAGACAAAGACGGCAACTACATTCCTACTTCAAACAATTTGATAGAAGCTAGTGTGATTGACGACTCACAAGGCGAAATAGTTTCAGTTTCAGGTGGTGACCCACTAGACCACACAAATACAAAATCTCATAGCCAAAAAATGTTTAACGGTTTGTTACAAGTTTTAGTAAGGGTTAAAGAGGGCGCAAAAACTGTTGGTATTAAAGCGAAAGTTAAAGATACTAAGCAAGAAATTACAGCTGAGTTTAGTATAGATGTATCACAAGTACAACAGTTTGCAAGACTAGCTGGTGGCGACAGAAAAATGTCTATTGAAAGCTTTAAAATTTGGCCTACAGGAAAAGGCTTTGACGATGTTGAAGCAACATACAATTTTGACGATATGAATTCAAGTGAATTTATTTTATTCGAAAATTACGAAGCCGATAAAAAGCTAGATTATTTAGTATTTACAGCAAGAGCAGTTTTCCCAGAAACTGAAAGAAAAATGTCTATGGAATTCGCCGGCGTAAGTGGTGAGTGGGAAATGAAAATTTACCACGACGAAGAAACTTGGCCAAACCCAGACCCAGTAGAGTTTATTACCATTAAAAAACATGAAATTTTTGACGAAAAAACAGATTTTGTTGTTCCACTAGAAGGCTTTGCGTCTTATGAAAGAATGAAAATTGTGCTTGTATGCAAAAATGACGGAAATTATAATTTGAATGATATTTCATTTATATTATAAGAAAATATTACGAAAGGCAGTATTATGAGAGAAAAATTGTTATTAAACGAAGGCTGGAAATTTCACTTAGGAGATATTCCATATCAAGAAGTTATAGGTAAATACCCAACATATATGCACAGCAAAGCTAAAAACGGTTTAGGCGCTGCTATGGCGACTTATTTTGACGGTGACTTTAGAGATGTCAAAATTCCTCATGACTATGTTCTCGAGGGAGAAATTAGTAAAATGTACAACGAAACAAATGGTAGTTATCTAAGAGATACAGCATGGTACAGAAGACATTTTCATTTGCCTTGTAAAGTTGACGGTAAAAGATTTATTTTGTTGTTTGACGGTGCTGGTAAAAAAACAACAGTTTGGTGTAATGGCTGTCCTGCTGGACAAAACCAAAGTTTGTACAATACTTTTTACATGGACATAACTCCTTATCTTTTGGACGACGTTGTAAACACAATATCTGTTAAAATAGAAAATGACGATATTGAAGGTTGGTGGTACGAAGGCGCTGGTATTTACAGAGATGTTTGGCTTGTTATAACAGACGAAATTTCTGTAGATGTTTGGGGTACATATGTTCACCCAGAATTTGTAAACGGTACAAAATGGAATATTCCAGTAGAAACAACAGTTTTTAACTGCTCTGATGAAAAAAGTGAAATTGAAGTTGTGCAAAGTGTTGCAAATCAAAATAATATCATTGTAGAGCAAACTAAAAATAAATTCACAGTAGAATACGGTGAAAACCTAGTTAAGCAACAAATGAAAATTGAAAATCCTGATATTTGGGATTTAGATACTCCTAATTTGTATAATCTTAAAACAGAAATTTTCTTAAATGAAGAGAAAATTGACGACTATGACACAAGCTTTGGATTTAGAACAATTAGCTACGACTGTAATAAAGGGTTTTTCCTTAACGGAAAAAGCGTAAAACATCAAGGTTTATGTTATCATCACGACCACTCAAACGTTGGCATCGCTCTTTCTAGAACAATTTACGAACATAGAATTTTAGAAATGAAGAAAATTGGTGCAAATGCTTATCGTTCTGCACATAACCCTATAGCTCCAGGCGTGTTAGATATTTGCGACAAACACGGCATTATGGTAATGGATGAAAATCGTTGGTTAAACTGGAGTGACAAAACTCAAAACGAAATTGCAACTATGATTAAAACTGGTAGAAATCACCCAAGTGTAGTGCTTTGGTCAATTGCCAACGAAGAGCCAGTGCAAAACACTCAAACTGGTGGTAGATTAGTCAAACAAGCACGCAGGTTAATTCGCTCTTACGATAAAACAAGACCAACCACAATTGCCTTGAACGGTGGCTTTTATGACAGCAACGCAGCACAAGAATCTGATGTTGTTGGCGTAAACTATAACGTTCCACTATATGACACTATGCATAAAACTCACCCAACTAAACCTATAATGGCTACAGAAACTTCTATGGCAGTTGGTAATCGTGGCAAGTATTTTGAAAGTTACGACACTTCTACTGTTTTAATGAAAGCTTGTTATACAAACGATTACGACGTTAAACGTGGTTTGGCAACAGGCTCAAGTTGTGCCGATACTATCAAAGGTATGGAAATTAACGACTATATGGCTGGCACATATATTTGGACAGGGCAAGATTACAGAGGTGGTGGTCTTTGGCCTAAAGTGATTAATTCAACAGGCTCTACAGATACTTGCGGATTTGAAAAAGATAAATTCTTCTTCATTAAATCTATGTGGAACAAAGAACCAATGGTTCATGTCTTCCCACATTGGTCGCTACAAGGCAAAGAGGGCGAAGAAATAAAAGTAGTAGCATATAATAACGCAGCGTTTGTTGAGCTTATAGTAAATGGTAAAAGTTTAGGTAAGCAAAAATGCGAAAGATATGCACCACCACAGTGGCAAGTGGTTTACGAACCAGGGTATATAGAAGCTATTGGATACGATGAAAATGGCAACGTTATAGCCAAAGATAAGAGCGTAACAACTTATAAACCAGCTAAATTAATCCTTGAAAGTTACGTTGACGGCGTTACAAACACTGGCGAAGATTTTGCTATGATTAAAGCTTATTTTGTAGATAAAGATAACAACTTTATGCCAACAATGGCTGACACATTGCAAATTACTAATTTGGATTGCCAACAAGGTGAAATTGTTTCCGTTTGTGGTAGTGATAATTTCGACCACACAAACGCAAAATCTCATACTCAAAAAATGTTTAACGGCTTATTGCAAGTTTTAGTAAGGGCGAAAGAAGGCTCTAAATCTATCACAATTAAAGCAACAGCTAAAGAAAGTGGGCTATCGGCTGAATTCAAAATGGATATAAAAAAAGTTGAACCTTTTGCAAGACTAGCTGGTGGTGACAGAAAAATGTCTATAGAAAGTTTTAAAATTTGGCCTACAGGTAAAGGCTTTGACGATGTTGAAGCAATATACAATTTTGACGATATGAATTCAAGTGAATTTATTTTATTCGAAAATTACGAAGCCGATAAAAAGCTAGATTATTTAGTATTTACAGCAAGAGCAGTTTTCCCAGAAACTGAAAGAAAAATGTCTATGGAATTCGCCGGCATAAGTGGTGAGTGGGAAATGAAAATTTACCACGACGAAGAAACTTGGCCAAACCCAGACCCAGTAGAGTTTATTACCGTTAAAAAACATGAAATTTTTGACGAAAAAACAGATTTTGTTGTTCCACTAGAAGGCTTTGCGTCTTATGAAAGAATGAAAATTGTGCTTGTATGCAAAAATGATGGGAAATTTAATATGGACGATGTTTTATTTAAATTGATATAATTAAATTTGGAAGAGGCGAATTAAGGTTCGCCTCTCAGAGTGTCGAAAAAGGTTTTGTATTTGTGTAAAAAACCGAAAATATATTTTTAAAATGGTAGGGGCGAGCTGTGCTCGTCCGAAATCAAGATGTTAATTTATTGCTTTTATAAAATTAATAAAAATATTTCTCTATTTTACACAAAACAAGACAA
>JAWXUM010000138.1:0-4069 GCA_044432645.1 Clostridia bacterium | reverse complement strand
GAAACAGCCTGAAAAGGCTGTCTTGTGGAAATGACCTCCCACAACTGATGATGACAGGTCAGAAAGGAAATATAATGCATAAGATAAGAAAATTAATTCGTGATAAAGGCGGTGGTGCAAGTGTTCCAGTTGTGTTTCCCTTGTTTTTGCTTGTGGTGGCAGGTGTTTTGTTTATCACAGTAGACCCAATAGGCACAAATTTAGCAAGTCAAATCAACTGGGAATTTGTCAAATTATTGGCATTATTAATGTTGTTGTTCTTTGCTTCGGTACAAGATTTAAGAGAGAATATTGTTGATAATAAGTATGCTATAATGATATTTTTGCTTGGGCTTATAAATGTATCACTCGATTCAGTAGTTGCATTTGCTGTTTGTGGTGGTGCATTTTTCATTGTGGCACTGCTGACAAATTTAGGTGGTGCAGATGTGAAAATAACGGCAGCCACAGCATTTGTTATGGGAACAATCCCAACACTTTTCGCACTACTAATTGGACTTTCTATGTCCATAATCATGGAAGCAGTCGTATCATTAAAAAGAAAAGAAAACATAATGACAAGACATTATCCACTAGTTCCATATATCAGCTTTGGGTGCATGGTGGTGATGATTTTAAAAGGAGTTAATCTATTATGAGAATTATAAAAACAGGATATTTTTAGCAAGCATTTGTGTGATAATTTCAGCAATTTGCGTTTTTAGTCTAGTTAAAACAGAAGAAACAGAAACAATCACAGCGTACAAAATTACATCAGATATATCAAAAGGCACAGCAATTACAGATGAAATGATTTCACAAATCACAGTAAACGCAAACGGCATGAGCGAAGTTATAACTGACGAAACGGATATTGTTGGTAAATATGCAAGCTATGACTTAATCAGTGGTCAATTTGTATATGAAAATTCAGTTGCTGACAGCCAAAGCGAAGTGTTAGAGGGTATGGAAAAAGTTGCAGACGGAAAAATTGCCTATTCAATTTCAGTAAAAAGCCTTGCAAGTAGCACCTCTGACAAAATTCTATCAGGCGATATTGTAACGGTTTTTGTAAATCTAAACGGAGAATCAATCCAACCGATAGAGCTTAAATATGTAGAAGTTTTGAGTGCGACAACTGGTGATGGACTTGAAAAAACATCATCAAGTGGAGAGAGTATTTCAACTATAACATTCTTAGTAACAGAAAAACAAGCTTTACTTTTAAACGAATACGAGTATTCAGCTTCAATGCATTTAGCGTTAGTTCACAGGGGAGAAGACGATGTGAAAATATCTTTATTAGATGAACAAATTGCTCTAAACACAGAAGAAATCCCAGAAGATTTTACCTATGAACTTGGAGATGATAGCCTTGCAAACTGATTATTTAAAGTTGCTTGAAACAATCCAAAATGTTGTAAACGACAATTATTGGCAGATAAACTCTACCGATAGCACAGAAAAAAGTAAGGAAATTATCCTCAATTTTTATCGTTCTTATGTCACTAGAAAGAACATTAATATAGATGGATTTTCAAAAGATGAACTTGTAGAAAAATTGTATAATGATACCCATGAATATTCTATATTAACCAAACCACTAAAAGACCCACTTGTTGAAGGTATACACATTAACTCGTGGGATTGCATTATTTTGCAAATGAGAACTGGCGAATTTGTGTTTATCAATGCTTTTGAAAGTCCAAGCCACGCTATTGATATTATGCGAAGATTAATTCAGTCAAAAGGTGGAGTTTTGGATGAGGCAATGCCAATAGCTGAAACAAGTATAGGTTCTGACATAAGAATTACAACAGTAAAATCACCAATTGTTGATGAAAACATTGGAGTTTCTTGCTATATTCGTAAGTTGTCAAAATCAGTTTTCAAAATTAAACAGTACACCAAAACAGGTTTTGCAGAGCAAAAAGAAATTGAAATGCTTAACACATTTATGAGGCGTGGAGTTTCACTTCTTGTTGTTGGAAAAGTTAATACTGGTAAAACAACTTTCTTGTCATATCTATTATCAACCTTGCCAAACAATATGAAAATTGTTACTATCGAAAATTCAGCTAGAGAAATGGACTTGGTTAAAAAACAAGACGGTAAAACCATTAACAATGTTGTGCATATGCTGACTAGAGAAAGCAAAATTGCTGACTTAAACATTAAGCAAGAAGATTTAGTCGTAATTTCGCTAAGACTTAACCCAGACTATATTTCAATAGCCGAAATGCGTGACAGCGAAGCCAGTGCAGCAGTTGAAGCCTCAAGAAGTGGACACCCAGTTATATCAACCACCCACGCAGGCTCACCAATTGAGGCACACAAAAGAATTGCAGATTTGTCAAGAAAGGGCAACAACACCGACTATCCAACAGCACTTATCCAAGCACAAGAAGCCTTTCCAGTTGTTGTTTTCCTCCACACTTTAGAAGATAATGTCAGAAGAATAATGGGAATAACCGAATGTCACGTTGACGATGACAATAAAGCACACTACAACCCATTATGGAAGTATGAAATTGAAGAAAACAACGTAGAAAATGGCAACATCACTATCAAAGGTCAGCACAAACAAATAGGTCTCCCATCCGACAGATTAATAGATAAGATGAAAATGTATGGTATTTCAAGGGCAGAAATAGAGAAATTAAAGGAGTGAGAATATGGAAATATTAATCAGCATAGCGGTGATATTTTTATCATTTGCTATATTTTTAGCTTTTGGAGTCAGTATAAAAGACTTTAGAAAGCTAATCGACAACGCTCAGGACACAACAAATAAGAGTCTTAAAAACATTGTAAATCAGAAAGAAAATAAGTTAATCAAGTTTTTGCGAGAAAGCGAACAAATGCTCAAAGTTACAGGTCAAGGTGGCAAGTTTTCTTTTATGATAATTCTGTCAGTCTGCTTGATTTTACTAGGAATCAGCACATCTATCGCAATCGGTAATCTATATCTAATACCAGTAGCTAGTATTGCTTTTGGAATCATCCCTTTTTTATATATTAGATTTCAGTATATAGAATACAACAAATTTGTGCTAGAGGGTTTGTCTGTCGCAATGTCCCAAGTAACTACTTCATATGAGCGAACTGAAAATATTCTGCTATCTTTCAAAGAAAATGTTGACGATGTGAAAGAGCCAGTAAAAACAATCTTTTTAGAATTCATCAACGAAATTGAGAATATCAACCCTAACTATGAAAAAGCGATTGATAATATGAAAAACAAAATTGATAATAGCGTTTGGATTGAGTGGTGCGAGGCACTTAAAAGATGTACTCGAAATAGAACACTAAAATATGTTCTAGCACCAACAGTCACCAAACTTTCAAAGGTAAAAGTAGTGACAGGAGAACTAAAAACTATTCTCTCCAACGCTACTAAAAACTTTTGGATTTTGATGTGCGCAGCACTTGCTCTTTTGTATGTTGGTGTGTATATTCTCCCTGACGGACTTATGATTGACATTCCAACAAATTTACGCAATATGTTAATCGCTTTAAACGTGAGCGTTTCTGTGTTTGCTGGCATAAAAGTTGCTTTAATTAGCAACGAAATTAAGTTTGACTTATAAGGAGCAGAAAATGAAAATATTATTAATTATAACAATGTCAGTCGCTCTTTATACAATCTTAGCCATAGTTTTAAGAATTCCAAAACTTAACCTAAAAAGAGCAAAAGACCTTATGAGTGCTTACGAAAAGAAAGGCTTTTTAACCGAATATATTTCAGTAATAAGCCTAAAATTTTCAAAAGTCATAAGCCTTACGATTATGAAAAAAGAGCAGATAAAAAAATTGCTGACATTAGCAAAAAGAAATACAAGCCCAGAAGAATTTGTAGCCGAAAGCTATGTATATGCTATCTTGCCACTGCCTTTGTCAGTGGTTTTATTTTTTGTCAATCCAATGTTTGCAGTGTTCCCACTTATATTCTCGTTATATCTATATAGAAGAAATTATAACACACTTCGTGAAGATGGCGAAAAAAGACAACGTAACATTGAAAATGAAATTCTAAAATTTACAATGTATATGACCAACTCTTTAAAATCAGAAAGAAATATAATTCGTT
>JAWXUM010000137.1:0-4130 GCA_044432645.1 Clostridia bacterium | reverse complement strand
AAAATTGAGCCACAAGTATATTGCCCAATAGACTATGCAGAGGGTGAAGAATATGGTTCTTTAGTAGAGGTCAATGAACTAGAGGAAAAGCCTAAGCTACCAGAAGAATTAACATTATTTGACCTAGATTATGACATAAAGCTAAACACTTGGAATTTCAGAAGATTACTAAACCAAAAATATGATGTAGTTGTAACAAATCCTCCATATAAAGGTAGTAGTGATTTAAATGCTACACTGGGTGAATTTGTAAAAAAAAAATATCCAGACAGTAAATCCGATTTATTTGCTGTGTTCATTGAAAGATGTTTACACCTATCAAATAAAGATGGTTATGTTGCAATGGTGACAATGCACTCATGGATGTTTTTGTCTAGCTATGAACAATTAAGGGCAAAACTAACTAATGTAGACATAATAAATATGGCACATTTAGATAAACATGCTTTCGATGAGATTAAAGGGGAAAAGGTTCAAACGACTGCATGGGTTATGAGAAAAAGTTATAATAAACAGTATAAAGGTACTTATAAAAGACTAGGTGACTTCAAAGGTGAAGAGGCAAAAAGAATAGCTTTTTTAGGGAACTCAAACTTATATACTGCCACACAAGAAAACTTCTCAAAAATACCTGGAAATCCGACTGCTTATTGGGTTAGCCAGAAGATGTTAAAGGCATTTGAGAGTGACTTTTTTAAAGGTGATACCAAAAAAGGTGTGTTAACAGGCGATGATAAAAATTATGTTCGTATTTGGTGGGAGGTTTTATTCCCTAAAATCGGAATGAATTTAGCTAATCATCGTGATATGCTTTCTTCGAATAAAAAGTGGTTTCCTGTAACAGCAGGAGGATTTAAACGAAAATGGTATGGGAACTTTGAAAATATTGTAAATCTTGAAAATGATGGTGCTGAAATTAAAGCTAATGTTGTAAATTATCGTTTGCGTGAAACATCCTTTTATATGAGAGAAGCAATAACTTGGACAGAAGTTTCTTCTGGAATTTTTAGTTGTAGGTATGTACCAAATGGTATCCTTTTTGGCAATGGTGGTCCAGTTATTTTTTTTCAGAATAATGATTTGGAATATCATTTAGGCGTACTAAATTCTAATATTTCTATGAAAATGTTAGAATGTTTAGCACCTACGATTAATTATGGTCCAGAACAAATAAAAAAAATACCCATAATAGAATGTAATGAAATTGAGGTTAATGATATTGTAGAACAAAACATCTCCCTATCAAAAACCGACTGGGATAGCTTTGAAACCTCATGGGACTTTGTTCGTCACCCACTTGTGCCATCAGCTAGAGCAAAACAAGAACAAGAAGTTTCTCAATTCGTTTCTTCTCGCATAGAGAAATTCGGCAGATTTGAATGGCATTACAACAATTGGGAGCATGAGTGTTTGAATAGATTCAACACCCTAAAATCCCACGAAGAAGAACTCAATCGTATCTTTATCGACATCTATGGCTTGCAAGATGAATTTACTCCAGAAGTGGAAGATAAAGACGTAACAGTTCGTCTTTCTGACAAAACTCGTGATGTAAAATCATTTATCAGCTATGCTGTTGGTTGTATGTTTGGTAGATATTCTCTTGATGTAGATGGTCTTGCATATGCAGGTGGTGAGTTTGATGGTTCTAAATACACAACACTTATTCCAGATGCTGACAATGTTATTCCTATCTGTGACGATGAATACTTTGAAGATGACATCGTAGGCAGATTTGTAGACTTTGTAAAAGTGGTTTATGGTGCTGAAACTTTAGAACAAAACCTTGACTTCATTGTAGGAGCTTTAGGTGGTAAAGGTACTTCTCGTGACGTTATTCGTAACTACTTCCTAAATGGGTTCTATGCCGATCATTGTAAGATATATCAAAAGCGACCAATTTATTGGCAATTAGAAAGTGGTAAGAAAAATGGGTTTAAAGCACTGATTTATATGCACAGATACGAACAAGATACAATGGCTCGTGTGCGTACCGACTATGTGCATGAACAACAAGGAAGATATAGAACAGCTATCACTGACCTAGAACGTAGAATTGTTGATGCAAGCACAAGCGAAAGAGTAAAGCTAACAAAACAGCTTACATCACTAAAAGACCAAGAAACAGAAATCAGAATTTTTGAAGAAAAAATCCACCACCTAGCAGACCAAATGATTAGAATAGACCTTGATGATGGTGTCAAAAATAACTATGCTATATTTGGCGATGTTCTAACTAAAATTAAGTAAGGAGCGAATTTATGAGTATTAAAAATGTCAAAATAAAAAACTTTACTGTTTTCAATGATATTGAAGTTGGTTTCAGTGATGGTGTCAATGTGATTATCGGCGAAAACGGAACTGGTAAAACACATTTGATGAAACTTATTTGTGGTAGCAAAGGAAAAGATATGAAAATGTCTGATTACTTCAAAGGTGACACTATGCGTAAAACACCTAAGATTGAAAAGATATTTAAAGATATGGGACTCATACAAGATTCTGATGAATTGACAGTCGAGCAGGCTACACAATTGAAAAAATTATTAGAGGAAAAAATCAAGCAACATTCTAGTACTGAAACTATTAAGTTTGAAGAAAAAATTACAATTCAAAAAATTGAAATAGATGGTGAGCTTGATAAATTTGTTTTCATCCCAGCGAAAGAAATGCTTTCTCATGCAAAAGGCTTGCTATCTATGTCAAAAAAGTACAGCAAGGATATGCCTTTCGATAGTTCTTTATTAGATATAATAGAAATTTCGCAACATTGGAAAACAGATGTTATTCCAGAAATAGGAAAATCTTTTTTACCTAATCTTCAAAATATTATTGGTGGTAAAGTTGTGATTGATAGTGATGGAGATTTTTCTATCGAAAAAGATGATGGATATTCTGTTAAGTTTTCTATGGAAGCAGAAGGTATTAAAAAGATTGCTATTCTATGGCAATTAATCATGAATGAAAGTATAACGAAAGATTCTGTGCTTTTCTGGGACGAACCAGAAGCTAATATCAACCCAGCGTTATACAAAGATGTGGCGGAAATATTGCTTGAGTTGTCAAGAAATGGTGTGCAAATCTTCATCGCAACACACAACTACAACTTTGCAAAATATATTGAGGTTTTATCAAAAGATAGTGATGATGTACGTTACCATTCACTCTATAAAACTGATGATGGTGTGAAATGCGAAATAGAAGAAAAATTCACACTACTATCTAACAATGCTTTGAGAGAGGATAACATCAACTTATACGATGCAGAGATGAAAAAGGAGTTTGAAGAATGATTGATAACTCAAAAGAAAACGAAAGCCCGAATAAGGAATCAGGAATGAATTTTAGCTGTTTAAATCAAGATAATTGCATATATATCGAAAAATCTGATCTAGTTAAAAAAATGGATCAGAAAGTACATATAGTGGAATATATATACAAAGAAAATAATGATTTAATATTTATCGAAGCAAAAACGAGTTCACCAAAACAACTACAAATACCGATTGAGATAAAAAAACTAGATAAGACGGAAACAGTAATATATCCTAGTCCTTATATTCGAGAAATATGCGAAAAGCTTACAAGTTCCTTAAATTTATTCGTAAGTGCTAATTTGAAAATTCAAGACGACAAAGAGAAAGAAATAGTGAATTTTATAGATTTTTCAAATATTCAGTTATATCATTTTAAATTTTATTTAGTAATAAAAAACAGTGAGAAAAAATGGCTTTTAGACGTGCAGCTTGCTTTAGAAAAGTTTCTAAGAGAGCAAATGAAAATTTGGAAGATAGAAGTAAAAGTTATCAATGAAGAAATAGCAAAGCAATATAAATTAATCAGCTAAAGGAGTGCCTATGGAATTAGATAAAATAATAGAAGATTTAAACAGACGCTTCGCTGAACCTGTAAAAGAGTTTTATAATCGTCGGATTATCTTTTGGTTTGACGATGATGGAGAGTTTGAAGATAAAATTGGTGATATGGAACTTGCAAATGCAAAAGCAGTTTGTCTAACTGGTAGCAATACGTTTGCTATCAAAAAGCAGATTACAGTTGATGATACAGCAAGCAATTTCCTTGTGTATCGTCCTTTCACCGTAATAGATGATGATAATTGGCTTTTAAAT
>JAWXUM010000136.1:0-4142 GCA_044432645.1 Clostridia bacterium | reverse complement strand
GATATTTTCTAAGTTTTGCTCTACTTTGTCAAAGTCTGTTTTTAGGCTTATGCATTCTTTTATGTTTTCATCGCCGTTTAATAATCTGCCTGTTATGCCTAGCGTTTCAAAGAGGTTGTCTATTCGGCTGTTTGTTGATTGCTTTGTATTTTTTGTGTATCTTTTGAAAGTGAAGAAATCTTTTTTGTATAGGGTAGAGAATACTGAGCAGTGGAACGAGTCGGTGCAGACGTACTTTGCATTTCTTATGTAGTTTAAAAAATCTGCGGGGTCAACATCATAAGGCTTTTTGTCTGCGTATTCTTCGTCACATTTTACAAATTCGTCTAAGTGGACAAGTGCTACTATTTTACAGCCAGTTTCTGCTTTTAATCTTTTTGCAAACTCTCTGTGTGGAGGGTTGTTACCTAGAAAATAACAGAAAATATATGGTTCTTTTTCTATTGCTTCTTCTTTTTGGACTTTCATCCAGTCATTGCCGTCAAACAGCAAAGTTGGGTCGCAAACCACTGGGACATCTCGGTTTGCTATATCTTTAACTAATTTTTGTCCTGATTTCTCACGAACTCCAATATGTTTGATTTTCTTTAAAAAAACTTCTGCTTTTTTTGAGCTATCTTTTGGCAAAGTTGACATTCCAAAACTTGTTGCAAAAGCTATGCTATTCACTTCATCTGGAACAAAATTCAATGTATAATAGTTCGCTGCAATATTCGCTGGCAACCAAAGTTGGTCGCTACCTACCAAAACAGATGAATAATTTTCTTTGCAACTTTCTGATAATTCGTTTATTGAATTATATTTTTGTGAAAGCACAAATTTTTCTTTAGCAAATTTATTGAATTTTTCATGTCTAACATTAGATAAACTGCCGTATTCATTTTTGGATAATTTCTTTTTAACAACATTTTTTGCCATTCCCATTTTGGAAAGCAATATGTCAGAAGTTAGGGCTGCTTTAGCAAAATATTTGATTTTCGCTTTTTTTATCTCGCCATTGAAACCTGAAATATCTATAGTTTCATTCTCAATATTCATCTTATCAAGTGCCATTTGTGTGGCATACGCTTGGAGCATACTGCCGTAATTATGTTGAAAATAACATGATACTATCGCTACTTTTTTCATGTTTACCCCTTAATTTTCATATTCTTTGCTATATAAAACTGAAATCATATCTGTGTTGTATGTATCTATGATGCTTTCGTAGGCTTTTTGTGCTACTTCTTTATTTAAGTTATCCACGTTTTCTTGTATTCTTTTTATGAAATGCTCTGTGTTTTTGCATACAAAGCCGTTATGGTTGTTAATTATTACATCACGGTTACCAACTACATCACTGACTATGCAGACTTTTTTCATGTACATACTTTCTAGAAGTGATATTGGGAGACCTTCCCAAAGTGAAGTTAATATGAAAATATCTGCTTGCATTGCGTATTTTATAACTTCTTCACGGCTTATCCAGCCTGTGATTTTTATGTTTTCGCTTGTTAGTTGTTCTTTTAGTTCGCCATCGCCAATCCAAACAAAATCTACATTTGGCATTGATTTTGCTATTTCATTGAACATTGAAGGATTTTTCTGTTCGCAAATTCGTCCTATTGTGAAAACTATTGGCTTGTTGTGTTTTTCAATTTGAATGTCTTTCATTTGCTTTTTCAAAACATTTATGTCAATTCCGTTGCTGATGAACGATGATTTCTTTGTAACTTTTAGCGATTCATTATATTCGCCAACACTGCAACAAATTGTTTTACACTTTGCCATGCCAAAAACTTTCTCTATGCCTTTGTACATATTTCGTTTTAATGGGTTACAATCTTCCATTAAAAAACTGTATCCGTGTGGGGTATAGAAGAACTTGTGTTTTCTTTTGTTTAAAAATAATCTGCCCAAAATCCCAGCCTTTGCTGAGTGAAGATGAATTATATCTGGGTTAATATCTTTAACGATTTTTCTAATCTCAAAGCCAGCTTTTATATCGTTAACTGGGCGAATAGCTCTTATGAAGTTCTCAACCTTTATCAAATGTATTCTTTTGTCAAAATAATCTTTATAGTCTTCTGGAGTTTGAGATCTCACAGCATAAGCTATGTAAAGGTCGTATTCCTCAGCAAGCTTGTTGGCAAGTTCCACAATATAAGTGAAAACCCCACCACCCATGGCTTCGACTATATATAGTAATTTCTTTTTTTTCCTCATATTGTTTCCTTTATAAATTAACCATCTGTTCCAACTGGCTCAACTTTTCTTGTTGAACAGATGTTATATTTGTTCTTGATTTTTGATGTAGTAGCCATTGCATTAACTTTGTGTTTTCGCTATATTTTGGTAGACGATTCATTTCTTTTACCGAATGGCAGAGTTCAGAATATTTTACATTCCATTTTTCTTCGTCATGAATTTCCTTAGAATTTCTAAAGTCAAAGTTAATTTCGCATAGTTTTTTATATTGTTCGGGTTTTAGCTGATTTTCATTGTATTTTTTTCGAATTCTCGAACACCATCCTGCCAAATTAAATCCATGGTATTCTGTTTTTCCAGAGGGATATTTTTTAAATTCTTTTAAATATTTTTTCAGTAACAAGATGTTCTCGGCAAAAGCTCTGTCATCTCTGTTTCCAAAAATCACACCTAGTACTTCGAGTTTTTTCTTGCGATATGAAAGCAGTCTGCCGTTTCGCTCACGCCTTAACTCATTGTAGAGCCACAATCCTACCGCTTCTTTTTTCTCTGGAAACTTTCCGTTTTCAGCAATATATTTTTGTAACTCCTCGGCTCTTGCTTTCCAGATTCTGTCAGAGTGACTGTTATAAAAATCGACCCCAAGGTCAGTTAATAGCTTTTCTTTATATTCATCTAATTTATCTTTTGATTTAGCCTGTATTTGTCCCTTTATCCAACTAAATAAAGTTGAATTTTCTGCGACTTTAGGTAACCGTGAATTTGCCGTTACAAAATTTTTCAATTCTGAATAATTTTTAAGCCACATATCTTCTAGTGCATCCCAAGAAAAATTAATTTTATCAAGTTTGTCTATGCGTTCTTGTGATAAAATTCCACTTTTACGATTGTTCCGTTGTACACTACACCAATGACCCATTCTAAAATCACCAACAGCAGTGCTGATTTTTATATTTTCGACACCATAACTTTTTACCAATTCGTAATTTCTTGTCCACGATTCATCTAAGTAATTAGTCCAATACATTCCTATATCATCTAATTTTCTTATACGCTCCTTGGTAAGTGATAGTTCTCCATTTCGCATTGCATATCTTTGATTTCTAATCCATACACCTAATGTATAACCCTCGATAGTTCTAAATCTTGCTGGTATATCTAAATGATTGTTTGTTTCATAAAAAAGTTTTGCACATCTATACATTTCTTCCCAAGGAACATTTAAACTTTCACTTAACTGATTGAATAGACTTACACATTCTTTTACTTCTTCAAAAATCTCAAATTGCTCTGTAACAATATCTTCTGATTCACCATTATTGTTAAAATATACAACGGCATCTTTCATCTCTTTTTCAATTGCTCCAACAGAGTATAAATTTTCAAAGTTGTTTACAATATCAAAAATAATAGGTGATTTTTTCTTAGATGCTGACAAAGCTCTACCAATTTGTTGTTTATAGATAATTGGAGAAACAGTAGGTCTAAATAAGATAACCCCATCATTTTCAGTATGTACACCTTCATTTAATAAATTTATTGTAAAAAGCAATTTCAAGTGTTCACTATTATCTTCCTTGAAATTTTTAAAATTTTCATCTGTTTCGCTGTCGTAAGAGTACATTGTGTACACATGAGGTTCTTTGTCGATTTTAGAAAACCATTTTTTTGACTTTTTAACCATGGTGTCTAAATGTTCTTTATTTGCACAGAAAATAATATATTTTCCTGTTTTATTCTCTATATGTTTTGCGAAGACTTCATCAAGACCCTCAGCTTTTTCAAGAGTTCTTCTCAAAGCTTCAAGCAATTGTTCTGCTCTATCTCTATCAAAAAATTGCTTTTTATTTTTGATTTTATTCTCATATTTTTTCAACTGACTTTTATACGAAAATAAAGCTGTGACATATTTCGGAGCTGGTAAAATCCCTCTTACTATCGCTTCGCCTAGTGTC
>JAWXUM010000135.1:0-4290 GCA_044432645.1 Clostridia bacterium | reverse complement strand
TATTACCCTATTAAATAATAAAAAATAAAAAGCGAGGAAAGAAATAATGAAAAAATATCTAAAACCTGCCATTGCTCTTTGCTTAGTCGCTGCACTAGCAATCGGTGGCACATTAGCTTACTTAACTGACTCAACAGCAACAGTAACTAATACATTTACAGCAGGTGAAAACATCGACATCGATTTGTATGAAACAAATGATGGAAGCGAAGTTTTGACTAAAGATTACACAATCATCCCTGGTGATGAAGAAGCTAAAGATCCTACTGTTGAAGTAGAAGCAGGCTCAGAAGATGTTTACGTTTATGTTGACGTAATTGAAAATAATGGCACAATACTTACTGACACATCTTTTAGCGATTACATTACATATTCAGTTTCTTCAAATTGGAGAGAAGTTACAGTAACAAACAATACAACTGGTACAAAAACTTATGTTTATACAAACGATACAGATGCACCAGTTGCAGTTTCAGCAGAAGCAAAACTTTATATATTAGCTGATGTTGAAAATACTATTGATGATTATACAAATGCTAATGGTTCAGTTGTATATCCAACATCAGTTACTAACGAAATGTTAGCTGCAATTGATGGTGTAACCGCTGATGGCACCGCTGATAGCAACGAAACTTCTCCAACTCTTGAATTTGTAGCATACGCAGTTCAAGCTGACAATCTATTACCTGCTAGTGCAAATGCTTCATTTATCGAATATTTTAAAACAACAACTTAACTTTAACTCTTAAAACAAATCAAAAAGGGATCTACTTCTTGTAGGGGCGAACATTGTTCGCCCGTCCCTTAAAAGATTTAACTGCAAACAAATTTTATTATCTTTTGTTTGTAAATTGTCACGATAATAACCCTTAAAACACCAAAATATAATTGAAAATTGATAATGTACAGTTGACAATTATATTTCAAAATCAAAAATTATCAATTATTAATTGTCAATTATCAATTAAAAAGAAAGGTGGTGTGATAATGCAAAAGAAAAAAATCTATGGTTGCATAGCGTGTATTGCTCTATTGGTCGGAGCAGTGATATTCCAAACTTTTGCATATTTTACAAACGAGAGTACCACAACTAACGTAATCACAACAGGTTACGTAGAAATGGAGCTTTATGAAGAAATAAGTACCGACGGACTCAGCTGGGAGTTTTTACCAATAGACGAAACAACTTCTATAATGCCGGGTGATACAGTTGGACAGATAGCTTATGTAGAAAATACTGGCTCAGAGAATTTTTACGCACGAGTTTCTGTTAATGTAGAAATAATAGCCGCTGACGGTGAAACCATTCTTGATAATAGTGTTGTAAGCCTTAATATCGACACCGAAAATTGGGTAGAAGATGAAGACGGTTTTTACAGATATATAGGCGTTATCGAAGTAGGCGATTATTCTGGTAATCTTTTTGACGAAGTTTACTTCTCTACAGCAATGGATAACAGCTATATAGGCTCTGTTATTACCATAGTAGTAGGTTCACAATCAGTTCAATCAAGATATAACGGATATGACGAAAGTATAGGCGAAACAGTACTAGATGTAGACGGTTTCCCAGAAGTTGAAAGCGAGGTGCGTAGTTAATGAAAAAGAAAATATTAGCACTAAGTCTAGCTTTATGTTTGTTAACAACAACACTTTTTTCAGTTCCAATTATTACAAATGTTTTAGCAGCTACCACAACTGGTGGTAATGCTGACGAATCAAACGACGGTGTATCTGTTTCTAAAACAGTTACATATACAATAGATGATAGTACAGGTGTGGATGTGTATTCCTACACACTAAACCTAGAAACATTTACAACTGGTACAATTACTCAAACAACAGAAGTAGTAACACCAGCCGATATAGTTCTAGTTTTAGACCAATCAACTTCTATGATGTGGCCAGCAAGCCAAGCAGAAGATAACGGCTTAGACGATGGTAACATAGGTATTGTAGATGGTGCTTATGTTTACAACGAAGCTACTGATACTACTGAGGCATCTTTTGAATTTGTTCAATACAGCGATGGTGAAGGTGGTTCAGTAACACCACTTTATGGTGTATGGCAAGAATCTACAAGTACATTAAGTTCTACTTATGGTTTGACTATGACTATTTCAAGTAGAAGTAGTTCTTACACTGCAACAATTAACGGAACAACTTATACTTTTGGTGAGGATTATTCAATAGGCAGTATTGATGATACACAAGAATACGACCTTTATTATGAATATTGGTCAGCTGATTATTGGTCATCAATCGGCAGTAGTAGCGACTATGTTGATGAATACATTGCACTTTTTGGATATTTATATAGCGAGAGCAGACAAAGTGATGTTATAGAGGCTGTTGCTGAATTTGTCATATCACTTGAAGCTGACGGCACAGACCACCGTGTTTCTGTGGTTACTTATAATTCAGGAGATACAACAGAAATAGCACTAACATCTAATTATGATTCTGTTATAGAAGAACTTATTTCTTGGGTTACTACTTCACAAACCTCAAATAGTGATAAAATAATTACAAGCAATAACCCAACTGCTAGCAGCCCTACCACATCAACTACTGGTTTTAGTGAAGATAATATTTCAACATTCAACCTAGGTCACAGCACACAAATTTGTTATGGTGTTGAAGAAGCAGAAAGTATATTATCAACTGCTAAAAACGACACTACATATTATAACGACGACACAGGTCGTACTCAGCTTTGTGTTATATTTACTGACGGTATTCCAACAAATGACGATGAGAGCACTTATAGTAACGTAAACAGAACAGTAGCATCTGCTTACGATATGAAAAGTGATGGAGTAACTGTGTTTACAATTGGTATGCTTAACGGTGTTTACGAGCAAACAACAGATACTAATTACGATAATACAGTTACTGTAAGCACATATGACTATGGTAATCGCTATAGCGGTAGTAATGTTTATATAACACAGGGTGACACGTTTATCAGTGCTTTCTTAGATGTTGTATCAAGCAACTATAGTGTAAGTTCATGGATTTGTGGTGATTTCCCTAATTCAAGTAGTTTGTATGATGTAAGTTCCACTTCGTCAGATTACCGAATAACTACTAATACTACAAAAAATACAGATGACGATGGTGAGTATACTCAGTACTACTATCCAATCAATACCGAAACAACTACAGATATAGCTGGTACATTGAGTGGTATTTTCGACACAGTTGCTGGTGCAATGACTGGCTCTGCTACAATCACATTGGACGCAACTACTCAAGTTCGTGATGTTATGACAAATGACTTCTCAATTCCAACAGGTGCATCTAACTTAACTGTTTCTTTAGTATACGCTACTGGTTTCGCAGTCCTTACTGATGAAGAAAAAGAAATATACAACGAATATGACAGTGAGTGGTATACATGGTCGGAAACACCAGTAGTTCTATATAATGAAACCGATGGCATAACAACAGGCTGGGACGATTTAAAAGTTAAACTGGAAAATGTAACTGTTGACACAGCTGCTAGAGATGACGACGGTAATATTATTTATGACGATGACGGTAACCCTACATATACTGGTGATACTTACGAAACTCAACAAGTAATTGTAGAGGGTTTTAACTATAACGATTATTACGTTACAGGCGAAGCTCGTTATTTTGATGAAGAAAATTCAACTGGCGACCTTGATTTCTATGGTGGTAAATTGGTTATATCTTTTGATATAGTGCCTAATAATGAAAATGTAGATTTAACAGGGACAGAAGTAGAAGGCGAAGATTACTACACATTCGGTGGTAACTCTATCGAAACCAACCACGTTACTTCTGGTGTTTATATTCTTGATGCTGATAGCAACGAATACACAATGCTAGAAGACTTCCCAATTCCAGATGCAGATATTCCTATCAATCTTGTTTTGGAAGCAACAGACCAAACAATATACCTTGGCAACAGCGTAAGTGTTGTCGACTTGCTACAAGTTGACGGACATACAATTATGGGTGTTGCTAATGCTAATGTTGAGATAACATTCTCAATTTACGCAGATTTAGATGGTAATGGCACAGTTGATACTGGAGTAGAACCACTTCTAACAGTAACAATTTATGCAGGAGAATCAATTTATGATGCTACAGAGGAACTTTTTGATACTGATTCTCTTATAACTCCAACTTCAACAACATCTTATGTTATTACAACTGTTGTTACTCCTACAACCGAAGGTTCTGTAGAGGCAGAATATGATGAAACTGCTGTGTTTAACGTTTATGTACTATATCCTTCTATCGAAACTAACGATATTT
>JAWXUM010000134.1:0-4348 GCA_044432645.1 Clostridia bacterium | reverse complement strand
TTGAAATGCTCAACACTTTTATGAGGCGTGGAGTTTCACTTTTAGTTGTTGGAAAAGTTAATACAGGTAAAACAACTTTCTTATCTTACTTGCTTTCAACCCTGCCAAATAATATGAAAATAGTTACCATTGAAAACTCAGCTAGAGAAATGGACTTAGTAAAAAAAGAAAATGGGAAAACCATTAACAATGTGGTTCATATGTTGACTAGAGAAAGCAAAATAGCAGATTTAGACATTAAGCAAGAAGATTTAGTCGTAATTTCGCTAAGACTTAACCCAGACTATATTTCAATAGCCGAAATGCGTGACAGCGAAGCCAGTGCAGCAGTTGAAGCCAGTCGAAGTGGACACCCAGTTATATCAACCACCCACGCAGGCTCACCAATCGAAGCACACAAAAGAATTGCCGATTTATCAAGAAAAGGCAACAACACCGACTATCCCACAGCACTTATTCAAGCACAAGAAGCCTTTCCTGTTGTTGTTTTCCTCCACACCTTAGAAGATAATGTCAGAAGAATAATGGGAATAACTGAATGTCATGTTGATGATGAAAACAAAGCACACTACAACCCATTATGGAAGTATGAGATTGAAGAAAACAACGTAGAAAATGGTAATATCTCTATCAAAGGTCAGCATAAGCAAATAGGACTACCATCCGATAGATTAATAGACAAAATGAAAATGTATGGCATTAGTCAAACAGAAATAGAAAAATTAAAAAAATAAGCTATATAACTTTATTTTATACAATTTAAGGTATATAATAGAGTAAATAAAATTTATATGTAAGGAGAATTATATGGATTCAGGAGAAATTAAAGATATTTTAATTCAAGCATTTACAGATGACCCTATTAATTGGCTTAAGTGGATTTTAGTTTTCGCAACTATAGTATGTGGATATATCTTCATTTTTCCGATTTATAAAAAGGCTAATTATTATCTAAGTTATGATAGAAAAAGAGATATAGCTAAAAGTAAAAACCATGTTATAAAGGCAAGTATAATATCATCATTTCCAACTGGTGAAATAGCTAAATATGATTATCGTGCCAAGTATGAGTATGAAATAAATGGAAAAATCAAACACTATCATGCTTTTTTTAAACACCCAACATCACCACCACGTATTTTATATCTATACTATATAAATAATCCTAGAAAGCTATTTTCTGTTAGTGAATACCATTTAAAATACAATAAAGGTATAGTTCTACTTCTCTTAAATGCAACACCTTGGATTTTAGCAGCCTTTATGCTATGGGTACTTAAAATAGATATCTCAGGATTTCAATAAAAATGATTACAAGAAGTGCTATCGTATAAGTAGCACTTTTTTTGCACCCAAAAATAAAAAAAGAAAGGAAAATATATGGAAATATTAATAAGCATAGCGGTGATATTTTTGTCATTTGCTATATTTTTAGCTTTTGGAGTCAGTATAAAAGACTTTAGAAAGCTAATCGACAACGCACAGGACAGCACGAACAAGAGCCTTAAAAACATTGTAAATCAGAAAGAAAATAAGCTAATCAAGTTTTTACGAGAAAGCGAACAAATGCTTAAAGTTACAGGTCAAGGTGGCAAGTTCTCCTTTATGATAATTTTGTCAGTCTGCTTAATTTTGCTAGGAATTAGCACATCTATTGCAATAGGTAACTTATATCTAATACCAGTTGCTAGTATTGCCTTTGGCATTATCCCCTTTTTATATATTCGATTTCAATATATCGAATATAACAAATTTGTGTTAGAGGGTTTATCTGTCGCAATGTCTCAAGTCACGACTTCTTATGAGCGAACTGAAAACATTCTGCTATCTTTTAAAGAAAATGTAGACGATGTTAAAGAACCAGTAAAAACAATATTTTTAGAGTTCATAAATGAAATTGAAAATATCAATCCGAACTATGAAAAAGCAATAGATAATATGAAAAATAAAATTGATAATTCAGTGTGGGTTGAATGGTGCGAAGCTATTAAAAGATGCTCTAGAAACAGAACACTAAAATATGTTCTTGCACCAATTGTCACCAAACTTTCAAAGGTGAAAGTTGTTACTGGAGAACTTAAAACTATCCTATCCAACGCTACTAAAAACTTTTGGATTTTGATGTGTGCAGCACTTGCACTTTTGTATGTTGGTGTGTACATTCTACCTGACGGACTGATGATTGACATTCCGACAAATTTACGCAATATGTTAATCGCTTTAAACGTGAGTGTTTCTGTGTTCGCTGGCATAAAAGTTGCTTTAATTAGCAATGAAATTAAATTTGATTTATAAGGAGTGTAACATGAAAATATTAATAATTATAACAATGTCAGTCGCTCTTTATACAATCTTAACCATAGTTTTAAGAATTCCAAAGCTTAACTTAAAACGTGCCAAAGACATGATGAGTGCTTACGAAAAGAAAGGCTTTTTAACTGAATATATTTCAATTTTCAGTATGAAACTTTCAAAAGTTATAAGCCTTACGATTATGAAAAAAGAGCAGATAAAAAAGTTGCTGACATTAGCAAAAAGAAAGACAACACCAGAAGAATTCGTAGCCGAAAGCTATGTTTACGCAATCTTGCCACTGCCATTGTCAGTGGTTTTATTTTTTGTAAACCCAATGTTTGCAGTGTTCCCAATTATATTCTCTTTCTATCTATACAGAAGAAACTACAATTTGTTAAGAGAAGATGGCGAAAAAAGGCAACGCAACATTGAAAATGAAATTCTAAAATTTACAATGTATATGACGAACTCATTAAAATCAGAAAGAAATATAATTCGATTAATAGAGCAGTACATTGCAAACTTCGATACACCTTTAACAGATGAACTAAAAGTAACTTTAGCCGAGATGAAAACTGGTAATTACGAAAAATCACTTGCAAATATGAGCAAGCGAAATAATTCAAACGCAGTTAATAGCTTGGTCAATGGCTTGATTTCATCATTACAAGGCAATGACATGACGGTATATTTTGAGAATTTATCATACGAATTAACTTCTGAATGGGAACAAGTCCTCAAAAGGCAAGCGATGGCACAAGAGCCTAAAATATCAAGATTTTCAATGATACTATTTGCAGTGGCAGTTGTGACAATTTTTGCTGTGCTAATCACTGGGCTAACATCTTCCAATATGCTTATGGGGGGATTCTGATGAGAAAAATTTTAAAAGATAAGCGTGGAATTTCTCAAATGATAACTTCTTTAGTAGGCTTATTTACAATAACAATTATGCTTGTAATATCATTAACTTTTATAAGAGTTGCTAATATGCAGTCGGTATTAAACGAATTTGCTAACCAAATGGTAATTAGTGTTTGTGATTATGGAACTACAAGTGGTGACGATATTGACGATAGGTATGAGCAACTTGTCGAAAGTTTGCAAATTGCACCAACTATGTCATATTCAGCAAGCTATATTTCAGGGACAAAAGTCCAATATGGTGACTTAATCACAGTGACTGCAACAGTCAGCGAAACTGCAAATATTTTAGGGATTGAGTTCCCATTTGAGTTTGAAGCCACCAAAACTGGTCGCTCCGATTTTTACTGGAAAACAGGTGCATAATGATAAAAGTTTTAAAAGATAAACGTGGAAATAGCACCTTGATATATTCAGTAGTGATACTATTGTTTTTATGCTTAGTAACAATATTTGTTATCGGAAGTAATGAGTTTAGGACATTAACACTCAACATTTCAAACACATCTAAAACAGCACTTGAAGAATATATCAACACAGAAACAATAAATGAAATTAATTCGTTAAAAAATGGCACGGACTATAACTTTGAGATAGACGAAGATGAGTACAAAACCTATCTTGCCAACGCTCTTAATATTGGCGAAGATTTAACAGGTACAACTGGCAACGGTAGAACTTTTGAAATAACAAATATTTCTATAACCAACAACAATGATTTAGATTTAACTTTAACACTCACCTTGTCAATGCCATTTAAAATAACGGAAAACTATGTGATAAATTTCGATAAAGAAATTACCATAACAAGCAAATTAACAAGTACATTTAGTTAAAATAGGAGAAGATATGAAATATTCAGTAAATGTAACTAGAACAGACAACCAGACAATCAAAGCTTACGCTTCAGTTGTCATCGAAAATGCTATTGTAATTAAAGGCATTAAAATAGTAAATGGTAAAAATGGACTATTTATCCGTATGCCACAATACAAAAACCAAAAAGGTGAATACAAGGACTATTGCTTTATTTTAGATAAAAATGAACGCAAAATCTTTGAAGATATTGTCTTTAAAAAATATGAAAGTGGTGATGAAGATGTTTAATTTCAGAAAAGAAAAAGAAACA
>JAWXUM010000133.1:0-4381 GCA_044432645.1 Clostridia bacterium | reverse complement strand
CCTTGAAAATTTAATCAAATTCTATGAACTTACAAGCGAGCGATTGTAGTAGAGTTGCCACGAAGCCAACAGCACAACACTAGACCGACTTTAAACAAGGTGGAGCGACTCTGATTGCCATGATGTTTGTAATGGTCATTTAATTTGACAGTAAGTCGGTCTAGTTGAAATGCTGTTATGCGAGAACTTTAAGGAGGTGATTATAAATCGTAAATTTTTAAGAATACAAAACAAACAGAAGTAAAAAGGAGAACAAAATGAAAGAAATTAAATATCCAGAACAATTCAGAAACTCAAACGGAAATCTATTCATCACAGTCGAAACACCAAAAGGCACTTACGAAAAGAAACTCTGTAACTTCACACCAAGAATTGCAAAGCAACTCATTTATGATGACGGAGTAAGCACAACAAATCGACTTGTCATTGACGGAATTCACTCAAACGGAAAAACCTTGCCAGAAGTTACAATCCAAGCTGATGAACTTGCAGGTATGAAATGGCTACTCAAATTTTGGGATGCTAATTGTAATTTAGAAATTGGCCAAAACACTAAAGAACAAGTCAGCCGAGTTCATTTAATCATCACCACGTTTTATGAAGCGTGGGTGTGCTCCCTAACTTTGTCAAAGCCTTTTGTAAGGCGAGAGCATTACTGCAAGGCTTTTTCGTGTTATGAAACACACCCACACTCCATAAAATCTACGACCTCAAATGTGCAGATTTTTGTTCACATCTAAGCCAAACGAAGAAGTTGTAAAATTCCAACGATGAGTTTGGCAACGCTGGGGGCGAAAAGATGTGTATTTGAGGCGTGGTGCTGATTGAATGAGCTCGGCAAGGCAATACAAACAACAGCTGATGATGCTAAGCGTGAATATGTTTACTCAGTTACTGGTTGGAAAAAGATTGACGGACAGTGGCAGTTCCTACTTCCAAAATTAAATAGTCATAAAGTTGAACTTAACGACAAGCTTAAAAATTATGGAATTGAATATGCAAACTACGAAACAAGCGACATAAGTGTTGCCAGTGCAATGCTTGAATTAGAAATCGCAGAACCTAAATTCGTCTATCCACTTTTAAGTGACGTGTTCATCTCTCCACTCAATGAATTTTTAAGAAACGCACAATGCGAACCCAAATCAGTCACAATCTTAATCGGTAAAACTGGTTCAAAGAAAAGTTCGCTCGCAGCGTTAATGATGAACTTCTTCGGAGTGTTTACAGCGACTACTCTGCCTCTGTCTTTCAAGGATACGCAATTCAGTATAGTAGACAACACCTACTATGTCAAAGATGTGCTGACAGTTGTTGATGATTTTCACCCAACAACAAAAACTGAAGCAGCTAAGATGACTGCAACAGCACAAGCAATCGTTCGCGCATACGGAGATAGAGTTGGTCGTGGTCGCTTGAAATCAGATGCTACACCAAACCAAACTCGACACCCACAAGGCAATGCAATCATAACAGCAGAGTTTATGCCTGACATTGGTGAGAGTGGCAACGCTAGAACATTTATAATCGAGATGTTAGAAAACACTATAAATCTTGATGTGCTAACAATTTTTCAAGAAGAAGCACAGCGTGGCGCACTTCAAAAAACAATGCTGGCATATTTAGATTGGATAAAAGAAAAGTTCCTAGATAATCAAAAAGAGTTTGAAAAATTCTTGCAAGCAAAGTTTTTAGAAAACCGAGATAGTTTTAGATTAAAACTTTCAAAACAGAATAAAAAATGTCACGACAGAATACCTGAAATGATTTCTCTAAAACTGTTAGGCTTTGAATTTATGCTTGAATTTTTTGAAGATAAAAAGTTGATAAGCTTAGATAGAAAAAATGAATTGATGAATAACTTTACTGAAATTTTAATCGAAATGGCAATCGCACAGTCAGAAATTTTTGAAAGCGAAACACCTACTAAAAAATTCATCAAAAAGTTAGTTTCATTAATCGACGCAGAAGTTGTTTCAGTTCCGTCAAAAGGCTACAGAGAGCAACTCCCACAAAACTTTATCGGTTTTCAAGATGACACATATTTTTATCTGAACAGAGATATGGCTCACAAAGCTGTTAAAAAATTATGCGAAGAACAAGGCGAGAGTTTTACAATCACTGCCACGCAGTTACTTAAATACCTAGCACAAGAACAGTTCATAGAAGTCGCAAGCAATGGCGACAAAACAAAATCACTAAATATGGGCAATGGCAGATACAACCGATTTGTCTTTTTAAAGAAATCAATGATTGAAAAGACGATGGACGAGAACTTGAATTAAGGGTTTGCGTTGGGATATTAAAGAGCGGGATAAAGTCGGTCAACCGACAGACACATGGGACGGCAGTGCCGACCCGTTATTGCCCTTGTTTGGGCAGTATTGGGGAGTAATGCGAAATTGGGTTAGGTACACGTTTTAGAAAAGGTGATATCCAAAGTGATATCCAACACCCCAGAAACCCCCATTTCAAGCCATTTGTTAGGTGCTCTAAGTGATATCCACCCTAGTTTTAATGAGAAAAGGAGAATTTTATGAAAGAAAGAACAACCGTATGGCTCGATAGTGAAATGACACCAACTATCGAATATTATGTAAAAAAAGACGATATGAAAAACCAAAGTGAATTTATTAGAAAAGCAATTGAGTTCTATATAGGCTATAAAAACTGCCAAAATTCAAGCAAATATATCTCTGATATTTTAATAGGCGAGATGAAAGGGATAGTGCAAAACAGCGAAACTCGAATGGCAAGACAGCTAATTCATAACACTAGAGAGCTGAATATGTTGCTCAATTTAATAGCATTTGACCTTAATATTTCAGCAGAAGCAATGGAAAAATCAAGGCAAAGATGTCTTCGTGAAGTTATAAATAGCAATGGAGCGATTAGCTTTGAACAAGCTTATGAGTTTCAAAAAGGAGATTAATTTATGCCAAAAGTGATTTTAAAATCAAACTATATAAAAAATGGTAAGGGATCTTATGGCAAAAACTTGATGAATTATATTGGCACTCGTGATGGTGTAGAGAAAAATATTCAGGGATATATAGAGTATATGTCAGAGCGAAAAGGAGCAGAAAAGTTCGTAAATCACGGACTTTTCACAAGTGGTGATACACCGATTACTCTCTCAAAAGTGATGGAACAAGTCGGAAGTCATAAGGGCAAAATTTGGATGCCGATAATTTCTTTAACTCGTGAAGATGCCATAAATACTGGCTTTGATAATGGAACTGCTTGGAAGAATATGCTAAGTGAAATTGCTCCTAAAATCGCAGATTTCTATAAAATAAAACTTGATAATCTGTGTTGGTACGGAGCTTTTCACAACGAAGGTCACCACCCACACGTTCACATGGTAGTCTTTTCAAAAGACCCAAACGAAGGATTTTTAACCACGAAAGGCATAGAAAAGTTTAAATCTCAAGTTGTAAAAGAAGTTTTCTCCTTGGAAATGGAGCAAGTTTACCAAAGACAAAGTATGGAAAGGCAAGAAGTTAAAGAAAAATGTCGTGAGATTTTCGCCGAAGTTTTAAATGGGAATGTAAAATTAGAGCCTGAATTGGTGTTTAAAATTACAGAACTTAAAAAGAAACTTGAAAGTCAAACTGGCAAAAAGACTTATGGATATTTACCCAAACCTACTAAAAAATTGGTAGATGAAGTTGTAGATTTAATCGCTATAAATAAGTCTGTAAAAAAGGCTTATGACTTTTGGTATGAAACTAAACAGCAAATTTATAACAATTATACAGATAAAGAAATCGATAAACTTCCACTTTCTAAGCAACAAGAATTTAAGTCAATTAAAAATATGATAATTGCCGAAGTGGATAAAATGCAGTTGGATCAAAAACAAGAAATAGATATTATAAAGGTTTTAGACGGAGTTTCCAAGGCTTTATATGCCTTAGAAATACTGTTCGCAGATGAAATAAATAAACAAGAAACACCAAAATTTCAGAGAATGGATAAGAAAGCTTATGTCGAAATGGTCAAAAGAGAACACGCCATTGGTCATAGAGTACAAGGTATGAGTTATTAATAAAAGGAGAATTTTAATGAAGGAATTACAAAACAAATACGAAAAAGACGATATTTATTGGAACAGCGACAACGAAGGTTTAAGTCATAGATGTTTCTATGACACAGACCTTACTTCAACTAATGACAACTTAATTACTGAACGCAAAATGATTATTGATGGAAAAACATTTATAGTTTGCTCAGTTTTTCCACAAGCACCTAAGACCACAGCAACCGATAAAATGATGAAAATTATAGGCAAAGATTTAGAAAAATAATTGGTACTTATGGTAATAGCTATTTCAAACTGAATATGGTATTGTGTGTATGATATTCAGTTTGATTTATG
>JAWXUM010000132.1:0-4442 GCA_044432645.1 Clostridia bacterium | reverse complement strand
GACAAACTTAAAAAGTTATCAAGCTACAAACTTTTGATAATTGATGAACTGGGATATTTGCCAATCTCTAAAAATGACTCAAAACTTTTCTTCCAACTAATTGATAAACGCTATGAAAAATCTAGCACTATAATTACCACAAACATCAACTTCTCCCAGTGGGACGAAATCTTCGGCGAACCAATTATCGCCAACGCAATCATAGACAGACTCCTTCACCACGCAAATGTTGTAACAATCAAAGGCAGGTCCTTCAGACTGCAAAACATCTTCAATCAAGATGAGTAATTGTACATTCTTATATTATAATTTTTGTGCATTTTTATATTGACATTTATATGCAATGGGTTTAATGAGAATATTCGGGTGGGAAGACAAAGAAGTAACTAAAGAAATTGATGATTTTACTATTGAAATTTTCGCTAATTTGACACATTTAATTCTAACAGATTTAATTAAATAGTATGCAAACCACGGTGTTACTTCAATTGTAGAGAACATCGTTTATAAAAAAGGCTAATATGAAATGCAAATAATTGTTGCATTTGATATTAGCCTTTTTTTCGTTTTGGTGCAAATGAAAAAAAGCTATACATTAGACTCAGATTGTCAAATTAATTTTTGATAGTTTGGGTCTTTTTTTATTTTATGGAAAAGGAGTTTAAAATGTTAGTCCGATATAAAAAGAATGGTAAACAACATTTGTATGATACACATAATATACCCATACAAATGCCAGCTACCGAAGAAGAAATATCAAAACCGTTTGAAAGCTGTGGGAGTTGCAAATATGCCTCTCATGGCTTTTTTTGTTATGCGAAAGAGGGTGATTGCTTAAAAACAGCTTTAGAAAAAAGTCAGAAAAAACAAAATGATTTTAAAGGAGAAAAAATATGAGATTTTACATTAACAATGGCAACAAGCAAAGCAGTATTAATTTACCTTGCAAGGAAAAAGAAATTGCAGAATGTTATGAGAACTTAGGTCTTGAGAATAGCACAAAATCAAAAATCATAATCGGCGAAGTATATATCAATGATAATTTATCTGAAATTTTAATGGATAAGGAAACTAATCTTGATGAATTAAACTTTTTCACGAAATACTTTGATAGCCTTTCACAAAATGAAATCAAGACTTTTTATGCAGTGGCAAGTGCCAAACAACTTGATAATATGAAAGATTTGATAAATCTAACGCAAAACACAAATTGTTACAGCCTTGTAGACGATTTTAGCGACCTTAAAGAGTTAGGACGAAAGTTGTACATCAACGAAGAAGGTGGCGTTTCTACAAGCGTGTTGCGAGAGTTTGACGGAAAAAGTTATGTGGAAAATATGATTAGAAATAACCCTTCCCCACTTGCCTCAAAATATGGACTTGTTTATCCAAACAGAAATAAAGAATACGAATTATATAACGGAAAAACATTGCCAGCCTTTTGGTATGAACCTTGCCCAATTACAATGCGACTTGAAACGGATAACCAAACCGAGTTTCTTTATCTACCATGCGAACAAGCCGAGATTGACAAAGCACTTGAAAGGCTAGAGATAGACGATATTTCAAAATCAGAACTTGCAGTAGAAGATCATGATTTGCCAGAAAAAGTTTCAGAAATTATATTCTCTGACTTTAGGCTTGAAAATTTGAATGAATTTGCAAATATTATTCAAGAAAAAGGTGCAAGTTTTGAATTTGACGAACTTATTACAGCGACAAAGATAACAACAGCCGAAGAACTAAAAACCTTATTAAATGCACAGCATGAATTTGAAGTAATTCCAAATGTGTATAGTACATTAGATTATGGCAAACACATGATAATTGACAGTGGCAGATATGAATATGATGAAAACCTTGAAAGTTATATTGATTTCAATAAATATGGAATTGATAGAATGTTGGAAGAATCAGGAGTTTTCACACTTCAAGGATATGTCGCATACAAAGGTTATAACCAAGATATGATTGATATTTCAAATAAAAATTTACACATGAATTTGGATAACACCTTTGAGCCACAAGAAATGAAACTTTATGTACCCTTAAAAATCGTCAGCTATGATGAAGAAACAGATTATGGTTATTATGAAAAAGGCAATTACGAAGAAGAAATCTCTCCACAAGAGTTGGTAGATTACGAAGATATAGTTAATAAATTTATCAAAGACTATGACAGTGATTTAGGTGAGCGTGGATTAATGGAATACTATGACAAGAAAGACAGTATTAATGCAAAAGTTGAAAGTTACAGAATGTCGGTAGAAAATGTAAATAACGAATTAATGGGAGTTATGACATTACAGTTAAATGCAGCATTAACAGAGCAAGAAATTGTAAAATTTATCGAATCAGAGTCTGGACAAATGTCCGATGGTTGGGGTGAATCTGTAGAACAACAAGACATCAAATGTGATGGTAGAGATTACAATATCAGCTTTTGGAGCAGTGATAATGATTGGAAAATCAGCACAGCAGAAGAACTCGGAATTGAAGAACCAACACAAAGCTATGGCTTTGAAATGAAAGGATATTGATATGAAAAATTTCCCAACAAGAGAACAAGTCGACAGAATAAAAGAGCAATTCCCAGTAGGAACAGTGGTTGAATTAAAAGAAATGCAAGATCCGTACAACCCAGTGCCAAGTGGTACTCGTGGTGTAATTACAGGCGTTGACGATGGAGGCAGCTTGCTTATGAAGTGGAGCAATGGACGAACTTTGAGCCTTATTGTAGGAGAAGATGACTTTGATGTAATCACTCATAATACTGTGATTAATCAAGAAATCAAAGGTTCAATGACAGCGTGGGTCGCACAAAACCAAGGTGATGTTGGTGAAAGATTATTTTTGCCAAACACTTATGAGAAAATTATAAAAGTCTGTGAAAAGGCTAATCAAAACCCAGAAAATTGCTATGTTAGTGACAGCTACACCAAAAGTGGCACGACTTTACTTCAAGATAAGTATATGCACGGTGTAAATCTATTTGAACTGAACTTCTTAGCTAGAAAGCTTGAAGATTTAGATGAAATCGAAATGTTTGGTTTCAATGGTATGATTGAATATTTAGAAGAATCTCAAGATTTGCCAAGTTTGATTAATCTAGCAATGAACTGCAAAGATATGCAAGGCGTTGACATCTCCCCAGCTACAACAGACGAAGAACTTGGTGAGTTCTATATTGATGCAGGACTTATTGAAGAAATTCAAAGAATGCCGTATGAGTTTAGAGAATGGGTAACAGAACACCTTGATGCACAAAAAGTTGGCGAAGATATAAGAGATAGTGAAAATGGATTTTTCACAGAAAACGCATATATTTCTCAAATTAATAATGAATTGCTAGACTTGTATGACGGAATTATAAGAATGCCAGAAAATGAAGAACAAATTGAAGATATGGAAGATGATTATTCCCCAAGCCAAGGAATGTCAATGCAATATTAAAGACCGATTGTAACTGATAAATTTCAGTATACAATCGGTCTTTTTTTATTTTTCATAAGTCATTATGTCAGATATTTGGCAATCTAAAACAAAGCAAATTCTTGAAAGAACATCAAGGTCAACTCGTTCAATCTCTCCTTTATACCATTTATCTGCAACTTCAAATCTAAAGTTTGCAAGAGTTGATAATTTTGAACGAGTAATGCCCTTAGCATCCATCAAGTCTTTAACGTGAAATTTAATTGTGCCATAATCTTTAATCAAAATTACTGAATTATTGTTATTCATTCTATCACCACCTTGTATATATAGTCTATACTTAAAGTTACATCTTGACTATTTACACATAAATAGTTACTATATATATAGAGTGTTTTGAAAGGTTGGTAAATTATGCAAATTAAAGAAAAAGCAGTAGCATTCACAGGACATAGAGGTGAAAAGTTACCTAAAGGGATAGCTTATTTTAATCTAAAGTCAAGATTAAAAAAAGAAATCGAAAAGTCTATTAAAGATGGATACACGATTTTCTATCAAGGTGGCAGTTATGGGTGGGATTTACTGTGTGCTAGTGCAGTAATTGAAATTAAGGAAAAGCTACAATCACAGACAAGGGCATTTGCATTTACTGGTGGTGATTTTTTAAACATCAAACTTATAAGTGTAACACCTTATGAAGAACAAGCGAAAAACTTTACAGAAAAGGATAGGGATATATATTATAATATTCTTGAAAAAAGCGACGAAGTAATACAATTAGCCAACCACTATCATAAAAACTGTTTTAAAGACAGAAACCAATATATGGTTGACCACAGCACAAAATTAATAGCCTACTGGAACGGAGCGTTTCGCTCTGGAACTGCACAAACAGTGCGAATGGCAGAAAAACAAAATATAGAAATAATAAATCTATATAAATAATAACAAAAAATTAAAGACCGATTGTGAACTGATTAAATTCAGTTTGCAGTCGGTCTTTTTTTATT
>JAWXUM010000131.1:0-4500 GCA_044432645.1 Clostridia bacterium | reverse complement strand
CTGTTTCTTTTTCTTTTCTGAAATTAAACATCTTCATCACCACTTTCATATTTTTTAAAGACAATATCTTCAAAGATTTTGCGTTCATTTTTATCTAAAATAAAGCAATAGTCCTTGTATTTGCCTTTTTGGTTTTTGTATTGTGGCATTCTAATGAATAAACCATTTTTGCCATTTACAATCTTAATGCCCTTTATTACAATGGCATTTTCGATTACAACCGAAACATATGCTTTGATTGTTTGGTTGTTTGTTTTTGTTACGTTTACTGAATATTTCATATCTTCTCCTATTTTAAATAAATATGCTTGTTAATTTACTTGTTATGGTAATTTCTTTATCGAAATTTATCACATAACTTTCCGTTATTTTGAATGGCATTGACAAGGTGAGTGTTAAAGTTAAATCTAAGTCATTGTTATTGGTTAGCGAAATATTTGTAATTTCAAAAGTTCTACCATTGCCAGTAGTACCTGTTAAATCTTCGCCAATACCAAGTGCGTTGGCAAGGTAGGTTTTATACTCATCTTCGTCTATCTCGAAATTGTAGTCAGTACCATTTTTAAGTGAATTGATTTCATTTATGGTTTCTGTGTTTATATATTCTTCTAGTGCTGTTTTTGAGGTGTTTGAAATGTTGAGTGTCAGAGTTCTGAATTCGTTGCTTCCAATAACAAATATCGTGACTAAACATAAAAACAATAAAATCACTACTGAATATATCAAGGTGCTGTTTCCACGTTTATCTTTTAAAACTTTTACCATATCACACCTATTTTCCAATAGCAATCAGAGCGACCAGTTTTTGTGGCTTCAAACTCAAACGGGAACTCAATTCCTAAAATATTTACTGTTTCACTAACTGTTGCAGTTACCGTTATTAAATCTCCATATTGGACTTTTGTCCCAGAAATATAGCTTGCAGAATATGTCATAGTTGGCTCAATTTGCAAGCTGTCAACAAGTTGAGCGTACCTATCATCAATGTCATCACTACTGGTTGTTCCATAATCGCAAACACTAATTACCATTTGGTTGGCGAACTCATTTAAAACTGATTGCATATTAGCAACTCTAATAAAAGTTAGGGAGATAACAAGCATAATCGTGATTGTAAACAAACCTACTAATGAAGTTATCATTTGAGAAATTCCACGTTTATCTTTTAAAATTTTTCTCATTAAAATCCCCCCATAAGCATATTGGAAGATGTTAGACCAGTAATCAACACAGCAAATATTGTTACAACAGCAACTGCAAATAATATCATTGAAAATCTTGATATTTTAGGCTCTTGTGCCATTGCTTGCCTTTTGAGGACTTGTTCCCATTCGGAAGTTAATTCGTATGATAAATTTTCAAAATATACCGTCATGTCATTGCCTTGTAATGATGAAATCAAGCCATTGACTAGACTATTAACTGCGTTTGAGTTATTTCGCTTGCTCATATTTGCAAGGGATTTTTCATAGTTACCTGTTTTCATCTCTGCTAAAGTTACTTTGAGTTCGTCTGTTAAAGGTGTATCGAAGTTTGCAATGTATTGCTCAATTAATCGAATTATATTTCTTTCTGATTTTAATGAGTTCGTCATATACATTGTGAATTTTAGAATTTCATTTTCAATGTTACGTTGCCTTTTTTCGCCATCTTCTCTTAAAAGATTGTAGTTTCGTCTATATAAATAGAATGAAAATATAAGTGGGAACACTGCAAACATTGGGTTTACAAAAAATAAAACCACTGACAATGGCAGTGGCAACAGTGCATATACATAGCTTTCGGCTACGAATTCTTCTGGGCTTGTGTTTCTTTTTGCTAATGTAAGCAATTTTTTAATCTGCTCTTTTTTCATAATCGTAAGGCTTATAACTTTTGAAAGTTTCATACTGAAAATTGAAACATATTCAGTTAAAAAGCCTTTCTTTTCATAAGCACTCATAAGGTCTTTTGCTCGTTTTAAGTTAAGTTTTGGAATTCTTAAAACTATGGCTAAGATAGTATAAAGAGCGACTGACATTGTTATTATTAATAATATTTTCATCTCACCACTCCTTACAAATCAAATTTGATTTCGTTGCTGATTAAAGCAACTTTTATGCCAGCGAACACAGAAACACTCACGTTTAAAGCAAGTAACATATTGCGAAGATTGGTTGGTATATCAATCATAAGTCCATCAGGTAGAATGTACACACCAACATAAAGTAATGCGAGTGCTGCGCACATCAAAATCCAAAAGTTTTTAGTTGCGTTGGATAGGATAGTTTTTAGTTCTCCTGTAACAACTTTTACCTTTGAAAGTTTGGTGACTATCGGTGCAAGAACATATTTTAGTGTTCTGTTTCTAGAACATCTTTTAATAGCTTCGCACCATTCGACCCATACTGAATTATCAATTTTGTTTTTCATATTATCAATCGCTTTTTCATAATTTGGATTGATATTCTCAATTTCATTGATAAACTCTAAAAAGATTGTTTTTACTGGTTCTTTTACATCATCAACATTCTCTTTAAAAGAGAGCAAAATATTTTCAGTTCGCTCATACGAAGTTGTTACTTGGGACATTGCAACTGATAGTCCCTCTAGCACAAATTTGTTGTATTCGATATATTGAAAACGAATATATAAAAATGGGATAATGCCAAAGGCGATACTAGCAACTGGAATTAAATATAAGTTACCTATGGCGATAGATGTGCTAATCCCTAGCAAGATTAAGCAAACTGACAAAATTATCATAAAAGAGAACTTGCCACCTTGACCTGTGACTTTGAGCATTTGCTCGCTTTCTCGCAAAAACTTGATTAACTTGTTTTCTTTCTGATTTACAATGTTTTTTAAACTCTTATTTGTTGTATCTTGTGCGTTGTCGATTAGCTTTCTAAAGTCTTTTATACTAACTCCAAAAGCTAAAAATATAGCGAATGACAAAAATATCACTGCTATGCTGATTAATATTTCCATATAATTTCCTTTCATTTTTTATTTTTGTAACCCTCTTGTAATTTTATCATTATTATGATATTATATTGATAATAAGAAAAGGAGATGATATCAATGCCACAAATTAGACCCGTTTCAGATTTAAGAAACAATTTTACTGATATTTCAAAAGTTGTACACGAAACATTAGAACCAATATTTCTAACTAAAAACGGTTATGGAGACATGGTTGTAATGAGCATTGAAGCTTACGAAAACTTTAAACTTGAAAATGAAATACACTTCAAACTTAAAGAAGCTGAAATCCAATCACAATCCACTGATGTCAGATACGCTCACCAAGAAGTATTTGGAAATTTAAGAAGTGAAATTCTTAAAAAGGTAAGTCCAAATGATTTATAAACTACAATATCTACCACTTGCAAAAGATGATCTAGATGAAATCATCCTATATATAAGCGACATTTTAAATTCGCCAAAAGCGGCATTAAATTTACTAGATGATATCGAAAAAAACATTAAAACTCTAATTAAATTCCCTTTTGCTTTTCCAGTTTATGATAAGTTAAGCGATCTACAATATGAGTATCGAATGATTCCTGTAAAAAATTATGCTGTTTTCTATATTGTTGAAAATAATATCGTAGAAATTCATCGTATAGTTTATGCTAAAATGGATTTCTCTAAATTATTGTAATAAATTTAAACTTCCTAATATAAACAAAGAGCTAATCTAATAGGTTGGCTCTTTGTTATATTTTTATAAGTTTCTCAATTTCTGCCCTAGAAATACCATACATTTTCATTTTGTCTATTAATCTGTTAGATGGTAGTCCTATTTGTTTGTGTTGACCTTTGATAGTGATGTTGCCATTTTCTACGTTATTTTCTTCAATCTCATACTTCCACAGTGGGTTGTAGTGTGCTTTGTTGTCATCGTCAACGTGACATTCGGTTATTCCCATTATTCTTCTGACATTATCTTCTAAAGTGTGGAGGAAAACAACAACTGGAAAGGCTTCTTGTGCTTGGATAAGTGCTGTGGGATAGTCGGTGTTGTTGCCTTTTCGAGAAAGGTCGGCAATTCTTTTGTGTGCTTCAATCGGTGAGCCAGCGTGGGTTGTGCTGATTACTGGGTGACCACTTCTACTGGCTTCAACTGCTGCACTGGCTTCGCTGTCACGCATTTCGGCTATTGAAATATAGTCTGGGTTAAGTCTTAGCGAAATTACGACTAAATCTTCTTGCTTAATATCCAAATCTGCTATTTTGCTTTCTCTAGTCAGCATATGAACCACGTTATTAATGGTTTTTCCATTTTCTTTTTTAACTAAGTCCATTTCTCTTGCTGAGTTTTCGATAGTAACAATTTTCATATTGTTTGGCAAGGTTGAAAGCAAATAAGACAAGAAAGTTGTTTTACCAGTATTAACTTTTCCAACAACAAGAAGTGAAACTCCACGCCTCATAAATGTGTTGAGCATTTCAATTTCTTTTTGCTCGGCAAAACCTGTTTTTGTGTACTGCTCTATCCTAAAAACTGACTTTGAC
>JAWXUM010000130.1:0-4529 GCA_044432645.1 Clostridia bacterium | reverse complement strand
AGATGTTAATTTAGTGCTTTTATAAAATTAATAAAAATATTTCTCTATTTTACACAAAATAAGACAAAACTTTTTGTTTTATCCACGGACGAGCACAGCTCGCCCCTACAATGTTTGTGCATGCATTTGTAATTCAATCTAATAGTATACAATAAAACGGCGAAAAAAATTAATATCTTTGTTTGTAACGCTTAATTTGCATTTAAAATTATAAATACACTTGATTTTTTTATAAAATATGTTACAATTATTATATAAAAACGCCTATACGACTAATGAAATTGACATATACGATATAAAAAAGTAAAAAGAGGTGAGCATTTGAAAACAAATGTAAGAATTGGTGATGTCCTACTTGGGCTGGGCTACATTACAGAAACCGACCTAAACACAGCTCTTAAAGAACAAAGAAGTAACAGTACCAAAAGAATTGGTGAAATTTTAATAGACTTAAAAATAATTACCGAAGGTCAACTTTTAACAGCACTTTCTAACCGTTTAGATATTGATGTTGTTAACCTTACAACAACCGAAGTTGACATTGATGTAGTTGCAGTTGTTCCAAAACAACTTAGTATTAAATACAATATTATCGCTATTTCGCAAAATGAAAGGTTTGTTCAGCTTATAGTTAACGACCCACTTGATTTCTATGCGATAGAGGACGTTAAGTCGTTTTTTAGCAAACAGTGTGAACTGCTTTTAGCCGACAAATCGTCTATCATATCTGCTATAACAAGGTCATATTCTGAAATAGAAGCGAGATCGGCTGCTAGTGCTGTTGCTAAGAAAAATGTTGAAATTGAAGAAATTTTAAATGACTTTGAAGTTAGTTCAGACCTTGCCCCTATTGTTAACTTGGTTAACTCAATTATTACAAAAGGATACCTTGAGGGCGCATCTGACATTCACTTTGAACCATTTGAAAAGCAAATGAAAGTTAGGCTTAGAATTGACGGTCAGCTTTTACCATATATGGAGCTTGAAAACGGTTTGAACCTTTCTGTTGCTACAAGAATTAAAATTCTTTCTAGCTTAGACATTGCAGAAAGAAGAATTCCACAAGACGGTAGCTTTAAAATGACACTTAACGGCAAAAGTATTGGTGTTCGTGTTTCGACTATTCCAACAACTTTTGGTGAAAAAATTGTTTTAAGGTTCTTGTCACGAGATGTTAATTTGGACAACGCAGAAACATATGGTATGTCGCAAGAAAATTACGACAAAATCCGTCGAATTTTGATGAATCCACATGGAATGATTTATATAACAGGTCCAACTGGTAGTGGTAAAACCACAACACTATATATGATGTTAGAAACTTTGGCACAAGCGCCAGTTAATGTTTCGACTATAGAAGACCCAGTTGAGCGTTCTTTACCGGGTATTACACAGGTTCAAGTTAACCAAAGGGCTGGACTTACTTTTGAAAGTGGACTTCGCTCTATGCTAAGACAGGACCCTGACGTTATTTTGGTTGGTGAAACTCGTGACGCAGAAACAGCTCAAATTTCGGTTAGTGCTGCTATTACAGGTCACTTGGTTCTTTCTACACTACATACAAACGATGCTATTGGTACAGTGGTTCGTCTGCAAAACATGGGTGTTCCAAGCTACCTTGTAGCTAACTCGTTAATCGGTGTTGTTGCACAGCGTCTTATAAAAAAAGTTTGTCCGTTTTGCCGTGAGGAATACACACCTAACGAAGTTGAAAAAGCATTAATACCAGAGGCTAAAACCCTTGTTCGTGGTAGAGGTTGTGCTGCTTGTAGCCAGTCTGGTTACAAAGGCAGAATTGCTGTTCACGAAATATTAGAGCTTGACAAAACTATTTCTGCAATGGTTGCTAACAACTTGCCAACCGAGGATATATATAAATATATTGAGGACACTGGGGCAATGAAAACTATTCAAACTAGTGTTAAAGAACTGGTACTGCAAAATGTTACAAGTATTGAGGAATATATTAAACAAACTTCATTAATAAATTAGTAGACGGATAAATATAATGATTGAGAAAATACTTTCATATGCAAGAACAGAAAATTGTTCTGATGTGCATTTAACCCATAATATGCCACCGATAATGCGAAAACTCGGCAATATGATACCTATTAATGATGTTTTCCCAAATTTAAATATAGAAAAAGTTATCTACGACATGCTAAGTGATGAACAAATGCAAAAAGTTGAAAAACATGTTGACATAGACTTTTGCTATACAATGGAAACTGGGGAAAGACAAAGGGTAAATGTCTATTATCAGCAAGGGCATATATGTGCAGCTTTAAGGTTGCTAAACGACAAAATACCAACTATTGACGAACTTCAACTGCCAAAAGCGTTCAAACAGCTCGCACAAATGCCAAACGGTTTAGTACTTGTTACAGGCCCTACAGGAAGTGGCAAGTCGACGTCACTTGCAGCAGTTATCGACTATATCAACCAAAACAGAAAATGTCATATAATAACAATGGAAGACCCGATTGAATATTTGCACCCACACAAAAATTCGGTCGTACATCAACGTGAAGTCGGCTCGGATTGTATGGATTTTGGCTCTGCACTACGAAGTTCACTTCGTGAAGACCCAGACGTTATTTTGGTTGGAGAAATGCGTGATTTAGAAACTATTTCCGCTGCTATTACAGCTGCAGAAACAGGCCACCTTGTTCTTTCCACACTACACACTATCGGCGCAGCAGACACAATTAACAGAATTATCGACGTTTTTCCGTCTGGTGCAAAAGACCAAATTAGGTCGCAACTTTCAACATGTTTAAGGGGTGTTATCACTCAACAGCTTGTTCCACTTGCTGACCAATCTGCTAGGTGTGCAGCGTTTGAAGTTATGCTGGCAAACGAGGCTGTTGCAAACTTAATTCGTGAAAACAAATGTTTTCAAGTTAATTCGGTACTTCAAACAACAGTTAAGGACGGTATGTTCTCGCTTAATTATGACCTTGCAAGGCTTGTAAATATGGGTAAAATTTCGCTTTACGATGCAATGTCAAAGTCTACAAACAGGGTTGAACTTTCAAAATACTTAGAGTAAGTACGTTTTATTCTAAGAAAAAATAGGGTAATTTTTCTAATCTACTTTACATTTGGCAAACTTTGCGAAAGCAAAGGACGCAAAGCTACAGGGTCTAAGGTGTTTTACACTATGACAGCCAGTTGCCACATTTTTTTGTGTAAAAATATAATTTATAAAACTTGGGCGTTTATAAAAAACCAAAAATTAAGGAGATTTTTATGAAAAATTATCTAGCTAAAGCAAAAGCAAAATTAAAAAATTCAAAAGGCTTTACAATGATCGAGCTTATCATTGTTATCGCTATTATCGTTATCCTAGCAGCTATCGCTGTTCCAACATTCGCAGGATTTATTGACAATGCTAACAAAACTTCAGCAACATCAGAGGCTCGTAACGTATATATGGCACTTAAAATTATTGCTGTTGAAAATGAAATAGATGGAACCGCTTATGATGCAACTGCAGCTGCTACTGAAGCAAAAATTGACGCTGCTGTAACAACAGGTACTGTAACTATCTCAAGTTTCACTAGTGAAGCAGATATTGATTTCACTTATAATGACGGTAAATACACAGTAACTTATGAAGATGGTGTACAAACAACTTGTGAGAAAACCCCATAATTAAATTTATTACATAATATTAGGTTTGCGCGCCCTAGCAAACCTTTATTTGTATACAAAAGGAGAAAAATGCTAGAATTACTATATTTTATAATGTATTTTTTTGTTTTTTTAACAGGCATTTCTATCGGTAGTTTTTTAAATGTAGTAATATACCGAGTTCCTTTGAACATAAGCGTTGCTAAAGGACGTTCTTTTTGCCCAAACTGCAACACTCAAATTAAAAATTACGATTTAATACCTATACTAAGTTATTTGTTTTTAAAACGCAAATGCAGAGCCTGTAAACAACCAATATCACCAAGATATTGCATTATAGAACTTTTTACAGGACTTATTGCTATTTTAGTTACATATATTGTAGGGTTTAATTACCTTGCAATTTGCATTTTTATTATGTCTGCAATACTTTTGGCTATTGCTGTTATAGACATAGACACAATGACTATTCCTGACGGATTAATTATTGCACTTATTGTAATTGCAATACCTATTGCATTTTTACAACCAGAAATTACAATTTTAGAAAGAGTTATAGGCTTTTTTGCCGTAAGTCTTCCTATGTTATTATTAACTTTGAAAATTCCTACTGCCTTTGGTGGTGGTGACATAAAATTGCTTGCAGTGTGTGGGTTTATAATCGGTTATCAAAACATACTATTGGCAATGTTTTTAGCAAGTATTTTGGGAGGTATTTTTGCAATATCTCTACTACAACGCAAAAAAGCCGGGAAAAAATCTGAAATGTGCTTTGGCCCGTATTTAAGCATAGGTATTTTTGTTTCTGCGCTTTTTGGTTCGCAAATTATTTCATGGTATTTAGGTTTATTGTTATAAACTGTATTTTTTTTGAAAGAGGTGGTATTAAT
>JAWXUM010000129.1:0-4555 GCA_044432645.1 Clostridia bacterium | reverse complement strand
TAATTGAGTTAATAAATGTCAACGCAAAACCCAAAGTGGCATAAAATACCACAAATTACAGAAATAAAAATACTGTTGCAGGATAAAACGACCTTGTGGTCGCAGACACATCGGACGGCAGTGCCGACCGAAAAAGCCCACGGTTAAGCCATTCTTTGGCTTTATCGGGTGATATCACTATGGTGCTCTAATGCACCATAGTGGTGTGACTGCAAGTACAGTAAAGCAGACAAACCCCACCAAATGGGGATTGTTGGCGTAAATATTATGGTATATTCGGAAAGTGAGGTCTTATGGAGAGAAAAATCAAAACTTCCATTTCGATGGACGAAGCACTAAACAAGCAAATAGATTTGACCTGCGAAAGCTACGGTTACAAGTCTAAAAATCAATTTATGGTTGAAGCGATTAAGAACCATATTGCAAATATTACTCTTGAAAAGTCAGACGATATTTTCACAGAAAAACTAAAAAACACATTAGAAAAATACAACAAAAGTTTGGAAAAAAGAATATCAACTGGACTTTATAGATACGCAGTTGACCTTACAATGATTATGTATATTCTAGCTTTACAGTCGAATTTAAACGCAGACAACATTGATTATTTAAGAGGACTTGCCCTAAATGATGTGAAAAAATTGAAGGGTAAAATCAGCTTAGAATCAATCGCAGAATTTTATACAGACAAGGAAGAACGCTACAAAGATGAGAGGATTGGTGAAGAATGGGAAGATTAAATTTGACAGTTACAGATGAAATGTTAGACCGAATTGACTTTCAAAAAGAAAATTCCAAAGCCAAAGACCGAGGTGATTTTACAAGAAAAGCCTTGGAATTTTACCTATCTTTTCTCGAAACTAGTAGAAATCAAGAGTACCTTAACCAGTCTGTTGCACTTGGAGTGAGGCAAGGAATTAACGATATTGAAAAACAAACCATGCCTAATATTTTTAGGCTATCTGTTGAAATGTCCATGATGTGGAATATACTATCTGCAACACTTGACCTTGATCAAAGAGAAATGAGAAAACTTAGAAGCGATTGCGTAAACGCTGTAAGAGCGACTAAAAAACGCTGTTCCCCAGAAAGTGCAATGAAATTTCAAAACGATTATCCAATTAATGACGAGTTTTATAAAGACTTTGACTCAAAGATTGAGATTGATTTAGATAACAATTATTGAAAAAAGGAGAATGCTATGAACAACCTAGGAACAGAAAATATAACTGAAATGATTATAGATAAATACAAAATAAGCATGAAATTTTCTGACAAAGAGAATAAAGAAATAGTTTCGCTAATCAAAAATGCTCTCATAGGTTCTTACTTGAAAAGTGAAAAATCTTCAGTAAAAACAGTAGCATAAACTGTGATTTAATTGTTACTACTCACAATAGCTATTTTGAAGTTATTATGATAAAATCGTTGTTAAAACTGAAGGGAGCGTCGTATGAAACAAAGAGTATACTGCTTATACAGAGTGTCAACTGCAAAACAAGTTGACCACGACAAGGATAATAACGCAGACATTCCAATGCAAAGAAAAGCATGTCGAGAATTCGCTGACAAAATGGGTTGGGATATTGTCAAAGAAGAGCAAGAAAATGGTGTATCAGGATTTAAGGTTAGCGCCAATGATAGAGATAAAATACAGTCAATAAAATTGGCAGCCGAGCAAGGTAAGTTTGATATATTACTGGTGTTTATGTTCGACAGACTTGGAAGAAAAGCAGATGAAACACCATTTGTGGTAGAATGGTTTTCAAAGCATAATATCAAGATTTGGAGCGTACAAGAGGGTGAGCAAAAGTTCGAATCACACACCGACCACCTAATGAATTATATAAGGTTTTGGCAAGCTGATGGCGAAAGCCAAAAGACTTCTATGAGAACAAAAACTGCACTATCACAGATGGTGCAGGAAGGTCGGTTTCGTGGTGGAACTGCTCCGTATGGCTACAAATTAGTACCAAGTGGTATATACAATAAACGCAAACATGAAGTATTCAAGCTTGTTATTGACGAAGAAGAAGCAAGTGTTGTTCGTACAATGTTTGGTCTAGTTGTCAACTCTGGCTATGGCAGATTTAAGATTGCTAATTTTCTATCTGACAATGATATGTTAACTAGAAAAGGTGACAGATGGCATGATTCAAGTGTTGGTGGAATACTTCATAATGTGATGTATATGGGAGTTCTAAGAAGTGGCGAAACCAAATCTGAAATCTTTGAAGAACTGCAAATTGTAGATCAAAACACCTTTGAATTAGCACAAAGACTGATGCTGGAGCGTACCAATGATTATAAAGGTTTACGCACAATGCCAAGAAATATAAACGGACAATCACTGCTTTCAGGTAATGTTTTCTGTGGTCACTGTGGTGGCAGATTAACCCTAACCACTAGTGGAGATACTAGAGTTAATGCAAATGGTGAAGAAACTTACAAAAAAAGAATTCGCTATAACTACTATAACAAGACAAGGAAACGCTGTGATTGTGACGGTCAAACTGGTTACACCATGCATATATTAGACGGAATTGTTACGAAAGTACTTCACCAAATATTTGATAAAATGAAAGATTTAAACGCAGATGAAGTCTTAGCTAGAACTCAAAAAGAAGCGATAAAAGATATAAAAGCTAGGATAACAAAAGCTAAAACACAGCTTGCAACTGCTACAAAAGAATACGATAACTTAAAAGCAGAAGTCGTAAAATCAATTCAAGGTGACAGCAAATTCCCTGTCGACATATTATCCGAGCTTGTAAATTCAGCAAAAGTAAAATCTGAAACTGCAAGCAGTACATTGGCAAAACTTAACAAAGAGTTAGAAGAAAGAGATGCAAAAATCAATGTAATAAAAACCGAATATAATAAATTGATTAAATGGTCAAAAATCTTCGATGAAAGTGAACGTGAAGTGCAAAAAATGATAGCAGCTTATATAATTAAAAGGCTTTACGTACACAAAGGATACCACTTAGAAATAGAATTCACCATAAACTTCTCCCAGTTCGACTTAGGACTGGAAGAAGATGGGTACATAATATTAAGGGCTGCTTGAACATATGAGTAATGCAACGGCGCAGATGAATCATCTGCGCCGGTAAGGTGAAAACCCTAGAGAACAAGCTATTTTAGATGCTTTCTTTTAATTGTGACCGAAATTTGACCGAAAAAATCGTTGATATTCTTTTGAAAAAATGATAAAATATAAATACTATGAAAGTGAGGTGTTTTTATGGAATGTTTTTTAATGCACAAAGATATAACTGTGCTAAAAATGGAAATTGATGAAATTACAGGTTCTATTGTTAAGATTTTAGAAGTTATAAATCAAAAGCATATTCCTATGGGTGTGCATTTTGACAGAGATATCTTGGACAGAAAAACACTAAACTCTTGGTTAAACGGAAGAAGTATACCTGCTAGTCGTGACAATATAGAGAACGCTTTGGAAACACTTGACGAGGATAATACTGGTGTTTTGATAAGTAAGTGTTTAGGACTTAGTCTTTCCGATTGCTACTGGATTTGTCCTGTGAATACAAGTTTAAAATACGAAAACATTAACTTTTTTGAGAATGATTTTTCTAAAGATATGGGAGAAATCTTATTTGGCAAGCAACTAGATAGTTTCTCGCTTATGTCACCAGACAATACATCTGACGGCTGGCTTAAGAAAAAATGGATTATTAAAAATAATAAAAGATACTTGGTTAAAGGCTCCAGTGGAGTTTATAGACAAGAACCTTTTAACGAATTGATTGCTAGTACCGTTTGCGAAAAACTTAATATTCCTTATGTTAAATATGAATTAGAATTTATTGATGATATGCCATATAGTATTTGTGAAAATTTCTTATCAAAAGATACAGAGCTTGTAAGTGCATGGAGTATTTATAGTCACTTTAAAAAGCCTAATAATATATCAATTTATGAACATCTAATTGATTGTTTAGAAAAAGTTGGCGTAAAAAATGCAAAAGAAAAAATTGATAGAATGCTTATATTAGATTTTATAATCGCAAATACTGATCGTCATATGAATAATTTTGGAGTAATTCGCAATAGTAATACTTGTGAAATTTTAGATTTTGCACCGATTTATGATAGTGGAACATCTATGTTTATGACAAATCCGTCACACCTTGAAATTACTGATATAGAAAGTAAACCGTTTGCAAAACTTCACAGTCAGCAGATTAAACTAATCAATAAAAAAGTAGATGTAATCAGCCTAAAAACTATTTCAGATGATATATTAAAAATATTAGATCAAAATAAATTTTTAGATAAGGCTAGAAAAGATTTTATAATAGAAAACTTTAAAAAAAGAGTGAAAAATTTAATTTAATAGCTGGTGGTAGTTTCACCGTCAGCTTGGGAGAGCGCTTGCATGGCATGTAAGAGGTAAGGGGTTCGATCCCCCTCATCTCCACCACAAAAGCGTGCGTTTTACCCCGTTTGGGGCAAAACGCACGTTTACTTTTTGCATGTTTGTTTTGTATGTTCAGTAAAATATAATATGTATGAAGAGTGACAAGGT
>JAWXUM010000128.1:0-4561 GCA_044432645.1 Clostridia bacterium | reverse complement strand
GCATAAGCTTCGTTTGATGGCTCTAAAGCACTTGTCAAAAGACAAGATTCTTCCATTGGTTGAGGAGCCATTCTTGGATAAATACAAGAAGAACCAAGGAACATTAATTTTGTGCAGTTATTTTTCCAAGCTGCATTAATAACATTCATTTCTAAAATCATGTTATCGTACATAAAGTCTGCAAGGTGACGGCTGTTTGCAATAATTCCACCAACTTTAGCAGCTGCTAAGAAAATATATTCAGGTTTTTCAGTTGCGAAAAAATCTTCAACCTCAGCTTGTCTTCTTAAATCTAACTCTTTAGATGTTCTAACAATTATATTTGTATATCCTAAATTTTCAAGTCTACGGATAATAGCTGAACCAACCATGCCTCTGTGACCAGCTACATATATTTTAGCGTTTTTATTCATCATTTCAGCCACCCCTTAAAGCATTTTTGCTTCTTTTTTAGCAAGTTCTAAGTCGTGTTTTGCCATGATATGAACTAGCTCCATAAAACTTGTTGTTTGTGGATTCCATTTAAGAACTGTTTTCGCTTTAGTTGGGTCGCCCCATAGGTTGTCCACGTCTGTTGGTCTAAACCAAGCCTCGTTAACTCTAACAAGAACTTTACCAGTTGCAGTGTCGATACCAACTTCATCAATTCCAGTTCCCTCAAATTTAATTTCAATACCAACCGCTTTAAATGCTTCGTATGTAAACTCACGAACAGTGTGTTGCTCACCTGTTGCAATAACAAAATCTTCTGGTTTATCATGTTGAAGCATTAACCACATACACTCAACATAGTCTTTTGCATAACCCCAGTCACGAAGTGAATCCATGTTGCCAAGCTCAAGAACATCTTGTAACCCACAAGCAATTCTACCTGCTGCAAGTGTAATTTTTCTTGTAACAAAAGTTTCGCCACGTCTTTCAGACTCATGGTTAAATAAAACACCATTAACTGCGAACATGCCATAAGCATTTCTGTATTCTTTTGTCATCCAAAAGCCATATTGTTTTGCAACTGCATAAGGGCTGTATGGATAAAATGGAGTTGTTTCTCTTTGTGGAACTTCTACCACTTTACCGTAAAGCTCAGAAGTTGAAGCTTGGTAAATTCTACAAGTTTCTGTTAAGCCTAAAATTCTAACTGCTTCCAAAACTCTTAGAACTCCGATAGCATCAACATCGCCTGAATATTCAGGAACATCAAAGCTAACTTGAACATGGCTTTGTGCTGCTAGGTTGTAAATTTCGTCAGGTTTAACCATACCTATAATTCTGATTAGGCTTGATGAATCTGTCAAATCGCCGTCATGAAGTTTAATAGCATTTTTAGCTATCAAATGGTCAATTCTTGATGTGTTAGAAATAGAAGCACGACGAGTAATACCATGAACCTCATATCCTTTTTCTAGTAAAAATTCTGCTAAGTAAGACCCATCTTGCCCTGTAATTCCTGTTATTAATGCTGTTTTCATTTTTGTATCTCCTTTGTTCTAAAAATTCATTGAATATATTTTAACTTTTATATAAATAATATTTATTATCTATTACCATACATTTCTTCGTAATAGTTTTGATATTCGCCACTGATGATGGTTTCCCACCATTCTTTGTTATCTAGATACCACTCTATTGTTTTTTTAATTCCATCAGCGAACATTGTTTCTGGTAACCAGCCTAGTTCGTTGTGGATTTTTACTGGGTCGATTGCGTAACGCATATCGTGACCTTTTCTGTCTGTTACATATGTGATTAAATCTTCTGATTTATTAAGTTCTTTACAAATAATTTTTACGATATCAATGTTTTTCATCTCGTTGTGACCGCCGATATTGTAAACTTCACCAACTTTTCCGTTGTGAATAATTAAGTCAATCGCTTTGCAATGGTCTTCTACATATAGCCAGTCACGAACATTTAAACCCTCGCCATAAACTGGAAGTGGTTTTTCTGCAAGTGCATTTGCAATCATAAGTGGAATTAATTTTTCTGGAAAATGGTATGGACCATAGTTATTTGAACATCTTGAAATTGTCACTGGCAAGCCGTAAGTTCTGTCGTATGCTTGTACAAGTAAATCTGCACCAGCTTTTGATGAGCTGTATGGTGAACTTGTGTGTATTGGAGTTTCTTCTGTGAAGAATAACTCTGGTTGGTCTAGTGGCAAATCGCCATAAACTTCATCTGTAGATACTTGGTGATATCTTTTAATTCCATATTTTCTGCAAGCGTCCATCATAACTTGAGTTCCCATGATGTTAGTTTGAAGGAATACTTCTGGGTTTTCAATGCTTCTGTCAACATGACTTTCTGCTGCAAAATTCACAACCATATCTGGTTTTTCTTCTTCAAATAAACCATAAATAGCTTTTCTATCTGTGATGTCAATTTTGCAAAATCTAAAGTTTTCGTTATCTAAAACATCTTTAAGTGTTGATAAATTACCTGCATATGTAAGACTGTCAACACAAATAATTCTGTAATCTTTATATTTTCCAAGCATATGGAACACAAAGTTTGAGCCGATAAATCCAGCTCCACCTGTTACTATAATTGTCATTTTTTCAACCTCTTATATTATTTCGCCGTCAGCTACTCTTTTTAGGTGAGCACCGTATGGTGATTTTCCATAATTGCTCGCAGCTTCTAATAATTGTTCTTTTGTTATCCAATCTTTACGAAAAGCAATTTCTTCAATTGCAGATATTACCATGCCTTGATTATGTTGAAGTGTATGTACAAAAGTTGAAGCTTCAAGCAAACTATCCATTGTTCCTGTATCTAACCAAGCAAATCCTCTACCTAGCAACTGAATTTTCAAGGCATTTTCTTCAAGATACAATTTATTTAAGTCTGTTATTTCCAGTTCACCTCTTGCAGAAGGTTTCACTTTTTTAGCCATGGAAACTATTTTATTATCATAGAAATAAAGCCCTGTGACAGCATAATTTGATTTTGGATTTTCAGGTTTTTCTTCAAGAGAAATTATATTTTTATCCTCATCAAACTCAGCAACGCCAAATCTTTCAGGGTCATTTACATAATAGCCAAAGACTGTTGCAATGCCATTTTCTGCATTTTTAACTGCTTCTCTTAAATTTTGGCTAAACCAACCACCATAGAAAATATTATCACCTAGAACCATTGCACAAGTATCGTTACCAATGAACTCTTCACCAATTAAAAAAGCCTGTGCTAGTCCGTCGGGACTTGGTTGAACCGCATATGAAAGTTTAATTCCAAACTGAGTACCATCACCTAATAATTCTTCAAACCTTGGTGTATCTACTGGTGTTGATATTATCAAAATCTCACGAATACCCGCAAGCATTAATGTCGATAATGGATAATATATCATAGGTTTATCATATATTGGAAGTAATTGCTTTGATGTTACTTTTGTTAGTGGATAAAGTCTAGTTCCAGACCCACCTGCTAAAATTATACCTTTCATATTAAACCTCTCATGAATTAATTTTTAATTTATCGAACACTTGGTTTTCTTTCTTCTTATACCAAACAATAATTTTATTAAAGTTATTCTCACATTTTTTCAAAAGTGGTGTTTCTATTAACTTGATACGCAAAATATCTATTACAGAACAAATTATAAAGATACACAAAACACTTCCGATTGCGTGTATTGCTGTCCAAGATAAGTCGTAAGCACCCACATTATTGAGTGTATCTTGCCATAGCCATTCTCTCATTTTATCGCTATTTGCGTGAATTAACAGAACTCCAAAGGTTGAACCACCTAGCATATTAATCAATTTATTGTATCTTAAATTTATATTTTTAAAGAACATAAATGTTGATATACCTGTTGCCAATGCTAGAAAAGTGTTTGAATCTGTTACAAAATAATAAGCATAAGTTTTATCTAATTTTACACTTAGCCATAAACAAGCAACTACACTTATCGATGATACTACAATAAAAAACACAGAAGATATTCCCCAAATTTTTGCACTTGTGAATATTTTCTTTGGATAAAGTCTTATGTATGATGAAATGAAATACAATACGATAAACCAAGATACATAGTTCATACTTACTGAGAAATACGGCACTGTTCCAAAAAATACATATATAAAACAACTAAGAACAATTAAATAGACATGTTGTTTTTCTGTCATGTTTTTTATTAAAATATTTAAAAATGGTATGCACAAGAAGAATGTTAGAAATGTTCCTGTAAAATTCCCACTTAAAGTATTAAACGGTATGAATTGCTGAACAAACTCTTTTGCAGTAAAACCCTGAACACCTGTTATTAAGAAAATTGCATAAATCATAAACCTATAAAACATAACTTCTGCCAGTAACTTTATAAACTTTTTCATAGTAATATTAGACTTACACATAAAATATCCTGTTATCAAAATGAAACAATTTATACCAGTTTTACCCCACGCACCAAATAAAAATAAAAATATCGATTTACTCGAAAGTGGGTCTATATACATTACATCTTGTAGTCCAGAATTCACAACGTAATGATGTGCAATAATTAAAATCATTGTTAAAATTCGGAACAATTCTAAGTTTGAGGAGCGTTTAGTGT
>JAWXUM010000127.1:0-4601 GCA_044432645.1 Clostridia bacterium | reverse complement strand
AGAGTATATTTTCTCTGATAACATCTAAATCCTCCTTTCGATATTAGTATGTCATACTTAGTGGTAGACCACTATATATAGCAGTATGCAATTTCGCAACCATAGGTTGCATTATATAAATTAGCTCCACAGAGCCATATTTGTTACTGCGTACATTCGCAAAAGTTTTGCGAAGTAGCTTATATATTTATAATAGCATAAAAGCAAAGTTTAAACAAGATTTAATTTGTATAGTAGTGTGAATAGCTATTTTTCTTTTTCTGTGATAAAGTGTTGTGCTTAAGGAGGTGATGAAAATGCACAATGAGAAACTTATACGAAGTTTATCACGGAAACATACAGCCAAATGCTAAAATGATTGTGAGTGGAAGTGAATATCAAAAAACAATTTTAGGATAAATATTGATAGGTGCTTTGTTAAGGGGGCAACAGTGCAAGGTCTTATAGGGACTGCCCCCTTGCCCCCTTAAACCGTAACAAAGAGTTGTGAGAAGAAATAATCTTGTAAAGTAGTTACACCACAAAGGCAACTTTGCCTCAAATGTAAAGCAGTAAAACAGCGTCACAAAGGCTAGTATAAGCTAAACGGAAATCTTGTCCCATTGCACCCGATGGGTGCTTTCCTTTTGCCAAACTGTATCGCTATTTTTTTGTTTCTGCTTTACTATTCTCTCCTTTAAGGAGAGAGCCAGCATCGCATTCGGCTACACGCCGATGCAGCTGGCTGGGGAGAACCCCTGACCCCCTTTTCAAGAGAAAATTATTAATTAAGTTAAATATTCCTCAGCTTAATAAATCATCATAATACAGAAGAAAAAATGGAATGGAAAGGCGAGAAATTACCATAATATATAATTTTTTAGGTAAATTTACCAAATAAAATTTACTGCCCATAAACGAATATCTTCTGGGATATTTTAGGCTTATAATTGTTAATTTAAAATAAAGTTTGACACAAAAAATAAAGATTGATATAAATAAAATAAAGATTGATATAAAAATATTTATTATGTTTCAACAAGTACCAAAAAAGCAATATTTGGACGTGAAATTACTGCAAATATATATCAAACTTTATTTTTGCCAATGTTGATTATTCATGATGAAAACTATAAAAAACAAACTTCAGAAAGCTAAACAAAGAAAAAATATCAAACTTTATTTGCAAAAATACGTCTGAAAAGCCGCGTTTTATATCACACTTTATTTACAAGTAACAAATATTTTAATATACTTATGCTTAACTTTGCATAAGTTTATCGTTATAATTGGCAATAGCTTTATCACAAAACTTAGTATATACTTGTTTTACCAAAACAGAAAAGAAGGTGAAGCAAGTGGCAGAACTCAAAAGTTTATGTGCCAAAACAGACATTAATTTGCACAATAAAATCAGCAGAGAAAAAGAACTAACAGGATACTCACTTGGAGAGTATTTAGAAGAAATCATCAGAGAATATTATGAATTTAAGGAGAATGGTGAAATGGATAAAACAAGAACTTTAGCAATACAAATAAACGAAGATTTATTCTTAAAACTTAAAGAATATCTAAAGGCTAACAACTTAAAGCAAAAAGATTTTTTAACAGAATTAATTGAAAAAGTTATAGCAGAAAATACAGGTGAATAAAATGCAAAAAGCAGATGACTTAATAAAAGACTTATATAATGGTGAAATATACCCTGCTGAAAAACCAATAAAAAAAGACAGCAAATACTATAAATTGCACTTAGAAATCATAAAAATGAAAGAAGATTTATATAAAGAATATCCAGACGGAAAACTTGAAAAAAAGGTTGAAAGACTCACTGAAAAGTTTACGGAGTTACACGGTTTATATAATGATGAAATTTTTAAAGATGGGTTTAGTTTAGGAGTGCAACTAATTATCGAAGCATATAAAAACGATTAAAATAACAAAAACCTAAAACGCAGATGTAAAGCTACCTACTAATAGGGACAAAAGATGAAATTGGTATCAATTAACTGAATATGATGAGAGTAAGCGTTTGCCTACTCTCATTTTTATGTGGCGTTTTATTCCCATTTGAAATTGTATATAAATGCTAAAATAGGAATGAGCAAAAATTTTCAAATAAGAATGCACAAAAATGATAGAATATAGGTACCAAAAAAGAGAGGTACTTATGTTAATAAAAATAAAACAAATAGGCGAACTAGAAATAAAAGAATTAAGAGATTTGCCAAAACTAAAATATTTTATGGAGTGCAATAAATTGAAAATAAACAAATCAGAAGTGGCAAGACAACTAAAAGTTGACAGGCGAACAGTAAATAAATATCTTGACGGATATGAAAAAAAGACGACTCGAAACAAGCCGTCGCAAATAAGTAAATATTATGAAAGAATAAAAGAGCTTCTAAGCTCACCGACACAAGTGTTCTTTTACAGACGAGTTCTGTACCAATACTTGGTTGATAACGAAGGTTTAAATACACCAGAACCAACATTTTATCACTACTTAAAAACAATACCAGAATTCGATAATTACTTCAGCAAAGGCAAAATAACAAACGATAGCAGTAATCCAGTAATTAGATTTGAAACAAAGCCTGGAGAACAAGCACAGCTTGATTGGAAAGAAAAAATACCATTCGTCTTAGCCGACACAGGTGAAGTGATAGATGTAAATGTGTTGTCATTATTGTTATCAAATTCAAGATTTAGAGTGTATAATTTATCGCTAAAAATGAACAGAGAAATCCTTTTACACTTGTTAACTGAAAGCTTTGAAACACTAGGTGGAGTGCCAAACGTGTTATTAACAGATAATATGAAAACAGTGATGGATGAGGCGAGAACCACATATCATAAAGGAAAAATCAATAAAACATTTGAAAACTTCGCAAAAGACTTTGGATTTAAAGTTCAGCCGTGCATAGCTGGGACACCTAAAACAAAAGGTAAAGTTGAATCACCGATGAAGATATTGGACGAAATACGTGCATATAGTGGAAAATTGACACTATTAGAGCTATACAAGCTAGTTGAAAGAATAAATAATCGAGTTAACCTCAAATTAAATCAAGGAAGTGGACGAATTCCGATAATAGATTTTGGTAAAGAAAAAGACTCCCTACTGCCTCTACCAAATGAAGCAATAAGGAATCAATATCGTGTAAAAACTATTACCACTAAAGTAAACACAGCTTCAATGATTAGTGTAAAATCGAATATGTATTCTGTACCCAAAGAATACATAAATAAAACTGTAGTTTATCAAATAATAGATTTAAAATTACACGTTTATTCTAACACAAAACTCATTGCATTGCACGATATTTCTGAAAATAAATTAAATTATTTACCTGAACATTATAGGGATACGCTAACTTGCAAGTTTAAAAACAAAAATGAAGATGAAATCAAGGCAATGGCCAAAAGAAATTTAGAGGCGATTGGAGGTGTTTACACAAATGAATAACACAGGAACTTATGCTAAAATTATGGAAAATCTAACCTTTTTAAAAAGCAAAGAATCGATTGATGTTATTGACGAAACCATAGATTTTGTTTCTAAAAATAATTTATCTTTCATAGACGGATTTTACCATTTTACTCAGTCGCAGGTTGCTAAAAAGAGGATAAATCTTATTAATCATTCAGTAAAAATGGCTGGCTTTCCTAAAATTAAATATCTCGCAGAGTTCGATTTTGATTATCAACCAACAATAAACAAGCAACAAATTGAAGATTTTAACTCGCTTAGATTTATCGAAAACAGAGAAAACATCATCCTTTATGGCAACAGCGGTGTTGGTAAAACTCATATTGCAACAGCTATCGGCGTTACTGCTGCTCAAAATAGATATTCCACTTACTTTATCAAATGCTCTGATTTAATGGCTTCTTTGCATAAAGCTCAGCTAGAGGACAGGGTATCCGACAAACTTAAAAAGTTATCAAGCTACAAACTTTTGATAATTGATGAACTGGGATATTTGCCAATCTCTAAAAATGACTCAAAACTTTTCTTCCAACTAATTGATAAACGCTATGAAAAATTTAGCACTATCATTACCACAAATATCAACTTTTCACAGTGGGATGAAATCTTCGGCGAACCAATTATTGCCAACGCAATCATCGACAGACTTCTCCACCACGCAAACGTAGTCACTATTAAAGGCAGGTCTTTCAGACTGCAAAACATCTTCAATCAAGATGATTAATTGTACATTCTTATATTATAATTTTTGTGCATTTTTATATTGACATTTATAACATAGTGGAGGAACGATTCGTTACGGCATATAGTGACAAACGGTGAACGGTTCGTTCATCGTTTTTTGCAAAAATCTCTTTCTTTGATTACAGCGCCCCAAAATTTGATATAGGTAAAGGGTATAAATGCTAAAATAGGAATGAGCAAAAATTTTCAAATAAGAATGCACAAAAATGATAGAATATAGGTACCAAAAAAGAGAGGTACTTATGTTAATAAAAATAAAACAAATAGGCGAACAGTAAATAAATATCTTGATGGATATGAAAAAAAGACGACTCGAAACAAGCCGTCGCAAATAAGTAAATATTATGAAAGAATAAAAGAGCTTCTAAGCTCACCGACACAAGTG
>JAWXUM010000126.1:0-4648 GCA_044432645.1 Clostridia bacterium | reverse complement strand
CAAAAAGAATTCAAATCAATAAAGAATATGATTATCTCCGAACTTTTAAAAGAAGATAATGTATTAAGTTTTGAAAATATGAATGTAAATGTACAAAATAAAAGCAATAATTTTGATTTTGATAAATCAGCGTTAAATATTCTAAATTCTTTAAGCAAAGTTTTTGATAGTGAAAATAAAGATTTCAATAAACAAACTCATCCTAAAATAGACAGCAATGCAATTCGTGAAATGCGAAAAAGAAAACAGGCACTTGGTCAGAAACTAGATTTAAAAGAAATGAAACTTTAATATTATATGCTTGAATTAAAACTTTTAAAATGTTAGAATTAATACAAACATTATAAGGAGTTTGATATGGCTAAAAAATTTGTTTGGAAATCCCCTAATTTACCAGAAGTTTTTGAATATACAGAGAATGAAATTCTAGAAAATGAAGATGAAGAAATTTATTCTACCGAGTTTATAAATGTAGTCAATAGTAACGAAGATTTTTACAATTATACTTTCACAAAAGTTGTTTTCAAAAAGTGTAAATTTAATAATATTTCTTTTGGAAAATGCATGTTCGATGATGTGGTTTTTGATAATTGCTCTTTTAGTGAGTGTGATTTTAGTAATAGCAATTTTGGTGTTGTAGAATTTATAAATTCTAATTATAGAAATTCAGATTTTTCAGAAAGTAGTTTTTATTGTGCTAGTTTTGATAATTGTAATTTTAAATACGCAAACTTCACAAAATGCAGAGTAAATGGCTTTAAAGATGTGAACAGTGATTTTAGCAATACTTTCTTTGCTGAATGTAGATTAATTGAATTGAATTTAAGTAAAACATCTTTTAAGTTTACCGATTTTTTTCAAACTCCATTAAAAAACATTGATTTTAGTGATTGCAATATCGAGGGAATTGTAGTGTCAGAAAACAAAGATGAACTAAAAGGTATAATCGTAAATCAATTTCAAGCAATTGATTTGGCTAGAATGTTTGGCATAAAGATAAAAGAATAAATCTAAATTTGATAAGCAGATAACTGTAAAAAGTTGTCTGCTTATTTTTTTATACAAAGGAAGATATATGAAACAAAAAAAGGAATTAAAAAAAGTTAAACCCAAGGATAATCCACCTAAAAAAATAAAATTTCACAGAAAGGTAAGGCGATAAAATGGCTAAATATATTCATTTTACAGATGATGAAAAACGAACTGCAAATAATGTTGACCTTGAAGATTTTCTAAAATCTAAAGGTGAAAAGTTAATTAAAAGTGGCAGAGAAAAAAGACTGGAAAGTAATCACAGTATAACTATTCGTGGCAACACTTGGTTCGACCATGCAACCGAACAAGGCGGATATTCTATAGGTTTTGTGAAAAAATTCTACAATTTAGAATTTACAGAAGCTGTTACAGAACTTTTAGGTAATACCAATATGGCGTATAGGAGTTACGAAAAGCAAGCTGAAAAACCTAAAGAATTTAAACCACCACAGAAAAATTTAAACAACAGAAAAGTATTTGCATATTTAACAAAGCACCGATGTATCGACACATCGGTGTTAACTTTTTTTATTAAAGAAAAATTAATTTACGAAAGTAAAGAATTTAGTAGAAATAAACTCAAAGAATACAACAACGCTGTTTTTGTAGGTTTGGATAAAGACAAAAATCAATCCCACATTCATAAGAGAAGTATATTCTCATTCGGTAAAAGGTTTGTTCAAAACATTGAGGGTTGCAATCCTAAACATAGCTTTAACTATCTAGGTGGTTCAGATAGGTTATATGTTTTTGAATCTCCCATTGATATGCTGTCCTTCATATCACTTCATAAAGATACAAACTGGAAACAGCATAACTATGTTGCTCTGTGTGGAGTTTCGTCACAAGCAATGCTATATCAAGTGGAAAATAATAATATAAATCATGTTGTTTTCTGTTTGGATAATGACACAGCAGGTCAAAAAGCAACTGAGCGACTTTCAAAATTAGTAGAAGAAAAAGGATTAACGCATAGCACGATAGTCCCTAACAGTAAAGATTTTAATGAAGATTTGGTAGAAAGTCAAAAAGTTACAACTTCAAGAATGGAGATGATTATGTGATAGAAATATTAAGTTCACCAGCCTTGAAATTAGTTGGTGTATTTTCTCTCATGGCACTTTTGATTGGTGGCATAACTTTGTTGTCTTACCATTATAATCTAAACAATATTAAATCTAAAACAGTTGGTGATGGACAACATGGGATTGCTCGTTTTGCTACAAAAAATGAAGTCAAAAAAACTTATGAGCATATTCCATTTAACGTGAAAGATTGGCGAGAAAATAAGTTTGAAAAACCACTGCCACAAGGTTTGATTATTGGTTGCCAAGGTCACAAAAACAACGTAACAGCAATGGTCGACACAAACGATGTTCATTGCTTGATGATAGGTGCAAGTGGTGTTGGTAAAACTGCCTACTTCCTATATCCAAATTTGGAATATGCCTGTGCGAGTGGTATGTCATTTATTGTAACTGATACAAAGGGGGACGTCGAAAAAAATTACGGAGCAATAGCAAAAGACGATTATGGATACAACATTTCAGTTCTTGATTTGCGTAACCCAATGCGAAGTGATGGCAATAATTTGTTGCATTTAGTTAATACCTACATGGATATTTATTTAGCTGATGACAAAAATATTTCAGCTAAAGCAAAGGCAGAAAAATATGCAAAAATTATAGCTAAAACAATTGTAAATTCTACTGGTGAAAGCCACGGACAAAACTCATATTTCTACGACAGTGCCGAGGGACTCTTAGCAGCAGTGATTTTATTAGTCGCAGAATTTTTACCACACAAGCAACGACACATTGTTTCTGTGTTTAAACTAGTTCAAGATTTACTAGAACCAATCCCACCAATAAAAGGAAAGCCACCAAAAACACAATTCCAAGTATTGATGGAAAAGTTACCAGACACCCACAAAGCCAAGTGGCTAAGTGGTGCAGCACTCAATTCAAGTGAGCAAGGTATGGCATCAGTTTTGTCAACAGTTCTATCAAAATTAAACGCTTTTTTAGATAGTGAAATGGAAAATATTTTATGTTTTGATACTGAAATTGATGCAGAAAAGTTCTGTACAGAGAAATCAGCTGTCTTTATTATACTTCCAGAGGAAGATCCGCTTAAATATTTTATGGTAAGTTTATTTCTACAACAATTCTATCGTGAGATGTTAACAGTTGCAGATGAATGTGGTGGAAAACTTCCAAATAGGGTCGTGTTGTACTGCGATGAAATCGGCACAATTCCACCAATCGACAGTTTTGAAATGATGTTATCAGCAGGTCGTTCAAGAGGAATTACAGTAGTTCCGATTATACAATCCTTCGCACAGCTTAGAAAAAACTATGGAGATGAAGGGTCAGAAATAATTACAGATAACACACAGCTTACCATTTTTGGAGGCTTCGCTCCTAACAGCAAAACAGCAGAAGAACTGTCAAAAGCCTTGGGAAATCGCACAGTTATGAGTGGTAGTGTTAGTAAAGGTAAAGACAATCCAAGCCAGTCGCTTCAAATGATGGAAAGACCATTAATGACACCAGAGGAGTTAAAGTCACTCCCAAAAGGAAACTTTGTAGTTATGAAAACAGGAGTTCATCCAGTGAGAACAAAGTTAAAACTTTTTTTGGATTGGGGTATAACTTTCGATAAAATATTTACTAAAGAAGAACGTAAAGATAAGGAAGTTTACTATGCCAACAGACAAATGCTTGAGGTAAATATTGAAAAAAAATATACACCACCAAAGGAAGAAACACCAGTAAATAATGACAAAAAAGCAAATACACAATCATATACACGCAAACTAAACGAAGATTTTAAAGTATAAGGAGTGATTTTTATTTGAGTTTATTTGGAAATTTATACGAACACGATGAACTACCCACAAGAGCAAACCATTTGTATATGTATCTTAAAGATAGAAGCAATAAATATGGAGAATGCTGGCCAGCAATCAAAACTATTGCACGTGATACCTCAATGTCGGTTTCAACAGTGAAAAGAGCTATAGCTGATTTAGTCGGCTGTGGCTTGATTACTAAAGAAAAAAGATACAGAGATAATGGCTCGCTAACTTCAAATAATTATTTTTTGAAAAGGTAATTATTATAAAATAAAATAATTCAGCCACCAAGGGATAATTCTGCCTTTTGGTGGTCTGAGTTTCAGTTCACAAAGAGCTAACAAGAAAACCTAAATTTAATATATTTATTACAGAGAAGAAGAAAAAACAGTTGTTAAATAATTGATAATTCACTTTAATTTCAATAGATATTCAAAAGCTTATGTGGTATACTCTTGTGCTTGACAGGAGGTGAGAATATGGATATTTTAGAAGAATTATACCATGGAAACATAAACCCAAACACAAAAATATATACACAAAACAGCAACTATGCAAAAGCAATGAAATTGTTATCTGATAATGAAGAACTACTTCTTAAATTACTTGACGAAAAAGAGAAAAAGTTATTCATAGAATATGTAAACGCACAGTCAGTTGTAACAAGTGAATCAAATGTTGAAGATTTTATAATTGGATTTAAACTGGGTGCAAAAATCGCATTAGCTATGGTATCGGACGAAGAAAGAATTTTTA
>JAWXUM010000125.1:0-4677 GCA_044432645.1 Clostridia bacterium | reverse complement strand
ACTGAGCACCATCACCTAATAATTCTTCGAATCTTGGTGTATCTACTGGGGTTGATATTATCAATATATCTCTAATACCTGCCAACATAAGTGTTGACAAAGGATAATATATCATTGGTTTGTCATATATAGGCAACAACTGCTTTGATGTTACTTTTGTTAGTGGATAAAGTCGTGTTCCAGACCCTCCTGCTAGTATTATCCCTTTCATATTACACCTCTTTATAAGTTCACCATCTGCTCCAACTGTTTCAGCTTTTCTTGTTGGACAGATGTTATATTTGTTCTTGATTTTTGGTATTGTAGCCATTGCATTAAGTTTGAGTTTTCTCTGTAATTTGGAAATCGGTTATTTATTTTTACCATGCCATACAATTTGTTGTAATTCTTTTCCCATTCATCTTCGAATTTAACTTCTTTTGAATTTCTAAAATCAAAGTTTATTTCGCAAAGTTTTTTATATTGTTCAGGTTTTAGCTGATTTTCGTTGTATTTTTTACGAATTCTTGAACACCATCCTGCCAAATTAAATCCATAATATTTTGTTTTTCCAGAAGGATATTTTTTGAATTCTTTTAAATATTTTTGCAAGAGTAATATATTTTCTGCAAAAGCTCTGTCATCTCTGTTTCCAAAAATCACACCTAATTTTTCTAGCTTTTTCTTGCGATATGAGAGAAGTCTGCCCTGTCTTTCACGTCTTAATTCGTTGTAAAGCCATAAGCCTACCGACTCTTTTTTCTCTGGAAACTTTCCATTTTCAGCAATATATTTCTCCAACTCTTCAACTCTTAAGTTCCACATTCTATCAGAGTGACTGTTATAAAAATCAACACCAAGGTCGGTTAATAATTTTTCTTTATATTCACCTAATTTATCTTTTGATTTAGCTTGTATTTGTCCCTTTATCCAATTAAACAAAGTTGAATTTTCTGTGACTTTAGGCAAGCGTGAATTTGCTATTACAAAATCTTTCAAATCCGAATAATTTTTAAGCCATACATCTTCTAACGCATCCCAAGAAAAATTAATTTCATCAAGTTTATCTATGCGTTCTTGCGATAAAATTCCACTTTTACGATTGTTACGTTGCACGCTACACCAAAGACCCATTCTAAAATCATCAACAACAGTGCTGATTTTTATGTTCTCTACACCGTAACTTTTTACCAATTCGTAATTTCTGGTCCACGATTCATCTAAATAATTAGTCCAGTACATTCCTATATTATCTAATTTTTTTATACGTTCCTCAGTAAGTGATGGTTCTCCATTTCGCATTGCATATCGCTGATTTCTAATCCAAATACCTAATGTATAACCCTCGCTAGTCCTAAATCTTGCTGGTATATCCAAGTGATTATTTGTTTCATAAAAAAGTTTTGCACATCTGTACATTTCATCCCAAGGAACTCTCAAACTTTCATTTAACTGATTAAAAAGACTTACGCATTCTCTGACTTCTTCAAAAATCTCAAATTGCTCTGTAACAATATCTTCTGATTCACCGTTATTGTTAAAATATACAACGGCATCTTTCATCTCTTTTTCGATTGCCCCAACGGAGTATAAATTTTCAAAGTTGTTTACAATATCAAAAATAACAGGTGATCTTTTCTTAGATGCTGACAAAGCTCTACCAATTTGTTGTTTATAGATAATTGGAGAAACAGTGGGGCGAAGTAGCACGACACCGTCCAAGCCAGATAAATGTACCCCCTCATTAAGCTGATTGATGCTGAAGAGTAATTTCAAATGTCCGCTGCTATCTTCTTTGAATTTTTTTAAATTTTTATCTGTTTCGCTGTCATAAGAGTACATTGTATACACGTGAGGTTCTTTATCAATTTTAGAAAACCATTTTTTTGATTTTTTAACCATGGTGTCTAAATGTTCTTTATTTGCACAGAAAATAATATATTTTCCTGTTTTATCCTCTATATGTTTTGCGAAGACTTCATCAAGACCCTCAGCTTTTTCAAGGGTTCTTCTCAAAGCTTCGAGTAATTGTTCTGCTCTATCTCTATCAAAAAATTGCTTTTTGTTTTTGATTTTATTCTCATATTTTTTAAGCTGACTTTTATATGAGAACAAGGCTGTTACATACTTTGGAGCTGGTAATATTCCTCGAACTATTGCTTCGCCCAAGGACATTTCTGATGCAATATTTCCGTCAAATAATTCATCAGCCATATTACGTTGATTGTCTAAATATCTGATGTGAGTTGCTGACAAACCTACCAAATATGCATCTGGGTAGGCATTTAACAGATTTTGGACACCTTGACCCCACATTTCAGCTCCACTTCTATGAAATTCATCTAAAATAATGTAATCAGCCTTTATATCTGCAATTTCATTTTCAGTTAGTAACATTAATTTTGAGTATGTGAAAAACTTAATATTCTGTGGAATTTCTACTCCACCTTTCTCTAAGTTTTCAAGCTGTGTAGTGTAAATATATTCACTTGGTGAAATCCAACACATTGTTTTGTCAGGATTGTCCTCGCAAAGTTTAAATGCAATCACGGATTTACCTGTTCCCGTTGGATTAATAATTGCCTGTTTTTTATCTAATTGAAATTGTGAAATTAATTTGTCATAAGCTATTTTATTGTGTTTATATAGTTCAATCATTAATTTCACCCTTTCTTTTATAATTCCTGAATAATTTTAAATTTTGCAAGCATATCAACATTCAAGCTACCTAACTCGGCTCTTTTAATTGATTTTGTGTACCAAGTGTATAGTTTTTGACTTGTCACACTGGTTGGTCTTTGTTTATGAATATTAAAAAAGTCAATATACTCTTTGTAACCTTTTTCAAATTCATTTGATTTTCTGATTTCACCATTTGTTCTTAAATCAAAGTTTATCGCCTTTAAGCTTTCAATTTGAAAATCTTGAAGTTTGCCTTTAGCGTAACATTCTCTTTGTCTTGCACACCACCAACCGATTTTGAAGTCATTATAAACAACATATGAAGTTGGAAACTCGCCATAAATTTTCAAATATTCTTTTAAACGTTCTAAATTAGAATTGAATATCAGTTCTGTTTTTTCTCCGAAAACTACACCTAATTCCTCGAGTAAAGATTGATGATTTTCGGATAACTTTTTATTTCTAAACTTTTTACGTTGGTCGCAAAGCCATGAGCCAACTTTTCTATCCATATATTCATCTTCAAATTGTGGTAATCTGCCATTTTCTTCTAAAAAACCTTTTGTTTTTTCGTAATAATCTTTCCATGAAAGTTCGACTTTTGTCATTACTAGTTCCACACCAAGTTCTTTTAAAAGTTCAATTTTTTCTTCTGATAGCAAACCTTTTGAGTAATCTGTTCTTTGAAAATAGAACCATACAACAAAACTTTTATTGTCTTTTGATGTTGGCAATCTACCGTTTTCTTCTTTGAATTTTTTAATTAATTCATAACGGTTGTACCATGCATCAATTTGTGGATTCCATATAAAATTAATACCATCAAGTTTTTCTTCACGATAAGGAAGTAGAACTCCATTTCTCTTTTGAACTCTTTGCATAGAGCACCATTTGCCTATCGCAAAATCATTTTGCTCTTCATAAGTTGTTGGAAACCTGTCATTTTCTTTTGTAAAATCTTTTAAACATGAAAAGTTTTGTTCCCAGTTTTCCTCGAAAATTTGATTTATTTCATTAAGCTCTTTTTGTATATCCAAGATATAATCATGTATTTCAAAATCAATATCAGAATTTTGCTCGTAAGCTTCGTTCCTAATTTGATATAATAAATCTTCATTTGCATTGCCTGAATTTGCGTTGTTAAAGTTATTAACTAAATCGAAAATTACAGGTTTTTTATTAGTTTTTGTACAGGACAATACTCGTCCAAGTTGTTGGTAATACACATTCATTGAAAGCGTACTTCTAAAGAACACGGCACCAGAGGTATTAGGGATATGTAAACCTTCGTTTATCATATCGACAGCGAATAAAAGTTTTATTGCATCACTGTCATCTTTTTCAAATAGCTCTAACTGTTCTCCTGAATTATAAATGCTCGACAAAACCTTATATTTATGAACTTCTGCATTAATTTCAGAAAACCAATTGTCGCTTTCTTTCATAAGTTCATTAAGCTTTTCTTCTCCACTACAAAAGACAATGTATTTTCCATTTGTTTCTTTAATGTGCTTTTTGAATATATTCTTAAGCTCAAAATCCTTTTCAGAAAGCATTGATTTTGCCTTGCGAATTTTGTTAGCTAGTCGGTATTTTAAATTTTCGTTGCCACGTCTATCAAGGCGATTTTCCATTTCTTCAAGTTCACCTAAAAGCGAGTAATAAGAGGCGACATATAAAGGTGCTGGCAAAATTTTCTGTGCGATTGCTTCGGAGATTGTCATTTTATCCACACAATTTCCGTCAAATAATTCCTCGCCCATATGTCTGCCAGAGTCCAAATATCTAATTGGAGTTGCTGATGTTCCTAGAATTTTGCTATCTTTATGGGTATTCATTAAAGTTTTAATTCCACGACCCCATTCAGTCGCACCACATCTGTGAAACTCATCTATTACGATAAACTGTGCATTAATGTCAGCAATATCGTCTTCGTCCATTAAGGAAAGCTTTGAAAAAGTTATATATTCCACGTTTTCAAGTTCGATATTCGCTTCTTTTTGGTATGTTTTCAAC
>JAWXUM010000124.1:0-4702 GCA_044432645.1 Clostridia bacterium | reverse complement strand
TGAGAAGTAAACTTCTGTAAATACTGGGTCAGCAGTGGTTTCCCCACTTTCTACAACATTAACATATCTGTACCAGCCGTCTGTATCTTCCACCCACAAAGTAGGGTCGATATTAAAACTTACCACGCTTGCGTCAAGTGATTCGCCAGTAGCACTTACAATAGAAACTTCAACAGAAACTCTAGCGTAAAAATCCTCTGAACCAGTATTGGTGATGTAAGCTTTTTGCTCTACTGTGTCGCCGGGTAATATATTAGTCATTTCGCCTGTTGGCAGAAACTCCCAGTTAACTCCGTCTGCCGTAATTTCCTCGTAAAGCTCCATGTCCACGTAACCTGTTGAGATTACATTTGTTGTGGTACTTTCGGTTGTAAAATAGGCAAAAGTTTGGTACGCTACAGTACCCACAAGTAACGCTATGCAAGCGATACAAGCGTAAAGTTTTTTCTTTTGCATTACCACACCACCTTTCTTTGTGTTGTTTGTATTTTAGTTTGTTTTTTTGGTTTTTTCGTGTTTTTCGAACTAGCGTCACGAACTTAAGCCTTTGGGTAGGGTATGCTTAATCATTTGGGTAGGGTACGCTTAATCATTTGGGTAGGGTACGCATCGTATGCGTACCAAGGGAAGTTGTACTTTTTTCACGGAACGCATACGATGCGTTCCCTACAATAAAATTAACGCTTTACTCTCGGACGAGCACAGCTCGCCCCTACGGTTTATTTTTATAGGATAAATCCTATGGTGTTTTAAGGGTTATTATCATGAACATTTTACAAACAAACGATAATATAATTTGTTTGTAGTTTTACGAGGCACGGACACCCGCAAGGGGCGTCCCTACAAGAAGTAGTTCCTCGATAAATGGGGTTGGGATTAAGCTATTGTTAATGTTTTGCTAAAATATGAAGCAAATTGACCGTTTGCATCTGTTGCTTCAAGGTTTTCAGCTTGAACAGCATATGCTACGAATGAAAGTGTTATATCATCATCTTCTTCATCAAGGTTATCTAGAGATGTTAACATTGCATTTGTGATTGTTGCTGGGTATGAAACAGAACCCAATAAGTTAGTTTCAGTTTCAGTAATACTATCTGTTAAAATTGCAATAGCTTTATCACTTTCTGTTGCACTTACTACAGTTGGTGTGTTTGTGCCTGCTGTATAAACATAAGTTTTAGTGATTGCTCCAGTAGATGAATCTGTTACTGTTGCGATTAATTCCCAATCACTTGTTACTGCATATGTAACATAGTCAGCAAATGTTGCAGTATCACCATCAGCATCTAATAAACCAGATGGTAAGTACTCTATTACATCAATATAGATGTAAGAATCTACTGAACCTGTTACTAATGTAGCTGTTGGGTCTTTAGCTTCAGAACCAGCTGGATTGATACTGAAAGAATCACTAGTAGTTTCTGCTAATGTTAAATCAATAACGTCAGTACCAGTTGTGAATGTGTTTGTTACTTCATCTGTTTCGTCTGTTAGGTATGCAATAGTTCCACCAATTGCTAGTGAAGCAACTAGAACTAATGCAATCATAGGTTTTAAATATTTTTTCATCATTTCTTTCCTCGCTTTTCTAATTTTTTTATTTAATAGGGTAATAACCCCTTAAAACCTTGGTTGTTTTTCGGAACGACCAATTTTCGCTCCATACGGCTATTTAAACCTGTTTTTCGATTTTGGCTTTTGTTTTTTTTCTTCTTTTTCCTCTTTTTTGGATATATCCACCATATAAACTATAATTATCCATATAAGCATTACGGCGATAATTATATATATCCACGGTGGTGATGTAACATAGTCTGATATATACCCTAAATAAGGAATACCAAACACAACTTTACCTATTATTCTGTCGGTGGTTACTGGTGTGCTGTCTGCTGTGTCGTTAGCTAAGCCTTGTGTGTAGTAATATCCGTTTTCATTGTCAATCTCTACAACTTGGTGGGTTACAACTGTGGTGCTGTCTGTCATATAAAATGTAATAGTATCGCCTACAGTTATACTTTCAGATTGCACTTCCTTTACATAAACAACCGAACCTGTTTCGTATAGTGGTTCCATACTACCCGATAATACAGCGTATGGAGTAAATCCAATTAATTTAACGCCAACCAACAAAACAGCTATGGTGGCAAAAATTATTAGAATAAGCGCCGATATTGCATTATATATAAATTTACCTATCTTCAAATTATGCTCCTTACCGAATATTCATTATTTGCATATATTCATAAAAAAATACAATAATATCGTTTTTTCTATTGTATGAACTAATAGACTATGTTATAATAATCCTTTTAACAGGAAAATTTATCTAAATTTATGTATATTTTTACACTTTACTATAGTGATATATATGTTAATTATACTCCTGTAAAATCAGATTGTCAATGATTATTTATATTTTTCGCTTTTGGGCGAATTAATAGTAATTTTTAACTGTTCACAGCAAAATATCTAAACAAAGGAAACAATTATGCGAAAAAAACTTATACCCGAGCAAGAAATCATTAACCTTAGCAAAGAACTTATGCAATGTTTTTACAACAGAACTATTGGCGATAATCTTAAATATATAGCCGATGATTTTATGTGGATTGGTGCTTTTGACTTTCAATACACCACTAGCTTAGAAGAATTTTTAAGTATCACACAATCAGAATTCAATTCAGTTCCTTTTGTAATGATGAACGAGGAATTCTCTTTAATTTACAAAAGTGTAACTTGTTATATAGTATCTGCCAAGTTTAACTTAGCAACAAAAACAGAACACGGCACTGTTATTAACACTCACACAAGGCTTACAATCGTTTGGAAGTATATTGGTGACGATTTAAAAATCGCCCATGTACATGGTTCTAACGCACAAGATATACCACTTATACCTACAAATAAAAGTGATAATAATACACAAAATACCGATTTTATGCAGTATTTAACCACTGTAGGTAAGCACGATTACAGCAAAAAGCTATCATTTAGAGATGTTACTGGCGCTTACATGTATTTTTTGGAAAATGAAATTTTATATCTTAAAGCAGATTTGCAAAACACTTACCTGCACACAAAAAATAAAACGATAAGAATTCCAGGTGTTTTATCGGAAACCTCCAAACACTTACCAGAGAATTTTTATCGTATTCATAAAAGTTTTGTTGTAAACGCAAATCTAGTCAAATCTCTAAAGCGATATATAGTTACTTTAGTAAGCGACGAAGAACTTCCTATTAGTAAAGATAAATTCATAGCGTTCCGTGAATTCATATCAAACTAATGCTAATTAATATATTGAGTTGTATTTTTAGCATAAAATTAAAACTCACACAAAATTGCAATGTGTGAGTTTCTATATTATTAAATTCCATAATTAAGCTATTTCTGTCCTTAAATATTAATAACCGATTATATTGTTGTCATTCGTTGCAATAATTTTATGATTAGGTGGAATTACGGTAAAATCGTTTTCATTCCAATCACCGTTTAAAAATTTCATTAATAAAGAGTTATCACCTGAAATTTCGATAGGTTTCCAATTTTTGTTTTTCGCTTTGTAAAACCTCTCGCATTTTTTGCGCACCCTTATCATGAAGGCCTTTTGTCATAAAGCTAAAATTGATAATATTGTTTGACATACTAGCACAAAAACAAAGTTCTCGAAAAGCAATTTCACAAGCAATTACTTTTAAGCGTTTCATATTTTTCTAGCAAATGCACGAGCATTATTTATATCATCTTGATTTGGTCTGTTTTTATTTGCAAGCATAAACTTACCTCTACAATAGAAGTGTTTATCGGACACTTTAAAACCTTTTGCATTTAGTATTTTTAATAGTTTTAGGTATCCAGTGTCCGACATAGCTGACGTTGAAAAAATTACAACTTCGCCAACCATTTTAGGATTGATTTTGTCAATAAACTCGATTACTTTTTTATCAATACCAAATTTATATACTGATGCACCTAGAAATAAAACTTCTACATTTTCATTTATTTGAGTGTTTAAATCTTCTGATTTACACCCTATTTCGCAAGCAATAGCATCTGCAATTTTTTTAGTATTTCCAGACTTTGTATAATAAACTACTTTTGATTTCATAATAAATTCTCCTATTTAATCTTAACTTTTAAAAAATTTGTTTACCACCATTTGGTCCTGCGCTCTCATCATAAATTTTGTCAACAGTAAATGTCCATACAGCTTTTATTTGCATATTCATTTTAGCAAAATTTTCAGCAATAGCATCGAATAATGCACCATCAGTGTGACGTTTTTGCACTGTTGCATTTACTAAATATGATTCCATCGCTTTAACAGCAAGCAAAGATGCCTTATCATTTTCTGTTAAATTTGCTCTAGTTGTGTTCATGAAAACTTCTGCAACTGCCATTGTATCATTGTCTAAAACCATAATACTACCTGCAACAATTGAGTGAAGCTCTCCGTCTTTTGATACCGTGCTAATAACCTTTGTGCTTTCTTGATCTTGGAATAATTTGCTCACGTTTTCTAAATTTTTCATAATAGTTCTCCTTCAATAAGTTTTTCTGATTGACTTTGTTATTATTAGTTGGTATAATAATAACACATTTAAAATTTATAGTCAATATCGCACAAAAATATGAGGAGGTAAGAAAAATATGAGTAAGTGTAAAGCAGACCACTGTCCGTGTGGTGAAGTTTGTCCTT
>JAWXUM010000123.1:0-4867 GCA_044432645.1 Clostridia bacterium | reverse complement strand
ATATGTCTATTGAGTTGTACCCTCATAACCAAAAGACGTATAACAAAATGCTTGATAGCATGAAAATTCATAATGTATTCTACATCACCCGACCTACTGGCAGTGGAAAAAGTTTCATTTTCCTTAAATTCATAGAAGAACATCCACATGTAAAATCATTAATAGTTTCGCCGTCGGTCTATATTTTTAATCAGTTCAAAACTTATCAAGAAGAAGCAAATATCGAACTTGAAAACGTGGAATATATAACTTTTTCAAAGCTTTCCTTAATGGATGAAGATGATATTGCTAACATTCATGCACAGTTTATAGTAATTGACGAGTTTCATAGATGTGGTGCGACCGAATGGGGTCGTGGAATTAAAACTCTAATGAACACACACAAAGATAGCAAAATTTTAGGAACATCAGCAACTCCAATTAGATATTTGGACTCTGGAAGACACATGGGTGAGGAATTATTTGACGGAAATTGTGTGGATAAAATGACAATCTCCGAAGCAATCGCTGGGAAGATTTTGCCAGCACCTTTGTATGTAGCCTCTTATTATTCACTTTTAGGTGAACTTGATGAAATGGAAAATCGCCTTGATAGACAGGGCAATGAAAACTTAAAATACCGACTAGCTAATAAAATTAGGAAAGCAAAATCAATGCTTTCTGAAAAGGATTTTGAGCTTAAAAATATATTCAAAAAGCACATTAAAGAAACAAATGGTAAGTACATTGTCTTCTGTAGTGGTGAAGAAAAACTGAATGAACTTATGAAAGAAAGCGACAATTGGTTTTCAGAAATTAATACAGAAGTTCATAAATATAAGGTTTTGTCGAACATTTACAATTCAAGAGAACAGTTGAAACTTTTTGGAAAAGATGACAGTGATGCAATAAAACTATTGTTCGCTGTCGATATGGTAAATGAAGGGTTACATATCCCTAATACCTCTGGTGCCGTGTTCTTTAGAAGTACGCTTTCGATGAATGTGTACTACCAGCAACTTGGACGAGTATTGTCTTGTACAAAAACTAATAAAAAACCTGTAATTTTCGACTTGGTTAATAATTTTAACAACGCAAATTCAGGCAATGCAAACGAAGATTTATTATATCAAATTAGGAACGAAGCTTACGAGCAAAATTCTGATATTGATTTTGAAATACATGATTATATCTTAGATATACAAAAAGAGCTTAATGAAATTAATCAAATTTTCGAGGAAAACTGGGAACAAAACTTTTCATGTTTAAAAGATTTTATCAAAGAAAATAATAGATTTCCAACTCAATTTGATACTCAATATGATTTTAACATTGGCAAATGGTGCAGTATGCAACGTGTTCAAAAAAAGAATGGTGTGCTACTCCCATATAGAGAGAAAAAACTAGATGAAATTGAATTCGTTTGGACACCACAAAATGATGCGTGGTACAACCGATATAAATTGATTGAATCATTTAAAAATGATAATGATAGACTTCCAAATTCGGCAGATAACAAAAGTTTTGTTGTGTGGCTTAATACCCAAAGACGAGATTTTGCAAAAGGTTATTTAAAAAACGAGCAAATAAAAATGCTTGAAGAACTTGGAGTTAATTTGAAAATGAGCAAAATCGAACAAGCTTGGCAAGACAATTACGAGTGCTTGACTAACTTTTTAGAAAGTAACGAAAACTTGCCACAGTTTGAAGATGTTCATGAAGATAAAAAAATAGGCTCATGGCTTTGTGAGCAACGCAAAAAATATCGAAATGGTAAATTATCGGAAGAACAACAAAGTTTATTAGAAGATTTGGGTGTTGTATTCGGCGATAAATTCGAGCTGATATTTAAGCAAAATTATGAATTATTAGTAGAATATTTGAGTTTAAACAAGCAAATGCCAAACACAAAAACGGTCTATAACAATTTTAATTTAGGCTTATGGTGTGAGCGTATAAAAGCAGATTATAGTAAAAATAAATTATCTGCTGAACAAATTGAAATGCTAAATAAAATCAATTTTGATTTTAGAACAGCAGGAGAAATCCGTAAAGATTTATCATTTGAAAAAAACTACACAGGTTACCTAAACTTCGTAAATAAATACGAAAAAAGACCAACAAGCAAAACCGAAAGTAGTTTGTATGTGTGGTATTCAAGAGAATGCAAAAAGCTAAAAGATGGTGTTTTATCAATTAAAAATCAAGATAAATTAAGCAAAATAATTGAACTTTAGAAAAGGGGTGAAACAGTGATTGACTTATTTAAACATAATAGAGAAGCATACGAAAAAGCTGTTTCACTATTTAAAAAAGAAAAGAATTTAGCAATTATACACCCTACAGGCACAGGAAAATCTTTCATAGGCTTTAAGTTTTGTGAGGATAATCCCGATAAAACAATTTGTTGGCTATCGCCAAGTGAATATATTTTTAAAACACAGATAGAAAACTTAGAAAAATCAGGTGTTGATAGTCCTAAAAATATTAAGTTCTACACTTATTCAAAATTAATGTTAATGAACGATGAGCAACTTTCAAAAATTAAAGCTGATTATATAATTTTGGATGAATTTCATAGATGTGGTGCTGAAATATGGGGTCAAGGTGTCGAACGTTTGCTTTCTATATATAAGGAAGCGTATTTAATTGGATTGTCTGCAACTCACATTAGATATTTAGATAATCAAAGAAATATGGCAGATGAGCTTTTCGATGGAAATGTAGCATCAGAAATGACATTAGGCGAAGCGATAGTTCGAGGAATTTTACCAGCTCCGAAATATGTCACAGCTTTATTTTCGTATAAAAGTCAGTTGAAAAAATATGAGAATAAAATCAAAAATAAAAAGCAATTTTTTGATAGAGATGGAGCAGAACAATTGCTTGAAGCTTTGAGAAGAACTCTTGAAAAAGCTGAGGGTCTTGATGAAGTCTTCGAAAAACATATAGAGAATAAAACAGGAAAATATATTATTTTCTGTGCAAATAAAGAACATTTAGATACCATGGTTAAAAAGTCGAAAAAATGGTTTTCTAAAATTGATAAAGAACCTCACGTGTACACAATGTACTCTTACGACAGTGAAACAGATGAAAATTTGAAAGATTTCAAAGAAGATAACAGCCAACATTTAAAATTGCTGTTCAGTATCAATCAACTTAATGAAGGGGTACATATATCTGGTTTGGATGGTGTCGTGTTACTTCGCCCTACAATTTCTCCAATTATTTACAAACAGCAAATTGGTAGAGCATTGTCAGCATCTAAGAAAAAATCACCTGTTATTTTCGATATTGTAAACAACTTTGAAAATTTATACTCCGTTGGAGCAATCGAAAAAGAGATGAAGGATGCCGTTGTATATTTTAACAATAATGGCGAGTCAGAAGATATTGTTACAGAGCAATTTGAGATTTTTGAAGAAGTCAAAGAGTGTGTAAGTCTATTCAATCAGTTAAGTGAAAGTTTGAAAACACCATGGGATGAAATGTACAAAATTGCAAAACGTTTTTATGAAACAAATAATCATTTAGATGTACCAGCAAAATTCAGAACTAGTGAGGGTTATACATTAGGTTTGTGGATTAGAAATCAAAGATATGCAAAACGATGTAATGAGATAACACTCACTGATGCACGTATAAAACAATTAGAAGAAATCGGTATGTGTTGGGAAAATCATATAGATGTTTCTTGGAATAAAACTTATGAAATGGTTAAAAATCAAGGTGTTCATAACATTAAAAGAAATACTATTATGAATGGAATCAATATAACTGAATGGATTTCTACACAGCGACAAAATAGAAAACAAGGGATTTTATCACAAGAACGCATTGATAAGCTTAATGAAATTAATTTTTCGTGGGATGCGTTAGAGGATAATTGGCTGAAAAATTACTCTGATTTAAAAGATTTTGTAACAATAAATTCTCGCATTCCAAAAACAGTAGAAAATCCACAGATAAGAAGTTGGGTAAGTGGACAAGTAAAGGCTAAATCAAAAGATAAATTAGATGAATATAAAGAAAAATTATTAACCGACCTAGGTGTTGACTTTTACAATAGCCACTTTGATAGAATGTGGAACATAAGAGCCGAGGAGTTACAAAAATATATTGCTGAAAACGGAAAGTTTCCAGAGAAAAAAGAAGCGGTAGGATTGTGGCTTTACAATGAGTTAAGACGAGAGAGAAATGGTAGACTGCTCTCTTATCGCAAGAAAAAACTAGAAGAACTAGGTGTGATTTTTGGAAACAGAGATGACAGAGCCTTTGCAGAAAATATATTACTCTTGCAAAAATATTTAAAAGAATTTAAAGAATACCCAGATACACGAGTTCAATTTGAGAATTTTAATCTAGGTGCTTGGTGTACAAGGATTCGTAGAAAGTATGAAAAAAATCAATTAAAACCTGAGCAATATAAAAAGTTATGTGAAATAAACTTCGATTTCAGAAACTCAAAAGAAGTTAAATTCGAAGATGAATGGGAAAAGAATTACAACAAATTGTACGGAATGGTAAAAATAAATAACCGATTTCCAAATTACAGAGAAAACTCAAACTTAATGCAATGGCTAAAATACCAAAAATCAAGAACAAACATAACATCTGTTCAACAAGAAAAGTTGAGCCAATTGGAACAGATGGTTAATTTATAAAGAGGTGCAATATGAAAGGGATAATACTAGCTGGAGGGTCTGGAACACGACTTTACCCACTAACAAAAGTAACATCAAAGCAGTTATTGCCAATATATGATAAACCAATGATATATTATCCTTTGTCAACACTTATGTTGGCAGGTATTAGAGATATATTGATAATATCAACCCCAGTAGATACACCAAGATTCGAAGAATTATTAGGTGATGGTGCTCAG
>JAWXUM010000122.1:0-4875 GCA_044432645.1 Clostridia bacterium | reverse complement strand
TTTCACGTCTTGAGGCTCGAGGCTTTGTGAAAACATTTACTGCTAATACGGATAAAAGAATAAAATTACTTGAGTTAACAGAGCTTGGAAAATCTTGTGTCGAAGCTACTGCCAAATGTATGGATGAGCTTGAGAACGAATTGTTTGAAAAGCTTACAGAAGAAGAAAAACAAACACTGTTTGCTTTACTTATCAAGATAACCAATTAACAAGTTAGGAGAACAAAATGTCTAGAGTATTTAAAAGTTTTACAAAAAAAGAATGGATTCTTTTGGGGATAACCATTGCTTTTGTAATCGTTCAAGTGTTGTTGGATTTGAAAATTCCCGAATACATGAGCCAGGTTACAACCTTAGTCCAAACCGAGGGCAGTGCGATGACAGAAATTTTAACTGTCGGTGGTTACATGCTGCTTTGTTCATTAGCCAGTTTAGCAATTACATTTTTAACAGGATTTTGTGCAGCAAAAGCAGCAACCAAAATATGTATGAGAATGAGAAACGATGTTTATACAAAAGTAAACTCATTTTCTATGGCAGATATTACTAATTTTTCAACTGCAAGTTTGATAACACGTACAACAAATGATATTACCCAAATTCAAACTACTCTTTGTATGGGTTTTGTAATATTTATTAGAGCGCCATTTATGTGCATATTTGCAATTAGCAAAATTTCCACCAACAACCCATCGTTTTCTTTAATTACAATTATTGCAGCAGTTACATTTTTGTGTGTCATATCAATTCTTTTGACACTAACAGTTCCAAAATCAAAAAGATTACAAAAGATAATTGATAGACTTAACACTGTTACCAATGAACACTTAACAGGAGTTAGAGTTGTGCGTGCATACAACGCAGAAAGTTATCATGAAGATAAATTTGAAACAACAAACCAAGATGTAGCAAAAACAAATTCATTCGTAAATGCTACAATGGCATTTTTAAGTCCGTTTTTATCAAGTTTAATGTCAGGAATTACACTTGCAGTTTACTGGGTTGGTGCAGCTTTAATTAGTTCATCAGGTAGTCCTGAAGCGGCACTTACTATTTTTTCTGATATGGTTGTTTTCTCATCTTATTCTATTATGATTATTTTATCATTTATGGTACTTACAACAATTTTTATGATGATGCCTCGTACACTTGTTGCACTTTCTCGTATAGATGAAGTCATTACTTTTAATAACAAAATTCATGATGGTAGAAAAAATAATGGAAATACTGCTTTCCCAATAGCCATTGAATTTAAAAATGTATCATTCTCTTATGGTGAAAGCGATGAAAATGTATTGGAAAATGTTTCATTTAAGGTAAAAAGAGGTGAAACAACAGCCTTTATTGGTGCTACAGGCAGTGGTAAAAGCACAATTACTAAACTTGTTTTGCGTAATTACGACGTTACAAAAGGCGAAATTTTGATTGATGGCATTAATGTTAAAGAATATACACAGCACGCACTGCGTGAAAAACTTGGTTATGTTTCTCAAACTGCTGTATTGTTTAATGGGGATATCACTTCAAATATTGCTTTTGGTATAGAAGAAAATATATCAACAGATAGAATAAATAAAGCTGTAGAAATAGCTCAAGCGAAAGATTTCGTAGATAAAATCGGATTTGCTGGCAAAGTATCTCAAGGTGGGCTTAATCTTTCAGGTGGACAAAAACAAAGAGTTTCAATTGCACGTGCTTTATATAAAAATGCTGAAATATATATTTTCGACGACTGTTTCTCAGCACTTGATTATAGAACGGATAGAGTACTTAGAGAAAAACTTAGAACGGAAACTGAAGGCTCAACTAAATTATTTGTAGCACAAAGAATTAGCACAGTTAAAGATGCTGACCAAATTATTGTAATAGACCAAGGTCGAATAGCTGGAATTGGAAAGCATAAAGATTTATTAGCTAATAATGAACTTTATCGTGAAATTGCAGAATCTCAACTTTCTAAGGAGGAATTAAACCATGCCTAATCAAGAAACTAAAACACAAAGTGCGGGGCCAAACTTAGGTGGTCCAGGAGGGCCTCCTGGTGGTGGAAGACCTGGAGATAAAGCAAAAGATTTTGCAGGTAGCCTTAAAAAATTATTTGCATATTGCGGAAGACACGCAGTCTTTATGGTGATTGCCGTTGTCCTTGCAATCTCATCATCTATATTATCCCTTATGGGTCCAAGTAGGGTATCTGAAATTTCAAATCTGATTTTAGCAGGAATGTCTGAAGGTGTTGATTTAGAAGCAGTTTCAAGCATTGGTATTTTACTAGCTATTTTTTATGGATTAAGCCTTGTTTTTGGATACCTACAAGGTGGTATTATGGCAGTTGTTTCTCAAAAAATTTGTAAAAAACTGCGTACTGAAATGACAAGTAAAATAAACCGTTTACCACTTGCTTATTTTGATGGTAACTCTTATGGCGACACATTGAGTCGTTTCGTAAATGACATTGACACAATTGGCACAAGTTTAAACCAAAGTATGTCAACAATTATCAGTGGTGTTTTAAACTTTAGTGGAGCATTAATCCTTATGCTATACACAAACTGGGTTATGGGACTATCTGGTTTGGTTTCTACATTACTTGGATTTTCACTTATGGCAATTATTATTAGCAAATCACAAAGATATTTTATTCAGCAACAAGGAAGACTCGGTGACTTAAACGGTCACGTTGAAGAAACTTACACAGGACATTCGATTATCAAAGCATATAATAAAGAAAAATTCGCCGAAAAACATTTTAAAGAAAAAAACGAAAAATTATATCAATCTGCATGGAAAGCACAATTTTTATCAGGTATGATGATGCCTATTATGAACTTCACAGGCGATTTTGCGTATGTTGTTGTGTGTATTGTTGGTGCATTATTGGTAATTAACGGAAGCATTTCCTTTGGCGTAATCGTGGCATTTATGCTATATATTCGCATATTTACTCAACCACTTGCAACACTTGGACAATCACTTACTACACTACAATCAGCCGCTGCTGCAAGTGAACGTGTGTTTGAATTTTTAGAAGAAAAAGAACTTTCACAAGAAACAAATCACACTGTAAATATTAAAAATATTAAAGGTGATGTTAGCTTTAAAAATGTAGCATTTGGATATAAACCAGAAAAAATGATTATCACAGACTTTAGCGCAGAGATAAAGTCTGGTGAGAAAGTTGCAATTGTAGGGCCTACAGGTGCAGGCAAAACAACAATGGTGAATCTGCTTATGCGTTTCTATGAAGTTAGTAGTGGTGAAATTGCCATTGATGGCATTCCAATTAGCTCGATAACAAGGGAAAGTTTACACAATGCCTTCTCAATGGTTTTACAGGATACTTGGATGTTTGAAGGTAGTATCATGGAAAACATTGCGTATAATCAAGATGTTTCCGAAGATGAAATTATTGAGGCATGCAAGTCTGTTGGTATTCATCACACTATTAAGACAATGCCAAAAGGATATAGCACCATTATGAGCAATGCTACTTTGTCAACAGGTGAAAAGCAATTACTCACAATTGCTCGTGCTATGGTTAAAAAATCCGAGCTGATTATTTTAGACGAAGCTACAAGCTCGGTTGATACAAGAACAGAGCTGTTAATTGGAAAGGCGATGGATAAATTATCACAAGGTAAAACTTCATTTATCATCGCTCACAGATTATCCACTATTAAAAATGCAGATGTAATTTTGGTTATGAAAGATGGAAATATTATAGAGAGTGGAAGTCATAATGAACTTTTAGATAAAAAGGGTTTTTATGCTGAACTTTACAATAGCCAATTTGAAGAAAGTGCATAATAAATATTAGCGTAAAACAATAAAGATATTTTAGCATTAGAATAAAAAGTGCTCAAACCAGTAAATCGGTTTGAGCACTTTTATTTAGATGTTTATAAGAAATTAAGATACAGTTTCAATGTCATTTAGTGCTTTTATAATAAGCTCAACAGCGGCTTTAACACCAATTTTTGAAGTATCTATACAAAGATTATAATGACTCATATCTATCCATTTTTGATCGGTATAATCCTCATAATACCTAGAACGTTTTTTATCTATATTTTTTATATTTTCTTTCATTTCCTGTTCAGATTTAACACCTACATCTTCTGGCACTTTATCATAGCAACGTTTAATACGCACATCCATGTCGGAAGAATATATAAACACCTTAAACGGCTTTTTATCCCTTAAAATATAATCTGCACATCTGCCAATAATAACAGCACTTTCTTTTAGAGCAATTTGCATTAAGGTTTCAGACTGCACATGAAGTAGTTCTGTCATAGGAGAATTATTATAAGTAGTAAATGCTTGGCTAAAGGTAAAATTATAATTTTTAATAGTAGACTCGTCAAATTCGCTTACAAAATCTTGACTAAATCCGCTTTTTTCAACCATAGCATTAAGCAATTCTTTATCGTAATAAGCAATATTCAAAGCATCTGCAAGTCTTTTGCCTACTTCACGTCCACCACTGCTAAACTGTCTATTAATTGTGATAGTCATATTTGCAAGTGGTTCTCCTTTTGGTACTAATGCATGATTATCTGTTTTTACTAGCTGTTCTTCGTTTGTTTTTAGTTCTCCCAAAACTTTTTTCATTACAAATATAACAACAATCAAAGCTATTACATCTGCAATAGGAGCAGAGTAAAGTGTACCTGTTAAGCCATAAAAATATGGAAGAAGAATAATTAGTGGTACAAGCAAAGCAAAATCACGAAGCAAAGACATCCCTAATGACAACACAGGTTTTCCAAGTGCTTGCAAGAAAATACTAGACGCTTTTTGAACACAACATAAAATAATTGTTGACAAGAAAATTCTAAAAACTATAATTGCAAACTCATTATACAAATCACTT
>JAWXUM010000121.1:0-4889 GCA_044432645.1 Clostridia bacterium | reverse complement strand
CAGTAAGTTTGATGTAATTTTCTGGCGAGCACAGCTCGCCCCTACACTATAATAAATAACATCAAAAAATTTAATATATGCCTCTGTAGTTAAATGGATATAAGAACCTCTACGGTGCCCAAAATCAAAGATTTTGACCGTAACGAGAACCTTGTTTTGCTTCGCAAAATAACAAGTTCCTCCTAATCGTGCCCTCGTTCGTATCCAAAATCATACTTATAAACGTAAAATTCAATATATGCCTCATTAGTTAAATGGATATAACAGACCCCTCCTAAGGGTCAATTACAAGTTCGATCCTTGTATGGGGTGCCAGCCAAAGCCTTATTAAGTGCCTTGTAAGCCTTAAAATTTCACATATTTATCGGCTATTTTTGCCTAAACCTGCGTTGTCGTCAATCGCAATACGAGAGTATTGCTCACTCCTCCGTCTTGGTTTAAACAAAAATATCTCGATAACTATTGCGAAATTTTAAGACTTACAAGGCACTAGGGTTTTGGCTTTTTTCTTGCCCATTTAACTCTTTTGTGAAATTGCTTTATTTGAAATTTTTCAAATTGATTATTACCTTTTAAAAGAGTTTGCTTGCTAATTGGATACGTACTGTTTACAAAAAACTGCTAAGAAATTAGTGCTTTTTGCTAAGAGGACGTTTAGCAAGGATTCGTATCTTGCGGTTCATTCACTTAGCCAAGTCATTATATCATCGAGCCAGCCTAAAATCAATAATTTTCATCACCTAACTTCGTTATCCTCATCACCAATCGTGCGATTGCTTTCTTCGTCTGCCTTGTTATGTAATAAAAATTATTGATTTTAGGTCGCAGATTTTTTATTATCTTTTTGCGCTGCATAGCTAGGCAATACACTGAAGTAATGCTCACGCCTTACGAAGTGGATTAACGAAGCTAGGTGGTGCAAAAAGCTAATAAAAAACTGACTCGATGTTATAATGTCTTGGCTTGCTGTGATATTAAGCTCGAAAGTTTGGCTAGCAGTTCAGGTGAACTTGTTAGCTGTTCAACAAGCTGTTCAACGTTGATATTTTCGGTTTGTGAGCTTTCTTGAGGAACTTCAATGTCCCTAGCCAAGCCAAAGTAATCCGAACCAGCCTAAAATCCACAAAATTTCACTTAATGCTTCGTTATCCTCCTAGGAAAACGCCCGTTTGCCGTCGTCGTCTGCCTTGCCTAAAGCAAAATTTTGTGAATTTTAGGTCGCAGATTTTTTATTGTCTTTTTGCGCTGCATAGCTAGGCAAGACGGCGAAGTAATGCTATCGCCTTACGAACTGGCTGGGCGACGCTAGGTAGTGCAAAAAGGCAATAAAAAACTGGTTCGGATTATTTTGGCTTGGCTAAGGTCGGTTTTGGTATAAAATGCTGATTCAAATTTTTGAGCATTTATTTTTCGGTCCTCATCTAAGATATGTGCATACACTTTGGTAATCATATCAATCTCTGCATGACCTGTATCTCCTTGAGTAGCTTTTAAATCGCCATGGTTAAGCTTTAGCTTATAAGTAGTGCTAGAATGTCTTAGTGAATGAAAAACAACTTTAGGCAGATTTAAATCTTCCCTTAGTTTTAAGAAATCTTTTTCAATTATTCGACCTTCGCATGGTCTACCATTTGGTAATGCAATTACTAAATCATAGTCTAAATACTCTGAGCCTAAAATTTTTTTCGGTTTCGTTAGAAGATTTAATTTTATTATGTGAAACTCTAAAAACTATGCTTTCTTTTGCAGATTTAAGTTATCCTTTCTACTATATAAAAGAAAATATTGAGGAGTCCATTGATTATATTGTAGAATCGATAAATTGCGAATTTTTAGTAAAAGATAGCTTCGTATATATCGTTTCAAAGGATGCTTCGATTTCTGAAGCAGTAGAACAAATACATGATGAAGAAACTGCTTTAAATTTGATTGAATATAACCGAGTGTTGTTTAAAGGTGATATAACCGAAAAGAAACGTATTTTATTGCAACTAGGACAATTTATTGAACCAATTCTAAAATCGAAGACATTAAGCAATAATGGGTATTCAAATATAGCAAATGATTTAGGGTTTTATCTAAATAACTTTAATATACGACATAACAATTTAGAAGGTAAAAATTCAAAGCAATTTTGCATAGATATAAATAATAATTCCGAGTTAGAAGAATGGTACGATGCCACATACAATACTTTGATAATGGCAATTATAGCAACTAAACAAATTGAATTACATGAAAAAGTAACACAATTAAAAAAATTATGATTTGTAATTATATGACATCAAAATTGATGAGATAAACAAATAACCGACTGACGTTCTACTTTGGCAGTTTGTCGATCGGTTATTGTTTTTTATGTAAAACTCAAATTCTCGTCAGAGAAAGCGAAGCGACGTACGGCAAAAAATCAACTAAAAATACGGTTCAATGTTCGGTTTTGTAGTTGAATGTTCGGTTTTTGCTCTTTTGTACGTGGAAAAGCACCTCTTTTTTTGAAAGAAGTGCTTTTGGTGATGTTTTATTGTTTGGGTTATGCTCACAATATAAAACTATTTTTTCATCTTGTTGTTAAAAATAAATCCTCCACCAATAGCAACCGCCGCACATAATATTATTAACCAAAAATTAGGATGTATATTTATTCTCTACAATCATTATTTAAATTTCCCTCTATTTCAAGCTGAGTATATTCTTTATTTAATTCAACTCTCAATTCATCTTCACTTGGCAGATACAATTTATATTTAGATGCATAAATATTGCTGTTTTTTGGCAAAGTATATTTAACAAGACTTTCGCTTTTATCTGCACATAAAACTATTCCAATAGGTGGATTATCTCCATCATTCATCATTTCGGCTTCGTAATAATTCACATACATTTGCATTTGACCAATATCTTGATGAGTCAAATCTCCAATTTTGAGATCAATAATAACAAAGCATTTTAATATATAATTATAAAAAAGCAAATCAATATAAAAATGTCTGCCATCAAAAGTAATTCTTTTTTGCCTTGCTACAAAAGAGAATCCTCTGCCAAGTTCTAACAAAAACTTCTGTAAATGGTTAATTAAAGCTTCTTCCAGATCTTTTTCAGCAAAATTTGCTTGATCTGGCAGTCCTAAAAATTCTAAAACATAAGGGTCACGTATAATATCTTGAGCTTCTTTTGCTGTTGGTTCTAAAGATAGTATTTCGTTACATACAATCTGCTTATTTTGGCTTGATAACAATCTTTCATAGAAAAATGAATTGATTTGTCTTTCTAATTGCCTTGTACTCCAATTAGATTTTATACATTCATCTTCATAAAAACTTCTTGCATTTTCATTTTCCACACGCATTAAAAGTCGATAATGTGTCCAACTCAATTCGCCACGCAGTGCGTGGCTTTTTTGAAAAGTTAAATAAAATTTCCTCATATCTTTAAGATTTGAAATTTTAAATCCCTTTCCAAATTCTTTGGTTAAATCGTCTGATAAAGATTTAATTAATTCAGATCCATATTCAGCCTTTTCGCTTACACCTTGTTTTTCAACAATGGCTTTGCCTATTTCAAAATAAGCCATCACCATGGCATTGTTAGCAGTTTTATAAACCTTTTATCTTGCACAATAAAGTATTGCTCTAATATCATTAATATCACTTTATTTAAATTCATACAATTAAACCTTTCATAAATAATCTCCCACATCAAAGATCTGCCTTACAAGCAAATAATATCATAAACAAACCTCAAAGTCGATTGAAATCGCTTGCGATTGTACGCCAAGCAAAAACAGCTGGTTCTTGAAATATTATATTTGTTATTTTTGCATTGTCAACACTATCAAATCTAACAAGGTGTGTTTTGTCTATGTCAATATCAGTAAAAGCCTAATAATCCGTTTCAATTGCATTTATGTAAAATCTTCATCCCTCTATAAATTGATTGTATTTACAACTAATGATTACCTTCTTTCATATTTGACTCTTTGTCTAATAAAAGTCAACAATGTGTCTGCGATTTTAAGTTTTTTTATCTATTAATATCTACAATTAAACAATATGTCTATAAACGCAATCAACTATTGTGTTTTCATGTAAATATATTGACAAAAAATATTTATAATGGTATAATTTTACAAGTAATTGTAATTATTTATTAAAATGGAAAAGCAATAAAATTAAAACATAAAATTGTGAGGGATAAGATTATGTTCTGTACGCAATGTGGACATGAAATTTCAGACGGTAACTTTTGTCGATTCTGTGGATTTAAAGTTGAAACACGAAAATTGGAATACAAAAATACAAACACGTTATTGCGATCTAATGTAACAGCCAACACTCTAGCCAACTTGCAAAGCAACGACAAAAATGCAAATGAAATAGCAACTCAACCTGCAGTTGCACAAAACGAGATATATCCAAATAATTCACAACATCAAATCATAGAGCAAACAAATACATACCAGCCAAATCCACAAAATACGTCGAGCATAAATTACATTCAAAATGGTGAGGATACGTTCACCCCATTTAAAAGTCATTCAAACGATATTTACAGTCAATCACCTGCTTTTGACGTACAGCAAAGCCCTACCCCCGATGTTGAACAACCTGCAGCTGAATCTCCTGTGATAATCGAAGAACCTCAAGAGAGTTTTTATGAAGCTCCAGAAATAGTTGAAACTATTCCAGAAGTTGAAGAACCTCGAGAGAGTTTTTATGAAGCTACAGAAATAGTTGAAACTATTCCAGAAATCGAAGAACCTCAAGAGAGTTTTTATGAAGCTCCAGAAATAGTTGAAACTATTCCAGAAGTCGAAGAACTTCAAGAGAGCTTTTATGTTGCTCCAGAAATAATTGAAACTACTCCAGAAGTTGAAGAACTTCAAGAGA
>JAWXUM010000120.1:0-4890 GCA_044432645.1 Clostridia bacterium | reverse complement strand
TAACTCTGTTCCATTCCTAATGATGAACGAGGAATTCTCTTTAATTTACAAAAGCACAACTTGTTATATAGTATGTGCCAAGTTTAATTTGGCAACAAAAACAGAACACGACACCATTATTAATACCCATACAAGACTTACAATAGCTTGGAAATATATCGGTGACGAGTTAAAACTGGCTCATGTCCATGGTTCTAATGCACAAGATATACCACTTATATCTACTAACAAAAATGAAAAAAATGCACAAAATACAGACTTTATGGAATATTTAAGCTCTATTGATGAACATAATTACAGCAAAAAGCTCTCATTTAGAGATGTTAGTGGTGCATATATGTATTTTTTAGAAAATGAAATTTTATATCTTAAGGCAGATTTACAAAACACTTACTTGCACACAAAAAATAAAACAATAAGAATTCCAGGTGTTTTATCAGAAACCTCAAAAAATTTACCAGAGAATTTTTATCGTATTCATAAAAGTTTTGTTGTGAATGCAAATTTCGTTAAATCTTTAAAACGATATATTGTTACATTAATCGGCGATGAAGAACTACCTATTAGTAAAGATAAATTTATAGCTTTTCGTGAATTTATCTCAATATAGTATTTATATAAAATTGAATATGTATTAAGCGTTTTATAAATGTTTAAATTAGTGATACTACATAATTGGAATTATGTGGTATCGCTATTTTTAAATAACAAGTTTCATTTTTTCAATTTGTTTTGCGTGGGTGTTTCCACTTTCTATTGTGTAAATTCTAGTTGTATTAATATTTGAATGTCCTAAGATGTCGGCAAGTCTGCTGATGTCTTTTTCTATTTTATAGTAAGTTCTTGCAAATAAGTGACGAAGGTTGTGTGGAAATACTTTACTTTGTTTTACTCTTGCATCTTTGCAAAGTCTTTTCATCATTTTCCATATATTTGAACGGTCTAAGGCTTTGCCAGTTTTTGTTCTAAAAATAAAACCATCTTTAATGTTCTGCTCACGCATAAAGCCTTTTAAAACTCTACAAAGTTCTTTTGGTAAAAACACAATTCTCTTTTTACCTTTACAAGATACAAATGCTCTACCAGTGTGAACAGCTTGAACATTTATAAATTTAAGTTCAGACACACGAATACCAGTCGAACAAATTGTTTGAATTAAAAGTGATAATTTTCTGTTTCCATCTTTTTCTGCAGTTTTGATAAGTCTTTCGTATTCTCTTTGGGTAAGTTCTTTTTCTGGGTTTGAGAATATTTCACGCTGAATTTTAATTGGTTTTACTTTAAGTTGTGGCAAACCGAGCCAATCCATAAAGCTATTTACTGCTGCTAAGATTGAATTAACGCTTGTAGCTTTGTAGTTTTCGATTAAGTTTTCTTTAAAATCTAAGATTACTCTTTTTTCAATGTCAATTTCTTCTGGGATAAAATCTAAGAATTTTTTAATATCCCTTAAATATTTCTCGATTGTATTTTTGCTTTTTTCTTCGTTAATTAGGTAGCTTTTGTACTCCGTAAGTTTTAAAATATAGTCCATTTGTATATCCCTTTCTCTTTCTATTAATATTTAATTGTACCATTACTTCTGTTTATATAACAAAAAGACCACAGCAGACAAGTTTTTACTTATTGGCTGTGGTCTTATAAATTTAACTTATTTAATTATATCTCTAAATATTCTATCTTCGTCTGATACCATAGCTAGTGCAATTTTAGCACCAAGTTTAAATCCTATGATAAAATCTTCTACACTTGATTCTCCTGACACTGTTGCTTGAGCATTAACATAATCAAAGAACAGCTTTTTCTCTTTTTCATCAAGCAATTTAATGAGCATTTCTTCATTGTCAGATAATGTTTCCATTGCTTTGGCAAAGCTTGTGTTCTGCGTATATATTTTTGTATTTGGATTAATGTTTCCATGATACAATTCTTCTAAAATATTCATATTCTCACCTCCTGTCAAGCACAAGAGTGTATCACACAAGATGTTTAATAGCTATAAAAAGTAGGTAAGTTATCAATTACTTAACAACTTGCTACATATTTATTCTTCTTCTCTGTAATAAATATATTAAATTTAGGTTTTCTTGTTGGCTCTCTATGAACTGGAACTCAGACCACTAAAGAGTATAGTTACCCCTTGGTGGCTGAATTGTTTTATTTTGTAATAATCATCTTTTCAAAAAATAATTATTTGAGGTAAGCGAACCGTTATCCCTATATCGTTTTTCTTTAGCAAGAAAGCCATAACCAACTAAGTCAGCTATGGCTCGTTTTACTGTTGAAACAGACAATGAAGTATCTTTCGCAATAGTTTTAATCGCTGGCCAGCAATTATTTTCTTTGTTACTTCTATCTTTTAGATAAATATAGACTATTTTGGCTCGTGATGGTAGTTCGTCATGTTTATATAAATCTCCGAATAAACTCAAATATTAATCACCCCTTATAATTTGGATTTGCTTTTTGTTTTACTTCTTCTTGCTCATTTAACATTTTATTACTTTTTGACGGTGTATCTTTTTGTTTTTGTGGGTATTTTTCTAGTATACTCGACTCTAAAAATCTTCGGTCAGCATAATAAACTTCATTGTTTTCTCTTTCAGATTTAATATAAGACTTATCAAAAGTAATACCCCAATCTAAAAATAATTTAAGCTTTGTCTTAACTGGGTGCGTTCCAGTTTTCATTACAATAAAATTTCCCTTTGGTAAAGATTTTAATTCATCTGTTGTGAGTAATGAGCGTTCCATCATTTGCAGTGACTGACTTGGATCTGACTTGCCTTGACTAACTGAACCACTTAGTATCGTTTTAGTACCAAGTGCAGAGGACAGTTCTTCTGCTGTTTTACTGTTGGGAGCAAAGCCACCAAATATCGTAAGTTGCGTGTTATCGACAATTATTTCTGCACCATCGTTCCCATAATTTTTTCGAAGTTGTGCAAAGGATTGTATAATTGGAACAATCGTTATTCCCCTTGATCTGCCTGCTGACAACATCATTTCAAAACTATCTATGGTCGGAATTGTGCCTATTTCGTCTGCATAGATTACAACCCTATTTGGAAGCTTTCCACCACATTCATCTGCTACAGTTAGCATTTCACGATAAAATTGTTGAAGAAACAAACTTACCAAAAAATATTTGGTATTATCTTCTTCTGGAAGTATAATAAATATAGCAGACTTCTCTTTACAGAACTTTTCTGCATCAATTTCTGTATCAAAGCATAAAATTTGTTCAAGTTCTGTGTCTAAAAAAGTATTTAACTTAGATAGCACGGTTGACAAAACAGAAGCCATTCCTTGCTCTGATGAGTTAAGCGCTGCACCACTTAGCCACTTGGCTTTGTGCGTATCGGGTAGTTTTTCCATTAGCACTTGAAACTGTGTTTTAGGTGGCTGATCCTTTACTGGTGGGATAGGCTCGAGCAAATCTTGAACTAATTTAAATACAGAAACTATATGTCTTTGCTCTTTTTTATAACCATAACTTTCTGTTGATGGTAGAAATTCTGCAACTAATAGTATAACTGCTGCGAGTAGACCTTCTGCACTATCGTAAAAGTACGAGTTTTCTCCGTGGCTTTCACCAGACGAGTTTATTATGGTTTTAGCTATAATCTTTGCATATTTTTCTGCTTTTGCTTTGGCTGATATATTTTTATTATCTTTTAAATATATATCCATATACTTGTTAACTAAATGGAGCAAGTTATTTCCATCACTTCGCATTGGATTACGTAAATCAAGAACAGAAACATTGTAACCATAATCGTCTTTTGCTATTGCTCCATAATTTTTCACGAGATCTCCCTTGGTGTCAGTTGTTACTACTGACATTCCACTAGCAAAAGCATACTCTAAATTTGGATACAAAAAGTAGGCTGTTTTGCCAACACCACTTGCACCAATCATAAGGCAGTGAACATCGTTTGTATCAACTAAAGCTGTCACATTGTTTTTTCTACCTTGACAGCCAATAATTAAACCTTGAGGCAATGGTTTTTCTAGTTTACCTTTTGCATTTCGCCATTCTTTTACATTGAATGGAATATGATTATAAATTTTCTTGGTTTCACTTTTAGTCGCAAACCTAGCAACACCATGTTGTCCGTCACCAACAGTTTTCGATTTAATTCCATTTAAAGAATAGTGGTTAGCAATTATGGTTATACCTGCTAGTAGTCCAACCATAACTACAAAGACAAAAACTAATATTGCTATGGAATTTAATTCAGTAAATTGATTTATTATTTCTATTATCTTTCCCTTCTTTCAAAATAAACTTGATTTTATATCAACAATTTGATATAATTTGACTATAATAATTAATGAGGTGATTCTATGCCAACTATAAGACCTAGTGCGGATTTAAGAAATAACTATAATCAAATTTCTGAAATTTGCCATAAATATTCCGAACCTGTTTTTATTACTAAGAATGGCAAAGGTGATTTAGCTGTTTTGAGTATAGAAACTTACGAAAAACTTTGTGGAAAATACGAATTGTATTCCTTGCTTGAAGACGGACTTCGTGACGAACAAGAGGGCAAAACTCGCCCTTTTAAAGATGCCATGGCAAGTATCAGAAACGAGATAAACGCTGATGTATAGTATAATTATCACAGAAAATGCAGAGCGTGACATTTTAGAAACAGCTAAATATATTTCGTTTGAACTACAAAATCCGTATGCTGCTAATTCTCTACTAGACCTAATTGATGAAAATGTTAATAGTCTTTCTGAAATGCCAACACGACATCAATTAGTTAATGACGATTTTCTGTCTAAGCAAGGTTTTCGTTCTATACAAATTAAAAATTATACACTGTTCTATCGTGTTAACGAAAATGAAAAAACCGTTGTTGTGCAAAGATTTTTATA
>JAWXUM010000119.1:0-5175 GCA_044432645.1 Clostridia bacterium | reverse complement strand
CAAAATCAAAATTATTGCTTTTATTTTGTACATTTACATTCATATTTTCAAAACTTAATACATTATCTTCTTTTAAAAGTTCGGAGATAATCATATTCTTTATTGATTTGAATTCTTTTTGCTTTGAGAGTGGAAGTGGCTCGATTATTTTATCTTGATAATTAGAATAAATCTCCTGTTGAATTTCCCACCATAAGTCATAGCAATTTTTAATCTCTGGGATATTTTCAAGCTCATCTACAATTTTATCGACTATTTCTTTTGCGTTCGGTCTTAAATATCCATAAACTTTCTTGCCAGTGGTGTTATCTAACTTTTCTTTTAACGCTGACATTAAAAGTTCTAATTGTGGGTTATCTAAATTACCACTAGACATTTTTTCTTGTAAATTTTCAATCGCAGTTTTAAATTCAGTTTTTAACTTATCTCGGCGAATAGTTTTCTCTTGATAAAGTGGAATTAATTCTTGGCTAAAAATATCTTTCATTAATTTTGATTTGATTTTTTCAATTCCAGTGGTTGTTAAATATCCCTCTTTTGGGTTTGTGCTATAACAAATCATGTGAATGTGTGGATGCGAGTCTGCTTGATGGAACGCTGCGTACCACCTAAAATTATCTGGGTGAATTTTCATCGCTCTTGCAAACTCTGTGGCATTGGCTGAAATTAAATTCTTCCAAGATTCATAATCTTCGAAATCAACTCTTGATGCATCTTCACGTTTTAGAGATATAATCGGAGTCCACACATTTCCTTTATGATTTGCAATTTCATCTGTAACTTTTTTAAGATCGATATTTTCATCTGCACTCGAAAACAATCCATGCTCTGCAAGTTTTTCTACTTGAGGTCGGTTTGCAATATATCCAACATAGTTTTCTTTTTTAGCTATGCTGTCAAGATTGTGTTCGATAGCGGTTTCGATAAAATCACTTGCAGTTTTGGAATTTGGATTTAATTTATAATCTTCATACTCAAAAGAATTTTTAGCAGTTGGAAATTCCTTTAATAAATCATCAATTAAATTTTCTTGATTTTCTGTAACAGCTTTACCTACATCAAAAACTTTTTGCACACCATCTCTTGTGGAAATATATTTTACCAAATTTCCAACATGAGTTTTGCTTTTTGATTTTAGATAACTGTTTTTTATAATTAATTTTGCCATGATTAACTACGTTGATGTTCGATTGCATCTTCAAGAGCAACTCGTCCACTATTGCGTTTTATTTCTTCAATACATCTTGCACGAACACTACGCAACTGCTCGTCACTAATTTCCAACCCATAAGCCATAATGTTCATCATTACAGAAACTTCAACGGCTAATCGAAATAAATTGTTTGCAGTTTTATTTTCTGTACTTTGAAGAGTTCCTTTAATTGTACCTTGTACCATTTCCGATAAATAATTTGTTGCAGTTTGTGAGTTTAGGTAGCCAATATAAAAATCAACTGCTTGTTCAACAAACTCTGTATCGTTTTTCATGTTTTCGTTTTGGGTGATATTTCTCATGCGTTCTATGATGTTTGGTCTAAGCCAAACCACTATTCTTTCTTTATTTTCTCGGTTAATTTCTTTCATTTATACTCCTTTTTTTGCTACGACACCTAAAAAAGCACCTAACTCTTGGCTTAATCACTGGGTTTAGTTCACTTTACAGCACCTAGCACAGCAAAAAACCTAATTTACAGCACCTAATTATATTTTTCGTAATTTCCTTAAAAACGGCTTGTTTACTGACATAAAACGGTCGGCACTGCCGTCCGATGTGAGTGAAAGGTGCGTTTACAGCACCTTTCTTTCTCCTGCACATAAATATACCCCTAAAAATGCCACTCTATCAGCTAGTTTTTTGTCCTAATGTTGGCATTTCGTAAGGGTAATAATTTCTGATTTTTTTGGGTTAAGCCTATTTGCAATGTTCGGCTGTTTTAAAAACCTTTGTTTTAGTGCGTGTTTGGGTTTTTTGCGTGGCTCATCAGCCTTGGGTTTTGCTTTTATAATTCTAGGGTGGTATGGTTACCCTATTCGATTTAGTAGTTTGCTTTCGAGTGGGTCATCAGCCTTGTTAAACGCTAGAACTTTCTTTATCCTTTTGCTTTGAACGTCTATAATTTTCTAAACTTTTTGTTTGCTTGCCAAAATTAGAACGTTTCTCTCGCACTTCGTCACTTATTTTGCCTAAAAGGCATATTGACAGCTTATCTTTTGGCATTTCACAAGTAATTCCACCATGCTGATCTACTCTTACAATCTTGTACAAGTCTGGGTACTCACGAACTTTTTTGTTAATTCTATTGATTAATTTCACGTTATAAGTATAAATTGAGGCAGTTTTATCTTCTTCATTTAGATTGATTATAGTTTCACGCTCGTAATTAGTTAGTGCCATTTTCCACATTTCCTTTCTTAATTTTTTCAGTTTTTCGTTCTCTTAAAGCCTTATCTTCCAAATATTCTTGCATAGCTTTTGGCACATTTTTCTCATATAAATTTGTGATTGCATCTTCAAGTTCTGTGTGGATGTTTCCATTTTTCTTTGCTAAATTGAAATTCAGGACATCAATTTTTTCGCTATCATAGCGGATAATAATGTTTGTTTTTTTCATAAAAAATCCTCTCTTACCAATTAAATCCCCACACTTCGATGTGTGGTTCTAGTTCTTGTTCTTCTCCAGTAAACTCTGGAACTTGGTCGAATTCTTCTTTGTATTTATCTAAATCTCGCTCACTTAGCGAGGTGAAATCTTCTCCGTCATCGCCACAAACAAAAAATGGACCGCAGATAATATCATCTGCAATCCATCTATTTGGCTCTGAACCATTGATTTTTCCCTCGTCATTAATCACAGCAACGTTCCCATCGTCAAGATAAACACACTGTATAAGTCCACCGACTTCTGCTTGTAAACTGTCTAAGTTGTTGTCAATTTCTTTAACAACTGGCTTTTGATTGGGTTCAATTTTAACGATTTTTATTTTGTTTTCTTTCATAAAATTCTCCTTTTTCTTTATGGTAAATAATTTCTAGGTTCGACTTTTTCTCCATTCACCCTTACTTCAAAGTGCAAGTGGTTTCCTGTACTTGAACCTGTTGAACCGACTTCTGCTATTTGTTGCCCAGTTAAAACTGTGCAACCAACTTCTACTAAAAGTGCTGAACAGTGGGCATATACAGTGATAATTCCATCTCCGTGATCTATCATAACGTAGTTTCCATAGCTTGAATTATAGGTGGAAATTAACACTGTTCCACTCAAAACTGCATAGATTGGTGTGCCGTAAGGTTTGCCAATGTCTATGCCACCATGCCCACTCCATTCGCCAGTTATTGGATGATATCTGTACCCAAATTCAGAAGTCACACTGCTTTCCCAATCTGTAACTGGTTCGGCAAAACCTGTAATTCCAAAAACAGCTGACGGAATTGATATGCCATAAACAACAAAGTTATAGATGCTTTCAGCGTTTGAAATATCTGTTTCAGTTACTAAAATCCCATGGTTATTTTCTATATTTTCATAGACAATATTTAAATCCGTTATCACAGAATTGTCGCTAATAAAATTCTCTATAAAGGTTTCACAGTAGATAGTTGCAGTGTAATCTTTGGCATAATACAAAGCACAGAATAGCGATTTTACATAGTCCATGTCAACTTCACTGTCTAAATCATAGGCAAGTTCAGCGTAATTTTCTTCTATAACAAGGAAACAATTACGCATATTAACGATGTTTGACTGGGTTGAAATAGAAAAATTCTCAAATAAAACTTCATCATTAAACACATACTCAACTATGCTATTTGCTTGTTCGGTGGTTTGTGAAAACAGCATTACAACGAAAACAACAATTATAATAATTGGGGATAAAATAGCTGCTATTATCCATAAAATCACCTTGCGAATTTTAGGGTCGCTCACTGCTGTTACTACTACTTTGACAACAACAGTAGTAGCTGATATTGGTTCTGCCATCAATTACCTCCAGCTGTTCCAAACAATTTCGCCTTATATTCTGGTGCTTGAACCATTAAATTGTATCGGTCATTCCCTGATTTAAACAAGCACGTTCCACGCTGTGGGAACTTGATTAAGTTGAATTCGCTGTCTTCAAGTTGCAAAGTATCCATGTAAAATTTCTTATCAATCGTTCCAGCGTTGAATAAAAACTGGTGTGTTGGTATGCTAAAAAGTGGTTTTGTAAACTCAGCAATTTCTTTAATAGCGAAGTCTTCGATATTCTGACTGGATAAAATAACTGCTGATTCTTTCTTACGAACTCGCTTCATAAAGTTCCTCAAATATTCAATAGCTATCATATTTGTTAGAAAAAGATAGAGTTCATCAACTGTTGCAACTGTGTTCCCCTCTGTCAAAAGTTTGTCGCTCATGTAAGATAAAACATTGAAAAGCATTGCGTTTTTTACGTTTTTTGAAGCTTGAAGTAAACCTTTTACACCGAAAACCAGAAATCTATCGCTTTCTATATTAGTATGACCATTGAAGAATTTACTCTCCGCACCTTTACACATTGAGTGAAGTCCTAAGAGAATATCTTGCAAAATATCTTTGTTATACAGTTGATATTCTCCGTTGTCATAATCTTGGAATTGCTTTTCTAAAAAATCATAAAACTCTGAAAGCGTTGGATAATCTGTGCTTTTAATTCTTCTGAAATTGCTATCGTCATAAATATTAAATTGCTCATACAACTTTGAAAGTAGAATTTCAATTACATCAATATGCTTGTCATCAAAATCTTTGTAGCTTCTAAAAAAGTCTTTTAGGAATGAAATATGCTGACTAAGTCTTGTTTTTTGTCTGAATGGAACAGGTGCAAAGTCGCTATCGACATCGTCAGAATTGCTCCACAATTTAACTTCAAGTGGGTTTATAATATATTCGCCAGCCATTAAATCTAAGAAAGTTCCACCAAGATTTTTGCACATTTCTTTCATTTCACTCTCTGGGTCAAGTGTAATAACATTCTTCCCACTCTCCAAAACATTGCAGACAATTAGCTTTAAAAGATAGGATTTACCTTGACCTGAGTTGCCCAAAATCAGAATATTAGCATTTGTCTTATCATCTTCACGCTTATTAAAATCCACGATTATATTACTACCAAATTTATCACGACCTAAATAAAACCCGTTGGCATCGGTTTTAC
>JAWXUM010000118.1:0-5201 GCA_044432645.1 Clostridia bacterium | reverse complement strand
CTCCTAAATTGGGCAGTTCTTAAATCGTAACCAAGTTCCCTTAAATAACCAATTTTAAGACCTACAAGGTTTACATCGGTATTAAAAGCACTTGCAATTTGCTCTAATGAATAATTATATGTGTAAATATAATCGAGAATTTCGTCAGTATCAATTAGAAGTTCACTTGCAACCATATTCGCTTCATATTCAGGTGTGCTAGACATATCATAAAGCATAAATTCGTGTAAAGTTTTTTTCTTAGCTAAATGTCTATGCAGTTGGTCATGTGCCAGTTCGTGTGCGCACACAACACGTTGCATTTGCTCACTTAAATTATCATTTATAAATATATATCTATTTCGTTTAATAACAGAGTACATTCCTTTTAAATTTCCAAAATCTTGATGAAAAGACACTTCAATACCTAGAGTGTCAGCTATTTCAAAAGGATCTCGACTGCCAGTTTGTTTTATCAGTTTTTGTGCAACTTCTGCAAATTTAGTTTTACTAATAATTTCCACCTCCATATAAGTGGCTATGTAAGACCTTAAAGATATTTCTTAGGCGTGTATTTTTTATTCTTTTCTTTAGATTTCCAATAGGCATCGTTAAGTGCTTTCATTGCACCATCTATATCCTCATCTTTTAAAGTTCCACCCGCAAATAGACCACTAACTTCTGTTACAAGTTCAGAGATATCTCTTGATGCCTTTGCTCCCCCTTTTTCATATGCATCGATAACAAATAAATCTTTGTCAGTTAAAAGAACAGATGTAGGAATATTTAAAGCATCTGCAATTTTAGTAACTGAAGCCATTGTTTTTGGTGTGGATGCACCAGCTTCATAATTTTGAACAGTTCTACAAGTTATACCTATAAGCTTAGCTAATTCAGTTTGTTTTAAATTTGCTTTTAATCTTTGTTCTTTTAATCTATCGGAAAAAGCCATATTTTTCTCTCCTTTAAAATATTACGAAAATAATTTTCGCTAAAGTATTGACACGAATATATAATTCGTGCTATAATTCTACCAATACGAATTAATATTTCGTATTAATAGTAGCACAACTTTCGTGTTATGTCAATAGGAAGGTGAAAAGATGTCAGTAAATGTCAGTAAACGAGTTATATTACATAGCGATATGAATAATTTTTATGCGAGCGTAGAATGTATGCTTGACCCATCGCTTAAAGATAAAGCAGTCGCTGTTGGTGGCTCGGTAGAAGATAGACACGGAATTATACTTGCTAAGAATTACAAAGCCAAAGCCTACGGTGTGGCAACTGGTGATGCAATATGGCAAGCTAAACAGAAGTGTAAAGACCTTGTTGTCGTCCCACCTAACTATGACCAGTACCTAAAGTTCTCAAACTTAGCACGAGAGATATACAGTAGATACACTGACCAAATAGAGCCGTATGGAATGGATGAGTGTTGGCTCGATATGACAGGTAGTGCAGTGTTTGGAACTGGATACGAAATAGCCGAAAAAATACGCAAAACTATTAAATTCGAGTTAGGCTTAACAGTTTCTATAGGTGTTAGCTATAACAAAATATTTGCAAAGCTAGGCTCGGATATGAAAAAGCCAGATGCAATAACTGAAATATATCAAGATAATTTCAGAGAAAAAATATGGCACTTAAAGGCTTCAGAACTTTTAGGAGTTGGCAGAGCTACCGAGAAAAAACTCACGAATTTCGGTATTCATACTATTGGGCAATTAGCTAATACACCTGAAAATCTTTTGGTTAGTTGGTTTGGCATAAATGGTGCTAAATTAAAAAGATTTGCAAATGGTGAAGATACTTCTATTGTTGCAAAAGCCGATTTTGTTTCACCTATAAAAAGTATAGGTCACGGAACAACCACAATTCAAGACTTGGAGAATTCAGCAGAAGTATGGTGTGTAATGCTAGAGTTAGTTCAAGATATTTCAAAGAAACTTAAAACCCATAAGAAGAAAGCTAGTGGTATAGCAATCTCAATTAGAAACTGTGAACTTGATACAAGAGAATGGCAATGTAAAATGGAAATGGCATCAGCTAGTCCATCAAATATTGCTAAAACTGCCTTTGAACTTTTTCATAAAAGATATAACTGGCAACACCCAATACGTTCAGTTACAGTAAGGGCAATTTCTCTTATTGAAGAAGATACACCACTGCAATGTGATTTATTTACAAATGTTGTAAAAATTGAAAAACAAGAAATACTTGATGATGTAGTCGAAAATATACGAATGAGATTTGGTAAAGATAGTATTAAAAATGCAGTTTTGTGTAAACAAATAAAACTAGCAGACAAATACGATACAGGAGTTATCATGCCAACTGGAATGATAAGTTAAGGTAATTATGAAAATACAGTACAAAAAAGTTTATGTAGATGTAATATTAAGAAATGACAAAGAAGGTGTAATCCATCCAATATCTATCGAGTTTGAAGATGGAGAAATATACGAAGTCGATAGACTCAAACATATATGTAAAGCAGCCTCGACAAAGGTTGGTGGCTGTGGAATGAGATATACAGTAATGATAATGGGAAAGGAAACATTTCTGTATCACGAAGATGACAAATGGTTTGTTGAAGCAAAGGAGTATGTATAGCAATGGTAATGTCACACGAAGCACTTGAAATTTACGGAAAAGAAGTTTTAGAAATATACTCAAAAGCTGAGACGATAGATTTAAACATACTTCCAATAGAAAAGTTAGCTACTGAACATTTAAAACTTAAAATTAGATACGCTACTTTATCAAGTGACGGAAGTATATATGGATTAACAGCTTATACAGATACAGAGTATCATATAGAAACAGAAAGTGGTATGAAAGTAATTTCAATAGAATCCAATCAAATTTTATTAGAAAAGGCTTTCTTATACCCCAAATATAAAAGTAAATTGTTTGGTAAACACAGGTTTACTTTAGCGCACGAAGTTGCTCATCAATTATTGTTTTCTCTTGAGTCAACAGAAGATAGAGAAGCTTATAATATAGTGTATTCCAAGAAAAAGAGTCATTCAGTAAGGGAAATTAAAACAATCGAAGATTGGAATGAATGGCAGGCAAATGTATTAGCTTCAATTTTATTAATGCCAAAAGACAAAGTAGATTACTTTATGTTTTTAGTTTCACCAAATAAAAAAATAATAAGTTATGATAATTGGTTTGACGAAATTGATGCTCCGAAAATTAAATCATTTTGCGAGTTGTTTGGTGTTTCAAAAACAGCAGCGATTATAAGGCTAAACAAACTAGGATATATAGAAAATAAGAAAAGGATGGATTATAGAAATCCGCTGGATATAGTTTATGGTTAAAAATACTTATATGCCATCGGCTAATATGATGGTAAGAATACAAGCAGCAGTAAACGCTGTTGCTAGTCAAACAGAAAGAAAAGTTAAATGTCCTATATGTCATCATAATGCAATTATAGTTTATGAAGATACAAGAGGACATGTCAAAACAAAATGTAAAAAATGCAAAAATGAAGTAGTGCTAGATGTATTAAGTATGAGAAAAGGACAGACACCACTATTATTCAATTTGTATTAAAATAAAAATTACAATTAAATATATAACATAGCTGTGCTATGAGGCCGCATGAATTGCGTAGACTCTCTAAGCCGCATGAACTGAATCTTACTAAAAAGGATTCGGTTTATCGGTGTGAGATTTTCTACCATTCATGCGGCCTTTTTTTGTTTACTAACCTTTCTGCCTTAACACAGCAGAAAGGTTTTTTTATGCAAAGAATCACAAAATCTCGCTCCCCTCCTCCATTTCTAAATTTAAGAAGAATTATAAAAACTTGAAATTTAGAAAGACGAGGACTTGAAAATGACACTCAAAACAAATGAATACACACTTGAAATAGAAGTAGAAAGACAATACCTAGTAAAAGGAAAAATGCTTTTTAATGAATTTATAAAAACAGAAGTAGTTAAAGACGAACTATTTTTAATTGAAACCATTAATGGCGTTGTTACAAAAACCAAATATATAAAAGAAATTGTAGACGAAAACAAAACAATCAAAAATATCCTTCATTACTATATTTATTTAAATAGTTCAAATAGCGAAGAAAGATTAGAAATAGATAAAAAAGTTGCAATAACTATATTTCAAAGATTTGTTAGAAAAGAAAGAAACTTAAGAAGATCTGATGAAAGACATAACGAGTATTCAGATGTAAGTGAAGAAACAATTAATAAGAGATCACTTAATAAGCCTTTATCTTTAGAAGAACAAGTTGAGAAAACAATAGAGATTGAAAAGTTACACGAAGCTATGGATGTGCTTTCAGAAGTTCAGAAAAGAAGAATAAAAATGTACTACTTTCAAGGATTGACTTTTGATGAAATAGCATCAATAGAAGGTTGTAAATATCAGCAGATTCAAAAGAGTATTTATCGTGCCGAGAAAAAAATAAAAAAATTTTTTAAAAAATAGGGGTGTGTTTTTGCCTCTGAGTGTGGAAATAGGTGTAGGGATAAATAATTTATCTCTTACGAACCTTGAAAATTGAATAGTTGATGTGCAAGTACATCGGTAATGGGAGAGGTGACGAGCCTAAAGCGAGCCTTTACAGTTCATGCCATGACGAAGTGAAAACTTCTAGCGTGAGAAAAACTGTAATAATCACCCTGAGTAACATCAGGTAATTGCGATGACCCCCAAATTCCACATTATGGTACTTCTGCATGGCGCAGCAGGACGAGCATCCTGAGAGAGCCGACCTTTTTGAGATAGATAAGATTCCGCTCTTTATGAGTTTTGGGTAAAACCAAAAACACTTGCACATCACATTAAAATAACGCAATCCCCTATCACTTTTGTTAAAAAGCGATAGAACGAGTGTGGCTAACCAGAAAATTAGCCACATTATTGTATCGCTTTACCACCAACTAAAACTAATTTTAAAAATAAAGGAGTCAAAAACTATGACAAGTAAAGAACTATTAACAAAAATATTTACAGAAACACTTCCAAACGCAGGATTCAACCTTAGAACTGGGCAATTAGAATTATCACTAAAAATGCTTGAGGCCTTAGAAAATAATAAAGTTGCATTGTGTGAAGCAGAAGTAGGAACAGGCAAAACCCACGCATATATCATAGCAAGTGTTGTACATAACTTATATGCAAAGAATAAAAAATCCACAATAATCTCTACATCAACCATAGCACTACAAAATGCAATTATT
>JAWXUM010000117.1:0-5501 GCA_044432645.1 Clostridia bacterium | reverse complement strand
ACTGTGGGTCAAGCAAGGTGTTGCCTAAACCAATATTAAATTTATCGTAGTTGACATTGTGCAAAAACATATTCATACGAGCAAGGTTGTAAGTAGTGTGGTTGATTTCTTGCCCAAAGAAGCCGTCTTCGATGATGTGCTCATCAAACTGCTTTTTAGCTTGAAGAAGTAGAGAACCAGAACCAGCCGCAGGGTCATAGATTTTATTGATTGAGCTTTGTCCGTGAATAGCAAGTTTCGCAATCAACTTTGAAACACTTTGAGGGGTGAAAAATTCGCCACCAGATTTACCTGCATTAGCAGCGTAGTTTGAGATTAAGAATTCGTAAGCGTCGCCAAAAAGGTCAATATGGTTATCTTCAAAATTACCAAAATTAAGACCCTCAACACCTTTGATAACAGCAGCCAAGCGACTGTTTTTATCTTTTACTGTATTGCCTAGTCGGTTGCTTGTTGTATCAAAATCAGCAAACAAACCCTTAATGTCAAATTCAGAAGGAAATCCATTTGCACTGCTTTCAATCGCATCAAATATTGTTTTTAGGTCGGTGTTTAGACTTTCGTTTGTATTTGCAGTAGCTGCGATATTACAAAATAATTGTTCGGGATAGATGAAGTATCCTTTTGTTTTGATTGCATCTTCACGAATTTCATCGGTGATAATGTCTTTTGTTAAACCTGCATAGTTTACATCTGGGTCGCCACCCTCAATGTAGTTAGCGAAGTTCTCGCTAATAAAGCGATAAAATAATGTTCCTAAAACATATTGCTTAAAATCCCAACCATCAATCGAACCACGAACCTCGTTGGCAATTTTCCAAATTTGAGCTTGTAATTCTGCTCGTTGCTGTGTGCTTGACATAGTTTATTCCTCCATTATATTATTCTTCGCTTGCATTACCACTTGTAACCCAAGAATCAACTTCACTTATCTTAAATTTCCATAGTTTTCCAACTCTATGACAAGGGATTTTTTCTGCTTTAATCCATTTACGAACTGTTTCGATAGTTACACCTAAATGTTCAGCAATTTCTTTTGTATTTACCCAGCGTTCGGCAACGTTTAATTCATTCATTTATGTATTCTCCTCAAGTGAAGAAATATTATCAAAAGACCAAATTTGTTCACATATTCTTTTTACTAATAAATTTCTATCTTCAATATCAACTTTTTTAAATTGAGAATATGGTTTAAACCCTAATTTTTTTATAATTTCAGATTTTATAAAATTAGGATTTTTTTCATAATATTTTTGATGTAATGTTTGTACATAAGTATTTTCTTTTATATAGTGAACCAGTTTATCTTCATACTTATCACTACTAAAAGACTGATTAGTTCCGTTAGGGAGTAGTAACAATGAGCCTATATTATTTCTATAATCCTCAAAATCTGAACTTTGTTCAAACTCATCTCTATGTTCATCAAATTTATCTCCCCATATATGTTCAATCTCAAAATTCTTCCCATTTATATTTTTATCATTTGCTTCAATTTTATTTTTAATATCCATTTTATTATTCCTTTCAAAAGAAATATATTTATATTTTATTATATCATAAAAAATCCCAAATTAAAAGATTTTAGCATAATTTAATAGTGTTTTTACTTGAGATAATAATATAATACTTTTATCAAAGTGTAGTAGAGATATAGTATGTGAAAAGTTAGTAACTAGATAATTTTATTTTTAAAACTACTAGCTATTTCCAAATTTATGTAGTATACTCTTGCTTAACAAAAAAGCAAGGAGGTATTATAATGGCTAAGATATCAATAGAAGAACTTTATCGTGGGGATACGTATGATGTTAATTCGGAAACATTCAAAGACTTTTGGTGCAATTATCAAAACTGCGAAGATGAAACTGATACGATATTACTTCTCACAGTCAAGCATACCGTTTTGGCAACGCTCAAGTTAATAAAAAATCGAGAGTCTATTTCAGAGTTAGAAACTGAAATGGGCTCTTTTTATATGGAGGTGTTAAATGAAGATATTCGATAGACTACACGAGATTTGTTGCTCTGAAAAATCTGAACAAATAATAGAGCTTGAAAATATTGTTGATGAGAACAGAGCTATACTTCGTGAGAGAATTAGTAAAGAAGATAGAAAAATTGTCTTAAAAATTGTGGACGATATGTATATGGTCTGTAATTTAAAATCACGAGATGACTTTGTCAAAGGTTTCACTTTGGCTTATGAAATAATGAATGAACTAAATAACAACAAACCAGACCATTGTATCTTAGATAAGGATACAATAGTTTAAATTTTTAAGGAGAGAATATGCAAAATATATTTGAAGAACTATTTATCGAAAATGAAGAATTTGAAATTGACGAAGATGTTCAAGAAAGGTTTGCCGAGTCGTTAGAATATTTGTTAAACGACTGCGACAAAACAGTTAGAAGTCACGCAATGCAAATTGTGGATAGCAAAGATTTAATTTGCCACGCAAGAGCGATTGAAAGTTTTAAGTGTGGATTTTGGCTTGCTCGTAGGCTTGAAACGCAGCTGACAAATTATCAAAAGAAAAGGCTACAAAAACACAGCATGCCAGTAGAAGACCCACTATATTTTATCGAAGAAGAATAGAAAATTAAATTGAAGTACAAAACGGTGAACGAAAAATTCACCGTTTTTTGCTACTAAATTTGGTGGAGTAACAAAATGTTCCTCCATAGGTTTTCATTATAGAAAGCGATGAGTCCCTGAAAAAAGGAGTCATCTTTTCCTTGAAAATTCACTTAAAAAACTGTATAATTATTATATGACAAATTGAAAATTTAGGAGTTTGAATTATGGTAAAGGCTATCGTAAAAGATATTTTGTTTTTGGGGCAAAAGAGTGAAAGTGCAACTACAGATGATACTCAAATAGCAATAGATTTAATGGATACATTAAAAGCTAATGCTGATGGCTGTGTTGGACTTGCAGCGAATATGATTGGTTACAAAAAATGCGTGATTATTTTTGATGATGGTGGCACTTACACAGTTATGTTCAATCCTAAAATTATTAAATCAAGTGGCAAATATGAAACCGAAGAAGGCTGTCTTTCTTTGACTGGTCTTAGACCTACTACAAGATATAAATCAATTAAAGTTGAATTTCAAGACATTAATTTCAAGCCGAAGATTAAAACATATAAAGATTTCACAGCACAAATAATACAACACGAGATTGACCATTGCAATGGAATAATTATTTAAAACTTTGGCACAGCTGGCAGAACAAATCGTTCTGCCAGCTGTGTTTTTATTGCAAAGTGCCGTAAAGATCGACCCTGTTATGTGAAAAAGTGCCGATAATTTTTTGTTCTGATTTTTTAAGAATGGCTTAAAACCTAGCTTTTTTGTTTTGAAACTTGTAAAAGTGCCGATAGTGCCGATAAATTCTTGAGGGGGTGTTTTATTAAAAGGCACTTATAAAATATTAAAAGTGGTTATGCAAATGGTAGGCACCGTATACCCAGAGAGCAACTAACCCACCCTACCTAGCCTCTGTGAGCCTTTGTGGGCGACTGTGTTGAGTGATTGAAAGCAAAAGAATTATCGGCACTGATACGCTTAAATAGTGCCGATAATTTTCATGTTCCAATTTTGAAGAATGGCTTAAAACCTAGACTTTTTGTGAATTTTTAAGTGACAAAGCAGTATTTTATAGTTCCTTGAAAAAATCGACCCTATCGGCACTGTTTTGCTACAACAAGCTCACGCAGTTTTGAATAGAGCTACCTAATAGGCTAACAGCGTTTGAGCATAGAAGTTCACTCCGTAAGGTAGTTACCCTACCCACTAAACTTACCTCTCCAAAACCCAATGAATTTAAAGGAATTTGAAACTAAATCGTGCAATTTTACACACTGACTTAAAGGGCATTTTGAGTGCAAATGTACTGACTTAGGTCAGCGTTTGTGAAACTTTTATTCGCTCCTAGGGTAACTGTACCCCTAGCAAAAGTTAGAGCCAAATGCCACCATCTAAGTCGAGGTACAAAAGTTAATTTCACGATGATGAATTTTATCAGTTTCAATAAAAAAGTCTTAAAAATTATTTTACTGTCCGTTTTATGGGACAGCTGTTCTGTTATAATTGTATGTATAAGATAAAAAAATATATTTTTTATCTTATGTTGTACCCTTACAATTTAATATACGATTTTGTGAAATCTATATACTGAGCGAAAAAATCTTGCCATGATGGTGACAGTAGCCTATATAATTTCTCTAACCGAGCGAGATTTATTGCCATGAAAGTTTTAGGTTTTACAAAATGCGCCCTGTACTCTTGGGAGCAAGTGCATAATTAAGAGTAAAAAGAGCTGTTGTAAAAGAGAAAAAATAAATTAAGGAGGTTAAAATTAATCCATTTTAAAAATTATTTAAAAATGAAAACTAAAAATTAATTAAAAGAAAGGGTGTATCTTATGCAAAAATTTAAAACAATCACAGGAAAAGAACTATTAGAAAAAGAAATTGAGCAAATTCCTTTTGTTGTTAACGAAATTCTACCGATAGGCTTATCACTACTTGCAGGTGAATCAAAAATAGGTAAAAGCTGGCTTTCGCTTTGGCTTAGCATTCAAGTTGCAAAGGGTGAAAAGGTTTGGAATTTTGATAGTAGCAAAGGGACTGTTTTGTATCTATGTTTTGAAGACAACGAAATTCGTATTCAAAATAGATTAATCGACATCACAGAAGATGCACCGAGCAATGTGCATTTTTGTATTGACTCTTGTAAATTAGGTGGAGAAATTGAAAACAAAATCCAAAATTTTATTACAGAACACAAGAATACAAATTTGATTATCATTGACACACTCCAAACCATAAGACCCGACAACCGAGAAAGCAACTATGCCAATGATTATTCCGACCTTAGAATTCTCAAAAAACTTGCAGATGAAAATAAAATAGCAATAGTTTTAATTCATCATTTTAGAAAAACAAAGTCAAAAGATATTTTCGATATGATAACAGGCTCAACAGGTTTACAAGGTGCAGTTGACACAATGTTTACTTTAAGTCAAAGTGAACGTGGTAACGAATATGCAACTTTAAAAATGTTAGGCAGAGATGTTTTAAGCCGTGAGCTTGAATTAAAACGAAACGAAGATAATGTGTGGGAAGTTATTCAAGATAGCGAAAGTGAAACAACTTTGGAAAACAAAAGATTTATAAAAACCATTTGTAATTTTATGTTAGACAAGGAAAATTTCATAGGCACAGCAACTGAACTTTCAAATCAGCTAACAAGATATAGCGAAGAAGTTTATTCTAACAAAAAACTTTCTAAAAATATCAAAAAGTTATCGAGTAGCCTTGAGAAGAACGGAATTATGAGTAGCACTCGAAGAAGTAACGGAATAAGGCTAATTGAGTTAATAAATGTCAACGCAAAACCCAAAGTGGCATAAAATACCACAAATTACAGAAATAAAAATACTGTTGCAGGATAAAACGACCTTGTGGTCGCAGACACATCGGACGGCA
>JAWXUM010000116.1:0-5523 GCA_044432645.1 Clostridia bacterium | reverse complement strand
CTGACGCTGTTTTATATGTTCCCTTTCTTTTTGTGATACAAATGATAAAAGCTGAAGAACAATATCTGAAATTAAAGTACCCATTAAATCTTTGTTTTTAGCAGTATTCAAAAGTGGCATATCTAAAACCACAATATCCACATCAAGCTCTTTTGTAATTTTTCTCCACTGCTCCAAAATTTGTTCGTAATTTCTACCCAGCCTATCAATACTTTTTATAACTATAATATCCCCAGCTCTAATTGAATGATTAACTAACCGCTGATAAGCTTCCCTGTTAAAATCTTTGCCACTTTCCTTATCAAGAAAAATATCTCTTTCATCTATACCATATTTTTTGAGTTCCTCGACCTGTCTGTCAAGGTTCTGTTCTTTTGTGGATACACGAGCATATCCAAATGTTTTGTTATTCATATATTCTCCTATCTATAAAGGTGTACCTTTTTAGACACTCAAAAAACAATCAAATTATAAACAAATAAATGTCTATAAAGGTTATTTTTTGCTTTTCAGATGTCGGTTTTATAAGCACTACCTTTTTAGATATATATACGAATATTTTTTAAATTTGCAACAAACAGCGAAAAAACTTAGGATAAAATAAAGTCAATCTTATTTTATCCTAAGTTTTAGTTGAACTGTTAAATTAATCCCAATAACCAATCTCTAACATTTATTCTTCGTATACCATCATATTGCACTTCTGGGTCATCATCCATTGTTAATATAAATTTGGGATAATGGTCACGAATTGACATTAGTGAAAGTAATTCTCTTTGTAATGTTTTTTCATCACGAACAGTTAAAGCTACTTGAAAGTACATAGTTCCCTTGTTGTTTTGAGCAACAAAGTCTACTTCTAAGTCATCAACTTTTCCTACATAAACATCATAGCCACGTCTTAAAAGTTCAAGATAAACTACATTTTCTAAAATATGCCCCATATCTGTTTGGGCAGATCCTAAAAGCATAAATCTTAGTCCTACATCTACCACATAATATTTTTCCAAAGTTTTTAAATATTGCTTTCCTTTAATATTATATCGCTTAGCTTGATATATGATATAACTTTCAGTTAATGCTTCCAAATAGCGTTCTACAGTCTTAGCATCTATTTTCCTGCCGCTTGATGTCATTGTATCTGCAATTTTCTTTGATGACAAACGATTTCCAATGTTATCAAAGATAAATCTTAATATGCTTTTAAGCATTAGCGTATCAGTAATTTTTTTACGGCTTATAATATCTTTTATGACAATACTATTATAAATACTTTCCAGATAATCTCTAATTTCATTTGGTTGCCCTGTAAGTTCTAAAGTATATGGAAAAGAACTGTTCTCTAAATATTCTGTGTATTTTATACCACGGTCATTCATATTCCCTGTGCTTTCCATATATTCTTTGAAAGATAGTGGTAACATTTCTATTTGAACATATCTACCAGAAATTAAAGTTGCAATTTCGCTGGAAAGCATATAAGCATTTGAACCTGTAATATAAACGTCTACATTATTTTTAATATATAAGCTATCAACTATTTTGGGAAAATTATCAATATTTTGGACTTCATCTAAAAAAATATAAGTCATCTTATCAGGCAAAAGTCTTTCCTTAATATAAGCGTAAAGTTTTTTATAATCAGTTAGTTCTTCAAAATCTATATCCTCAAAATTTATAGCTATTATTTGATTTTCTTCTACACCTTGAGTTTTAAGCCAGTTTTGAAAAAGTTCTAAAAGTGTAGATTTACCACAACGACGAATTCCTGTTACTACTTTTATAATTTTTTTGTCTTTAAACGCAATTAGTTTATTTAGATATTCAGTTCTTTGTATAAGCATATTTATGACCATGTCATGTTTGCCGCACAAAACTGTATAAAAACAATTTGTTTTACGCACGGTATCCATGCCTTTCTATTATTTTTAAAACTTTAATCTCCTAAAGCATTATAAATATATTATATGCTAAAACTTATGAAAAATCAAGAGTTTTAGGATTGTATTCCCAAAACTTTTATCTTGCATATATCATAAGTCTAATTATACAAATCTCAAATAGTAAATTTAAAATTGACAAACACAATATATTGTGGTAAAATACATCTATAATTGATTTTTGTACCAAGATATATTCTTTTAAGAGTACATTATGCAGAGAATGCAAGTTTAGTTTGAATTTTAGTGTCAGTAGAAATTTTGGATAGGGTATTTATGCCTTTCCAAATTACTATTGGCACTTTTTTTATTGTCTTTAAAAGGCAACTGAAAAAGTATATGAAAATATACGCATATAATTACAGGCACAGCGACCTGTATCGGCGAAAGTCGAATTTGAAAGATTAAGAAGAAAAACTTCTTATATTTCGGTTCGGCTTTCGCTTTTTTTTATTTTACCAATAACACATAGTGTTAAATGGATATACTAAAAACTTTGAAAGGTGGACCAAAATGAAAGAACAAAAAATATTTGCAGACGGATACAATGTAACCTTTGCACAGGAGGACGATTTTATCAATTTTTTATTTGATAGAAAAGAAAATGCTCAGTGGAGTATTTTCAAAACAAAAACTATAAGATTTTTAGCATTAGATGACAAAATATCTTCTGCAAATAAATTCGCTAAAAATTATAGTAACGAAGAAAAAGAAGAACTGATATTGGATACTATGGAAAACACACGACTACTTATTAAGGCAAAAGATGAATATTACCCTGTTCGTGATTGTGCTGTTAAAACAATATTAGAAAGAGCCAGAATATCTGGGAATGCACTTAATAAAGTAGAAAAACCAGTGCTTGCCAGGATATTAAATCATTGTATGAAGGTAACATCTGGTGATGCACTTCTTCGCTTGTCTGAAGGTAAAATTTCAGCAGTGCATGGTGGTGATAGAACTGATTATGCCGTGTTGGAAATACCAGAGCTTTTTAGCAAAACAGTAGAGTATTTACAAGAGAATTTTCCACAATCTGAGTTTGCTGGTGGTTATTACGATCATTCATTAGTGACAGCGTTGTGGGCATTTCCAAAACAATCACGTTTACTTAAAGCATATCAAGAAGCTTTAGACGATAGAGGTATAGAAAGTGATGAGCTTGAGGCTTCTTTGCGTTTATCAACTTCTGATGTAGGAATTAGTGGTGCAAACTTATATCCAATGTTATTTGTTGGACCAAACAAGAAAAATATTACTCTTGGTGCTCCACTAAAACTTGAACACAAAAATGGTGCTGATATTAAAAAGTTTGAAAAAAACTTAACTATGATATATGCACAATATGGGAACGCACTAAAAAAGCTTACTGCTCTTTTGGATATTGACATTAGATATCCAATTAACACTATGGCTGGAGTTATGAAACGCATTGGTGTTCCTAAAAAACTAGCTTTTGAGGCTATTGAGATATTTAAAATGCAACATGGAACTTCAGATTGTACAGCTCACGATTTATATTATGGAATATCTGAAGTAATTTTCTGTATGCAGTGTAACGGTGCAGATGGAAGTAGAATTGCAAGTATGGAAGAAAACATTGCTCGTGCTCTCTCTATTCGCTGGAGTGATTACGACATTGGAGGTGAATTGAAGTGGTAAACCACTAAGAATGAAAAGCGAAATATTTTAAAGGAGTATTATTTTATGGCAAGTATAACTTATAAAGCTACGGAAGTAGTAAGCACCGAAAACATGGACGAAGAAACATGGCTTAAATATAGAAAAAATGGCATTGGTGGTAGCGATTTAGCTGCCATCATGGGTGTTTCTCCTTTTGCTACTGCAAGAGATTTATATTATGACAAATGTGGAATTGAACCTATGCTTGATGAAGAAAGTAACTGGGTCGCAAAAAAAGTTGGACATCTTTTAGAGGATTTAGTAGCAGAGATTTTTGCTAAAAAAACTGGGTTTAAAGTTTGGTCTGTAAAAACTATATTTTCGCACCCTGATCACCCTTTCATGCAGGCTAATGTTGACTTTTTCTACGAGGATAACAATGGCAAAGTTGGAGGACTTGAGTGCAAGACTACTAACTATATGGCAAAATCAAAGTGGGACGGTGATACTGTTCCACTAAACTATGAACTCCAGTGTCGTCATTATATGGCTATAATGGACATTGACGAATGGTGGATTGCTTGTATGTATGGTAATAATGAAAATGATTTTATAATGAGGAAAATTAACCGTGATGAAGATTATGAAGATGTTATTATTCAAGAAGAAAGCACATTTTGGAATGATTTTGTTCTTGCAAAACAAGAGCCAGCGTATACAGAAAATGGTGATTTAATTCTTGCTAGTATTAAAAAACATTACGGCAATGCAAATTCATCAGAACCTAGAGTTACTTTGCATAAGGATTACGCTAAAAAGATTGAACGCATCTTAGAGTTAAAAGAGCGACAAAAATTTCATGATAAAGAGTCCAGACTTATTAAGAGAGAAATAACTTCTCTTTATGCTCCAATAGCAGACGAATTAGGTACAAGTACATTGGGTGATTGCATAGCTCCAACAGGGATTTATGCGATAGATTATAAGGCGACACAAAGAATTGGCATTAATAAAGATGAACTTAATAAGTTGAAAATCAACCACAAAGATATTTATGATGAATATGTTACAGTAACAGAAAGTCGTACATTCAATGTTAAAAAGGAAGGTTAAATCATATGAAATACAAAAAAGCATATATTTGTTCTCCGTTATCAGCTAAAAATGAAGCTGATATTAGAGTTAATATGTTACAAGCACAAAAATTCATGTGGCTAGTGAAAAAAATTATTTCTTGCCAAACAGTTGCACCACATGCTTATTTGCCGTATATACTAAATGATAACATTCCAGAAGAACGCAATTTAGGTATTTCTTTTGGAAAATCACTGTTAGAATTATGCGATTGTTTAGTTATTTGTACAGATACAATTTCAAATGGAATGAAAGCTGAAATTAAACTGGCTAAACAAAACGACATTGATATTTTAAAATATAAAAATAATCAAGTTGTTATTTTGAGTGACAGTCAAATTGATGATTTCGTAAAGGGAGGATTATAATGCTTTGTACTTACGAAAGAACCCTGTACGAAAATCCATCAAATGGCTTTTGCATATCATCTTTCGTAACAGATGATACAAGTGTTCCAAATACTGCTAGAAATAAAAAGGTAACAGATAACAGAATACATTTCACAGCCAAAGGATACGACATTCCAAAAACTTCTGCAATTAATCTTAATTTAGAAGGTGAATGGGAAGAAAGTAAATACGGTTTACAATTTTCTATAAGTTCATTTGAAGAAATAATACCACAAACAAAAGAAGGTATTACCGCTTATCTTAGTTCTGGGTTAATTAAAGGCGTTGGTGAAAAAACAGCTAAGAATATTGTTGATACTTTTGGTGTTGATACACTAAAAGTTTTCGATGAAGCACCGAACAAACTCACCCAGATAAGAGGAATTACACCAAAGAAGCTGAATAAGATTATCAATTCTTATAACAAAAGCAGATAT
>JAWXUM010000115.1:0-5531 GCA_044432645.1 Clostridia bacterium | reverse complement strand
AGTCAGGTAGTTCCTACACATCAAACTCAAGTACAACTTTGTATGCGATTTGGACACCGAACACGTATACAGTCACGTATAACGCAAATGGTGGAACGAGTGGTTCGGTAACCACACAAACGAAAACGTATGGTGTTTCAATGACAATTTCTAGTAGTGCCACACCAACTCGGACAGGTTACACCTTTAAAGGTTGGGGAACTTATGCAAGTGACACAAGCGTTAACTACTCGGCAGGTGGATCATACACAAGTAACTCAGCAATTACACTGTATGCCATTTGGGAGTTAAACACCTACACGGTCAGTTATGACGCCAACGGTGGAACTGGTGCTCCGTCAAGTGGAACTAAAACGTATGGCACAACGTATTATCTATCAACAACCGAACCGACACGGACAGATTATGAGTTTATGGGTTGGAGTTTGAGTACAAACTCAATTATTTATGGTTACACCGATAGTGCAACGCTCAGTTACACTAATCTTAATCAAAACCTAGAATTCACAGCAATTTGGGAGTACCGAGCCGATGTCTACCCTGAAATTGTAGAGCCTAATGCAACGTATAACTCAGGAACAGAAATAATTGTCAGCTACAACATTTACAACGATACTTCGACAGACATTAAGCCGAGCAACGCAATCGAAGCAACTCTAACAGTAACAAACACTGATAACAGTGGTTCTTCTTCTGTGATTATGACAGAAACACAAGAAGTGATTATTCCTAGTGGCGAAAGCAATCTTGTGTATTTTAAAGTCACAATCCCAGAAAGCAGTTCCAATATCACATTCAAGTTAGAAGTTGAAACTGGAATGACCGAAAGTTCTACTGATAACAACACAATTATTGATAGCTATAATGTTTATGCAGTTGTAGACAGTCAAACAAGTGATACTACCTTTGAAAGTGCTCCAGTAGGATTTGATGTCCCTAGTTCATACGCTAGTACACCTACTATGGGTCAAACGCTCGATAGCAATACAACGTGGTCAGTTTGGGAATGGGTTAATAACAATTATTCATTGGTGACCTACGGAATAGACTTAGATTTATCGGTAACTATTACAGCTGATGAAGCCTGTGCGACCGAAACTGTGTCAAACGGAATAACAACGATGAAATCAGGATATGGTTTTACGATTGAAGTAGAAAGTGATGTAAGTTCGTATTTGTCATATACAATGCCAGATGAAAGTGCTTATACAATCCTACAAAACGCAAATGTATACTTCCCAGAGTTTGAATATTCATTTACTACTGGAAAATACCGAACACTCGACCTTGTAGGAGATGTGTTTATGTTCGAAGAAAACGAAAACACAATGACAACTGACGGAGTGCAAGACTATCGAAGAACGCACTTCATACCGATTTACTTCCCAGACGGAAACTATACGATAAAAACCTATGCTTACAACCTTTGGACACCCGCAGGAATGATAAATACCACAGAAACTACAACGCAAATTGTAATTAGTGGCGATATCTATGACGATTGGGTAATTACACGATAATTTATAATGCATAATTCATAATGCATAATTAGGAGAACTATGATTACGATTAGAAGTCCAACAGAATAAAAAATATTTATCCATTTCGAGAGTGTGAAAACACTCTCTATTTTTTTACAAACAAAATTAAAATTAAGAAAGATTTAAGAGGAAATTCAATATGAAAAAATTATTTAACAACATCAAAAACACAGTATCAAAAGTAACAGACAAAGCAAAATCAGTTATCCAAGACGAAAAAGGTCTAACACAATCTACAGAAACAATTCTACTTGTTGTATTTGTAGTAGTTCTAATCGGTGCTTTCTTTGCACCAGCGGTCACAGAATGGTTTGCTGATGTAATGTCTAATTTAGCAACCAAAACAGACAACCTGTTCAGCTTTGCACCATAATTATAAAAACAAAGTTCGCTGTGGAGAGTGTGAAACGCACTCTCCCATTTTTATAAATAAAATTAAAATTTAGAAAGATTAAAGAGGAAATTCAATATGAAAAAATTATTTAACAACGTAAAAAACACAGTAGTAAACACACTTGGCAAAGTAGCTGATAAAGCAAAAGGAATTGTAGAAGATGAAAAAGGTCTTACACAATCTACAGAAACTATTTTATTAGTTGTTTTCGTAGTAGTATTAATCGGTGCATTTTTCGCCCCAGCTGTAACCGAATGGTTTGCAGATGTAATGTCTAATTTAGCAACTAAAACAGATAACCTATTTAGCTTCGGCGCATAACAATGTCGAAACAACTTGTGCATTTTTTGCACAAGTTGTCTTGTGGAAACGACCTACCACAACTGAAGATGACAGGTCAGAAAGGATAAAAAATGCATAAAATAAAAAATTTAATTCGTGACAAAGGTGGTGGTGCTAGTGTGCCAGTTGTATTTCCTCTGTTTTTGCTTGTTGTCGCAGGGATTTTATTCGTCACAGTTGACCCAATAGGCACAAGTTTAGTTAGTAAAATTAACTGGGAGTTTGTCAAACTTCTCTCACTTTCGGTGGTTTTGCTCCTTGCCTCAATGCAAGATATCAGAGAGAAAATTGTGGATAACAAATACTGCATAATGATATTTTTAATAGGATTAATTAACGTATCGCTAGACTCAGTCATCGCCTTGGCTGTTTGTGGTGGTACGCTTTTTATTGTAGCATTAATCACAAATCTTGGTGGTGCAGATGTCAAAATCACAGCAGCCACAGCCTTTGCACTCGGCACAGTTCCCACGCTTATTGCCTTGTTAATCGGCTTATCTGTATCAATAATTATGGAAGCGATAATAGCAATTAGAAAAAACAAAAATTTATTAAAACGACATTACCCATTAGTGCCATATATTTCGTTAGGGTGCTTAGTGGTAATTATTTTGAAAGGAATTAATTTACTATGAAAATAATAAAAAACAGAATATTTTTAGCGAGCATTTGTGTGATAATTTCAGCTATCTGTGTTTTTAGTCTTGTTAAAACAGAAGAAGTAGAAACTATCACAGCATACCAATTAACCGAAGATGTTGCCAAGGGTACAGAAATTACAAGCGATATGGTCGAATCAACCGAAATAAGTTCAAATGGAATGAGCGAAGTTATAACTGACGAAACAAAAATTGTAGGCAAATACGCAAGCTATGACTTAATCAGTGGTCAGTTTATTTATGAAAATTCAGTAGCAGACAACCAAAGCGAAGTTCTAGAAGGTATTGAGAAAGTTGCAGACGGACAAATAGCTTATTCCATTTCAATTAGCAGTTTAGCGAGCAGTACCTCTGACAAAATTTTATCAGGCGATATTGTGACAGTTTTTGTTAATCTAAACGGAGAATCGCTCCAACCACTAGAATTAAAATATGTTGAAGTTTTAAGCGCAAGCACATCTGACGGACTTGAAAAAACAGCTACAAGTGAAGAAAGTATATCAACTATTACATTTTTAGTGACCGAAGAACAAGCATTGCTATTGAATCAATATGAATACTCAGCATCAATTCACTTGGCTTTAGTACACCGTGGTGAAGATGACACAAAACAAGCTTATCTAGACGAGCAAGTGACAATTATCGAAGAACTAAAACTAGCTGAAGAACCAGAAGTTGATGAATTTGTAGATGAAGGTGGCGATACATTTGTCTTTGAATAATTACCTAACACTGCTTGAAACTATCCAAAATGTAGTAAATGATAACTACTGGCAGATAAACTCTACCGATAGCACAGAAAAAAGCAAGGAAATTATCCTCAACTTTTACAGATCATATATAAATAGAAAAAACATTAATATAGATGGATTTTCAAAAGATGAACTAGTCGAGAAACTGTATAACGACACCCACGAATATTCTATATTGACCAAACCGTTAAAAGACCCAAAGGTTGAGGGTATACACATAAACTCGTGGGATTGTATTATCTTGCAAATGAGAACTGGCGAATTTGTGTATATCGATGCCTTTGAAAGTCCAAGTCACGCAATAGATATTATGCGCCGATTAATTCAAAGTAAAGGTGGAGTTTTGGACGAAGCAATGCCGATAGCCGAAACCAGTATAGGTTCAGACATTAGAATTACAACGGTTAAATCGCCAATCGTTGATGAAAACATTGAAGTTTCTTGCTATATTCGTAAGCTGTCAAAATCAGTTTTTAGGATAGAGCAATATACTAAAACAGGCTTTGCAGAGCAAAAAGAGATTGAAATGCTCAACACTTTTATGAGGCGTGGAGTTTCACTTTTGGTTGTTGGAAAAGTAAACACAGGTAAAACCACTTTTCTGTCATATTTATTATCAACCTTGCCGAACAATATGAAAATTGTTACTATCGAAAACTCAGCAAGAGAAATGGACTTGGTTAAAAGAGAAAACGGAAAAACCATTAACAATGTTGTGCATATGCTGACAAGGGAAAGTAAAATAGCTGATTTAGATATTAAGCAAGAAGATTTGGTTGTAATTTCTCTAAGGCTTAATCCAGATTATATTAGTATTGCAGAAATGAGAGATTCAGAAGCCAGTGCAGCAGTTGAAGCAAGTCGAAGTGGACACCCAGTTATATCAACCACTCACGCAGGTTCGCCGATTGAGGCGCACAAAAGAATTGCCGATTTATCAAGGAAAGGTAACAATACAGACTACCCAACAGCACTAATCCAAGCACAAGAAGCCTTTCCAGTTGTAGTTTTCCTCCACACCCTAGAAGATAATGTCAGAAGAATAATGGGAATTACCGAATGCCACGTTGACGATGACAACAAAGCGCATTACAACCCACTATGGAAATACGAAATCGAAGAAAACAACGTAGAAAACGGAAACATCTCTATAAAAGGTCAGCATAAACAAATAGGACTACCCTCTGACAGATTAATCGACAAAATGAAAATGTATGGCATTTCAAGGGCAGAAATCCAGAAACTTAAAAATTAATATTTAATCACTTGATTTTCTGTTTTGCTCGTGTATAATGAAATTAAAATAATCTCGAAGTTTAATGAGTTTGAGATTTTGGATGAAATTTATATTAAATTAAGGAGATTGCAAAAATGAAAAATATGTTGATGGGTATATTCCTTCTAATTTTAAGTATTTGGTTTTATATTTTTGGCGTCGTAGATGATGTGCCTCCATTTAATATTTTAGGTGTGTTTTTGCCAATTCTTGCAATAGTTATTTTTCTTATAGGCTATTTTGGTAAAGGCGATAAGACATGATTTACCAAATAAAAAATTGCTAAATTAAATGTTCACACGCTTTATATCAAACAAAATTCAAAACTTACGCAAAATCCACCTAGCAAAACAGAATAAGAAAAAAATGTCTATCAGCAAGGGATAGGCATTTTTTATACCAAAAAATAAAAAACGAAAGGAAACTATATGGAAATATTAATAAGCGTAGCAGTGATATTTTTGTCATTCGCTATATTTTTAGCTTTTGGAGTCAGTATAAAAGATTTTAGAAAGCTAATCGACAACGCACAAGATACAACGAACAAGAGCCTTAAAAACATTGTAA
>JAWXUM010000114.1:0-5635 GCA_044432645.1 Clostridia bacterium | reverse complement strand
TTCTTTGGGCAAGAAATCAACCACACTACTTACAACCTTGCTCGTATGAATATGTTTTTGCACAATGTCAACTACGATAAATTTAATATTGGTTTAGGCAACACCTTGCTTGACCCACAGTTTGGTGACGATAAGCCTTTTGATGCTATCGTGTCAAATCCACCTTACTCCATCAACTGGGTTGGTAGTGATGACCCTACCCTTATCAACGATGACCGTTTTGCTCCTGCTGGGGTGCTTGCTCCAAAATCAAAGGCTGACTTTGCCTTTGTTCTTCATGCACTAAGCTATTTATCTAGCAGAGGTCGTGCTGCTATTGTTTGTTTCCCAGGTATTTTTTACCGTGGTGGTGCAGAACAAAAAATCAGAAAATATTTAGTCGATAACAACTTTGTGGAAACTATTATTTCATTGCCAGCAAATCTATTTTATGGAACTTCTATTGCTGTTAATATCATGGTTTTATCAAAACATAAAAGCGATGCAAAAACCCAGTTTATTGATGCAAGTGGTGAAGATTTCTTTAAAAAAGAAACCAATAACAACGTGCTAACCGAAGAACATATTGAAAAAATTGTAGCCTTGTTTGATAGTAAAAACGATGTAGAGTATATTGCAAAAACTGTTGACAACGACAAAATCGCAGAAGAAAACTACACCCTTTCCGTCAGCTCTTATGTAGAAGCTAAAGACACACGAGAAGTTATTGACATTATAAAACTTAATGCAGAGATTAAAGAAACTGTTTCTAAAATTAATGTACTTCGTAGTGAAATAGATAAAATCGTTTCTGAAATTGAGGGGTAACATATGAAAAAAAAGAAAGATGTTTCAATATTGCGTTCTTCCACTGCAGAATATCTAACATTTATCGCAACAACTGGTGATGATGAAACCGCTACACAAATGCGATATGAAGATGAAAATATATGGCTTACTCAAAAGATGTTATCTACCTTGTATGATGTGGAAATTTCTACTATCAATGAACATATTAAAAAGATTTATGCAGATAATGAACTGGACGAAAATGCAACTATTAGGAAATTCCGAATAGTTCAAACCGAGGGTTCTCGTCAAGTATCAAGAGATGTAAACCATTACAGTTTACAAATGATAATATCGGTTGGGTTTAAGGTAAATAATGAGCGAGCTGTGCAGTTTCGCAAATGGGCAAATGTTCTTGTAAAAGACTATACCATTAAAGGTTGGGTAATGGACGATGAACGACTAAAAAATGGTGGGACAGTTCTTACAAATGATTACTTTGAAAAACAACTTGAAAAAATCAGAGAAATAAGACTGTCTGAAAGAAAGTTCTATCAAAAAATTACCGATATATATGCTACATCACTTGATTATGATAAAACTGCAACATCAACAAAAAGATTTTTTGCAGCCGTTCAAAACAAAATGCACTTTAGTATTCATGGGAAAACAGCAGCCGAGGTGATTTATAACAGAGCAGATTCATCAAAGGATCATATGGGACTTACCACATGGAATGGTGCACCTACCGAAAAAATACATAAATCAGATGTAATTGTGGCTAAAAACTATTTAAGTGATAACGAGCTTATACAGCTTGAAAGAATCGTATCTGCATACCTTGATATGGCAGAGGATATGGCAAACAGAAAAATCCCAATGACTATGGAAGATTGGGAAAAAAGGCTAAATGGATTTTTAGAGCTTATGAATAGAGAAATTTTAAAAGATGCTGGAAAAGTAAGTATGGAGCTTGCAAAAACACACGCTATCAGCGAATTTGAAAAATATCGAGTGATTCAAGATGAAAAATATCTTTCCGATTACGATAAGTTCTTGTTGGAAATGGAGGGGCAAAACAATGAGTAAATTAGACGAACTTATAAAAGAGCTTTGCCCTGATGGGGTGGAGTATAAGACTTTGGGGGAAGTTTTTGATATTTCAGCAGGTGGTGATGTTCCAAAAGATTTTTTTTCTGAAACTAAAACAAATGAATTTAATATCCCTATTTTATCAAATGGCATAGAGGATAAATCTATATATGGTTGGACAAATCAAGTGAAAATTTCAAAACCAAGTTTAACAATTTCAGCCAGAGGAACAATTGGTTGGACAAGTTATAGATATTATCCATTTTTTCCAATAGTTAGACTATTAGTATTAACACCAAAAATTAAAGTAAATATAAAATATTCATACTACTTTATGAAAAGTATTGAAAAAAATTATAAAGTTGCAAAATCTGGTATTCCACAATTAACAAAACCAATGATACAAAACTTAACTATCCCACTCCCACCACTACCAGTGCAAGAAGAAATTGTCCGAATTTTAGACAATTTCACAGAGCTTACAGCAGAGCTTACAGCAGAGCTTACAGCAGAGCTTACAGCAGAGCTTACAGCAGAGCTTACAGCTCGTAAAAACCAATATGAGTATTATCGTGATAAACTTTTAACCTTTGATAAAATAAAAATGTAGGGAATGGTCTTGACCATTCCGATAGTAAAAATGTCAATCATTCAACGGAACGGTCAAGACCGTTCCCTACAAAATGACAAAGTAAAACATCAAAAGAAAGGAAGAATACTTAATGGAAAATAATTCTCCATTCTCAACTCTCCATTCTCCATTGGTCGAAACCGACCATTTTATAGTATTAGAAAAATACACTAAAATCGACCAAACTGGTCTATCTTATCAAACTGAGGCTGATTTAGAGCGTGAACTTATTGATGACCTTGTGGCTCTTGGCTATTGTTATCGAAAAGATATAAACAATCAAAAAACAATGATTGATAATGTCCGTGTACAACTTCAAACCCTCAATAATATGACATTTAACAATGATGAATGGGTAAGATTTTGTAATGAGTATTTGGACAAGCCTTCGGACAATCACATTGACAAAATGAATAAGATACATAACGATTATATTTATGATTTTGTTTTTGATGATGGGCATATACAAAATATCTACTTGCTTGATAAAAAGAAGATTACACGAAATAAATTGCAAGTTATTTCACAAGTTGAGCAAAAAGGAACACATGCCAATAGGTATGATGTCACTATTTTAGTCAACGGTTTACCTCTTGTACAAATAGAGCTTAAAAAACGTGGTGTTGCTATTCGTGAAGCATTTAATCAAGTGCATAGATATAGCAAGGAGAGTTTTAACTCTGAAAACTCACTTTATAAATATTTGCAAATGTTTGTTATCTCAAATGGTACAGATAGCAGATATTTTGCCAACACAACCAAACGTAATAAAAACAGTTTTGACTTCACTATGAACTGGGCGAAATCCAACAACGACCTTATTCGTGATTTAAAAGATTTTACTGCGACATTTTTTCAACAAAACACATTGCTTAATATTTTGATTAACTATTGTGTATTTGATATAAGCAATAATTTACTTGTTATGCGTCCTTATCAAATTGCTGCAACTGAACGAATTTTATGGAAGATTAAAAGTTCGTATCAAGCTAAAAATTGGAGAACTACCGAAAGTGGTGGTTTTATTTGGCATACCACTGGTTCTGGTAAAACTCTAACCAGTTTTAAGGCGGCGAGGCTTGCAACAGAACTTGATTTTATTGATAAAGTGTTCTTTGTAGTAGACAGAAAAGATCTTGACTATCAAACCATGAAAGAATATCAACGTTTTTCTCCTGACAGTGTAAATGGTTCGGAAAACACCCAAGGACTAAAACGTAATATTGAAAAAGATGATAACAAAATCATTGTTACCACCATTCAAAAACTCAATAATTTGATGAAAGGCGAAGCCAATTTGCCGATTTATGATAAACAAGTGGTGTTTATTTTTGACGAGGCTCATCGCTCGCAATTTGGAGAAGCTCAAAAGAATATACACAAGAAGTTTAAAAAGTATTATCAATTTGGTTTTACTGGCACACCAATTTTCCCAGAGAATGCACTTGGCTCTGAAACAACTGCTTCTGTATTCGGCAGAGAGCTACACTCCTATGTTATCACCGATGCCATTCGTGATGAAAAAGTTTTGAAATTTAAGGTTGATTACAACAATGTTCGTCCTAGATTTAAACATATTGAAAAAGAACAAGACGAGAAAAAACTTTCTGCTAGTGAAACAAAAGAGGCACTTCTACACCCTGAACGAATAAAAGAGGTTTCTCAATATATTCTTGACAATTTCAAAGTAAAAACCCACCGTTCTCACATGGGTTCAAAAGGTTTTAATGCAATGTTTGCAGTTAGTTCCGTTGAAGCTGCCAAACTTTATTATGAACAATTAAGTGAACTACAAAAAGATAGCGAACACCCACTGAAAATAGCTACAATTTTTTCTTTCGCAGCTAACGAAGAACAAAACGCAGTAGGAGAAATTATCGACGAAAGTTTCGAAGTGTCGGCAATGGACAGCAGTGCAAAAGAGTTTTTGACTCATGCAATCAAAGCGTATAATGCTATGTTTAAAACAAGTTTTGGTGTTGACAGTAAAGAGTTTCAAAACTATTATCGTGACCTTGCTAATAAAGTTAAACAGCAAGATGTTGACTTGCTTATCGTTGTTGGTATGTTCCTAACTGGTTTTGATGCTCCAACACTTAACACATTATTTGTTGATAAAAACTTGCGTTATCATGGTTTAATACAAGCATTTTCAAGAACTAATCGTATTTATGACACAACTAAAACATTTGGCAATATTGTAACGTTTAGAGATTTAGAACAAGCAACTGTTGATGCTATTACTTTGTTTGGCGATAAAAACACAAAAAATGTTGTGCTTGAAAAAAGCTACAAAGAATACATGGAAGGCTTTACAGATATTGCAACTGGTGAAGCGAAACGTGGTTATATTGATGTAGTAAAACAACTTACACAGCGTTTCCCAAATATTGATGAAATTGAAACAGAAAAAGATAAAAAGGCATTCGTTAAACTTTTTAGTGAGTATTTAAAAATCGAAAATATTCTACAAAACTATGATGAATTCACAGGTTTAAAAACATTAAAAACTCTTGATTTAGAAGATGAAAACGCAGTTGAAGAATTTAAAATCAAACATAGCCTAAGCGATGAAGACATTGAAACAATGCAAGAAATATCTATACCAGAAGAACGCACTGTGCAAGATTATCGTTCCACCTATAATGATATTCGTGATTGGATTAGACAAGAAAAAGTGGGCAAAGGCAAAGAAAAAGAAGATATTGACTGGGACGATGTTGTCTTTGAAGTAGACCTTTTGAAATCACAAGAAATCAATTTAGATTATATACTTGAACTTATTTTCGAGAAAAATAAAAAATCTATGGACAAAGATAGTTTGACAGAGGACGTTCGCCGAATTATCCGTTCTAGCGTCGGCAATCGTGCAAAAGAAAGTTTGTTAGTTGACTTTATACAGCAAACAGATTTAGACAAAATCAAAGACAAAGCAAGTATCATAGATGCCTTTTTTATGTTTGCACAAGCAGAACAAAAACGAGAAGCTGAAGAACTTATCAAGGAAGAAAACTTGAATTCTGATTCAGCAAAAAGATACATTAAGACTTCCCTAAAAAGAGAGTTTGCCAGTGAAAACGGAACAGAACTAAACGAAATCTTACCAAAAATGAGCCCACTCAATCCTCAGTACAGAACTAAAAA
>JAWXUM010000113.1:0-5783 GCA_044432645.1 Clostridia bacterium | reverse complement strand
CACGCAAATGTTGTAACTATTAAAGGCAGGTCTTTCAGACTGCAAAACATCTTCAATCAAGATGAGTAATTGTACATTCTTATATTATAATTTTTGTGCATTTTTATATTGACATTTATAATGATCCGACCTTCTTTCATTCTTATGAAAAGTGGCATAATATGCATGCTGTGAAACAACATCTCAAAAGTAAACATATTAAAGAATATATGGAAGCAACTAAGAATGTGGTGAAAAATTTTGAAATTCGCTACTTTGATAGAATTTGTTGAAAAATAAGATTATGTCTATATTTAAAGTTATAAGAGATATAAAACAATATGCTATAATTAATTTGTATTAAATATTGAACGTAATAGTTCAAATCCAACCAACAATTTGGGCAAGGGTTCGGAAACCTCTTTATTGGATATGGCTTACATATACTGTAGTCAATAAAGATGTACCTGAGAAAAAACTCAGTGTTTACGCCCTTTATTGGCTACTTTTTCTATCTAAAAACGTGTTTTTCGAGAGTGCGTTTTGAGTACTGTACTATGTGGTCAAAAAGGATTTGAACTAATACGAACAGTTAAAATCCCCCATTTTGACTACCGACCTAAAATTTATTACATAAAATGAAGAAAATTAGAAGCTAATAAAAAAGATTTTCAATAGAAGTTATAAAGCATGCAAAAAACTTCTTTGGTAAAGTAAAAGTAGAAAATTTAGTTCAATACAATCAAGTTTTATATCCTTAGTTGTTATAGATATTTAAAAATTCTAGTTGTATTTATTTAGCTAAAGTTATATAATTAATAGTAGATAATGGAGGTAATTAAATGTTTACTATTTTTCTTTATATTTTAGCGACAGTATGTTTATTGCTGTCATTTATCAAAAGTCGTGAAAAAACCAAAAAGGCACTACTTAAAGCATGGAAATCATTCGAGAATATCTTACCTCAGTTTTTATCAATAATTATAGCAATTGGTATCATGCTTACAGTAGTTGATACCCAAACAATAATGAAACTTATGGGTGAAAGCAGTGGAATGTTAGGTGTAATTATTGCATCACTTATAGGGGCAATTACACTTATCCCTGGGTTTGTGGCATTCCCATTAGCGGCGGCACTTTTTGAAAGTGGAGCTGGAGTTATGCAAATTGCAGCTTTTGTTTCAGCACTTATGATGGTTGGAATTATAACTTTACCTTTAGAGTTTAAAACTTTTGGAAAGAAAGCAGCTATCATACGAAATATTTCAGCATTTGTTTTTTCGATTTGTGTAGCACTTGCAATGGGGGTAATCTTATGAAATTTTTTTTAAAAAGATACAGAATGGTTTTTATACTTTTAGCTGTTAATGTAACCCTTGGTTTAATTTTTCCAGAGTTTGGAATCTCTACATTTGAAATAACAAAAAGCAACTTACTCGAAATGTTGTCGGTTATTCCACCGATTTTTATACTTCTAGGACTTTTAGATGTTTGGGTCGATAAGCAAACAATGATGAAGTTTTTAGGAAAAGGCAGTGGAATTAAAGGAGTGCTTATAGCTTTTATTTTAGGCTCAGCTGCAGCAGGTCCACTCTACGCAGCGTTTCCAGTGGCAAGTACAATGCTTAAAAAACAAGCAAGCCTATACAATGTATTTATTTTCATAGGTGCATGGTCAACAACAAAAATTCCAATGTTAACTTTTGAAGCAAGTAGTTTAGGTTTAACCTTTATGCTTACAAGATTGTGTTTGAGTATAATAGGAATAATAATTATTGCATTTGTATCCGAAAAAACTTTATCTAAAGAGCAAAAACAAGAAGTATATGAATTGAATAAATAATTGAATTTTTAAAAAGGAATGAATAAAAAATCATTTGTTTGGTGTACCTCAAATAGAGTAGATATAATTAAATAACTTAAATTAATAAGACCACAGTTGATAAGTGAAAACTTGTCGACTGTGGTCTTATTTGTTATTAAGGAAGAATTAATGTTACAATTAAATATTAATAGAAAGAGGAAGGGACATACAAATGGACTATATTTTAAAACTTACGGAGTATAAAAACTACTTAATTAACGAAGAAAAAAGCAAAAACACAATTAAGAAATATTTAAGGGATATTAAAAAATTCTTAGATTTTATCCCACAAGAAAATGAACTTGAAAAAAATTTAATATTAGATTTTAAAGAAAACTTAATCGAGAACTATAAAGCTACAAGTGTTAATTCAATAATAGCCGCAGTAAATAGCTTTATGGATTGGCTCGGTTTGTCACAACTTAAAGTAAAACAACTTAAAATTCAAAAAGAAATATTTTCAAACCCAGAAAAAGAACTTACTGGGAGAGAATACGAAAGACTTATCAAAACTGCTGAAAAAGATGGAAATAGAAAATTATCGTTACTTATTCAAACAATTTGTTCAACTGGAATTCGTGTGTCTGAACTTAAATTTATCACGGTTCAAGCTGTTCACACTGGCAGAGCTTTTGTATCTTGTAAAGGTAAAAAGAGAATTGTATTTTTACCAAAAGAACTTTGCAGAGTTTTGAAATCATATTGTAGAGAGCAAAATATTAAAGACGGATTTATTTTCAGAACTAAAACTGGCAAAGCCTTAGACCGTTCTAATATTTGGAAAATGATGAAAAGTTTATGCAAAGATGCCAAAGTTAAACAAAGTAAAGTTTTCCCACATAACCTCCGTCATTTATTCGCTAGAACATATTATAAAATAGAAAAAGACATCAGCCGTTTAGCTGACATCTTAGGTCATTCTAACATTAATACAACCAGAATTTACACAATGGAAAGTGGTAACATCCACGCAAAACAAGTGGAGCGAATGAAACTAGTTCTTTGAAAATATCAATACCACATAATTCTAATTATGTTGTTTTTTCTATTGTGCGAAATATTAGACTATGCTATAATTAACCCTTTTATAAGGGAATTTATCTAAATTTACGTAATATACATTGTTGTAGAATATATAAGTAATGCATATTTTTGCACTTTACTACAATGTTATATATAGGTATTATACTCCTATCAAATCACATTGTCAATGAATATTTATTATTTTGGATTTTGAGCGAATTAATAGGAATTTCAAAATATCAATACCACATAATTAGAATTATGTGGTATTTTTTATTTTTAAATTAAGCTAATTAAAAAAGAGATGTTTATGAGAAAGCTAAAAACTATTACGGAAATCAAAAAAAACACATTAAATTTGGTGGGACATACATTTGGGAATTTAACAGTCCTCTCCTTTTCTCATTATTATAGTAAACACGCATTTTGGAATTGCAAATGCAGTTGTGGTAATGAAATAGAAGTCAATCAAAAAGATTTATTTTCTTTTGAAGTCACTGATTGTGGTTGCAAGCAAACAAAAGATAATTATATTCAAAATAGACCAATTCCAAAAGCAACAGCGACAAATAAAAGTGGCGTTACAGGTGTGTATTACAATAAAAATGATAATATATGGGTTGTGTCCATCACTTATAAGAAAACAACATACATTATTTCTTCGTATCAAAACTTTGAGCAAGCAGTATGTGCCAGATTTAAAGCAGAAGAAATAATAGACTATATGAAAAAAGAAGATTTAAAAAACAATCCTCCACCACCTAAACCACCAAAAAAACCAACTAAAGATTTGGTTGGTGAAAAGTTTGGGAAATTAACAGTAATTTCTTTAGTTAAATTTGAAAAACATGCAGTGTGGCACTGTAAATGTGATTGTGGAAATGAAAAAGATTTTTATCAAGAAAATTTGCTTTCAGGCTCTGCAAAATCTTGTGGCTGTGAAAAAAACAAATTAGCAAAAGAACTTTATGAAAAACACATACACACATATAAAGGTATACAGATTGAAAAATCAATGGCAAAATCTACACCCAAAAATAACACAAGTGGTTTTCGTGGCGTAATGCTTGATAAAAAAACTGGAAGATATAGAGCAAGAATGATTTTGCAAGGAGTTCGCTATGAGCTTGGTTGGTATTCCGACTTTGAAGAAGCGAAAAAAGCAAGAATTGTAGCAGAAGAAAAAAGAGATGCCATAGTAGAAGAATATATGCAAATGAGGAATAGCCAGTAAGGAGCATAATTTGAAAATAGGGAAATTTATATATAATGTAATATCGGCACTTATTCTAATTATTTTTGTTGGACTGGCTGTTTTATTGGTTGGCGTTAAGTTGGTAGGTTTCACACCTTACGCTGTGTTGTCTTCCAGTATGTCCCCACTTTACGAAACAGGCTCGGTTGTATATGTAAAAGATGTAGAGCAAGAGGAAATAAAGGTTGATGATGTCATTACATTTTATATGGAAGACAGCAGTACAGTTGTAACTCACCAAGTTGTCGAAATAGACGAAGAAAACGGATATTACTACACACAAGGCTTAGCTAATGACACAATAGACGGAACACCAGTTACTATTGATAGAATAATAGGTAAAGTGTATTTTGGAGTTCCGTATTTAGGATATATATCAGACTATGTAACCTCTCCACCATGGATTTATATAATAATCGCAGTGGTTTTAATATGGGCAATTATTGTTTATATGATTGATATTTCTAAAGAAAAAGAAGAAACAACAGCAAAAAGAATGAAAAGCGAATATAAACCCGAAAGAATAAAAAAAGAAACAACAGCAAAAAGATACAGAAAATAAAATTGGTTTTAAGGGGTATTGCCCTATTAAATAAAAAATTAAAAAAAGCGAGGACAAAAACAATGAAAAAATATCTAAAACCTGCCATTGCACTTTGCTTAGTCGCAGCACTAGCAGTCGGTGGAACACTAGCTTACCTAACAGATTCAACAGATTCAAAGGTTAATGAATTCACAGTTGACGAATCAATTGATATTGAATTAAACGAAAGTGACAATGATTGGACATTGACTCCTGGTACAACACAAGAGAAAGACCCTGCTATCACAGTATTAGCAGACTCATCTTATGTATTTATCGAAGTAGTTGAAACAATCCCAACAGCAGCAATAGCTGATGGCAATGATTCAGGTACAGATAATGATTATTCATTCTCTGACTATGTTGTATATTCAATTAATGGAGAGTTTACAGGAACAGTAGGTACACAAACAACAGATACTGCTGGTGGTACAGTTTACTCATATGATTCAACTACAAGCTTGCCTTCAGATACAGCTACAAGCTGGTACTGGAGTTTAGTTTCAACATCAACAAGCAAGGGAACAGATACATATAGTGAAAGCGACGATACATACACAACAGTTACATATGTATACGCTTTAGTTGATAGCACTGGTAATCTTCTTTCAGTTTCTAGTCTTGACGGTTCTGAAGCTAGTACTGCTCCAACAACAGGTAAAGAAGTTGACTACCCAATTCTAACAGATGACGAAGTTACTATTCCAACAACAGTAACAAGTGAAATGATGGCATTACTAGAAACTAGTGAAGAGGGTGTTTACTACTCAGTAGACCTAACATTTACTGGTTATGCAATCCAAACTGAAGGTTTAGATGACTTAACTACTAATGCAGATATTTACGAAGCTGCTTCTGGTAAAACAGTAAGTACTTATTCATAATAAACTTAAAACAAATTTAAAAAAGGGAACTACATTTTGTACGGGCGAACTTTGTTCGCCCACCCTTTAAAAAAATCAAGTGCAAACAAATTTTATTATCATTTGTTTGTAAAAAATATCTCGATAATAACCCTTAAAACACCATAGGATTTATCCTATAAAAATAAAAACCGTAGGGGCGAGCTGTGCTCGTCC
>JAWXUM010000112.1:0-5810 GCA_044432645.1 Clostridia bacterium | reverse complement strand
GACAACACCTATTATGTAAAAGATGTTTTAACTGTAGTCGATGACTTTCACCCGACAACAAAAACTGAAGCTACTAAGATGACAGCAATAGCACAAGCAGTCGTTCGTGCTTACGGAGATAGAGTTGGTCGTGGTCGTTTAAAAGCAGACGCAACACCAAACCAAACTCGCTACCCACAAGGCAACGCAATAATCACAGCAGAGTTTATGCCTGACATTGGTGAGAGTGGTAACGCTAGAACATTTATTATTGAGATGTTAGAAAGCACTATAAATCTTGATGTGCTAACAATTTTTCAAGAAGAAGCACAGCGTGGCTCACTCCAAAAAACAATGCTTGCATATATAGATTGGATAAAAGAAAAGTTCTTAGATAATCAAAAAGAATTTGAAAAATTCTTGCAAACAAAGTTTTTAGAAAACCGAGATAATTTTAGATTGAAACTTTCAAAACTAAACAAAAAATGTCACGATAGAATACCTGAAATGATAAGTCTAAAATTATTAGGCTTCGAATTTATGCTTGAATTTTTTGAAGATAAAAAGCTGATTACTATTGAAAGGAAAAATGAATTGATGAATAACTTTACTGAAATTTTAATCGACATGGCAATCGCCCAGTCAGAAAGTTTTGAAATTGAAAAACCAACTACAAAATTTATACGAAAGTTGGTTTCGTTAATCGAAGCAGAAGTTGTTTCAGTTCCATCAAAAGGTTACAGAGAACAACTCCCACAAAACTTTATAGGTTTTCAAGATGACACATATTTTTATCTGAACAAAGATATGTCCCACAAGGCTGTGAAAAGATTGTGCGAAGAACAGGGCGAGAGTTTTACAATCTCAGCGACACAGCTTCTAAAATACTTAGCTGAAGAAAAGTTCATAGAAGTTGCAAGCAACGGCGACAAAACAAAATCGCTGAATATGGGCAATGGCAGATACAACCGATTTGTCTTTTTGAAGAAATCCATGGTTGAAAAGACGATTGACGAGAACTTAGACTGAGGGTTTGCGTTGGGATATTAAATAGCAGGATAAAGTCGGTCAACCGACAGATACATGGGACGGCAGTGCCGACCCAGAGGCAACAACTCACAATTCTAAGCACACATCTTATATTGTGTAAATTTCGGCAAAGTACACAAAAACATCTTGAAAAACGCAAGTTTAACTGCGATGTTTTAATGCACTTTGCCAGAATTTCTCCTAATATAATATGCGACTCATAATTATGAGTTGTTGCCTATGCCCCTGTTTGGGCAGTATTTGGGAGTAATGTGAAATACGAGTAGGTACACGTTTTAGAAAAGGTGATATCCAATATGATATCCAAACCCCAACAAACCCCCATTTCAAGCCATTTGTTAGGTGCTGTAAGTGATATCCACTCTTGTTATGAAACGAAAAGGAGAATTTAATGAAAGAAAGAACAACCGTATGGCTCGATAGCGAAATGACACCAACTATCGAATATTATGTAGAAAAAGATGACATGAAAAATCAAAGTGAATTTATTAGAAGGGCAATTGAGTTCTATATAGGCTATAAAAACTGTCAAAATTCAAGCAAATATATCTCTGATATCTTAATTGGAGAAATGAAAGGGATAGTACAAAACAGCGAAACTCGAATGTCAAGACAGCTAATTCACAACACGAGAGAACTTAATATGTTGCTGAATTTAATAGCTTATGACCTTAATATTTCAGAAGAATCAATGGAAAGGTCAAGGCAAAGATGCCTTAGTGAAGTTATAAATAGCAATGGAGCAATTAGCTTTGAGCAAGCTTATGCCTTCCAAAAAGGAGATTAATTTATGCCAAAAGTAATTTTAAAATCCAACTACATTCAAAATGGCAAGGGTGCTTATGGTAAAAACTTAATGAACTATATTGGTACTCGTGAGGGTGTGGAGAAAAACATTCAAGGCTATTTAGAATATATGTCGGAGAGAAAAGGAGCAGAAAAGTTCGTAAATCACGGACTTTTCACAAGTGGTGACACACCCATTACCCTGTCAAAAGTTATGGAACAAGTGGGAAGTCATAAGGGTAGAATTTGGATGCCGATAATTTCTCTAACTCGTGAAGATGCCATAAATACTGGATTTAATAATGGAACTGCTTGGAAGAATATGCTAAGTGAAATTGCTCCTAAAATTGCAGATTACTATAAAATCAAGCTTGATAATCTGTGTTGGTACGGAGCTTTTCATAACGAAGGTCACCACCCACACGTTCACATGGTAGTCTTTTCAAAAGACCCAAACGAGGGATATTTAACCACGAAAGGGATAGAAAAGTTTAAATCTCAAGTGGTAAAAGAAGTGTTCGCCTTGGAAATGGAGCAAGTTTATCAAAGACAAAGTATGGAAAGGCAAGAAGTCAAAGAAAAATGTCGTGAGATTTTCGCAGAAGTTTTAAATGGAAATGTAAACTTAGAGCCTGAATTGGTGTTTAAAATTACAGAACTTAAAAAGAAACTTGAAAATCAAACTGGCAAAAAGACTTACGGATATTTGCCAAAGCCTACTAAAAAATTGGTGGATGAAGTTGTAGATTTAATCTCTAAAAATAAATCTGTAAAAGAAGCTTATGAGTTTTGGTGTGAAACTAAGCAAGAAATATCATCTCACTATACGGACCACCACATTGTGACATTACCACTTTCCAAACAACACGAATTTAAGTCAATTAAGAATATGATAATTTCTGAAGTTGATAAAATGGAGTTAAATCAAAAGCAAGAACTCGACATTGCACAAATATTAGACGGAGTTTCAAAGGTTTTATACGACCTAGAAAAACTATTCAGCGACCAAATTATCAAAGAAGAAAAACCGACTTTCCACAAAATGGACAAGAAAGCCTTTGCCCAAAAAGTGCAAAGAGAAGAAGCTTTAGGTCGCAAAATTACTGGTATGAGTTACTAATTAACTATGAGATTAGTAAGTATTAAAAGATAAACAAAAGCTTTAATTGTTGCTTAGGTAGAACTTGCAACAAGATAACCACTAACACTAGCTATCAGTAAAAAATTATAGTATTGTATGTTCAACAAACAACTTATATGGAGGATTAATTATGGAAAACAAAATGTTCGTATCAGCAAGTGAAATGGCAAAAGACCTTGAAATCTCAAGATCACACGCTTACAAAATCATCAAAAAACTAAATTTAGAACTAGAAGCAAAAGGATATATGACGCTTACTGGAAAGGTCAGCCGAATATATTTCGAAGAAAAATTCTACGGAATTTCAGCGTAAGGAGGTGGAAATATGTCCGTATGTAAAGACACATTGAAAAACGGAAACTGGCTAGTTTCCGTTAGATATAAAGACTACACAGGCAAAACCAAACAGAAATTAAAGCGTGGTTTTAAGACCAAACGTGAGGGACTTGAATGGGAACGAGAGTTCCTAAGTCAGTCCCAACTGCGCCTAGATATGACCTTCAAAAGTTTTGTCGAAATCTATACCGAAGATACAAAACATCGAGTTAAAGAAAATACTTGGAGAACAAAAGAGAGTATAATTGATGACAAATTAATGCCGTACTTTCAAAATAAGAAGATGAATGAGATAAAAGCTTCTGACATAATCAAGTGGCAAAATGAGATTATGAAACGCAAAACTCACAAAGGCGAATCAATCTCACCAGTGTACTTAAAGACAATTCACAATCAGTTAAGTGCGATTTTTAACCACGCAGTTAGATTTTACGAGTTGCCAAATAACCCAGCTCAAAAGGCTGGGAACATGGGCAAAGAGAAAGCTAAAGAGATGCTGTTTTGGACAAAGGAAGAATATAAAAAGTTCTCTTATGTGATGATGGACAAGCCGATTAGCTATTATATCTACGAGATTTTATATTGGACTGGCATTAGAAGTGGAGAACTCCTTGCCCTAACCAAAGAAGATTTTGACTTTGAAAATTCCACACTTAGGATTAATAAAAGCTACCAAAGAATTAATTGCAGAGATATAATAACCGACCCAAAGACCCCAAAAAGCAATCGCACAATATCTATGCCAGAATTCTTAGCAGAAGAAATTCAGGAGTATATAAGCAGCCTATACAAAGTAAAAGGTAGCGACAGAATATTCCAAGTAACGAAATCATATCTGCAAAGCGAGATGACAAGGGGTTGCAAAGAAAGTGGTGTGAAGAAAATTAGAAACCACGATTTAAGGCACAGCCATTGTTCCCTACTTATCAATATGGGTTTTTCAGCTGTGGCAATAGCCGACAGATTAGGACATGAAAGCATCGACATAACCTACCGATACGCACATTTATTCCCAACAAAACAAGGCGAAATCGCCGATAAATTAAATATGGAAAGAGAGAATTAATATGACTAAAAAAGCATTAGACAGAAAAAATAGATGGAGAAGTAAAACGGTGGCATTCCGAGTGTCACCTGACGAATGGAACGAAATCGAAAGGCTTGTAAAACTCAGTGGCATGAGCAAGCAAGAATATATAATGCATAAATTACAAGACAAGGAGATGAAAATAACTGCCAACCCAAGGGTGGTGAAAGCCTTGAAAGAGGAAATGAAAGCGATTACAGGTCAGTTAGAAAACAGAGTTATGGACGAAAATAGTGTTGCGATGATACGATATATATTGGAAGTGTTGGGTTGAATAACAACATTAAGATTGAAAGAATTGAATTGACTTCTATGCTCTGTATGTCACATAAATAGAGCATAAAAGTCAATTTAGCCTACGCTATTTTGATTTTGACTACACATATAAATAATTTATTATTGAATTCAAATTTAAAAAATGGTATACTAATTTAAAAGATAATCAATAATAGTCAGGAGTTATTATGAAATTAATTGAAAATCATACAACTGAATTTAAAGCTAAACTTACTGATAAAATTGAAAACGAAATAGTTGCATTTCTAAATTCAAAAGAAGGTGGAGATGTTTATATCGGTGTGTCCGATGATGGTGAGATTTTAGGTTTAGAAGATATTGATAAAATACAACTTCAACTTTCAGATAGAATAAAAAACAACATTAAACCAGCTACATTAGGTCTGTTTGATGTCGTTGTTAAAACAGAAAAAGACAAAAAATATATCCACTTAATCGTATCAAGTGGACAAGAAAAACCGTACTATATTGCGAAAAATGGTATGTCACCAAAAGGGTGTTACATCAGAATTGGCAGTGGTAATCAGCAAATGACTGAAGCTATGATAGAAGATTTATTTTCTCGCAGAATTAGAAATTCTCTAAGTAAAATCGAATCTCCAAGAGCCAAACTGACTTTTGAACAACTACAAATTTACTATCAAAATAAAGATTTAACCCTAAATGAAAAATTTAGAGAGAATTTAGATTTACTAACTAAAGATGAAAATTATAACTATATCGCTTATTTGTTAGCTGATGATAATGGCACATCAATCAAAGTCGCAAAATATGCTGGCACTACCAAAGTCGACTTAATTGAAAATGAAGAATATGGTTATTGCTCACTTATAAAAGCTACCAAAAGTGTGTTGGATAAGTTCGATATTGAAAATAGAACCAGTGCCAAAATCACAAGCAAGGAACGTATCGAGAGGAAACTTGTTGACAGAGTTGCATTAAGAGAAGCCGTTATCAACGCAATGGTTCACAACGATTACACCTATGAAGTGCCTCCACTTTTCGAGATTTTTTCTGATAGAATAGTCATAACATCTTACGGTGGTCTGCTAAACGGATTAAGCGAAGAAGACTTTTTTAACTGTCGTTCAATGCCAAGAAACAGAGAATTAATGCGTGTTTTTAAAGATGTAG
>JAWXUM010000111.1:0-5897 GCA_044432645.1 Clostridia bacterium | reverse complement strand
GGTCAAGGCTTGTTTTTTTATTTCACCATATACAAGGTGACTAGATATCACTTTTGAAACGAAAATCCCCAACATCCCACTAATGATTCGAGATAGAAGTTTGCTCCATAGAGTAGTTACACTATCCATTAAACTTAGGGTATAAATTCGCTATTGATTTAAACAAATTTATCAACAAAACATGCAATTTCACACACAATCAACAATGCGTTTTGAGAGCAGTTACCAAGACCTTGAACAGCGTTTGAGAGTTTATTATTCATTCCTAGGGTAGTTTAGCCTCACAAAAGCCAACCGTCAACAAGGCTATGACACCATGACACCAATGACGTTAATTTTTTATAGTGAGATTTATATATTTTTCGTGTCTGTAATAATTAGTGTCAGCAAAATTAGACATTTTAATTTTATAAAACAAAATACTTGACAAAATTTGCCAAATATGTTAGTATATACGGACATAGGGAAAACTTCCCATAATCTACGGATTACAATTTAAATTGTAAAGACCGGTACATATTACAAAGGAATAAAGACCAACAGATGCTCTACGGAGTGTCGGAGTTTTTGTATCCACCTTTGTTTATGTAGTGGTCTTTTTTTGTTGCCAAAAAATACCACTAGCACCATGAAAATTGAATAACCGATTTTTGTGATAACTTTCTCAGAGAGCAACCGGAGAAGGAAAATGAAAAGTTATTACAAAGCTCTTTCAGTAAAATAGGTCAAAATTACGGAGAAAGACAGTTCACAACACCCGAACTGCGCCGAAGTTTACATTGAGCATATCGGGGCTTGAAATTTTGTATGGTAAGCTATTTCTGTTAAAACGAAAGGAAGGTAAAATGAAAGAATTAGTAACAATGGACGCAGAAACACTTATGGAAACTCCGATGGAGAAAATTCAGTTTGTGGTAGATAAAATTCTACCACAAGGCTTACATGTTCTCGCTGGCTCACCAAAGATTGGCAAGAGTTGGCTGTCGCTTTGGATGTGTTTGCAAATCGCAAAAGGCGAACCTGTTTGGGGCTACAAGTCAAACCAATGTGATGTGCTGTACCTCTGCTTGGAAGATGGATTCTCACGAATTCAGGATAGGCTTTTCAAAATCACCGATGAAGCCACGGACAGATTATATTTCACAACTGTCTGTGACACTATTGGAAATGGTTTGGAAGATCAAATCAAAAGTTTCCTTGAGGAACACCCAGCCACAAAGCTTGTTGTAATCGATACTTTGCAAAAAGTTCGTGAGGACACAAACGGTGCGAATATGTACGCTAATGACTACAAAGAAATTAACGCACTGAAAAATCTAGCCGATGAAAACAAGCTGGCGATTATCTTAGTTCATCACCTCAGAAAATGTCCTGACGATGATCCAATCAATATGATTTCAGGTTCAACTGGAATCAGTGGTTCGGCTGATACAAATTTCATTTTGGTTAAATCTAAAAGAAGTGAAACCTCTGCAAAGTTCCACTGTATCGGTAGAGATATTGAACAACGAGAATTCAATTTGGAGTTCAATAAGTCCACATTCGTTTGGGAAACATCTAACCTAGTCGACATCGATGAAGTTAGGCTTGATGACACTATTATCTCTGTGATAAAACACATTCACAAAGTTGGTAGTTTTACAGGCACAGCAAGTGATCTGAACAAGATTATTGGCGAGAAAACTCCATCACTTCTCAAAAAGAAAATCGTCAAATACATTGATGATATTCGTGAAAATGGAATTGAATATCAAGAGCGAAGAACTTTTGAAAGGAGAGAATTTTCTCTAATCTATGACGGCGTGACACCAATGACGTTAAAAATGGATATTGTTCCCTATCAAAATGTCGTGTCAGTGGCGTCAGTCGTGTCAGCACCCACAAATGATTGGCAAGTAATCAATCTCGACCCAAGTCAAGTTCGAGATGTTTCTGCCTAAAAAATCAGCGTATATACGAAAAAATGCCTTGTATATACGACTTTTCCCAACTTAGGTTGGGGCGAGCAGAGCAGACGTATATACGCCAGCCACTCGTAATTGGGCAGTAGCCCAAACCCACTACGGCGAGTCGCCGTTTACAAAGCCACAAACATTAAATTTATAAGAAAGGAACGCAATATGAAAGATATGTTTATCACTTTTAGAGCGACAGAAAAAGAAAATGAAACTCTTGTCAAGTTGGCTAAGAAAGCCAATTTGACCAAGTCCGACTTTATTAGGCACTCGATTTTTAACAAAGAAATCGTAGTCATTAATGGAGTTAAGGAACTTCGCAAGGAGATGAAAGCCATTGGAAATAACCTAAATCAACTGACCACAAGGTCAAACATGGGACATTTCCAAGTGATAAATCTCGCTGAAACTACCGAAAAGCTAGGCGAGATTAACAATAGGCTTACAGAGATAACTGCTCCTAAAACAGAATTTGCAGAAGAAGTTATTGAAGTTCAAGAGCCTGAGAAACCAACTGGTTTCCTATCCATTTTCAAGAAAGCGTAGGTGGTATTTATAGCGACTGTAAATTTTATATCCTACAAAAAGCAAAGTGCAACAACGCTGAAAGGTGTAATGCTGTACGTTGCTCGAGAGTCTAAGATTGATATTGAGCAATCAAAACTTAGCATGACACACCATTTGTCAAGTGAAAAACCACCTGAAAACAGCCAAACGATTAAGCTAATTTCAGGAAAAGATTGCTGTGCTGAAACTGCCTTTTCAGAATTTATGACAACTAAAAATATTTTCAAAAAGACATACGGAGTTCAGTTTTACCACTACACACAGAGTTTCAAAGTTGGTTCGGACATCAGTCCACAGACAGCACACGAGATTGCTATGGAGTTTGCGAAAGAAAACTATGAAGGATTTGAAGTTTTAATCGCAACACATAAGGACGCAGATCATCTACATTCCCACTTCATTATCAACTCTGTGAACTTTGAAACTGGCAAAAAACTCCACCAGCCACCTGACACAATCCGAAAGCTTAGATTATCTTCCGATAACATTTGCTTGGCACATGGACAAGAAATCTTGCCGACTTACAGCCACGGAAGAAGTCAAACAATGAGCCGTGCCGAAAGACGAGCTTTTGAAAAGGGAACGAGTTGGAAACGCAAACTTGCCACCGACATTGACATCTGCATGAGCAAGTCCAAAAATCAAGATGATTTTATTTATCTAATGGAAGCTCTTAGGTATAGTGTTAAATGGACAGACTCACGTAAGAACATCACCTACACCAACCCAGACGGTCAAAGGTGTAGAGATGACAGACTTCACAACCTAAAATATTTAAAAGAAAATATGGAGCAGGAGTTTGAAAATAGGTATTACCAAAGCAGTGAAGTCAAAACGGGCTGGGAATATCAGTCCAAAAATGTCGCAAGACCAATGGATATTAAGGGCATTGGTAAGGAACTATTGTGGCAAGCAAACTCACTAGTCTACGCAGTAGATGATGACGAAGATACTGCAATAATCGGTGCAATAGCTTTGGCAACTGCACTCTCCTTCGCTGGAGTTTATCTGTTAATCCAAAAGTTAAATGGGCAAACAGAAGAAACAATAACCGACGATTTCGTAAGACAGGAAGTAGAACAGCTACTTCAAGAACCTGAAAATCAAATTGGATATGAAGAAGAAATAGAAGAAGTTTACACACCAAGAAACGACATGAAAATGGGAGGGTTTAGATGAGAAATAATATTGTATTGTTTAAGTTAATTTCTAGCTTTCTTAAATTTTGTATTGAAAAATTGATAGAGCGTACAAAATTTGTTCTGAAAGATACAAAGGCACTTTCAGTTGCTCCTAAAGACTTAGTTGAAAGTCTTGCAAGAAGTTTTTATCCACTCGTAGTAGAATTTTTTGAGAATGAAGAAAATCAAAAAGCTTACGAAGAATGGAAGAAAAATAGAGAACTTAAAAAAGCAAGTTCCACTAACTAAAAAAACAAGGCACACCACGAAAATGGTGTGCCTATACATATAATATATTAAATTATTACCTTGCAAAGTCTTTTAATAAAAAACAAAATCCGAAAACATCACCTATAAAGGTTAATTGTTTCGGATTATGTGTTTTTGGTGGAGGAGAGTGGATTCGAACCACTGAAGCGAGACGCAACAGATTTACAGTCTGCCCCCTTTGGCCACTCGGGAACTCCTCCTTATGTAGAACCACACCATAAAGATATGGTTCCTTTTGATTGTCTTTCGACAAGTCTGGAGCTGGTGAACGGATTCGAACCCCTGACCTGCTGATTACAAATCAGCTGCTCTACCAACTGAGCTACACCAGCGAATATTATTCTCACAGAACATTTATTATTATACTACATAACTTTTCAAAAGTCAAGCTTTTTTTAAAAAGTTTTTTGAGGATTTTCAATCAACAGTGTTGACTGCTCTTATTATTATACACACTTTTTAAAAAAAGTCAATAGTTTTTTTAAAAAAAATGTGTTTTTTGATGTGTAAGTGTCAATGATAGGTGACACTAGCTCTAAAAAAATATAAAGTTAATGTGTTTATTAAATTTTCATGGTCAATGTGATGAGCGAAGCGAAGAATGTTGACCATGAAAATTTTTGCTTTTTATTACATTACGCCTAAATATTTGTCCATCACCTCATTTGGTGTTTGAAATTTAAGACATATTTTAGGTATGTTATTTGATTTTTTATTGTATTTCAATAACTGTTTTTCTTCCGTCTTCAAGATTGTACATTTTCATCTTTTTGTAGAATCTTTTTTCATCAGTTCTGTGCTGTCTTTCCACCTTCCCATTATGCCTTGGTGTTGCTACTCTTATTCTGTGATATATTATCCCAGCCTTATCAAGTAGTTCCTCAAACAAACTCTTTGTTGGTGTTTTTTGTGGCAAATAAGCATTGGTAAACTCTCTGCCGTTATCTGTTTGAATTTCTCTTATTGCAAATGATGCTGTTAATATTAATTTTTTTAGAAAATCTGTAGAACTATATGTGCTATGTTCGTCATACATTTCCCTAAACACCCACCTTGTACACTCGTCTATTGCTGTATATTGGTAGTATTTTGCCCCATTTACAGTACAATAACTCGGTACATACTTCACATCTACCTGCACCTTTTGTCCTGGATATTCTGCCCTTGTATACGGCTGTAATTTCCTTTTCGCTTTTTTCTTTTGTTCTGGTTTTAGCCATTTGTTTATTACTCGAACTAAGCTATTGTATTTTCTTGTATAACCACTTTTCCTTAGACTATCCCATAGCATTATCATATCATCTTTGTATCTTGGGTAGCGTTTTATTATCATCTCTTTTTCTGCTGGTGTATGTTGATTTGGATGACTATGTGGTCGGTGGCTTTTCTCTATTAAGCTTTTCCAATTGCCATCATATTTTGCTTTCCATTCATATATCGCTTGGCGACTTCTTCGATGTCTTAAACTCGCTGCTGTCACTCCATGTTTTTCTGCATATTTAATTACTCGTTGACGAAACCTTGCTTCTGATGTTATAATACTCATTGGAAATAGCTCCTTTTTGATACATGTTTTTGTCGTGATTAACATTATATCATATTTGGAGCTATTTCTCTTTTTTATTTGTCACCTATCTATTGTATCACAACATTTTTTAAAAAAAATGTGTTTTTTGTCATTTTACTTTAACAAATAAAACAATACTAAAAAAGATAAATTTTTTTAAAATTTATCTTGACAAATGCTGTTAATGTGATTATAATATAAAAGTACTAAATAATCCTTCTTAGCTCAGTTGGTAGCCCATTAGTATGGAAAAACAACTGAACGAAACAAAATTAAATAAGTTCAAAAAATGGCGATACAAAGCCATTCTTGAAATATAATCCTTCTTAGCTCAGTTGGTAGAGCATGCGGCTGTTA
>JAWXUM010000110.1:0-5990 GCA_044432645.1 Clostridia bacterium | reverse complement strand
AATGCCACAAATAAAAATAAACTCGGTATGTCAAACAACAATTTAAAGGAAAATATCACTGCACAAAATAATTTAGATGACGTTGCAACGATAATTTCAGATATGTACAGGAACAAAGAACCACTGCTACATTGTGCAGTATTTATTGAATTAATCGCTGACAGTATGGATAATTTAAGACAACTGCAAACTGAAGTTTTGACGGAACTTGTAAGAAGTAAAATCAATATTGACAGACTAAACCTCAAACAACAAGACGGTTTTTTATCTGTAATGCCGTCAGGCAAAAACCATTTTAACACACAGTTCGAAAGAGTGTTGCCAGCCTCATCCGTTGCAAATTTATTTCCATACAATTATTCAGGAAAGACAGATGCCAACGGTTTTTATTTAGGTCGTGATAAATTTGGTAGCAATATAATCGTTGACTTTAACAAGCGTGAAGATGATAAGACAAATGCTAACATTCTGATTTTGGGCAACTCAGGTCAAGGAAAGTCGTACCTTTTAAAGCTTATAGTTTGCAATGTTTTGGAGAGTGGGAAGAATGTTATTACCCTTGATCCAGAGAGTGAAATGAAAGAAATGTGCAAAAACCTTGGTGGAACTTTCTTAGATTTAATGGCTGGCGAATATATTATAAACCCACTTGAAGTTAAATTGTGGAGCAATTCTGACGATGTCGATAACGACTTTGCACCTGTTCCATTCAGACAAAAAACCAGACTTAGTCAGCACATTTCATTCCTAAAAGATTTTTTTAGGAGCTACAAAGATTTTGATGACAAGCATATTGATGTAATTGAAATTTTACTTTCAAAGTTGTATGAACAATTTAATATTTCTGACGATAGCAATTTCAGAAGAATTAAAAGCACAGATTATCCAACGCTTTCAGAGTTTTATGACTTTTTAGAAAAGCAATTCCAAGATTATGACAACGGAGAATATCAGCTATATAACAAAGATATTTTGCAAGATATTCTCTTGGGTTTACACTCAATGTGCAAAGGTGCAGAGAGCAAATTTTTCAACGGTCATACTAATATAGAAAGCGATAGATTTCTGGTTTTTGGTGTAAAAGGGTTACTTCAAGCTAGTAAGAATGTGAAAAATGCAATGCTTTTCAATGTTTTATCTTACATGAGCGACAAACTTTTAACCGAGGGAAATACAGTCGCAACAGTTGATGAACTCTATCTTTTTCTAACAAATATGATAGCTATTGAATATTTGAGGAACTTTATGAAGCGAGTTCGTAAGAAAGAATCAGCAGTTATTTTAGCCAGTCAGAATATCGAAGACTTCGCTATTAAAGAAATTGCAGAGTTTACAAAACCACTTTTTAGCATACCAACGCACCAGTTTTTATTTAACGCTGGAACGATTGATAAGAAATTTTACATGGACACTTTGCAACTTGAAGACAGCGAATTTAACTTAATTAAGTTTCCACAGCGTGGAACTTGCTTGTTTAAATCAGGGAATGACCGATACAATTTAATGGTTCAAGCACCAGAATATAAGGCGAAATTGTTTGGAACAGCTGGAGGTAATTGATGGCAGAACCAGTATCAACCACCACAGTTGTTGTCAAAGTGGTAACAGCAGTGGTCAGCGACCCTAAAATTCGCAAGGTGATTTTATGGATAATTGCAGCCATTTTATCTCCGATTATTATAATTGTTGTTTTCGTTGTAATGCTGTTTTCACAAACCACCGAGCAAGCAAACAGTATAGTCGAGTATGTGTTTAATGATGAAGTTTTATCTGAAAATTTTTCTATTTCAACCCAGTCAAACATCGTTAATATGCGTAATTGTTTCCTTGTTATAGAAGAAAGTTACGCTGAAATTAAAGATGATTTAGATGAAGAAATTGATATGGACTATGTAAAATCGCTATTCTGTGCTTTGTATTATGCTAAAGATTACACTGCTACAATCGACTGCGAAACATTTATAGACAACTTTATCAGCGACAATTCTGTGATAATGGATTTGAATATTGTATATGAAAATATAGAAATTAATCACGGAATTATAGTAACTGAAACAGATATTTCAAACGCAGAAAGTATCTATAACTTTGTTGTTTATGGCATATCAATTCCCTCTGCTATTTTTGGAATTACAGGTTTTGCCGAACCAGTTACAGATTGGGAAAGCAGTGTGACTTCTGAATTTGGGTACAGGTATCATCCCATAACTGACGAATGGAGTGGGCATGGTGGCATTGATATTGGCAAACCTTACGGCACACCAATATACACTGTGCTTAGTGGAACAGTGTTAGTTTCCACCTATAATTCAAGCTATGGAAACTACGTTATGATTGACCACGGAGATGGAATTGTAACTTTATATGCACACTGTTCTGCTCTTTTAGTAGAAGTTGGTGACACAGTTTTAACTGGACAACAAATAGCAGAAGTCGGTTCAACAGGCAGTAGCACAGGCAATCACTTGCACTTTGAAGTAAGGATTGATGGAGAAAAAGTCGAACCTAGAAATTATTTACCATAGTAATATCCCTTGATTTTCTTGACTTATTATCGGTAATCCGATATACTATAAATAGTATATGTATGGAGATGATAGCAATGACAATAATGGATATTTTAAAAGAAAAAGAAATTTCAAGATACACTTTATCTAAAATAAGCGGTGTCCCATGGGCAACAGTTGCAGATATTTGTTCTGGTAAAACTAAAATAGCAAGGTGTAATGCTGTTACTTTATCAAAGCTGTCCCAAAGCCTTGATATGAAAATAGAAGATTTATTGCAACTAGAACAAGAAAAGCCAAATGCCCATAAAGTGTATTTTGAAAAAGGAATACCACAAAATTTACAAGAAGGAATAGACGCTTTATTAAAAGGAAGAAAAGATAAAGTGTCGTATATTGACTGCCTATCCGATGACTTGTATGGTTCAATAAATTCAGATTTTTGGGCAGGAATTATAACTGAAAAACAAGCAAACTATTTAAGAGAAAAATATTTATAAAGGGTGAAGAAATGATAAATTTTACACATTGTGAGGTTAATAAATATAGAGCTTATGGTGGGGCAAATGGAAATAAAATCAACATTATTTATAACAATGAGGGATATATGTTGAAATTTCCTCCTATCGAAAAGCAAAATAAAGACATGAGTTATAGCAACAGTTGCATTAGTGAATATGTATCTTGTCATATATTAGAAACAATGGGATTTGATGTGCAAACAACGCTATTAGGAACATATATTGATAAAAAAGGTAAAGAAAAAGTGGTTGTTGCTTGCAAAGATTTTGTAGGTGAAAATGAAAAATTAATAGAATTTGCACATTTAAAAAACACTTGCATCGACAGTGAACAAAATGGATATGGTAAAAATTTAGACTCTATTTTATTGGCAATTAAAGAACAAGATTTGCTTCCAGAGGAAGAAATAATTGAATTTTTCTGGGATTTATTTATAGCAGATGCACTGCTTGGCAATTTTGATAGACACAATGGTAATTGGGGATTTTTAGTTAATGAGAAAAATCAAAGTGCTAAAATATGCCCTGTATACGATATGGGCTCATGCCTATTTCCTCAACTTGAAATAGATGATATGGCAAAGGTTTTAGAAGATGAAAAAGAAATAAACATGAGAATATACACATTTCCACGTTCAGCTATTGAAATAGAAAATAAGAAATTATCCTATATTGAGTACATTTCATCAATGGAAAATGATGATTGTACAAAGGCTTTAAAAAGAGTGTATGATAAAATAAATCTTGATGAAATTTCAAAAGTAATTGATGAAACACCATATATAAATGAGATTCAAAAAGAATTTTACAAAATTATGGTATCGGAAAGATATGATAAAATTTTAAGTTATTGTATGGATTTAGTATTAACACAAGAGCCAAATTATGAAATAAAATGGTAAGAGAAAGTCACACTTCGGTGTGGCTTTTTTTAAATTTAAGGAGAGCTTTATGAAAGAAAACAAAATAAAAATCATTAAAATCGAACCCAATCAAAAGCCAGTTGTTAAAGAAATCGATAACAACTTAGACAATTTACAAGCAGAAGTCGGTGGACTTATACAGTGTGTTTATCTTGAAGATGGCAACATTGCTGTGATTAATGACGAGGGAAAAATCAATGGTTCAGAGCCAAATAGATGGATTGCAGATGATATTATCTGCGGTCCATTTTTTATTTGTGGTGATGACGGAGAAGATTTCGCCTCGCTAAGTGAGCAAGATTTAGATAAATACAAAGAAGAATTCGACCAAGTTCCAGAGTTTACTGGAGAAGAACAAGAGCTAGAACCACACATCGAAGTGTGGGGATTTAATTGGTAAGAGAGGATTTATTATGAAAAAAACAAATATAATTGTAAGATACGATAGCGAGAAAATTGACGTGCTTAATTTCCATTTGAACAAGAAAAACGGAAACATTCACACAGAACTTGAAGATGCAATCACAAATTTATATGAGAAAAATGTCCCAAAAGCTATGCAAGAATATTTGGAAGATAAGGCTTTAAGAGAGCAAAAAAACGAAAAAATTAAGAAAGGAAATGTGGAAAATGGCACTAACTAATTACGAGCGTGAAACTATAATCAATCTAAATGAAGAAGAAAAAACTGCCTCAATTTATACTTATAACGTGAAATTAATCAATAGAATTAACAAAAAAGTTCGTGAGTACCCAGACTTGTACAAGATTGTTGCCGTAGATCAGCATGGTGGAATTACTTGTGAAATGCCAAAAGATAAGCTATCAATATGCCTTTTAGGCAAAATAAGTGACGAAGTGCGAGAAAAGCGTTCTAATTTTGGCAAGCAAACAAAAAGTTTAGAAAATTATAGACGTTCAAAGCAAAAGGATAAAGAAAGTTCTAGCGTTTAACAAGGCTGATGACCCACACGAAAGCAAACTACTAAATCGAATAGGGTAACCATACCACCCTAGAATTATAAAAGCAAAACCCAAGGCTGATGAGCCACGCAAACAACCCAAACACGCACTAAAACAAAGGTTTTTAAAACAGCCGAACATTACAAATAGGTTTAATTTCTAAAATCAGAAAATTTCACCCTTACGAAATGCCAACATTAGGACAAAAAACTTGCTGATAGAGTGGCATTTTATGGGGTGATATTTTTTTGCAGGATAAAGAGTGGATATCCACTCATCACACAAAACACGGCAGTGCCGAGTTTTTAGACGTTTTTATGGATATCCAAAATACAGCTTGGATATCCATTTGTATATCCAAAAATAAATAAACCAGTGTTTAAGCCACTTTCAAGGCTTTAGACTGGATATCCAGAGGTGAATATGGCTAAAGAAAGAGAAATTTTCCCTTTAAGACTAGGGAAAGAACGTATGAATAAGATAAAAAATATGTGCAGTACAGATAACTGTGATAATCAAACAGAGTTCATTGAAAAGGCTGTTGATTTTTATATCAGCTACCTAACAACAAATAAAGAAGTCAGTTTTTTAAACCCAATGCTCTACTCAGCTATGAAAGCATCACTCAAAGAATCAGAAAATCGTCAAGCAGGTAATTTATTTAGGTTAGCAGTTGAAATGAGCGTAATCATGAATGTAATTGCAAGTGCTTTAAATGTAGATGAAGATGAAATAAAAAGAATTCGTTCTAGGTGTAGAAAAGAAGTTTTACAATCACATGGCACAGTTGCTTTTGAAAGTGCTATTGAATATGACAGGAATAATAGTTAATGCCAAAAGTTATTTTTAAATGTAATTATATTAAAAGTAGAAAAGCAAAATCTCACTTAAATAATTTAGTTAATTATATTGCAACACGTGAAGGTGTACAAAAACTTTTAATTGAAGATGCAGTTGCTAAAAAAGAAAACTATGTTGAATATATTTCTAATCGACCAAGAGTAGAAAAAATCTCAACACATGGCTTATTTACAAGTGGCGAAGATGAAGTTGACCTTGAGAAAGTTACAAAAGAA
>JAWXUM010000109.1:0-6012 GCA_044432645.1 Clostridia bacterium | reverse complement strand
GACAGTTCATCTACTCCAGTTCTGCTTGAATCTTTAGTGCTTTCTCCAGTTGTGGTGGCAATACTTTCTCTTTCGCTTTGGCTCTGCGGAGTATTCCCAAACAAGCTGTCTTGCTCAAATAGTATTTTGGAAGCGGTGAAACCTCCAAAATCTGCGACAAGAAAGATACGTTTTCTTCTTTGGGCGACACCCCAGTGTTGAGCATCCAATACGCGCCAAGCCAGTGAGAATTCATCTCCCAGTATGCACCCAGCAGATTTCCATGACCTGGTCTCAGGTCTAGGCACTGATAGTCTGCTATCTGCAATTCTGACGGTTTCTTCGAGAACCGCTTGGAAGTCTTTGTAACCGTTGGAGGAGAAGGCTCCGGGGACGTTTTCCCAGAGCATGAATCTTGGTCGAATAGACTCAGCTGTATGACCTCGTAACACATCGGCATTTCTCATCTCCTTTATTATTCTAATTTGTTCCATAAATAGACCACTTCGTTCTCCTGCTAAACCTTTTCTATTACCTGAGGCAACCGATAAATCTTGGCAGGGGCGAGCCTCCTGTGATGATATCCACAGGAGGCAAAGTTGCACCATTTAACTTTGTAATATCTCCAACATGGTGCATGTTAGGAAACCTTATCTTTGTTACTTCAATTGGGAATTTCTCTATTTCTGATGCCCAAACTGGTTCGATTCCATTTCGAATTGCTGCAAGTGGAAACCCACCAATACCATCAAAAAGCGAACCCATAGTTAAATTCGATATATTAATCTCTCCTTACTTTGCCACAGCTTTTGCTATGGATGTTGATGTGTTTACAATTGTATGTGTTGCGTGAATAGCTGGCATTATTGGTGATTTCATTGAGGTGTCTAGTCCGAATGTTTCAGCGATTCTTGGAACTTCACCAGCTGACAACATTAAGCCTATGCCTATAATTGGACTGTCAAGTAGGATTAACATACCTAAAGTTAAAATTGTTGTTTGTAAGAATGTTGTTAAACAAAGTGCTATTATCTTTTTACACCAACCAATATATCCATCTACATTTCCACGTGGGATTGAGAACACATAAAGCGAGCCAACACATATTTGTATTAGCAAAATCCCACCACGTTTTAAGTTTGCAAAGAACACTTTAAGCACTGCATATCCAAACATTATAATTAAGAATAATATTACGAATGGTGTAGCTGCATAGCTTAAACTGTCAAACATAGCAGAAGCCATTCCTTCAGCTGTTGTTGTTCCAAAGCTGATTACCATATTATCTAAAATTTCCGTAAGTCCTGTTCCGTACCCAGTTATGCCTGCAATTATGGTTTCTTGTAAATTTACCGACAACTTATATAGTTCGACTGGCATTGTTGTTAATATAGACACAGCCATAAAACCCTTTATTGCGTTTAGTCCTAAGCCTGATATATTACCATGTCCGTTTTGATAGGCGATTGCTGTTTCAAAAACTGCTACAACTAAACCGACTACATATAATGTCCACGCTAAATATGAGAAGAACAGAAGAATAGATTGTATGGCTGATATATCGAATAACTCAGCTCCCATATCACCTAAAAGTGCAAAAAAAGCCGAGAAAAACCCAACTGTTTGGCCATACATCCACTCAATAAGCTGATCCATTGCATCACCAAATATCAATTCAAAACCTAACATATACACTCCTTTCCCTAAAAAATAAACGCAGACTTTTCATCTGCGTTTTAGGTTTTTGTTATTTTAATCGTTTTTGTATGCTTCGATAATTAGTTGCACTCCTAAGCTAAACCCATCTTTAAAAACTTCATCATTATATAAACCGTGTAACTCCGTAAACTTTTCAGTAAGTCTTTCAACCTTTTTTTCAAGTTTTTCATCTGGGTATTCTTTATATAAATCTTCTTTTAATTTAATGATTTCTAAGTGCAATTTATAGTATTCGCTGTCTTTTTTAATTGGTTTTTCAGCAGGGTATATTTCACCATTATATAAGTCTTTTATTAAGTCATCTGCTTTTTGCATTTTATTCACCAGTGCTTTCTAATATAACTTTTTCGATTAATTCTGTTAAAAAGTCTTTTTGCTTGAGGTTATTAGCCTTTAGATATTCTTTTAACTTTAAGAATAAATCTTCGTTAATTTGGATTGCTAATGTTCTTGTTTTATCCATTTCTCCATTCTCCTTAAACTCATAATATTCTCGGATGATTTCTTCTAAATACTCTCCGAGGGAGTATCCTGTTAGTTCTTTTTCTCTACTGATTTTATTGTGCAAATTAATGTCTATTTTGGCACATAAACTTTTGAGTTCTACCACTTGCTTCACCTTCTTTTCTGTTTTGGTAAAGCAAGTATATACTAAGTTTTGGGATAAAGCTATTGCCAATTATAACGATAAACTTATGCAAAGATAAGCATAAGTAACATTAAAATATTATAAGCCAAGCACATCCCAAATATAGAGTGGGGCAGTAAGAGTGAAGATTAAACAAACAAATAAAATAGCTGGTGCAGTGAATTCAAATTTTCCTCTTTCTCTAAAGTCAAAGTAATTCATCCCAAGCTTAACAAACAAAAAAATAGCTAAAATCATATCAATGGCTGGGAATACTACATTGTTTACAACTGTTACAATTTGGCTTGAAGCATCTGTCCAAGCACCCTCAATTGCACCTGCTACATCGCCAGTTGCAAACACAGATACAGACAGTAGCATTGTCATCATTAACGCTATAACAACACAAACGGACACTCTTTTAAACTTTTCTAATTTTTCGTATTTCATATAAATCCCTTTCTATACATCAAGTGTTTCTTTCAATATTTTATTAACTTCTTTTCTGAAGTTTCTGCTGTTCTTATACACCAAATCTTCTAGCAGATTGCCATTAGTGAATTGGTCATCTAACTCTTTTGAATACTCTAGTTCAAAGGCTGTTTTACCTGTGGCAACGGAAACTTGCTCTTTATTGCTGTTGCTTTCTACCTTTGAGAGAACTCTGTACATAGCCAGTTTATCAAAACCTTTACTATATAGCATTGATAGTTGGCTTGATAAAAAGCTGATTGATTTAAGGTCACAAGTAATTAGGTTAATTACATAATCGCTATTAAGCATTGCTGTTGTACTTAATATATTAGATGTTAATGCACTTGTGCAGTCGAAAATCACCACAGAGGATAGTTCCTTTACACTATCGATTAATTCTTCGACTTGTATCTGAGTATAGGGTGAATAGGTATATTCATTTTCACTTTTTAAGTATGAAAGTACGCTTAAATATGGGTTACCTTTTACAAGCATTAAGTTATCTTTTACCATACTTTCGGTGATGTTTACTTTTGATAATAAATTTCCAAGGGACTTTTCTTGTCCGTTTATCTCGTCTGGTGGCATTATACAAGGGAGCATTGGTGTTACATTATCACAGAGGATAAGTGTTGTATTAATTTTGTGTTCTGATATTGCTTTGGCAAGTTTTGTTGCCACGGTGGATTTGCCACTAGCTGGTGATCCCCAAATGGATATTACTGCTTTACTTTTGGTTTCTTCGGTTTCTTTTTCTTTTCTGAAATTAAACATCTTCATCACCACTTTCATATTTTTCAAAGACAATATCTTCAAAGATTTTGCGTTCATCTTTATCTAGAATGAAGCAATAGTCTTTGTATTCGCCTTTTTGATTTTTGTATTGTGGCATTCTAATGAATAAACCATTTTTGCCATTTATAATTTTAATGCCTTTGATTACAATGGCATTTTCAATGACAACCGAAGCGTAGGCTTTGATTGTCTGGTTGTTTGTTCTGGTTACGTTTACTGAATATTTCATATCTTCTCCTATTTTAACTAAATGTGCTTGTTAATTTGCTTGTGATGGTAATTTCTTTATCAAAATTCATCACATAACTTTCTGTTATTTTGAATGGCATTGACAAGGTGAGTGTTAAAGTTAAGTCTAAATCGTTGTTGTTGGTTATAGAAATGTTGGTTATTTCAAAACTTCTGCCATTGCCAGTTGTACCTGTTAAATCTTCGCTGATATTAAGTGCGTTTGCAAGGTAGGTTTTGTACTCATCTTCGTCTATCTCAAAATTATAGTCAGTACCATTCTTTAGCGAATTGATTTCATTTATTGTTTCTGTGTTGATATATTCTTCAAGTGCTGTTTTTGATGTGTTTGAAATGTTGAGTGTTAATGTCCTAAACTCATTACTTCCAATCACAAATATTGTGACTAAACATAAAAACAATAAAATCACTACCGAATATATCAAGGTGCTATTTCCACGTTTATCTTTTAAAATTTTTACCATTCTGCACCTATTTTCCAGAAGAAATCTGAGCGACCAGTTTTTGTGGATTCAAACTCAAATGGGAACTCAATTCCTAAAATATTTACAGTTTCGCTAACTGTTGCAGTAACTGTGATTAAATCTCCATACTGAACTTTTGTCCCAGAAATATAGCTTGCTGAATATGTCATTGTTGGCTCAATTTGTAAGCTATCGACAAGTTGCTCGTACCTATCGTCAATGTCATCACCACTCGTAGTGCCATAATCACAAGTGGTTATAATCATTTGGTTGGCAAACTCATTTAAAACTGACTGCATATTAGCAACTCTTATAAATGTTAGAGAAATTACAAGCATAATTGTTATTGTAAACAAGCCTACTAATGAAGTTATCATTTGAGAAATGCCACGCTTATCTTTTAAAATTTTTCTCATCAGAATCCCCCCATTAGCATATTGGAAGAGGTTAAACCTGTGATTAGCACAGCAAATATTGTCACTACTGCTACAGCAAACAATATCATTGAAAACCTTGATATTTTAGGTTCTTGTGCTAATGCTTGCCTTTTGAGGACTTGTTCCCATTCGGAAGTTAATTCATAGGATAAATTCTCAAAATATACTGTCATATCGTTTCCTTGAAGTGAGGAAATTAAGCCATTTACTAGACTATTTACTGCGTTTGAGTTATTTCTCTTGCTCATATTTGCAAGTGATTTTTCATAGTTACCAGTTTTCATCTCGGCAAGTGTGACTTTTAGTTCATCGGTAAGTGGTGTATCAAAGTTTGCAATATACTGCTCAATTAATCGAATTATATTTCTTTCTGATTTTAACGAGTTTGTCATATACATTGTGAACTTTAGAATTTCATTTTCAATGTTTCGTTGTCTTTTTTCGCCATCTTCTCTTAACAAATTGTAGTTTCTTCTATATAAATAGAACGAGAATATAACTGGAAACACTGCAAACATTGGATTTACAAAAAATAAAACCACTGACAAAGGCAGTGGCAACAGTGCATATACATAGCTTTCAGCTACAAATTCTTCTGGTGTTGTATTTCTTTTGGCTAAAGTTAGTAGCTTTTTAATCTGCTCTTTTTTCATAATAGTAAGGCTTATGACTTTTGAAAGTTTCAAGCTAAAAATTGAAATATATTCAGTTAAAAAACCTTTCTTTTCATAAGCACTCATCATGTCTTTTGCTCGCTTTAGGTTAAGTTTAGGTATTCGCAAAACTATCGTTAAAATTGTATAAAGAGCGACTGACATTGTTATAATTAATAATATTTTCATTTTACACTCCTTACAAATCAAACTTAATTTCATTGCTGATTAGAGCAACTTTGATTCCTGCGAACACAGAAACACTCACATTTAGTGCAATTAACATATTGCGTAAATTTGTTGGAATGTCAATCATCAATCCGTCTGGCAAGATATACACACCAACATATAAAAGAGCAAGTGCTGCACACATCAATATCCAAAAGTTTTTTGTAGCGTTTGATAGGATAGTTTTTAGTTCTCCTGTGACAACCTTGACTTTAGATAATTTAGTGACTATCGGTGCTAAAACATATTTTAGTGTTCTATTTCTGCTACATCTTTTAATAGCTTCGCACCACTCGACCCAAACCGAGTTATCAATTTTAGATTTCATATTATCAATTGCCTTTTCATAATTTGGATTAATATTCTCAATTTCATTAATGAATTCT
>JAWXUM010000108.1:0-6061 GCA_044432645.1 Clostridia bacterium | reverse complement strand
CAAATTGTTAAGTATGAAGATGTACTGGGAGGCGATACTGTTCGTTATACATATCCAAAGGAAATAAAAAAAGAACTAAATGCTATCATGAAAGAAATTCCTAAACTAAAAAGAACTGGCACAAATGATAAAGAGATAGTATTTAAACTTGTAAGAATTATTTCAAACATTTGGCAAATACACCCTTTCAGAGAAGGTAACACAAGAACTGTTATAGTATTCTCCACACTACTTGCAAAATCGCTTGGATTAGATGTAAAACACGAGCTTTTTAAAGTCAATTCTGCGTATGTTAGAAATGCTTTTGTTTGGGCATCACAAGGTATTTACTCTAAATATGAATATCTTGAAAGAATATTTTTCGAGGCTATGTTATCAGGTAGTATAAATGATGACATGCAAAAGAAAGTAGACTCAAAATACGAAATGATTGGCGATTATAACATTAAAGATTACACAGAAAAACCACATGAATATGCAAGTGATACTTAATGATACTAATATGTATCACTTAGCGTTAAATAAAAGCATATTTTCAAATATTAGCAAAGTTTTTGTTTACTTATTTTCACAAAAATGATAAAATTAATACATAAATGACAACACTAAATTTTACAGGAGGTAGAAAAATGATTTTTCATATAAAACAATTTGACGAAACACTTTTATCGTTTAATTATATTGATAACGGAATTAAAGGGCAGTTTTGCGATATAATTAATATCAATGAAAGTAAAAAATATTTGCTACCTATTGGACTGGAATATACTGGCGATGGTGTACTGTCTTGGCTTAAAAGACGAGTAATACCAAAAAATCGTGAATTTGTTGATGCACTTCTTGCAAAAATGGGGTTATCTCACAGCAATACAATAGAGATTATTAAGCTTTGCAAGGGACTTTCTGTAATTGATTGTTACTGGGTTGTGGAAGAAAATTTTAACGGAAAATTTGCTGATTATAATTTATTTGATAATAAATTTGAAAAAACTTTGGCACTAATTGCTTACACAGGTTACGGAAGTGTCAGAGCAAAAGGATTTACTTCAAGTCCTGAGTTCACAACAAATGGTATGCTAAAAAAAGCTTGGCGTGTTATGAATGGCAACACTTTACTTTACAAAGGCGGAACAAGTGGTGCTGCTAACACAGGCAAAGAGCCTTATTCTGAATTTTACGCTACACAAGTTGCAAAGGCTATGCAGATAAACCACATACCGTATAATCTCTCAAAATGGAAAGGCAGTTTATGCTCCACTTGTGAGCTTTTTACGGACAAAAAGACTTCTTATGTTCAAATATATAACTTCGTTCAAAACAAATCAATCTATGAAGTTTCTGAGTTTTTAAAAGAATTAGGCGATGAATTTTACGAAGATTTTGTAGATATGATTATCTTTGACTGCGTAATTTGTGGAGAAGATAGACACTACGGAAACTTTGGTTTATTAGTGGATAACGAAACAAACAAGCCAATTTCACTTGCTCCTGTTTTCGATAACGGACTTTCATTATTTAACTTTGCAATGAAAGATGACTTCAAAAATTTGGACGAATACGCAAAAACAAGAATGTCATACTACAACATTTCATTTTTAGAAATGGCTAAAGAATTTATTGGTAAAAGGCAAAAAGAGAAATTAAAACATCTAATCAATTTCAAATTTACAGCACATTCAAGCTATAATCTACCAAAAGAAAGACTAACAACTACCCAAGAATTTATACAAAAACGAGTATTAGAACTTTTAAATATATAAAACAATACCGACTTCAAATTTAGACCAAGAGTCTGTTTAATGGAGTCGGTGTTTTTTATTTATTCACTTTAGTAACCAATCAATTGCGTTGATTTGTTTAATTCCGTTGTGTGATGTTAGTGGTGTATAGTCAAGAGTGAGCAAGAACTTTTGGTTGTGGTCTTTTATGGAATTTAATGGAGTAAGTTCTCGGCTTAAAGTTTTTTCATCAAGCACAGTTTGGCTCACTTGATAATACTCTACTCCTTCTTCATTTATAGCCACAAAGTCAACTTCTAAATCACCAAATTTTCCAATATACACTTCATAACCACGTCTTAAAAGTTCTAAATAGACTATATTTTCAAGTATATGTCCCATATCAGTTTTCTTTGTTCCCAGCAAATAATATCTTAAACCTATATCGCTCAAATAATACTTTGAACCAGAAACCAAATGGCCTTTACCCTTGACATCATAGCGTGTAGCCTTATAAAGAATAAAGCTATCACATAAAGCAGACAAATAATTTTCAACTGTTGGAGTGCTTATTTTTCTGCCAGCAGAAGTCATAGAGTTAGCAATTTTTGTAGAAGAACACAAATTGCCGATATTATCAAACATAAACTCAATTACACTTTCAAGCATTGTTGGGTCAGAGATTTTTCTCCTAGTAACAATATCTTTTAAAAGTATAGTGCTGTATATGCCCTCTAAATAGGCTCGTATATCTTGTTTTCTTGTAAGCTCTAATGTTCCTGGAAAGGAGCTATTAACAAGATAATTACTGTACAAACTCATAGTATTTGTATTTTTATCAAACGCAGAAACGTACTCTTTAAACGAAAGTGGTAACATTTTAATTTGAACATATCTACCAGAAAGAAGTGTAGCAAGTTCACCTGAAAGCAAATAGGCATTTGAACCTGTTATATATAAATCAACATTCTTTTTAACATAAAGCCAATCGACAGCTTTCTGAAAATTTGGCACTTGTTGAACTTCATCTATAAATACATAATTCATTTTATCTGAAATTAATTTTTCGTTTATAAACTCAAATAATAAATCTGAATTGGTAATATTCCTATAATAGCCATCTTCAAGATTAATAGAAATTATTTGGCTCTCATCTATTCCAGCTTCTTTTAAATAGTTCCCAAATAGGCTAAATAAAGTTGATTTTCCACATCTTCTAATTCCAGTTATAACTTTTATTAAGTTTTTATCCTTAAAATTTTTCAAAGTTTCAAGGTAATTTTCTCTAGCTATCATCAATTTCACCTCAATAATGATTGGTATTTTATAAAACAAGAATAGCATACTTATATTAAAAAGTCAAGTTTGTAAAATACACTTTATAAAATTTGCATTTTAGACAATTTTATAAAATGAACTTTTAATATTTAAAAATCACAATGCACTACTGGCAAATGTTTTTGTTAAATCTCATCTTCTCTTTTCTATTATTATATGATAAAATGATTGTATAGTCGCTTAAGTTTAAAACCGTCTTTATATTGGTGAGATAAAATTTTGCATATTAAGGCGGAGGAATGAGTAATACTTGCGTATACGATTGACGACAACGATGATAGGCGAAATTTTAGCCACAAAGATATGATGGGTTTGAACTTAAACGACTATACTACTAATTAGGAGAGCATTATGGAAAGATGTAAATGGCAAGGTCTTGAAAAATCAGAAATTTATATAGATTACCACGACAATGAGTGGGGTGTTCCGTCACATGATGACCGACATCTTTTTGAAATGTTCGTGCTTGAAAGCTTCCACTGTGGACTTTCTTGGCTGATAATTCTTAAAAAACGTGAAGCATTTAAACTAGCTTTTGACAATTTCAATGCAGAAATTATCGCAAATTATGATGAAAATAAAGTAAACGAACTAATGCAAAACACAGATATTGTACGAAACAAACTCAAGATTTTAGCCACTATCCAAAACGCTAAAGCCTATCTAAAAGTAGTAGATGAGTTTGGAAACTTCGCAAATTACTTGTGGAATTTTACGGATAACAAAGTGATTTACGGCGAGTTTGACGGAGTTACTACAAAAAATGAACTCTCTGACAAAATAGCAAAAGACCTTAAAAAACGTGGCTTTAAATTTATGGGAACGGTAACTTGTTACTCATATTTAGAAGCTGTCGGTATAATGAATAACCACGCAAAATATTGTTTTAGATATAGAAAGTGAGATTATATGAACGGACAAAACAGAGCTGATGTAAAAATCGGCAAAAGAGTAAATATAGTTTTAAAAGCAGACCAAAGAACTGGCAAGCTTACAGAAGGAGTTGTAGCTAAACTTTTGACTAAAAGTAGCTTTCATCCACATGGAATTAAGGTGATGTTAGCTGACGGACAAGTTGGCAGAGTTCAAGAAATTTTTGATTAAAGGGAGTTATACTTGATGAAAACAATTTTATTTATTAACGCTTGTATAAGGAATCAACACTCAAGGACATTAAAAGTCGCAAATGCCTATATCCAAAAGCTTAAAGATACGGAAGATTTTAAGCTAATCGAAAAAAATCTCTATGATGAAAACATATCATACTTAACACCAGATTTATTTGGCAAAGAAACTGGTGAACAAAAGCCTTTTCCGACTAATTTAGCAGAAGAATTCGCAAACGCAGATGAAATAATCTTAGCAGCTCCATTTTGGGAATTTATGTTTCCTGCTGTTGTAAACTGCTATTTCGAGCGTGTTTCCTGTGTGGGAGTCGCTTTTAAATACACCGAAAAAGGCAGCGTTGGATTGTGTAAATCAAAATCATTTAAATACATCTATACTGCTGGAAATTACCTTAGTGAAGAAGATAAAGTATGCGAAAAATATTTAAAAAAGCTATGTGAATTATATGGAATTCAAGATTTTTCTTCTATTTTAGTAGATGGGTTAGACATTCAAACCAATAATGCAGAAAAAATGATTGAAGATACAATAATAGAAATTTTGGAGTAAGCTTATGAATTTTTACGAGAAAGTTTATGAAATAGTAAGGCAAATACCAATGGGTAAAGTTGCGACTTACGGACAAATTGCAATGCTTGCTGGAAGTCCAAGAGCCTCTCGTGCTGTTGGCTTTGCACTTCACAAAAACCCAGACCCTAGCACTATTCCGTGCCACCGAGTTGTAAACAGACAAGGAAAACTAGCCGAAGCTTTTGTCTTTGGTGGAATTAACGAGCAAAGAATAAGACTTGAAAACGAAGCTGTGACATTTGCAGACGAAAACCACGTTGACATGAAAGAATGTCTTTGGAAAATAGGAGAATAATAATTGACGAAAATTTTAATGATATGCCACGGCAATATTTGCCGAAGTACAATGGCTGAATTTGTGCTTAAGGATATGGTGAATAAAGAGGGGATAGCTGATGAATTTTATATAGAATCAGCAGGCACAAGCCGTGAAGAAATTGGAAATGACACCCACCACGGTACAAAAGCCAAACTGAAAGAGATGAATATTTCTTTTACAAAAAGACACGCAAGGCAAGTGACAAAGGCTGATTATGACAATTTTGATTACCTAATTTGTATGGATAAAAACAACTTGCGAAACCTAGAAAGAATAATCGGTACAGATACAGAAAACAAATTTAGTTTGCTACTAGACTTTGCAAATGAGCATAAAGACATAGCCGACCCTTGGTACACAGGCAACTTCGACGAAACTTTCGAAGATGTCGTCCGTGGTTGCAAGGCTTTTTTGACTACAATTAATAAATTATAAAACAGGAGAACAATATGGAAGAAATATACTTTGCTGGTGGATGCCTTTGGGGTGTTCAAGCTTTTATCAAAACTTTAAATGGTGTAGTGACTACAACGGCTGGCAGGGCTAACGGAACAAGTGATAATATTCACTCAGAATACGACGGCTATGCTGAATGTGTAAAAACAACTTTTGACCCAACTGTTGTTTCTGTTACTGAGCTTATGGAGTGCTTTTTTGAGATAATTGACCCTTATAGCATTAATAAACAGGGTATTGATGTGGGATTAAAATATCGTACAGGCGTTTATAGCAAAGACCAAAATCATTTAAAAGATGCTAGTCAGTACATCAAAAATAGAGATGACAGTGATAAAATTGTCGTTGAAGTTCTTCCTTTAAGCAACTTTGTTAATAGTGCAGACGAACACCAAGACAGACTAGAGCACCACCCAGATGATTACTGCCACATACCAAAATCACTGCTTACAAAATACAAAAAATAGTCCGTGGGATTGATTTTTACAGTTTTTTAATATATAATATAAATATGAAAGGACTGATTAAATGA
>JAWXUM010000107.1:4522-6076 GCA_044432645.1 Clostridia bacterium | reverse complement strand
AAGCTTATACAGTTACCTACGCTGGCTATGAAACAGTAGAAATTAATGATATTGAAAAAAATATCGAAGTTGTAATAGACCCAGAAATGGACAACGTTGAAGTTGTCGAGTGGTGGTCTGGCGACACACGTTACTACACACTTTCTACAACAGTTACAGAGCTTTACTGTGGTATCGAAATGACAGTAACCGAAGAAACCGACTGGTCTTGGAGATACGAACCTGGCTTTACAACTTCTACAACATCACAGTACGTTGAGTATTACAACAATACAACAACAGGTGAAACCATTGACTCATTGACTTTTGCTGATACTAATTATATCTTTATAGAAACAGCTGCAGAAAGTGGAGATGGCATTAGAACAACTGTAAGTTTATATGAAGTTGAGGATTCAGAGGCTGTTTACGTTGCAGCTAACGAAGTTTCAGAGCTTGATGATGGCTCAATTCAAGTTGTAACTTATATTTTCTATGTAAAAGATAGTGAAAATTTGAACGAAGAAAGTATGTCAGAACTAGCTAAAGAGTTTAAAAATATAGAAGCATATTTGGATGGTAACGCAAATGTAATACCAGTTCAAATTTCAACTTCTATTATGACGGTAAACTCCGACGGAACAATAACTCAAACAACTACCGAAGAAATTGATAGTTATAAAATTATAAGTTATGACGAAGTTCACAATGGTGAAGGTGTATTGGGTACAGTTACTGATCTTGGTACTGGCTACGACTACTACCTAACAGACTATACATTCAACTCAATTTCAGAGGTTACTGTTAGTGATGATGCTACAACTGCTACAATCTTAGTTTATAACAGCGAAGATTATTTAGACAAAAATGGTAGCGACGAATATTCAGATTGGACTAGAATTACATATACACTTTACCTTGGCTCATCACTTTATCATGCGTCAAACCCAGTATATGTAGAATATGGAACACAATACGATAATTATATTAGTTATATGAATTATCAAAATCAAACAGTTTTAGTGCTGTTTGACAATGACCAGTATACAGAGCATAGTGATTTTGAAGATGATATATTACTATACAGTGCAGCATATTACTACGATGAAAATGGTAATAAAGTAAACAAAGTTCTTTTCGATGACGAAGGAGAATTAGCAGAAGCTACTTATTACCAAATAGCTTATACACCTGTACAGACAACTGAAGGTGATTATGTTTACGATACAAATGGCGATTTAGTATACACCGAAACCGAAATATACGCTTTCCAAGTGCTAGAAGTTGCTGAATCTGTTGCAGCGGTTGAGTTTGACTCAATTGATGTTAGTTTAGATGTATTCAATACACTTACTAATGAATATTGGTTAGACGATAACTCACTAGTAGAAAATTATTATAACCCAATTGAATATGATACAGAGGAGGTGGACTAATGAGCAGAAATTATAGATATGCTGTAAAAGTAAAATCTACAAGAAAAATAGGCAAGCTTAAAAACAAAAAAATGTTAATCTCATTGGTTTCCATCGCTTTGATTATCACTTCCACAATTGCTTTAACTCTTGCATATAA
>JAWXUM010000107.1:0-4422 GCA_044432645.1 Clostridia bacterium | reverse complement strand
TACTACAAATCAGGCGATATTATCGCAACACCAGACTCATTTGACGTTAACGGTTTTTTATTAAACGAACCAATTAACATAATGAATGTTTTGGAAGTTACTGGACTAAATGTAGACTTTACAGGTAATGGCTATGCCGACTGGTTTACAGATTCTGCTCAAGAAACAGGTATTTACTTCTATAAATACTCACTTTCACCAGGCGAAACTGCTTACGACCTTATAACCGACATGAAACAAGAGATTTTCTACGAAGACACAATAGTTCGTCTAACTGTTCTAACAGACAGTGTACAAGTTGATGGTGTTGAAGATGCTTGGGTAAATGTTTTACAAAGTGAAACATATACAGATGCTAACGGAAACCCAGTACTATATTCTTCAACATACGTTACTGGTTCAACAGGTGTAGAACCGAATTATAACCGTGTAGCTGCTAACAATTTTACCGATATTACAAGTGTTACAGTTGGTTCAGATGGAAGTATCGAATCAATTACACCTCAAACAGATAGTGAAACAGACGAAGATTTTGTAAATTACGTACAACGTTTTTCTGATAATTATGACGATACCGACAGTGTAAATTCATTTGGTGTTGATTTAGTTAACAATAACACAGCAGAAAATGACTAAGGAGGAAGAAAGATGAAAAAATTATTTAGCATTATTTTAACATTAGCATTCCTCTCTATGGTGTCAACTGTTGCTTTCGCAGCAGACACAGTGCCAGAGGTTACTTTCGATGCTAATACCGAAGAATTTAGTTATAAAAACACAAGCCTAGCCGACAACGGAAACCCAGATTTATTCACAGAGTTTAAAGGGGCAATCCCTGGCGACAGCTTTACTCAACAAATTGAATTAGTAGTAAAAAATATTGAAGATGAAACTGTAACTATCTATCTGCACTCAGAGGGTGAAAACGAAGACTATCAAATTTTAATGGAACTCGTAGAATTCACCGTTTACTATGAAGGTGAAGAAGTTTCTGCAGGAACCTTAGCAGACGGAATTACTCTTGGTGTGTTCACAGAAGACACCACAAAAGAGTTCACAGTAGAATTTTCTATCCCTCTTACAGTAGGGAACGAAATAGCAGCTTTAAACGCTGAAATCGACTGGGTTTTTGTAGCAGAGTTAATTCCTGACGAAGTAGAAGTCACACCAACTCCAACGCCAACTCCAGAAGAAGATCCAACCCCTACACCCGAACCTACTGACGAACCAACCACAGAACCAGAAGTAACACCTACTCCAGAGCCAACAGAAGACCCAGACGCTCCACAAACAGGCGACACAAATAACAATATCTTATGGATTGCATTAGCGTTCATAAGTTTAGCTGGAATTATAACTATTAAAGTGAAAAAATCAAAAGTATAATAAACAAACTAAAGCCTCGACTTCACCATAAGTCGAGGCTTTTTTTGTTTTATTTTCATTTTAAAAAAGTTCTAATATGTTCATGCTTTCTAAAGTGGTGACCTTGCTCTATGAGTATGTCGTTTTTAAGCGACACTAAATTTATGTCGGAATACATAGCACTTGAAATCTGCTGAATGTCATAGCCTTGTTTTATGTAAAAAATCATTTCATCGTCAGGCAGTGCTATTTGTGCAGCAAAAACATTAGCCTCGTATTCCATTCTGTTATTTTCCATTTGGAATATATTAAATTCATTAAATACGTGGTTTTTTCTAGCAGTATCACGATGTAAAGCATCGTGGCCAAGTTCGTGCCAAAGAACAATCTTCATCATATATTCTGGTAAGTCAGATTTTAAATAAATAAACCGATTACCCGCAATAATATTATATGCTCCCTTTTGCCTTTCAAAATCACACATAATAATATTGACCTTTTGTTCCCTAGCTATTTTAAACGGATCATTCGTTCCACATTTTTTGTAGATAGAATTAGCCTTTTTAACAATATCAGATAAAGAGTTATACAATTTATTTCTCCTATGACCTTTATTCTTCAGAACGATATTTTTTAGGAATATACTTTTTATTGTTTTCTTTTGCCATCCAATAGGCATCTTGTATCGCTCTCATTAATACGTCTTTGTCTTCTTCTGCAATATCTCCCCCAGCAAAAAGACCTGTTGCAGATTCCAAAAGTTCTTTTGCTTGTTTTGCCCCATGTGGTCCATATTCAGCATTAGCCTCGACAATAAACTGCTCATCATCAGTTAATAAGTGATTTACATTAACTTCCAATATATCAGCTAATTTTTTATAAGCATCCATTGTTCTAGGTCTTGTACGATCTGCCTCATAAGTATAAATAACTTTGACAGTTGTTCCGTATTTTTTTGCAAGTTCTGCTTGGGTTAACTTTAAATTTATCCGAGCAGATTTAACTTTTTCTCCGAATGTCATAATCTGACTCCTTTCTATTAAAAAATAGGTAGTTAAAATACTAAAAAAGTATTGACAAACATACTTAAAATACTTATAATATTATTGTAATACTTCAACTACCTATATTCTACCTCAAACTACCTAGTTTGTCAACTGACATTTACTGACAATGGTTGGTAAAAGAAAATGGAGAAAAAATGAGAATGTTATCAAGACAAAATATTGAATCAATATCAGAAAAAGTAATAGATAAATATTTTAATGATAAAAGAATAACTAAAATCGAAAAAACAAATATAAAACCATCACTGTTAGCTATGATATTGGGTTTAAAAATCGAGTATCATTCTATAACTGAAGATAAATCAATACTTGGTATTACTTCATTTCACGAACTTGAAATTCAAGTGTTTGATAACGAAAGAGAACAACAGTATTGTTCCCTTGATGGAAAAACAATTATTATAGATAAGTTTTTAACAGAAGAATATAAATATAAAGGAAAGTTGAATTTTACATTAGCACACGAGATTAGCCACCAAATATATAAAATGACTTTTCCAAAGGACTATGGATTTAGCGATAAGATGTATTGCAGTAAAGTAAAGTCAGAAAAAACAAGAGTAATAACTGACTGGGAAGAATGGCAAGCTGACACTTTAGCAGCGGCAATATTATTGCCAAAAACAATAATACATCAAGCCTTGAATGAATTTGAATTTAATAACGGAATTGAATTACTAGATAAATATGCACAGCCAAGGGTATATCTAAATTTTTGTAGACTAGCAGAATATTTAGGAGTTTCAAAAAGCACCCTTGCCATAAGGCTTGAACAATTAGGAATAATTAAAGAAAACAATTTATTTAATAAGTGTAATATTGATATTACAAGGAGCGATTAAATTATGAATACAAGTGGAATTAAAATAATAGTTAAATGTCCAAGATGTTTATGGCGAATGTTTGACAAAGTAACAGCAACATCAGGAGTAATACAAACAAAATGTCCTAAGTGTCATAATGTTGTAAAAGTTGATTTATCTTTAAGAAAAGTTAGGAGATAAATTCTAGATTAATAATAAAAATTAAATACGAAAGCACCAGCAACGGGGACGAATAGTACCACCAAATAGCCGGGCAAAAGATGTAGAGTGATTAAAAGACTCTGCTGATTTTGTTCGGCTATTTTTTTTGCAGTTTTTTTGTTGGGGCTTCAAAAAGGAGTATCAATGAATAAAAAAATAATACATAAAAGTCGTAGTCCTCCCTTTTCTTTCTGAATTTTAAGAACGTAAAAAAATGAAATTTAGAAAGATGAGGAATTAAAATGAGCAAAATGAAAAAACCAGTAGACATCAAGGAATTTGACTATTTTTTATGGAAAGATGTGAATGGTCAAGCATATGCAAGGATTAAATCTACGAAAGAAGTTATCGAATTAACTGATGAAGTTTTTAGGTTTTTAAGAGCCGAAGAAAAAAGAATGTACAGATATATAGTAAAAAACACTCTTAAAGAACCTATGAAAAATGAAGATGAAATTAAAGATGGTAATGATACTGAGAAAAAGGAAATGAGTGAAAAAAATATTACTTCTTTATTGTCGTTAGACGTTGTTTCAACTGACGAAAAGCAAAGCGAAAAATGGCTTACTGATAAAACTTCTACAGAGGAAAACATAATTTCAAAAATAATGTTTGAAGATTTTTATAAATCATTAACTGACAGAGAAACAATGATAGTAAAAGAGTGTTTGATAAATGGAGTTTCAAACAACGAATTAGCGAGAAAACTGAACATAAACGAGGGGACAATTCGATATCAAATAAAAAAAATAAAAAATAAAAAAAGTTTTTTTAAATAATTTTACGAATTTGGGTGTTTTTTTGTCCGTTGTCTAGTGTAAGGGTTTTTAAATAAACTCTTTGTTCCTTGAAAATTGAATAGTTGATGTGCAAGTACATCGGTAATGGGAGAGGTGACGAGCCTAAAGCGAGCCTTTACAGTTCATGCCATGACGAAGTGAAAACTTCTAGCGTGAGAAAAACTG
>JAWXUM010000106.1:3764-6159 GCA_044432645.1 Clostridia bacterium | reverse complement strand
AAAGTTATCACTTAAAATGCTCGAAGCCTTAGAAAATAACAAAATAGCCTTATGCGAGGCAGAAGTAGGAACTGGAAAAACCCACGCTTATCTATTAGCAAGCGTTGTACATAATTTATATGCAAAAAACAAGAAATCAGCGATAATTTCCACATCAACCATAGCATTACAAAACGCAATTATATCAGAATACATTCCTCAAATTTCAAAAGTTTTACAAGACAATAATATTATTTCAAAACCACTAAAATTTACAATCCGTAAAGGAAAAAGTAATTATATATGTGATGCAAAACTTAAAAGATATATTAATTCATCACAGAAAAAGGAAATTAAAGGTGTGGCAAAATTAAATGGCATAAATTTAGAAATAGCAAACTTGCCAAAAGAAATGGAAAAAAGAATTTGCGTTACAAACTGCGAATTAAACTGTGAATTTAAAAATAATTGCCGATACAAAAAGTTTATAAACGAAGCCAGTTCAAATAACTATGATTTTCAAATAGTAAACCACAACTATTTTATAGCTGATATATTACTAAAAAAGCAAACAGATAAATCTTTACTCTCTGACTTTGGACAAGTTATTGTTGACGAAGCACATAAACTTCCAAGCACTATTAACGATATGTATGGTAAAAGAATTTTAGAAAATGAAGTTCCTAAAATGCTTAAAAAGCTTGCGAATATTAGAAAAATTTCTGTTGGAACATATGAGGAAACGATTAATCTAAATACAGTGGTTTTTGAATATGCTAGAACATATAACAGTGAGCATTTTATGCTTAAAAAACAGTTGAGATTTAAGCTCGAAAAAATGATTAGACATCTAAATCGTGCAATAAAACCAGCTAGGAAAATTGCTTTGAAAAATTATAAACACAAAAAATTTGTTGAACGATTTGAAAATTTAATCGCTAAATTTGAAGAACTTGCTGTACCAAACGCTAATATTCTTTGGATTGAAAAAGAAAAGCAGATTAATAAAATCTCATATTTAAGCCAAAAAGTTAAAAAAGAAATCACCGCCGATTTATGGGGGATAAATATTCCAACAATCTTAACTTCAGGAACAATATCTGTAAATGGCGATTTTTCACATTTAGAAGAAAATCTGGGTTTGTCAGAACATGAAAACAGGATTTTAAGAATTAATACTTATTCACCATTTGACTATAAAAAACAAGCAATTTTATATATGCCAAGAAATATGCCATATCCGAATTATGACAATGAAAATTATAAAACCAAAATAGCAAATGAAATCGAAAAGCTAATTAAAGCTACTCACGGACACACGTTGATACTTTTCACTTCATACAAATTCTTGGATAATGTATTTTATGAAATTCAGTCTAAGAATTTACCTTTTCCACTTTTTAAAATGACAAAAGGCAAACTTAATATTATCGAAGAATTTAAAAACAGCAAAAATGGAGTTTTGTTTGCTAGTGATTCAGCAGGCGAGGGTATTGACATAGCTGGCGATGTGCTTTCAAGTTTAATTGTTGTAAGACTTCCCTTTCCAATGCCAGATGCAAAGTCCGAATATGAAAGGCAAAGGAAAAATGATAATAATGAATTTATGGAAAAATATATAGTCCCACGAATGATTATAAAACTTCGTCAGTGGATAGGTCGTGGTATTCGCAGAGAAACTGACACTTGTGCTTTTTCAATCCTTGACCCAAGAGGTGGTGGCAGATACAGAGAAATAATTTTAAATTCATTAGCAGAAATGCCAGTGACAACAAGCAGAACAGATATCAGCCAGTTTATCTTAGATAATAAAAATGTTGAATATTTTGAATAAGGAAAAAATTTTATATGAAACGTGGAGAAATATATTTGGTAGATTTTGACCCAGTTGTTGGTTCAGAACAAGGTGGTGTTCGCCCAGCCTTAATTGTACAAAATGACATGGGAAATGAACATAGCACAACAGTAATAGTAGCACCGATAACAAGCAAACTTAAAGCCTTGCCAACTCACGTATATGTCGGCAAGGCTTTAGAATATCCGTCACAAGTGCAACTTGAACAAATCAGAACAGTAGACAAAATTCGTGTGCAAAAATATATAGCAACATTAAGCAACAGAAAAATGAAGAAAATCAATAGGGCTTTCAAAATTAGTTTTAATTTATGGTGATTCTATGGCAGAAAAAGAAATAAATCAAAATGAGTATGCAGAGTTGGTTAATATGGCAAAATTTCTAATAGATATAAATAAAATATCTAAATTTGAAGCAGAAATATTGCTTGAAAGACTCAAAAATCAGTACAATGCAAAACCAATATATTTGTGGTAACTTTGCTTATCTTGTAAAAAATAATGCAAATATCTTTGGTGCATATTCCGTATAGCTTTTGAACTCTCATTGTGGTATTGTTGG
>JAWXUM010000106.1:0-3754 GCA_044432645.1 Clostridia bacterium | reverse complement strand
GTTGGTATAAAGGGGTGAAAAATAAATGTTACAGTTATTAGACAAAAGAGAAGTAATATATGTCGATGCAAAGAAACAAAATCGACAAAAAATAAACGTTGCAGCTTACGCAAGGGTGAGCAGTGATTCAGATGAACAGTTAAATTCATTTTCTACACAAGTGAACTATTACGCAAACTATATAAACAACAACGAAAATTGGCAGATGGTTGATGTGTATGCAGACGAGGGAATAACAGGTATTTCAAGGGATAAGAGAACTGATTTTAACCGAATGATAAGTGACTGTGAAAAAGGCAAAATTGATAGAATAATCACAAAATCAATATCAAGGTTTGCAAGGAATAATGTTGACACAATAGATGTCACACGAAAACTGAAACAGCTTGGAATATCAGTATTCTTTGAGTCAGAAAACCTAGATACAGCCAATATGAGTAGCGAATTTTTGCTGTCAATCAGAGCGACATTTGCACAGCAAGAATCAATGAATATTTCTGCAAATGTAAAAAAAGGCAAACGTAATGACATGAAAATGGGCGAGTTTACATTGTCAAACCCACCTTATGGATATAGACTAGAAAACAAAAAATTAGTGCCTTATGAACCAGAGGTAAAAGTTGTACAAAGAATATTTCACGACTACATAAACGGAAAAGGTTGCATGACTATAGCCAAAGAATTAAACAATGAAAAAATCCCAAGGAAAGATGGAAAGTTTGATTGGCGAAGAAAAGCTGTAATTTTCATACTAAAAAATGAAAAATATATAGGCGATTCGCTGTATCAAAAAGCATTCACCAGCGATCAACTTCCGTATAGGCAACATAGAAATAAAGGCGAGCTTGACAAATTTTATGTTAAAGACACGCACAAAGGCATAATTTCAAGAGCAGATTTTGATATAGCCAATGAAATGCTTAATTACAAAAAGGAAAGTAGGGTAGAGCAAGAAAGTTTTGACTATATACTAAGCAGAAAAATAAAGTGCAAAAACTGTGGTTCAACATTTAGAAAGAAAATAAGCAACGAAAAAAGCTATTGGGTATGTAGAACTTACGATACTGGCAAAGAACTTTGTAATAGCAAATGGATCAGCGAAGATAGCATTTATAATGCCTATATAATAGTATACCAAATTTTGAAAGAAAATGTTAAATCGATATTCAATCCAATTGTTCAAACGCTCAACAAAGTTTCAGAAATTAATCAAAAATCAAACAGTAATTTACAAGAAATAAATTCCAAAATAGCAGAACTCAGCAGACAGAATGGGGTATTAACCGACTTAATGAATGACGGTGTACTCGATTCTGCCATTTTTATATCGCAAACCGATGAGATAAATCGGCAGTTAAAAGAGCTGAAAACTGATAAAAAAAGACTGATAGACGAAATCGAAGATACCAGCCTTGCCAAAAAAACAGAACTTCTAATGTCGATTTTAGAAACAGGCCCAGATATATTATACGAAGTTGAGAAAGATATTTTTGACGATACCATAGAAAAAATTGAGATAACTGACGGCAACATATTAGAATTTATACTGATAAATGGAATGAGAATTAAGGAGAAGATTAATGAAAAATAGAACAATTCTGTTTGGCTACAAAATGCAAAATGGGAAATTGGTTATAAATATAGAAGAAAAAGCCGTACTTGTCGAGATATTTAATAGCTACATAAACGGAAATTCATACCTAAAAATAGCAGAGAAACTAACCAAGCAAGGCAAATTATATATGCCTGAAAAACCAAAATGGAATAAAAATATGGTGGCAAGGATACTTCAAAATGAGGAATATTTAAACGTTGAAAAGTATCCACTGATTATAAACAGGGATTTATTTGAAAAAGCCAAAAACTCAATGACTGCGTACAGGCAAACAGAAACTAGGGAAATTAAAAAGTTAAAAGAAAAGCTATATTGTGTATGTGGAGCAAAAATACGAAGACGAGTAAAACCAGTTGGTGGTGAAAGGTGGTATTGTTCTGATGAAACTGCCCACATATCTATAAAATTAAAAGACGATATATTAATGCAAAATTTTATAAATATAATTGAAAATATAGATGATTTATATGATGAGAAAACTCAAAAAAGCAAACACCAACCCACAAAGGAGATGATTATACTATTAAATGAGATAGAACGCATGATGAACAGTGGAGAAAATAATCAGAAATTCATAGAAGAAAAATTGCTTGAACTTGGAAGTTTAAAGTATGAACAAGCTAGAGAAAGTGGGTGTAATAAAATAATTTTAAGGGCAAAGCTAGATAAATACTATGAAGATAAGGACATAATTCCAATCTTAGAAATAGTAGACAAAATAGAAATTGATACCAATAAAATAGAAAGGATAATTTTTAATGAGTAATAGGGAAGTAGTAGTAATACCAGCCACACTTGGAACGCATGGAACAGATTATAAAAAGAAAAATCTTAGAGTTGCCTCGTATTGCAGGGTGTCGACAGACAAAGATGAACAGTTAAATAGTTTCGAGTCGCAAAAGCTGTACTACACAAATTACATACAATCCAATCGTAACTGGAAGTTTGTCGGCACTTATGCTGACGAGGGAATAAGTGGTGCAACAGCAAAGAAAAGACCAGATTTTATGAAGATGATTCACCACTGCACGCAAGGCAAAATTGATATGATAATTACAAAATCGTTAAGCCGATTTTCAAGAAATATCCTTGATACAATAAGCTATATACGAAAATTAAAGGCGTTAAATATAGCAATATTTTTCGAGAAAGAAAACCTAAATTCACTTGAAGAAAGCAGTGAGCTGATATTTACAATCCTTGCAGGTATCGCCCAAGAAGAACTAATGTCGCTGTCAAAAAACGTAAAAATGGGTAAGCGAATGGCAATGAAAGAGGGCAAAGTAAACATTCAATATTCACACTTATATGCGTATGAGAAAGGCGAAGATGGCAAACCTAAAATTATTAAAAAGCAAGCAGAAATAGTAAAAAGGATTTTCACAAACTACTTAATGGGCAAAAGCACAGGAGAAGTTGCCAAGATGTTGAATAATGACAGCATACCATCACCCAAAGGTATAAAATGGAAACAAGGCACGATACGAAACATAATCAAAAATGAAATATATTGTGGCGATGTAATTTTACAAAAAACATATATATTAGATCCACTATCAAAAAAAGTCAAAACCAACAACGGCGAATTGCCGAAAATTCATATAAAGAATAACCATATAGGGATAATTTCAAGAGAGATGTTTCAAGTGGCACAGCTTGAAAGAAGTAAGCGAAGTGGCAAAACTAGACTGAATTTTAACAATGCGGTCGAACTTAAAAAATATAGTGGTAAGCACGCTCTTAACGGACTTCTAATATGCAAAGATTGCAAATCCGAATATCGCCGAGCCGTGTGGACTAAACGAGATAAAACTAGGCAAGCTGTATGGCGATGTGCAAGTAGGCTTGATTATGGGCGAAAATACTGCGAAAACTCAATCACTATTGACGAAGTTAGCCTAAAAAATGCAATATTAGAAAGCATAAATTCCACCAAAAAAGACCGACAAAAATTAATAGAAATTTTCACAAACGAACTTGGCAAAACCATGCGTGATATGGCTAACATGGATAAGGTAAATATTTTAGAAATAGAAGCAAAAATAGCAACACTTACCGCCGAAACCATGAAAATTATATCAAACCCAGAAAATGTAACAAAAATGCACCTGTTCAAAGATGAACTAAAAGTAAAGTCAG
>JAWXUM010000105.1:0-6246 GCA_044432645.1 Clostridia bacterium | reverse complement strand
ACCGAAAATATATTTTTAAAATGGTAGGGGCGAGCTGTGCTCGTCCGAAATCAAGATGTTAATTTATTGCTTTTATAAAATTAATAAAAATATTTCTCTATTTTACACAAAACAAGACAAAACTTTTTGTTTTATCCACGGACGAGCACAGCTCGCCCCTACATCGTTTTGTGCAACATTTTTTCGAATATAGGTTTTTTGACAGTCTGAACGTAGCAACTCTCGTTACTACGTTATAAAATCTAACTTTTATTTTTATTTTAAATTACTCAATTGTTCCATATTCTGGAAGAATTTGTTCGTTTTCTAGAACAAAGTATACAAGGTCGTTAACTCTGCAAGTGTTTGCGTTGTAACCATTAGTATGGTTCCAAGCTGATTGTGCGATTTCATAAACGTTTCCGTCAGCTACAGCAGTTATATTATCCCAAATTGGAGTGCCAACAAGGGCATCATAGTTTTCTGTGCTTTGGTTGTGAATGAAAATATAGTCAGGGTTGAATTCTATAATTGTTTCTACTGAGTAAGAGCCGTCTGAACTACTAGCACCTGTTGTTGCGTAGTCATCAGTAAGTCCTTCTGGAATTTCAAATCCTAAGTCAGAATAAACAGCAGTTTGTGTGTCAGGTGTTCTAATTTTAAAGCCAACTTCGTTTAATTGAACAACTAAAGCTGTTTTGCCTTCAATAGCTTCTGCAATTAATTCTTTACTTTCAGCCACTAATTCGTCGTATTCTACTAGCATTTCTTCAGCTTTTTCTTCTTCACCTAAGAACTCACCTACTAATTTAAATGTTTCTTTCCAAGCAAGAGAATCTTCTGGAACATCTGTAACTGTTGGCATTACATATGTTGGAGCGATTGCTTCGTAGTTTTCTAAGTCTGTTGCAGAAGATTCATTGATAATGATAAAATCTGGTGCTAAAACTAAAAGCTCTTCAAAGAAAGTGTCGCTTTTTGTGCTAAGAACTTCGATGCTTGTTAAATCAAAATCGCCATACATGTGCTGTGCGTACATGTAGTTATGTGTTTCAGCGTAAGTGTAGCTTGTACCGTAAGTAGGTGCTACGCCTAGTGCTACAAAGTTGTCAACTAAGCTATAATCAAGTACAACAAAGTTATCAAAAGATTCAGGTAATTCTAATTCTCCGTTATAAAAAGTCATAGTTCTTACTGTATCTTCTTCAGTTTCTTCTGTATCTGCCTCTACTTCGTCTTCTAAATTTGTATCTGATACTGATGCATCTGAACTAGAAGTATCCTCTTCTGTTGTTTGTGAACTACAACCTACGAACATGCTAAAAGCAAGTATACACGCAAGCATAAGTGATAATTTTTTCTTCATTTTAAATTCTCCTTAAAAAATGGTTTATAATATATATATATTTATCTGTCATCTGTGAACAGCAAATATAGCAAATAAGGTGCGCCGATTAGTGATGTTAATGTGCCAATTTGGAAGTCTAAATCGTTTAGAGCTAACACTCTAACTACGACATCAGCTAGTAGCACAATTACGATACCAATTAATACGGCAAGTGGCAAAAACAACTTAAAGTTAGAGCCTACAATTCTTTTGGCGATGTGTGGGGAAATCATACCGATTGAGCCAACACCACCTGCTACATAACCCGAAATCGAAGCTAGTAGCACTGTTACAATTAAAAGTTTTTTACGTTCTTTGTTAAGATTTAGACCAAGGCCTATTGCCATTTCATCGTCTAAATTTAAAATATTTAAATAGCAAGCTTTATACATTACATAAGCAAAAAGTGGTATAGCGCCAATGTAAGCTATTTTAATCATATCCCATGAGGCATAGCTTAAACTACCAGCCATAATAAGGCTGTACATTGTATATCCGTCTGCACTAAGTTTTAATGAAATTACAAGTGAAATAGAACCGATACATGAATTTACTGCTATACCGTTTAGAATTAACTTAATTGGAGAAAGTTTATGCCTAAGTGATAAACTGTAAACAATAGTAAATGTTATAAGTCCACCTAAAACAGCTGCAAGTGGCCTTGGCATAACCATACCAAAACCTTGGTCGTATAGGAAAACCACCATTAAAGTACCAAGTCCTGAACCAGCACTAATACCAAGCAAGCTAGGTGTTGCAATAGGGTTACGTGTAACACCTTGCATAACTGCTCCAGAAGTAGAAAGGCATATGCCAGCAATAAGTGCTACTGCTGTTTTTGGCAATCTAAACATCCATACAACTACTTGTTCTTGGTATGAACCATTGCCAAGAAGTGTATCGACAAGCTGTTTTAAACTAATCGGTACATAACCGATAGTCATAGCAAGATATGATAAAATCAATATTGTCACAATTAAAAAAGGCGTTATAACTGCGAGTCTTTGTTTATTTGTCAAATTTTTCATTAAAACGCTCCTTTACTTCTTTTTGAATTAATCAAATAAAGGAAAATTGGAATTCCTATTACAGAGGTAATTGCGCCTATTGGTGTTTCGGCAGGCATATTAATAAGCCTGCTTATAACATCAGCAAATACTAGGAAAAATGCACCTAGAACTGCGGAAATCGGTATAACTTTTCTATAGTCTTCACCAACTGCCATTTTAACCATGTTAGGAAGTATCATTCCTACAAATCCAATGTTTCCAACAACGGAAACTGTTGTTGCAGAAATAAATACAACTGAAATTACACCAAGCGTTTTAATTCTTTTTACATTTTCGCCAAGGCTAACAGCTGTTTCGTCACCCATACCTAAAACAGTGATTTTATGAGAAATCATTATTCCAATAATAGCACCAACTACACCTATCATTAAAACGCCAATACCAATCCATTTCATTCCAAGAAAGCCAGAGTTATTCCAAGTGTAAATGTTTGAACCAAGTCCAGAGCCTATGTTGATAGTTACTGCTAGACCTGAAAACAACATACCCAGAGCATTACCAGCTAAAAGCAACTTAACACCTGATTCTCTGCCTTTTATTCTGGAAGAAATGTGAAAAACTAATATTGTAGAAATTGTTGCACCTATCATAGAACAAAAAATATTGCTAACATACGAAGTAGCACCACCAGTAATTGCCATAGAAATGGCTAGCCCTAATCCAGCGCCATTGTTAACACCAACAACGTCTGGGCTGGCAAGATAGTTTTTTGTAATACCTTGCATGACAGCTCCGCCTATAGGCAGTAATGCACCTACAATAATAGCGCCTAATATACGTGGCACTTTTATTTCCCAAAGTACATAATGTGTTAGCTCGTTATAGTTATAATTCGCAATGGCTGAAACTACATTGTCGAAAGTTGTAGTAGGTGTAAAATAAAATATTGTTGTACAAATTGAGGCTATGAAAATAAGTGCCATGACTACAATTGCAAAACCTAGAACAAACTTTTTATTAAACTTAAATCTTTTTTTAGTTTGCTCCATGTGCACCTCTTAACAATTCGTAAGAAACACAAACTGGATAATCAGCACCCGGGACATCTATAATTGTTGCATCTACATCAAAAACAGTTTCCAGTATTTCCGGTGTCATTGTTTCTTTAGGTGAACCTTGAGCAACAATTTTTCCTTCTCTTAGCATAATTAATTCATCGGAAAATCTACTTGCTTGGTTAATATCGTGCAAAACCATAATTACTGTAATTTCTTTTTCTTGATTTAACTTTTGTACCAACTGTAAAACTTCGAGTTGATAAGCCATATCCAAATAAGTTGTAGGTTCGTCAAGCAAAATAACATCAGTTTGTTGCGCTAAAACCAAGGCAATCCAAACACGTTGTCTTTGACCACCGGATAAAGCGTTTATGTTTCTGTCTTTAAACTCTAGTAAGTCTGTGTTTTCAAGTGCCCAAGTAACAATCTCTTTGTCTTCTTTTGTCAGTTTTCCCCTACCTTTTTTGTGAGGAAATCTACCGTATTCTACAATCTCGGTAACGCTTAAACCACTTGGTGCTTTTGGTGTTTGTGGCAAAAGACCAATAATTTTAGCAATTTCTTCAGTTTTTGTTTTATGTATGTTTAATTCATTAACAGAAACTTCACCAGATTTAGGTTTTATAACCCTACCTATTGTCTTTAAAAAAGTCGATTTACCTGAACCATTTTCACCAATTATGGTAGTTATTGCACCTTTGCGAATTTTAAGCGATAAATCGTCTATAATAATTTTCTTATCATAACCTGTGATAAGTGAATTAACTTTGATTATATCCATAATTACCTCTTATTATTTATTTTTGGTAAGAAAGAGCAATTAAACCCTCGTTCTTTTTGAAAAAAGAATTATTAGTATTTTGCAATTTCTCAAATATTTCTTGAACTTTATCTTCTGGAAGAATTGTCATTTTGCTAGAAAAATGATTATCTTTTCCGTCAAAGAACATACACTCTCCACCATTTTTTATATAATTCACTTTATTTGAATTTTCTTTTGTAAGTGTGTAGTACACTCCGTCTTCGATAATAGAATTAAAAATAACTTGACGGTCTTCGTACTCCATTAACACCTTTTGGCTATTTTCAAAACGCTCTTTGCCGTTTGGTGAAAACTTAGCAAAGCTTGGGTTCATGTCTTTATCCATGCTGAAAATTTGATTACTAGGGAACATTACAGTAAGTGAACTCACTTCTAATTCTAAGAATTTTGCTCCATGTGTAAGCATTTTTTTAATCATATCATCTGTTTTAGCAAGCTCTACAAGAATATCTGTATCAGCTGATAATACTTTACAAACAAATTGTCCGTAAACACGTCTTGTTGATTTAAGTCCACGACCTTGTTTGTCGAAAATCAAACCACTAATTTCGCTACCATCTTCAAGTTTGTTTAAAAGAACTGAAGCAGGAGTTAGAATTACAATAAATTTGCCTGCAACATAACGGTAGTCAGTAATTTCTAAATCTGGAAAAGGAGTTTGGCTATTTGTAGCAATGTAAAGCTCATTTTGAGAAGTTATAAAATCTTCTATAGGAGCTTTCATTTCACTTACAGGAAGTCTGTTTTTCATCGCATCTTTTGGATTTGGTCTTTGTGCCCCAGTTTCATTTTTGTTCATATACTTTTCCCTCATTCTAAAAAATATTCTTTTATAATTAGTTAGCAACCACTAACATTACGCTTAACATAGTGGTTAGCTCTCGCTAACCCTTTAAGAGTATATCATATTGTCAGTAGACTGTCAATATTTATTTTAAAATATTTCGAATTACTGTAATAAATCCTAAAAATCAACGTAAATTTTAATATTTTTGCAGAAAATATCACTAATTTTATTTCAAAATATAATATTTAAATGACATTCTAGTGTCATTTAAATGCTATACTTCTCTTATAGCATTAAATTGACATAACTGGTGTTTAAGTGTATAATTATTACAAACTGATAAGCTATTAATTTCTATCCTAATAGCTCATTATAAATAAAACATTTCAGTAACAAAGGGGCAGTGGTGCTTTATGTCAAGACGAACAACTGAAGCAAAAGATATAACAAGAAATACAATCTTAGCAGTAGCTAAAGAATTATTTTTACATCAAGGGATTAACAATACAACTATGACACAAATATCCGACAGAGTTGGTATATCTCCACGTACTATTTATCGGTATTTTGAACATAAAGATGTTCTAGCCGCTGCTATTGCAGTTGAGCAAAGGTCAAAACTAGAGGATAATAAACACGCTTTATCGTTAACTACTGGATCGGGTTATGATAGGATAAAAAATCATCTTGATTTTCTTTTAAAATATCAATTTCTTTCTTCTACTTTGAACATTTCTAATTTTTTGATTGAATATCATTATTATTTGAACAGCGTTTCAAATCCTAAACCTATACCAGAAGAAAACGCCAAACTTAGCAAAGAATATATGAATCTGATTATGAGTTTTTTAGAACTAGGACAAGAGGACGGAAGTATTTCTAAAGAAATTGATGCACAAAAATCTTCCGAAATGTTTTTTGCAGCATATCTTAATCTTGTGCATAAAATAGCTGCCCATTATAAAAATACCGACAACGACAATGACAACAAACCTGAAATCACATTATTACAAACATTTTTTGAACATTATCTCAGGTCAATAAAAAGTTAAAACTTTAGGGACGAACAAATTTGTTCGTCCCTATCAGCTTGTCGAAAAAGGTTTTGTATTTGTGTAAAATACCGAAAATATATTTTTAAAATGGTAGGGGCGAGCTGTGCTCGTCCGAAATCAAGATGTTAATTTAGTGCTTTTATAAAA
>JAWXUM010000104.1:0-6283 GCA_044432645.1 Clostridia bacterium | reverse complement strand
GGCTCTGTGGTTGGCTCTGTGGTTGGCTCTGTGGTTGGCTCTGTGGTTGGCTCTGTGGTTGGTTCTGTAGTCGGTTCTGTAGTTGGTGTTACTTCTACTTCGTCAGGGATTAACTCTGCTACAAAAATCCAGTCGATTTCTCCGGATAGTTTGGAAACATCATTATCAACTAAAACATCTATAGTTAAAGTGACTGTAATATCCACGCTTGCGTTAGATGTATACGAACCAAGCATTATGCCCTCGTCTAGTGTGCCTGATGATATAATTTCTTCGTCTATTGTGACAACAAAGTCAACATACTGCATTATCTCTAAATAATCGCCTGTTTCGTTATCGGAGCGAAGATAAATATTAACGGTTTCACCATTGATATTTTTTGTGCTCACTTCAATGTCTTGACTAAAGCTATCACCAGGAATAATGTTTTCAAAGTTGAAAAGCGTTGGGTTGCCGTTTGTGGCAAAGTCGGTGTTTGCGTAAGTAAATTCTTCTGTCTTAGCGTTAAAAGTTACCTCTGGCACAGTGTCGACTGCGAAAGCAGTTAGCGACATCATAGAGAGGAATGTTAATGTTAAAACAATACTAAATAATTTTTTCATCTTTCTTCCTCCTTATTCTATTGTTGTGTCAGTTGGGAATTTCATTGTTAATGCATCATCAAATGAATCTACACCTTGGGTTGTGTCATATGTATCTTCTGTTTCATTTTCGTCATTAAATCTTTGTGTATACTCTGTATAATCTTCATAAGGTGGAACACCAGTACCACCGTTTTCATCTGTATAAGTTGAAGAATACAATATTGGGTTTCCGTTAGCGTCTACATATTGATTATCTTCGTCAACAGTTATTGTTTCATTACCCTCATCATATGAGTAAGTATTACCACTTTGATTTACATCACCCCATGCATCTTCAACACCGTCCACTTGAATGCTGTCTACTAGAACAGTTAGACGAACTACAACGCCGTCGTAGTATACTTCTTGAGTAATACCTGTTGCAAGGTCGTAGGCGCTTTCGCCCGGAGCAAGGGAGTATTTGTAGTAGTAAATACCAGTTGACTCGGTAGCGTCTGTAAACCAGTCAGCTTGACCACTACCAGTAAAGTCAACATTTAGACCAGTTATATCTAAAACGTTTAAAATAGTAATTGGTAGGTTTAATAGGTAACCGTATTCGTCGAAAGAACTTGGTGTGGCAACAATGTCGCCAGTTTCGTTTTCATCATACTCGCCGTCACCGTCTTCGTCTACCCACTCCAAAGTTTGAACAACAAATTTTAGCCTTACGTAAACATCGGTGTCGCTTTCTTCTGAGTTTGTTGCTGTTACGTTTGTTTTTGTAATGTTGTCAAAATCTTCTTCGACATCAACTTCGATAGATGCTGGGTTGAATGTATTTACTAGTGCAGTTGTTATGTCTGTCCTATATGCTAGAGTTAAAGCTACTGTAGAGCTAAGCACCATGATTATAGCTATTAGGGAGATTGATAATTTTCTGTTTTTTATTGTTTTTCGACTTGTTTTTACAAATCTATTGTTTTTCTTAGTCATTAGTACCCTCCTCATCAACTCTTGGGTCGGCTAGTGGGTCATAGATATTTTCTATAAGTTCACTATCGGACAACCATTGATTTTCAGTTAGCGTATTATAAACGTCTAGAGAAACGTCGGTTGTATCAAAAGCGACAGCAGGGACTGGCATAGGAATTTCGATAACTTGGAAAGCGTAAGCTTGGGTGGTTGTGGTTGCTTGGTTGCTATCTGTATCATAAACTGGATTACCATCAACGTCTGTCATCGGCTCTACTTTATCGTAGTAATATGTTGTTGGTGTTAAGTAAGTACCGTCGTCAAGAATATCATATACTTTTTCACCATCATCATTAATATAGTAAATATTTTCTATATAATAATCTTCTCCAGTTTCAGTAGAAATTGTAACTTTACCATCTTCATCTATATCCGCTGAAGTATCAGTTGCTTTGCTTGATGGTGTGTAAGTTATTGTAGTACCAGTAAATGTTACTTCACTAGCTGAATATAATTCAGAGCCAAAGTAGGTTAGTTCTGTTATTCTTTCCCAAGAGGAATAGTCCGTGTTACTGCCGTTTTTGTCAAGGTAGGTTTCGCTGTTTTCAACAAGAATTGTTGCAGAACTAGCGTCGCTACTTGTTGTAACATAGGCAACAGAGTCGAAAGTCATTGTGGTTAAGTAATAATCATAACTTGTTCCAACATTTACAGCACTATTTAAAGTAACCTCACCACTGTGGATTTCGTCAAAGTCAGCCATTTTGTATGTTGAAACTGTTTCTCTTGTTTCTTGGGTTATGTTATCGTCAGCATCAATTGACATTGTTGAAGTTGTGTCGGATAAAGGTGTGACATTTTCTGTTTCCATATACTTATCAATATCACTACCATATTCTTCGAATATATCTTCATGTTCTTCGTCTACAGCTGATTCATTAAATACAGCTGTACGCACTGTTGTAATGATATTTTCATCAGTAGAAACAACATTAACTATAGTATAACTGCCATAATCTTCAGTTTCATAAATGTTTACAGTTGTTCTTACACCATTTGTTTCATTTTCAAAAGCTAAATTTGATTCAACATATATATAGTCAGAAATATTGCTATACTCTGCGTACTGTGTTGTTGTGCTTGTTGTAAAGCCTGGTTCGTATCTCCATGACCAGTCGGTTTCTTCGAACACTTCCATTTCGATACCACAGTATAGGTCGGTAACTGTTGTTGTGAATGTGTAGTAACGTGTTGTGCCGTCTTCGCCACCGTACCACTCAACAGTTTCAACATTGCTCATGTCAGGGTCGACAACAACTTCTATATTTTTCTCGACATCTTCTATATCAACTGTTTTGATAACTGTGGTAGCAACAAAAGCGTCACTTGTATAATTATTTGCTGTTGGAGCAGAAGCGTAATAGATTGTAAAAGTAGTTAAATCAATATAATCGCCAGTTTTGTTCATTTCTTCTCCAGTAAAGAACAACGTAGTTATGTCATAATATCCGTCATAAAGTTCAGATTCTGTAAAATCAGAGTCTGTTGGTGGATTATTAGTGTAAATTGTATATTCACCAGTTTTATCATCATATCCGTCAGTATCAACATAAATTTTTGTAGATGAAAGTTCGTTATCTACACGAGAGAATATTACAAATCCGTTAGGGCCTGTTGCGTAATCTGTTGTTGTTTCAAAATCAGAACCCGTATAGTTTATGTCAAAAATAAAGGATTGTGGGTAAATGTCATATACATCTGCTTCAACTGTTTTGCTAATTTCTAGGTCGAAACGGTTAATGTTAACGTCGAATGTTACTTGGTCATCCTCGGAAGTGTAATCATCCATATCAAAGTAAGATACGTTGCTGTAACCGTCGGAGGAAGTTACTGTCATAGAGCTAATTTCAAACTCTTTGTCCTCACGAACACCATATTCCTCAAACTCGGTCGCTGTGTACTCTATACCACGACGAGCAGTAAAGCCAAATGTTACAGTTGGTGGGATTGCGTTGTTTGGCTCCGGGATAGGGATAGTGGCACCAGTATCATCTGTATAAGTGTCATAAGTATCCCATGTAATACGTATTGAGTCGAAAACTGAGTATGTGCCGTTTTCGTCCATAACTTGTATAATGTTATCTTCACGCAAATTAACAGGGGTAGCATAGTCAACCCAAATGTCGTTAGCCTCTACAGTTGGGTACAAAACATAAACATTGAATGAGTCGGTGTCTGCTGTGTAATCATCTACTGTACCACCATCATTAATAGGTTTAACAGATATTGATATATAATAAGAAGTCATTTGCGTTGGAGTTATAAGTGAACTTAAGTCGTAAGTGCCATCGGTAGCATCATAAATTGATTCTCCTGCAAGAATTGTTACTGTTAAAAGTGAATTCTCATTATCTCCGTCTTCGTAAACATTGAATTCAATGTCAACATATTTATTGGCAACACCCATAATTGCGTGACCGTCAATTTGTAAAAGCTCTGCAACAGATATACTGTTACCTAAGTAAATTGTTTGGTCAACAACTGAAAAGTCAAGGTTAATTGCAATATCGGCAGTTGGAACTGGGAACGATTCTAATGAAGAATATGTTCCTTCTACATTATCATAAATATAAATACCAGATGTTACATGGTTAGTATCAATTTCATTACCACCGATAGTATAGTAACCGTCATCATCAATATCTTGGTCATTTTCATCTAAATCCAAAACTCCAGAATTTGGATCGATTTCAAAAGAAATAACCAATTTCGCACCGTAGAATTCTGTTATGTTTGAATTGTTTCCAGTGGTATCTCCAGTGTAATCACCAGTACGTGGTTCTTCTGTTACGTAATAGGAATTATAGTCAAAACCCTCTACAATTACTTGTTGAGTTGAATAAGTTTCTTTAGTATATGTAGGGTTACCGTCAGCGTCGTAAATAATATTTCCGTCAGTATCTTTTTCTACTGTATATACGGTAACGTCTTCTAAAGTGACTTCTATATCGCCCCAGTCTTCTGTTGTATCACCATTTTCATATAGGATTTCAGCTGAATCCGACCATGTATACCACTCGCTGTCATATTCGTTGTATTTTTCTTTTTCTTCATCAGTAAGCGTTGCTACACCAGTAGCGTATACAATTGACACAGTTAAGTTTGAGCTATCTTCTGGAATTTCAAAGTCATTAGTCATAACATCTCGAACTTGGGTAGTTTCGTCTAAAACAATTGAGGCATTAGAAGTAAGCCCAGAGCTAATTGTAGTAAATATACTAGCTAATTGACTTGTAACCTCGTCTGTGTCTTGTGACGATAAACCATAGTAATATTCAGTTGTAGCTTGACGATCAAAGTTTGATGTTATAGTTACTGTCCCATCATCATCTGGCCAGTATTCGCTAGATGTGCTAATACCTGAACCAAAAGTAGAAGATGTTAAATAGTTACTTGAAGTTAAATCAAGAAAACGATTCAAAGCTGTCTCCCAGTTTATAGAAGAACCAACATTGCCATAAGAATTTGCAGAAGTTACAGCATTTTCACCTTCTTCAACAATGTCAGTATCTGTATTAGAATCAGCCTCACTAAACAAACCAATTGTAAATACATCTACTCCTGCACTTTTCATATCTAGCGCAGAATCAATTGTATAATTAACATTATACATAGCGTATTTATATGTACTATCTGCTGTATTAGTTGGCTCACCATCTGTAAAAACAACTGCAACTTGTTGGCGTTCTTCGGTAGCATAGTCACCATAAATATCTTTACTTAATGCAGTAGAAAGTGTATCTTCGGCTTCTTCTACACCAAGATATATTTGAGTACTATCGTCTAGATTAAAGGTGTATCGATAGTCTGTAGTTTTATCGTCATAATCATTTTGGGTATTATCAGCTATTGCCCATGCGTCAACTTGTTGAATTAAATAATCATAATCAGTTGTCAAATCATACTCTGTTGCAACACCATTGTTAAAAGTTACAATGGAAATTCTATGTTCAACTCCTGTATTTTCAGCACTTGACTTAACACTTTCGATAAAGTCAGTCACAGCATCTATTAAGATTTTTTGTCTGCTTTCACTGTATAGATATGCGTTATCAGATGTATAAGTAGTATTCCCTACTGTTAAACTAGCGTTAGCTATTACATTTCCCTCTACATCTAAATCATAAATACCAATGTTAGTTTTGTTATTTTCTTCACCTGTAAGAGGCCAAATCATACTTGTTGATTGGTCTAACACCAAAACTATGTCAGTTGGAGTAGCTGTTTCAACCATTCTAGTAACTTCACCAGTTGTGAAAGATTCTAGATTTAGAATGTATGTATATTCGCCTTCATCATCTTTTGAATAAGTCACAGTTTTACTAATAGATACACCTTCGTTTGTTTCGTCGGCATTACCACCAGTAAGAGAGTTACTTCCGTCCTCGGCTGCGAAAACGTTGGTTATAAACGGTATTGAAACAACTATTGTTGCTAGTAAGCATAAAGTTAGGCTTAAAGATAATATTTTCTTTTTCATTAACTACGCACCTCGCTTTCAACTTCTGGGAAACCGTCTACATCTTGTACTGTTTCGCCTATACTTTTGTCATATTCGTTATATTTGGACTGAACTGATTGTGAACCTACAACAACTGTAATGGTAGAGCCAATATAGCTGTTGTCCATATCAGTTGAGAAGTAAACTTCTGTAAATACTGGGTCAGCAGTGGTTTCCCCACTTT
>JAWXUM010000103.1:0-6357 GCA_044432645.1 Clostridia bacterium | reverse complement strand
TGTTAATTTATTGCTTTTATAAAATTAATAAAAATATTTCTCTATTTTACACAAAACAAGACAAAACTTTTTGTTTTATCCACGGACGAGCACAGCTCGTCCCTACAATGTTTGTGCAACATTTTTTCGAATATAGGTTTTTTGACAGCTTGAGAGGCGAATTAAGGTTCGCCTCTATTTTTGTGTTTTACTTTTCTTTAAAATAAAAGTTGATTTTTTTTGTGAAATAGTATATCATTAATGGGTAGATTTTTTCTACAGTCAGTCGAAAATTCCTGACTATAATTAAAACTAGGAAATATGGTTTTTGTTTTGCTATGTTTCTACGAAAGGACAATTTAATATGAAAAAAAACAATTCCGTGCATTTCCTTGCACAAAGTGCCGTTATTGCGGCAATGTACGCAGTGCTTACTTATGTAGCAGCTATGATGAACTTGGCCTATGGCTCTGTTCAGTTTCGCTTTTCAGAAGCACTAACAATTTTACCTGTGTTCACCCCTGCAGCTATACCGGGGCTTACAATTGGTTGCTTTTTAGCAAACCTTACAAGTCCATTAGGGCCTGTTGATTGGATATTTGGTAGCCTTGCAACACTTCTAGCCACACTGCTTACAAGAGCCTTAAAGGACATTACTTTCAAAGGGATACCACTACTGTCTTTTTTTGCTCCAGTTTTAATCAATGCAATAATCATTGGACTTGAAATTGCTTGTTTGAGTGATGTCGGAACATTTATGCCAAGCCTTATGTCTTTAACGGTATTTTTACCAGTAGCACTTTCTGTAGGAATTGGCGAGTTTGTAATTTGTTACGGTTTAGGCGTGCCACTATTTTTGGCTATTAAAAAAAGCAAATTAGAAAAATTTTTAAATTCTTAAAAGGACTTAACAATGGATTTTGAAACAATAAAAGAGTTTATTTCAAATAAAATAAGTAAAATGGCGCCGGTTAGGCTAATTATAAATAGTTTCATAATTATAATTATTTTTGGAACTATTATTTTAAGCATGCCTTTTTCATCTAAGGGCAGTGCTATTCCAGTTATAGATGCAGCTTTTACAGCTACTTCTGCAACTTGTGTAACAGGGTTGTCACTTTATGACACGTTTACACAGTTTACTTTTGTTGGGCAGTTGACAATTTTAATTCTTATACAATTAGGCGGGCTAGGTTTAGCTACGTTTACAACTGCATTTGTGCTTTTGTTTAGAAGAAAAATCGGTTATAAAAACTTGATTTTATATAGTGAAGCTTCTGGTGGCGATAGTTTGGATGTATATTTTTTGCTTAAAATAGTTGTTTGTGTGACTTTTTGTTGCGAATTTGTAGGCGCAGGGCTTTTAATGATTAGATTTGTGCCACTTTTTGGGGCAAGAGGTGTTTGGTCAGCAATATTTATTGCAATTTCGGCCTTTTGTAACGCTGGTTTTGATGTTTTAGGTTTTATTCCTGGTAATTCAAGTATGTCATATTTTGCTGATGATGCTTTTGTTTCACTAACAGTTTCAGCACTAATTTTTATAGGCTCTTTGGGCTTTTTGGTAATTCAAGATATTTATGAAAATAAAGTAGTGGCTACTTTAAAAAGAAAACCTACAAGAAGACTATCGTTCCATTCACAACTTTGTCTAAGAGTTTCATTTGTTTTATTGCTTGTTGGTGCATTTTTCTTTTTTATATTTGAATACGGCAACACTTTAAGCGAATTTACTTTTTTTGAGAAAATTATTGTTTCAATTTTCCAGTCTGTTAATACAAGAACAGCAGGTTTTGCGTCTATTAATATAGGGGCAGAAAACGACATTACAAAACTTCTTACAGTAATGCTTATGTTTATAGGTGGTAGTCCGGGTTCGACTGCCGGAGGTATCAAAGTTACCACTTTTGTTATTTTAATGGCTACTGTTTTTTCAACTTTAAAGTCGAATGAAAATGTCAATTTTTTAAGACATAGATTTGAAAAGAAAACAGTAAATAAAGCTGTTACAGTTATTTTCTTAGGATTTACAATCACGGTTATCGATTTGCTTGTTTTATTGTTTTTTAATCATTTTGACAGCACATTAGATACATTGTTCGAGGTTGTATCTGCATTTGCAACAGTAGGGTTATCAGCAGGTATAACATCGGATTTAAATCTTGTAGGGAAATTAACTATTATCGTAACGATGTTTTTAGGTAGAGTGGGGCCTGTTTCGTTTTTCCTTGCAATTTTACTAAAGCCTAAAAAATTAGGCGAGGCAATTTTCCCAGAGGGAAGAATTTTGATAGGTTAGAATTAAATATGTTAAATTTATTAGCTACGACAATATTGTTGTAGCTTTTAAACTATACTTACATTAGTCAAAATACACAAAAAAAGCTCAACATATTTACTGATTAAATGTAATATAAATAGTTTTTTTATAAAATCTATTTACATATCATAAAAATAGTAATATAATATATTAAGTAAATTAAAAATAATAAATTTAAATATTAACAGGAGGATTTATACAAATGGCAAGAAAAATGAAAACCATGGATGGTAACAACGCCGCAGCACATGTATCATATGCTTTTACAGACGTTGCAGCTATCTATCCAATTACTCCGTCTTCAGTTATGGCTGACGAAACAGACAAATACGCTGCTGGCGGTAGAAAAAACCTATTTGGTCGTGAAGTAAAAGTTACAGAAATGCAGTCTGAGGCTGGTGCAGCTGGTGCAGTTCATGGTGCTTTAACAGCTGGTGCGTTAACAACTACTTACACAGCTTCACAAGGTCTTTTGCTTATGATTCCTAACATGTACAAAATGGCTGGTGAACTATTACCTAGCGTTATCCATGTTTCTGCAAGAACTCTTGCAACACATGCTCTTAACATTTTTGGTGATCACTCTGACGTTTACGCATGTCGTCAAACTGGTTATGGTATGCTTTGTGCTAACAGCCCACAAGAAGTTATGGACTTAGGTGCTGTTGCTCACCTTGCTGCTATAAAAGGTAAAGTTCCTTTCCTACATTTCTTTGACGGTTTCCGTACTTCTCACGAAGTTCAGAAAATTGAAACATGGGATTATGAAGATTTAAACGATATGCTTGACTGGGATGCAGTTAACGAATTTAGAAGAAACGCTTTAAACCCAGAACATCCTGTTCTTCGTGGACAGGCTCAAAACGGTGACATTTTCTTCCAAGCTAGAGAAGCTTGTAATAAATATTACGACGCAGTTCCAGATGTTGTTGTTGATTATATGAATCAAGTTAACGCAAAAATCGGTACTGACTACAAACCTTGCAACTACTATGGTGCACCTGATGCAGACAGAGTTATAATTGCTATGGGTTCAGCTTGTGAAACTATCGAAGAAGTTATCGACTATATGCTTGCTGCTGGTGAAAAAGTTGGTTTAATTAAAGTTAGACTTTACAGACCATTTATTGCTAAATTCTTGCTTGACGTTATGCCTGAAACAGTTAAAACAATAACAGTTTTAGACAGAACAAAAGAGCCTGGTTCTATTGGTGAGCCTTTATTCCTAGACGTTTTAGCTGCTATTAACGGCACTCCATTTGGCGCATGTCCTGTATATTCAGGCAGATACGGTCTAGGTTCAAAAGATACAGCTCCTTCATCAATCTTTGCTGTTTATAAAAACATGCTATCTGAAACACCTAATAAGAGATTTTCAGTTGGTATTAATGATGACCTTACAAACCAATCTCTACCTTTAGAGGACGACCATGATACAGCACCTGCTGGCACAACATCATGTAAATTCTGGGGTCTAGGTTCAGACGGTACTGTTGGTGCTAACAAAAACTCAATCAAAATCATCGGTGACCATACAGATATGTACGCTCAAGGTTATTTTGACTATGACTCTAAAAAATCTGGTGGTTTAACAATTTCTCACTTAAGATTTGGTACTTCTCCAATTAAATCAACATATTATATTTCTAAAGCTGACTTTGTAGCTTGCTCTAACCCAGCTTACCTTGGAAAATATAACATGGTAGAAGATTTAAAAGTTGGCGGTAGTTTCCTACTTAACTGTGACTGGTCAGCTGAAGACCTAGAAACAAGACTTCCTGGTCAAGTAAAAAGATATATTGCTAAAAATAATATCAATTTATATACAATCGACGGCTTTAAAATTGGTAAAGAAATCGGCCTAGGAACAAGAATTAATACTGTTTTACAATCTGCTTTCTTCACAATCGCTAACGTTATTCCTGTAGAAGACGCTATTAAATACATGAAAGAAGCTGCTACTAAATCATATAGCAAAAAAGGTGACCACATTGTTAAAATGAACCATGATGCTATTGACGCTGGTAACAAAGCTTTCGTTAAAGTTGAAGTTCCTGCTACTTGGGTAGACGCTGACAACGATTATGTGATGCCTGTTGCTACTGGTAGCAGAAAAGATTTAGTTGACTATGTTAACTCTGTTGTTATTCCTGTTAACGAATTTAAAGGTAAAGACCTTCCAGTTTCTGCATTTGCAAATTATGCAAATGGTGAATCTCCACAAGGTACTGCTGCTTACGAAAAACGTGGTATTGCTGTTGATGTTCCAATGTGGGACTTCACAAAATGTATCCAATGTAACCAATGTGCATATGTTTGTCCACATGCTGTTATCAGACCAATCGTTATGACTGACGAAGAACTAGCTGCTGCTCCAACAGTTATTACAAGCAAACCAATGACAGCTATGCCTGGTCTTAACTACACAATGTCAGTTTCAATTCTTGACTGTACAGGTTGTGGTTCTTGTGCTCAAGTTTGTCCAGCTAAAGGCAAAGCTTTGACTATGCAATCTATCGACTCACAAAGACCTCAACAAGATGTATTTGATTATGGTACAACTATTGAAATCAAACCAGAAGTTGCTGCTAAATTCAAAGAAACTACAGTTAAAGGTAGCCAATTTAAACAACCTTTACTTGAGTTCTCAGGCGCTTGTGGTGGTTGTGGTGAAACTCCATACGCTAAACTTGCTACTCAATTATTCGGTGATAAGATGTACATTGCTAACGCAACAGGTTGTTCTTCAATCTGGGGTGGTTCTGCTCCTGCAACACCTTACACAGTAAATAAAAAAGGTCATGGACCAGCATGGCAAAACTCCTTGTTCGAGGATAATGCTGAATTTGGTCTAGGTATGACTTTAGCTCAAAACGCTGTTCGTGGTAGACTTCAAGAATACATCACAGAAATCATGGATAAAGCCAAATGCGAAGAAATCAAAGGTATCTGTAAAGATTATCTAGATACTAAAGATGATTCTAAAGCTAATGGCCCTGCAACTGATGCTTTAATTGCTAAGTTTGAAGAGATGAGTAAAGGTGAGTGCGAAATCGGTAAACTTGCTGCTAAAACTATGGCTGATAAAGACTTCCTTGCTAAAAAATCAATGTGGATTCTTGGTGGTGACGGTTGGGCATACGACATCGGTTTCGGTGGTGTTGACCATGCTATTGCTTCAGGCGAAAACATTAATATCTTAGTATTCGACACAGAGGTTTACTCTAACACAGGTGGTCAAGCTTCTAAAGCTACTCCAGCTGGTTCAGTTGCACAATTTGCTGCCTCTGGTAAAGCTACTAAGAAAAAAGACCTAGCTGCTATTGCTATGAGCTATGGCTATGTATATGTTGCTCAAATCGCTATGGGTGCTGACATGAACCAAACTGTTAAAGCATTCACAGAGGCTGAGTCTTACAATGGTCCATCTCTAATCATCGCTTACGCTCCTTGTATCAACCATGGTATCAAAGGTGGTATGGGCGTATCAATGGCAGAAGAGAAAAAGGCAGTTCTTGCTGGTTACTGGCACAACTTCCGTTTTGACCCACGCCTAGCAGATGACGGCAAAAACCCATTTGTACTTGACAGTAAAGCTCCATCAGCTTCTTACCGTGACTTTATCATGGGCGAAGTTAGATACAACAGCTTACTTCGTGTATTCCCAGAAAGAGCTGAAGACCTATTCACTCAAGCTGAGAAACACGCTTCTGATAAATACGATAGACTTAAAAAAATGTCAGAGTAATTCAGCTATAAATTTTAATTAAATTAGGGACTGTTCAATTTTGAACAGTCCCTATTAGCTTGTCAAAAACTTAAGTTCTTGACATTAGTATTGCTCGTTAGTGAATAGAAGGGTAAATTTAATTTCATTTTATTGTAGGGAACGCATACAATGCAAGGGTGCCCCTTAGCGTAGGGGCGACCTGTGGTCGCAATGTCAAAAACTTAAGGATTTCAGTAGGGAACGCATCGCATGCGTTCCAAGGTGGTGAGATTATCTTCGTTTTTCAATTTTTATTTAAAAGAGGAATAATACCAATAAATAACATATA
>JAWXUM010000102.1:0-6403 GCA_044432645.1 Clostridia bacterium | reverse complement strand
CGAAAACCACGTTGACATGAAAGAATGTCTTTGGAAAATAGGAGAATAATAATTGACGAAAATTTTAATGATATGCCACGGCAATATTTGCCGAAGTACAATGGCTGAATTTGTGCTTAAAAATATGGTACAAAAACAAGGTTTACAAGATGAATTTTATATAGAATCAGCAGGCACAAGCCGTGAAGAAATTGGAAACGACACCCACCACGGCACAAAAGCTAAACTAAAAGAGATGAATATTCCTTTTACAAAAAGACATGCAAGACAAGTCACAAAGGCTGATTACAATAATTTTAACTACCTAATTTGTATGGATAAAAACAATTTGCGAAACCTAGCGAGAATAATCGGTACAGACACAGAAAATAAAGTTAGTTTGCTACTAGACTTTGCAAATGAGCATAAAGACATAGCCGACCCTTGGTACACAGGCAACTTTGACGAAACTTACGAAGATGACAGGTGATAAGGTTGTCGAGGGTTTTGAAGAATGTGCCGATTTGGGTTTGTTCGGTTTCGTTTGTTACATTAATAACAATATTTTTACATACATCTTGATTTAATTTAGGTTGAGCAGTACCAGTGTTATATTGTTCATAACTCAACCTTTCAAGACTTTCACAAACAAAAGAATTGACAAATTGATTTTTCGCTTTTAAAACATGAGCATGGTTATTAACCCAGTATTTACCACTTGCTAAGAAGCATACACGATAATTTCTATCTATGATATTAGCCCCATCTTCACTTAATAATATCATTTCACTATCAAACAAATAATCCTCAACATAATCTATTATTCCAGATGCACCATAATAAGGATATTCACCTTTAGCTCTTACATCTGCCTCAATAGGTTTTCTTTTTTCGTCATAGAAATCAACTATCTCTTGAACCTCACGCTGTTCCCAATCGTCAGTAAAGCCTTTGAACCTTATTTGAGGTTTTTTATCGTTTTTCATTGATTTACCCCCAAAAGTGCCTTAAATTCTGCCAAACCTTTCATATCAAAGTCGTTTCCTGTAAGGTTATCTAGCATAGAGGACAGGTCTTTTTCTAGGCTTGCAATCTCGTTTTGGGTGTCGAGGTATGTTACTGTATATTTATTCATTATAGCTTCGATTTTGGCAATTAATTCAGCTATAATATTGTCTGTTAATTTGAACAAATTCTGACAAAGTGGTGTGTTCCATTTAAAGTGTAGAAGTTCGTTTACTTGGCTATCGGTTAAATTTTCGATAGTTTCTTTTGTTTTTAGGTGTAATTCTGCACTATCTTTTTTAATAGCAGATTTCAACTCTTTTTCTCTTTTTGAGATATTTTCAGCTTTAATAAGTTTTGCTTTTAAATCTTTTTCATCGTCGGATAAATTCGATTTTAATGTTTTAATTTTACTTGTAACTTTCTTTAAATCAAAAGCGTCTTTTTCTTCGTTCAAAATATCCATTTCTTTTTCGTCTTCGCTTAAAGTATCAAGAACTTCTTCGTATAATGATGGTATTTCTGAAAGTTCATTTTCTTTCGCTTTTAAAAAATTTGTTTCAGCTTTTAGATGAACTTTTTGAACTAAGTCAAATGGCATAATATGGCCAATGTAGCCGTCTTGAACTTCGGCATCGGCACCATTTTTCTTTTTAAGTATCATATTAGGGTCGACTTGTTTTGTGGCAGAAAAGCCTTCGGTTTGAATTATTTCTAAATCATTTTCTACTGTTTGCCAGTTGTCTGCCAAAAGTTGGAACGCATTATATTTATCAATCAAAGGAATTCCTACAAGACGAGAAAAAATATCTTCGGCAATAACAAGTTCTTGTTTTGAGATATTTACATCCATTACATTTTGGATTAATTCGCTTTGTAAATAATCACTGAATGTTGCAAAATTATTATTAAAATCATTTTGAAAAGAAACAATATTTTCGTGAGTTTTGATTTGATTTTTTATGTCATTAGTGGCTAAATCTGCATAAGGTGTGCCATTATCGGTGAAAAGACTATTTCTAAGGCTAGGGAAAGCCTCCCAAAACTTATATAGTTCGTTAATTTCGCTTACAGGCATACCACCAAACATAGAAGCATAAATGTCCCAGCTTTCTGCTTTTTCCGATGAGTCTACATATCTTGGAATATTTAAGTTGTACTCGTTCTCACGAATTTCTTCTTTAGTAACACAGCGAGAGAATTTAGGAGTGTTTTCTCTGTTTTTAACTGTATCGGCAATTTTTTTAATGTCAGATAATCTTAATTTATTGTTTTTACCCTCTTTAACAAAACCTTTTGAAGCATCAACAATAAGTACATCTGTGTTTTCTCTTTTTTGTCTTAGCACCATAACAATTGTTGGAATACCAGTGCCAAAGAAGATGTTTGCAGGAAGACCAATAACCGTGTCTATATGATTGTTTTCAATTAAGTTTTTACGGATTTCGCCCTCCTCACCACCACGGAACAAAACACCATGAGGAAGAACAATTGTCATAATTCCGTCAGGTTTAATATGGTATAAATCATGTAGCAAAAAGGCATAGTCTGCTTTTGTTTTAGGTGCAATTCCAAATCTTGCATATCTTGGGTCGTTGTCTTTTCCAACTGGGTCCCAAGGCTGTGAATATGGTGGGTTAGAAACAACAGCATCAACATAAAGTGGGTCGTAAGTTGCACTTGGGTCGCTTTCGTCAAAGTATGGCCAGTCTTCTTCAAGGGTGTCACCATTTCTAGTGACAATATTATCAGGCTTAATGCCACGCATAACTAAATTCATACGAGTTAAGTTATAGGTATTTTCCTTTAGTTCTTGAGCGTAGTATTTTATATTACTGCTGTCCTTCATATGCTTTGCGACACTTTGACCAATGTTTATTAGCAGAGAACCAGAGCCACTTGTTGGGTCAAATATTTTTATTTCATTTTTACCTTTTAAATGGTCTGCTACAATTTCACTCATAAGCACAGACACTTCGTGTGGAGTATAGAACTCGCCAGCCTTTTTGCCAGCGTTTGCTGCGAACATACTTATTAAATATTCATAAATAAACCCAAGCACATCATAACCCTGTCTGCCGTCCATTGGAATATCTTTAATTAAGTCCAAAAGTCCACCAATAGCCTTTGTTCTAGCTCCTGAGCTGTCGCCAAGTTTAGAAAGTCCAGTATCTAAAGTTTGGAAAATTTTGTCGAAAACTTTTTTGTGGGTTGGCGAAATAAGCCTACTAAAAGCAGAAAGAGCATCAGTTACGTTAGATACATCAAAGTCCTTGCCTTTTGAAAGCCATGTAGCAAATAGATTATCATAAGAAATAAAATAGCCTATGTTTTTTTGCACCCACTCGACAGTTTCAAAATCATCTTCTATAACTGTTTTTAATAATTCATCATCATAATCATTTTCTTTTAAAAATTTAACTTCATAATCAGATAAATATTTGTAAAAAATAAATCCCAAAATATAGTCTTTGTACTCGTTTGCTTCTATTTTAGAACGCATTTTATTTGCTGATTCCCAAATTTTATTAGCTAATTGTTGTTTGTTCATCGTAATACTCCTAGTTTAAATAATTTCAATTTCTTCGTCAACTTCATTGTCATTTTCTTCAATTCTTACATGAATTTTAAATACTGACTTATCAATTCCAAATTCATCCAAAAGAGCATCAATAAACTTCATACAAGACCAAGAGGAAAGATTACACTCAATATAGATATTTTCAAAAAGTTTGCTTGTCCAACGCTGATTTTCTCCAGTTGAGCTGATATGTGCGTGTGTACTTCTAGCGTTAAAGGAATAATTACTTTCGGCTAATTTAATTATCTTTTCAGGATTTTTCTTGTACAATAAACGAATTATATCTAAAAGCATCAATATGTATTTATTTTGTTTATATGTGTCATTCTCAAATGTGAAGTAAAGTAATTTTTTACCAGTAACCTCATCATAATTATCCAAAGTAATTATTGTGCTGTATTCAAATTCGATATTTTTATTTATTATTTCTTCAACATTATATCTTTTTAACAAAATTCCAGTAAGACGTTTAGTTCTGCTTTTTATGGTTTCAATATCCCATATATCTTGATTTAAGACATCGCTATTTAAAATAACTGCTTTAGAATTTTCATGAATAATTTGTTTCTTTTCATCAAAACTCTTATTGGAAAGTTCAGAGTTATAACCAGTTACTGAGAGATTTCCCAATGTATGAACATATTCTTCATGTCTTTCCTTTGAAATATGTGACCAAGAAGAACTTAATGATTGTGGCATAATATGTTCTATTGTTAAATTATCACTTTTTAAAATTTCCTTAGAGTCGCCATTCTCGATATCCATTAATAAAAATTTGCATAATGCAGTGTTGCTATAAACGTTTGATGTTGACAAATATTTTTCAAATTCACTGTTTGTAGGCATAACATCTTTAGATGTAATTGAATAAATAAATTTATTTATAGAGTCATAATAACAATTTTTATTTGCAGTAACTTTGAATACACGATTATATAAATATACAAATAAACCACGTAGTGAGTTAGACGGAACACCACAAACTATTCTGCGTAATAAATAAGAAACTAACAACTCTAATATTTTTATCAATGTATCTTCATCGATTACACCTTGGTTATAATCGTCGAAAATATGCATTAAAAACGGATAGCATGTACTTTGATTTAAATCCCTTATTTTTTTCAACTGAATATTTACTTCTTTTGAATATTTTTCATTTCCATAAACAAAAGTTTTGAAAATATCTGCAAAATACTTTAATTCTTCTAAAAGTGTTTGTTGAGTATATTCAAAATCGTCGTATAATTTAACGAATTTTTCATATAGATATTTTGAATTTGCTGGGGTACTTGTTTTGCACACCAAATATTGCACGAAAAATAAGTCTAAATTTGAATAGTTAGAACCGCTTTTTAATGCTTTTTCAATATCTAACCAATAGTTTTCATATAAATAATCTTGATTTTCTGCGTTCATCAAAAGAAAATTTCTAATTAAATCTGAATTTGTTAAATCAAGTCCAGTTGAATTAATACTCTCAAAAATAACTTGTGGGTCATCTTCGCCTTTAGTTAAAACTATTTCTACAATTTCAAGTTTATCAAGTGCTTCTAAAATTCCATCAGGATCCATTCCATCTGCAATTAATTTCTCAAAAAATAATTTGCTTACATTATAGTTTTTGTATATATGTGTTTCTTTGTCAATTTCATCAAACCTACTTTTAAGTAGCAACATAAATTGTTCATTGTCGGATTTTATAGGTTTTAATTTAACCTTAAATTCTTCACTGCACTTTCTGTTGTGTAAATATTCTTCATAAATTGTGCTTTCACAATCCGAACCAATTGAAGCACATACATCTGCCAATGCTTTTAACAAAATCATTATTGTGGTCAAACGCTGTTGTCCGTCAATAATGATATATTCACGCAGTGCAAATCCACCATCTTTTTCAGCCATAAAAACGATAGTTCCTAAAAAATGCTTTTCACCTGTTTTAATTATTTTTTTGATATCGTTTAAAAGCCTATTACAATTAGTTTCTGACCAATCATAGTTTCTTTGATATACAGGTATTTTAAATAAAACTTTATTCGTTCCAATAAAATCTCTTAAAATATATAATTTATTCGCATCCATATTTTACCCTCACACAAAATAATATACTAAAAGTTCTGCCCAAAAGACAGAACTCATAAACATTTTAACTTATCTCTGCCAAATTCGATATATTCGATTTACGTTGCATTATGTATAATTATAACACATTATAACACTTTTTTCAAACAATTTTCTACTAGATATTTGCAATCTTATGTGATATACTCTTGCTTAACAAAAAGTAGGAGGTGCAAAAATGGCTAAAATATCAATAGAAGAACTGTTTCGTGGGGATAAGTATGATGTTAATTCGGAAACATTCAAAGACTTTTGGCATAATTTTCAAAACTGTGAAGATGAAGTTGACATGATGTTTTTACTCACAGTTAAGCACACGGTTTTAGCAACGCTCAAGTTAATAAAAAATCGAGAGTCTATTTCAGAATTAGAAACTGAGATGGACTCTTTTTATATGGAGGTATTAGGTGAAGATATTCGATAGACTACACGAGATTTGTTGCTCTGAAAAATCTGAACAACTAATAGAGCTTGAAAATATTGTTGACTATAACAGAGCTATACTTCGTGAGCGAATTAGTAAAGAAGATAGAAAAATCGTTTTAAAAATTGTGGATGATTTATATATGGTAACAAATTTAAAATCACGAGATGATTTTATCAAAGGTTTCACTTTGGCTTATGAGATAATGAATGAATTGAATAACAACAAAAACGACCAATGTATTCTTGACAAAGATACATTGATCTAACTTTTTTTAGGAGATTAAAATG
>JAWXUM010000101.1:0-6403 GCA_044432645.1 Clostridia bacterium | reverse complement strand
TAGTTGTAGGTTGTGTGGCAAGAATTTCATTCCAGAAAAACCCTGAATTTATAGTGGATATTTTTAATGAGATACACAAATCAAACGAAAATTCAGTTTTACTATGGGCAGGAACTGGCGAGTTACAAGAACAAATTGAAATGAAAATCAAAGAATACAATATCGAAAAATCAGTTGTGTTTTTAGGTATGCGACAAGATGTTCCAAACTTAATGCAAGCTATGGATTGCCTACTTCTCCCATCAAGGTTTGAGGGTTTGCCAGTAGTAGCAATAGAAGCACAAGCAGCAGGACTTCACGTTTTTGCATCAAGCGAAGGAATATCAAAGCAAACAAAAATAACAGAGTTCTTTCACTTCTTATCATTGCAACAATCCTCAAAGCAATGGGCAGAGGAAATTATGTCAACAAATTTAGAACATAAAGATACATATGAAGAAATCAAGAAAGCTGAATTTGATATAAACATTTCAGCTGAGAGTATATTAAAAAAACTGAAAATGGTGGCAAAATGAAATATAATAACCTAATTTCAATAGTAATTCCAGTTTACAATGTTCAAGGTGAATACTTAGAAAAATGCATTAAGAGTATTGTTGAACAAGATGAGTTCAATGACGTAGAAGTAATTGCAGTTAACGATGGTTCTACACTTGAAAATTGTTTAAAACAATTGGAAATATTAAGAAAAGATAACCGAGTGAAAATAATTGATAAACCAAATGGTGGTGTTAGTTCAGCTAGAAATATCGGCATAGAGCAATCTAGTGGCGAGTATATTCTTTTTGTTGATGGCGATGACTTTCTCGAAGTTGATTGCTTGAAAAAAATGAAAGAAGTAATTAAAAAAGAAAAATTTGATATCATGTTTTTCAAAAACTCAATATATTATTCTGATACAGGAGAAAGCAAAAAGAATATTGATACTGAAGAAACAATCTTTTGTAAAGACAAAGAAAATTTAATAAGAAAGTCAATATTGTGTCAAGACTATTTGAGTTATAACATTGGTACACCTTGGGCTAAGCTGATTAAGTCGAAATTTTTAAAAGAAAACCATATTTTATATAATGAAGAACTAACTAATTCAGAAGATAGAGTATTTATGTTTGCTTGTTTATCCATTGCAGAAGAAATAAGTTTTTTTGATTATTCAGGGTATATATATAACGAAAATCAATATTCTGTATGTAAAGTTTACAACGTAAATTTCTGGCAAGAACTGACGAAAGCTTATGAGGCCATGGAAAACAATTTAGAGAAATACAAATATGGTAAATATATAGATTTATTAAAATGCTCTAAAATTAACTTTTTTTATACATATATGAAGTTAGATGTTTTCCATAAAGATAATAAAATTAAATTATCAGAACGTTTTAAATTAGCAAAAAAAATTGAGAAAAATATAGACTTTGGGATAGCCAAAAAATACAAAGAGGTATTTTCTAAAAAAAGACAATTTTTTAATAATCTTTTTAGATTGAAGCTAAATATGTTAGTTTATATTTCGTTTTTTCTAAAATCAAATTAAATAGAGAAGGTTAATATGCAAGATTTAATAAGCATAATAGTTCCAGTATATAAAGTAGAAAAATATTTAGATAACTGCATACAAAGTATCGTGGATCAAACTTATACAAACTTAGAAATAATTTTAATAGATGACGGTTCGCCCGATAATTGTCCTCAAATGTGTGATGATTGGGCGAAAAAAGATTATAGAATTAAGGTTATACATAAAGAAAATGGTGGAGTTAGTTTAGCTAGAAACGTTGGACTTAATATAGCAAGTGGCGAGTACATAGGATTTGTAGATTCTGATGATTGGCTTGAACCGAATATGTATCAGAATATGTTACAGTCAATGATTAATAATTCTGTCGGCATGGTTGAATGTGGATATTATGTTGAGGGAAATGGAAAAAATCAAAAAAAATCTAATATAGAATATATATCTAAAGTTTACACAGGTCAAGAAGTTATAGATATTATTGTTTCTCACTCCAAAAAATTTGAGTGGTTTTTATGGTGTAAGCTTTTTAAAAAATCTTTAATTAAAAATATTAGATTTCAAAATGATATAAAGATATTTGAGGATATGTTATTCTGCTTAGAATATCTTAAAAATGCTAAATCTGTATGCTTAATTGAAGATAAATACTACCATTATGTTAGAAACACAGACAGTGCCTTATATAATTTCAAGCAATCGCACATAACTGCAAACTACGCCGTTGAGAAAATATTAGAGTTAGATTTGAATCTAACAAAAGATAGTATAGATTATTTTAAATTGATAGCAGTAGGTAGAGCAAGTGTATATGTTACCAGTAGTTATGCACATCTGAAAAACGATGAAGAAAATATAGAATATGCTAGACAAATAATAAAAAAATATTATTCTGATATTAAGAAAAACAAGAGTAGATCACTTAATTCGCCTACTCATAGGGACAATTTAATTTTATGTATTAGACGGATAGCTTACGCTGTCCGTCTTTTGCTGTTCTTTAGGCTGGGATATCTTCGATTACTATGAATTTTCCATCTTCTGTAACTTCTACTTCAAATGGTGGTGGGGTTAGGTCTGGTGGTGCTATATCTGTTTCAGCACTGTAATCTCCAAGGTAGCCAATGTCAATATAATGGATTTCTATTTTTTGTTCAGCTGTTCGTGAGTATTTTTCAGCTCTTTCGTGGACTAATATCTTAGATACGAAATGTCTTAGAATTTCAGGTGTTAGGGTTTCAATTTCTAGATATTTATTTGCCTTATCTATAAATTTTTGAGCATTAGTAAGTGAATTTTTCAGATTTTCTAATTCTTCTTCTTTTTTTGGAATTAGTAATTTTATATCTTTTTGCTCGATTAAGTATTCATCACTTAGCTTTCTAAACACTTCATTTGGAATTTTTCCTAACACATTATCTTCGTAAAGTCTTTTGAACAATGAGTCTAACTCTGCATTTCTTTTTCTTAGCATATCTATCTCTTTAGATAAATTAGCAATTTGAAGTCTTGTTTGAGCTGTGCTTTTCTTTGCAATAAACTCGGCAAATTCTTGACTTCTCATTCTAGCAAAGTGTGACACCCTCTTCAAATCATCTAATACAATCGCATATAAATATTTCTCCATAAAATAATGACCAGTACACACATCTTTACCTTTTTTTCTGTAAGTTGAACACATAAAGTTGTTTTTACTTTCAGGCATATTATGTGAACGATGTAACACTAAATTTTTACCACAATCTGCACATTTTACAAGTCCAGAAAACATATTTGGATTGTCGAAGTTTTTTCTAGGTCTTTTCTTAGTTTCACGAACATTTTGAGCAATATCCCAATCATCTTTTTCAATAATTGCTTCATGCGTATTTTCAAATATTATCCAATCTTCTTTATCTTTTATAACCCTTTTCTTGTTTTTATATGAAACAGTTGTTGTTTTTAAACTAGCAGTATGACCTAAGTAAGTTATATCTTTTAAAATATCACTTACACTGCGAGCACACCATTTGTAAGGATTGCTAGTATCTAAATTTGTAAGTCTAACGCCAGTTTGGTTGTAATAGTAATTTGTTGGATTAACACGTTGTTCTTTCTCAAGCTGATTTGCAATTTGGGTTGGACCTTTACCTTGAATACATAACACAAATATCCTTTTTACTGTTTCAGCTGACTCTGGGTCAATCTCAATTTTCTTTGGGTCATCGACACATTTCTTGTAACCGAACGTTGCCCTTGTAGCAATTCTTTCGCCTTTTTCAGCTTTTGCTTTTCTTACAGCTCTTTGTTTTTTGCTACATTCTTTTGCATAGTAATCATCAAATAAACTTTTGAATGGTAGAAAATCATCTATTCCATAAAGTGAGTCAACATTGTCAGATACTGAAATAAATCTTACATTATGGTTTGGGAATGTGTGCTCTATCAAATTACCCGTTTGCAGATAATCTCTGCCTAGCCTACTTGTGTCTTTGATAATTAAAGCCCCAACTTGATTAGTTTCAATTAAATTTTTAATTTCTTTCCAAGCTGGTCGATTAAAATTTGTACCACTAAAACCATCATCATATTTAAATAAGCAGTTTTCAAAACCATTTTCGTTGGCATAGTTTTCTAGGATTAACTTTTGGTTTTCGATTGAGTTTGAAATACCTTCTTTGCCATCATCTTGGCTTAACCTTGCGTATAAAATTGTATATTTTTCGTTTGAATTTTTCATTAATTTCTCCTTTCGTTGCCTTATTAGGCATTAACCTTTGGCATAAATCAAACTGAATATCATACATACAATACCATATTCAGTTTGAAATATCTATTACCATAAGTACCAATTATTTTTCTAAATCTTTGCCTATAATTTTCATCATTTTATCGGTTGCTGTGGTCTTAGGTGCTTGTGGAAAAACTGAGCACACCACAAAAGTTTTTCCATCAATCATCATCTTGCGTTCAGTTATCAGGGTATTATTAGTAGCTGTAAGGTCTGTGTCATAAAAACATCTATGACTTAAACCTTCGTTGTCGCTGTTCCAATAAATATCGTCTTTTTCGTATATCTCTCTCATTTAAAACCCTCCCATTTTCATATCGTTTCTTGCTGTGTAATCTATTTCATTTTCTTGTTCTTGTTTTATAGTTTCAATGTAATTCTCTACATCTTCATCGTTTATGTCATTTCCATTTTGTGATTTCAACCACGCTATTAATAGGTAAACACCAGTTATTGTCAAGGCTGTTATTTCGACCATTCCTAGAATTTCAGCCATCTCATCATCTTCATTTTCTGCTTGTTCTAATCTTTTAATTGACCACATAAGGCTGTTTGTTAAAGTCCTAGTTGGTGTTTGATTAGTAGAAAAGTTATTAGACCTGTCAGCATTATGAAGTTCAGTAGAATTATCCCTATCGCTGTTTTCAAGTTGGAACAGTTCTTCTCGTTCAACTTCCCACCCAGTTCTTGTTTCTGTTGTAGGGTTTGGAGCATTTGTTTGAGCTCTTTCAGCTCCTGATAGTATTGGTGTCGGTTTTCTAGTTGTTTCACATTGTAATTTATCGACTGTATTTTCTCTTGTGAATTGTTCAGTATATCCACTATCAGCTGCTGATTGTCGAATATATAATCTATATTCTTCTCCGTCCATTTGCAACTGCTCGGCTTGTGTAATTCTTTCAATTTGTTCAATTCTTTGTTGTCTAAGTTCAAATTCTCTCTCCATTCTAATTTTCAAGTATCGTTCTTGGTGTAGTTTGTTATCTCGGCATTTCATTCCATTTGGGTAATTGTAGGTTATGCTTTTCCTGTTTTCTTCCCATTTAACTTGATATCCCTCTGATTGCATTAGCTTTTTAAATTGCTCTTTAGATTTTGAAAATCTCATACAATCATCTATAGTGTTAATTAACTTAAACTTCCAACTTTTGCCTTTTAAAGCTGAGTGATATTCAGAGGACTTCATGCCTTTTAACCTTAATTCTTTAGGTTTAGGCTCACAAATTTTACAGCCATATTCCTTGCAAAGTTCGTCGTTAAACTTTCTAAGTGGTATCAAATCTTTTTCTAAAAAGTGAAACTTTTTGCCAGTTTCAAAATTCACAGAGTTGATTATCAAATGTGAATGTGTGTAATCTCTGTCAAAATGAGTGCTGACTAACACTTCATAATCTTTGAAATATTCAGCCAACTTTATCGCCATTTCATGTGCAGTTTCTGGTTTAATATCTTCGTCTTTTTCAAAAGCTTGAACTAAATGGAAGAACATTTTTCCGTCAGATTTGTGATACATCAGCTTTGTATTCATAAAATCGTCCACTACACTTTTAGCTGTGCAGTTCACACCACTTACAAAGTTGATGTCGTTTGCCATTGTTTTCTTATCTTGAATACAATATTTTATAACATTAATCATCATTCCTTTTGTCTGACTTTTCTTGTAATTTGTGAAACTAACTATCGCCATTTGCTTTCTCCTTTCTCTAAAATGTGTTTTAATCTGCGACTGATTTCTTTGAATTTATCCAATATTTCATTTAGATAAATCACTTCAATTCGTTCTAAATTCGCCAATATTACCAAGCGATTTAAGTGGTTTCCGATATATCTAAGCTCTGAAATGAGTTCCTTTAGTCCGTCAAAAATTATAATTTTCTGACCTAAGCAACAGCTTATGACATATTCGCTTTGGGAAAGTTTGGCTTCTTCAGCTTTCTGTTTGATAGTTTCAAGATTTTCACTTGAAATTCTAATGCTTAATTTTTTGTTTTTCTTCATTCGTTTCCTCGTATAATATAAAAGTAGTAGTTTTTAAAGTTCCTCTCCAAGAACTTTAAAAAAAATGCTATAATGTTTTTAGATACTGTGGATTAGTTTTAGTTTCCTACCGCAAGACGGTT
>JAWXUM010000100.1:0-6496 GCA_044432645.1 Clostridia bacterium | reverse complement strand
ACTGCTCAGTATTCTCAACACTATACAAAAAAGATTTCTTCACTTTTAAAAGATACACAAAAAACACAAAACAATCAACAAACAGCCGAATAGACAATCTATTTGAATTGCTAGGCATAACAGGAAGACTACTAAACGGCGATGAAAATATAAAAGAATGCATAAGCCTAAAAACAGACTTTGAAAAAGTAGATAAAAACTTAGAAAAAATCAGAGATTATTCGTTTGATTATTTGAGAAAGGCATTAAATATTAATGATAAAAATTGAAGATAAAGTTCAATGTTGTGGTTGCGAAGCCTGTTCTTCCATATGCCCTAAAAACTGTATTGAGATGAAAATTGATATTGAGGGATTTTTGTATCCTTTAGTAAATGAAATCAAATGTATTAATTGCAATTTATGTGAAAAAGTATGTCCAATAATTAATGCTAAAAAAGTTGCTGAGTTTAAACAAGATGCATATTTACTTCAAAACAAAAATGAAGTTCATTTAAAGCAAAGCACTTCTGGAGGTGCATTCACACCTATTGCAGAATATGTAATTAACCAAGGTGGAGTTGTTTTTGGTGTTGCTTTTGATGATGAATTTAATGTTTTACACATTGCAACAGAAAATATTGCAGATTTAGAGAAATTTAGAAATAGTAAATATGTTCAAAGTCGAATTGGGGATACATATAGACAAGCTAAAAAGCATTTAGAAAGTGGTGAATTGGTTTGTTTTAGCGGTACACCTTGTCAAATAGAAGGACTAAGAAGTTTTTTAAGGAAAGATTATGAAAATCTTATATTAATAGATGTTGTATGTAGAGCAGTTCCCTCTCCTAATGTCTGGAACAAGTATTTTGAACTAGCAACTACTAAGTATGGGGAAATTAAATCTGTTCGATTTAGAGATAAAACTTTAGGCTATCAATATTCAACAATGGAAATAGTAACCGAAAACGGAAAAGTTTATCGTGATGGTATAGAGTCACACCCTTGGCTTAGAATGTTCTTTTCTGGAATGATTATTCGTCCATCATGTACTGATTGTAAATTTAGAAATAAATATAGAAATTCAGACTTCACAATTTGGGATTGTTTTAATATTTATATGATAGATAAAAGTTTTGATGAAACAGTTGGAACAACTCAAATGTTAATTCAAAGCGAAAAAGGACAAAAACTTTTCGAGGAATTAAAACAATTTTTTAAATACAATCTAATTGATACATCATCAGCTGTTAGTGGTATGAAGGAGCTTAAGTTAGGTCCAAAAGAAAATCCACAAAAACAGGAGTTTTTCAGCGATTTAGATAATAATGGTCTAGATTTTGCTTTAAACAAGTATTTTCCAACTACAGCAAAAGTTAAGATTAAAAAGTATTCTCGTCTAACACTGAACACAATTGGTTTAGATAGAATGGTTAAACATTTACGTTACAAGATAAAATCATTGAGAGGTTAATATGAAAACTAAAGTACTGTTTTTTGTCGATAGACTTCTAGTAGGTGGAATACAAGTTTTTTTAACCAATGTATTAAACCATATAGATAAAGAAAAATTTCAGATAGACTTATTATTACTTGATGATGGAGTAGATTATCCATTAGAAGAAACATTTAAAGGACAAGGAATAAAAATCTATAAGTTAAATGGAGTATGGATTCGAAAACCTCAAGATTTAATTAATCATTCAAAAAAAATCAAAGAGTTTTTTAAAGAACGTCACGATTATAACGTTGTTCATATGAATTCTGGCTCGAAAAATTATCCTGTTTTAAAATATGCTAAAAAGTATGGAATTTCAGTGCGTATTGCTCATTCACATAATGTTGATTTTCAAACAAATTCAAAAGCACAAAAATTAATGGGTAATGCTTTTAAAATTTTACTTAAAAAATATGCAACAGATTACTTTGGTTGTTCTAAAGAAGCTGGAATATGGCTGTTTGGAGAAAAAGTAGCTAGTCAAAATAATTTTTCAGTCATGCCAAACGCTATAGATTATGATAAATTCAAATCGAACAGTGAGATACGAAAAAATATAAGGACAAGTTTAAATATAAAGGATGACGAGTTTGTTGTAGGTCATGTTGGTAGATTTACTCATCAAAAAAATCATGTCTTTTTAATAAATATGTTTGATTTAGTTTTTAAACAAAACCCAAAATTCAAGTTGCTTCTAGTAGGCGATGGAGAACTAAAAGAAGATATTAAAAATCAAATTAAAAATTTAGGTATAGAAAAATCTATAATTTTCACAGGATTTAAGACCAACGCAAACGACTTTATGCAAGCGATGGATATTTTTGTCATGCCATCCGAGTTTGAGGGTTTAGGAATAGTTTTAATAGAAGCACAAGCAAATGGCATGAAATGTTTTGCAAGCAACGTTGTAATTCCACAAGAAGCAAAAGTAAGTGAACAACTAGAATTTATAGACTTGCAAGATGGAGAAAAGGCATGGGCAGAAAAAGTGATTTCATCAAATTTAGAAAAGAAAAATACATTTAATGATTTGAAAAATAGAAATTATATAATTTCAGATATGGTTAAAGAGTTAGAGTTGATATATTTGAAATAAATTATAAATTCATTTTTAGAAAGGGTAATATGAAAAAAATTGTATTTAAAAACAATATACTAGAAAGAACAATAAATACAAAGTATATAATTTTATTATTACCTATTTTTGTTATTATAGGAAAAGTTGTCCGCTGGACGATTATGGTGGATACATTGATTAATCAAAGTAAAGGTTGGGGGTATGTGAACGTAATTATTGGCGATGTAGATATTCCGTTTGTTTTATTCTCAGCTGAAGATGCTCTTGCAGGTGAATATGGTGGTACAAACAATATGTATTTACTTTATAGAGTGTTTTGGAATTTATGTTTACGAATACCCAATGATTTTTATTCGTTTGAAATTGCTTTGACTTTGTTATTCACATTTATATTATTTTTACTTTTCTGTAAATTAAAACCTAATTTACTGGTGTCAGAGTTTATATTTATATCATTAGCAGTAATAGTTTTATCGGTCTATTGTTTTAGCTTAGCAAAAGAACCTATGCAAATGATTTATTTCTTGCTATTATTTTTAGTTATTTATACAGATAAAATACCTGACAATAAAAAACTAATCGCAGCAATTGCAGTGATTTTGTTTTCGGCTGCAACATTTAGAGTTTATTATGTTATTTTTTTAATTTTTGGTGGAGTATTTTTTCTTGTAATCAAATTATTTAAAAAAGAAAAATTAACAAACTGGAACATAGTTTTAATTTTTCTATTTATGGTTGTGACATATTTTGTGATGTTATCCATTTTATATGTAGCATTACCAAGCCTGTATCACAGGTTAGCAGATTCATTGTTATATGCTAGTGTGGCAACATCATCAAGTAATACATATATGGAGAATATTATAACGCAAAGTAAAACAAATGTGTTAATAGTTGCACTAGAATATGGACTAGCAAGTCTACGAATGTTATTTCCATTTGAATTAGTAACACTAGGAGTTAAATATTGGCCATATATAATCTATCAATTATGTATGACATTTATGTTTATAAAATCACTTAAAACATTTAATACAAACAGCAAAATTCAAAATATAGCATTAATAGTTTTTGTGGGATTTGTATTTGGTTCAGCAACTTTTGAGGTGGATTTTGGAGCGTGGATACGACACGGAGCAGTGACCTTGCCAGTTATGCTGTTGATGTTAGGTAATATAAAAGAAAAAATTCTTCCAAGCGAGGTTGAAAAATGAACGATTTAGTAACTATAGTAATACCAGTGTACAAGGTAGAACAATATTTGAACGAGTGTGTACAAAGTATAGTTGAGCAAACTTATAAAAATATAGAAATAATTTTAGTTGACGATGGTTCGCCAGATAACTGCCCTATAATGTGTGATGAATGGGCTAAAAAAGATTGTCGAATTAAGGTTATACATAAGAAAAACGGAGGAGTTAGTTCAGCTAGAAACGTAGGAATTGAAACTGCAACTGGTGAGTGGATAATGTTTGTTGATGCAGACGATAAGCTTTATAGAAATGCATTAGAAAAAATAATAAATTTAGAGATTGAAACAGTTGACATGGTTATAGCAAATTACACAAGAAACAAAAACAAAAGCGAAATGTTTTCTTGTAAAACAAGTATTGTTGAAAACAAAGAAATAGCACAATCTATTTTTGATTATAAATTGGCATATTCAAATTTTAAAGAAGTAATGAATGTTAAAGTGTCGTTATTTACATCTTGTTGGGGTAAATTTTATAAAAAGCAAATACTCTTAGATTCAAAAATCAAATTTTCTAAAGAGTTAAAATTAAGTGAGGATGCCATTTTTAATTTTGAATATGTATCAAATGTAAAGGATGTTTTATTATTAGATGAATGTATATATTACTATAGACCTAATGCAAATTCAGTCACAAGCACGTATAGTATAAAGCATTTTGAAAGTAATATTTTTTTAATTGAGTATTTATTAAATTTAAAAATTCTTGATAAAAGCATAAGTAAGGCACGAGATTTTTATATCATAGTTAATATTTTGCGAATCAATGAAAAATTATTTTATCTAGCTAAAAGTGAACAAACTGTTGCAGTGAATAAATATAAAAAACTTATTTATAGAAAAGAAATAATTACAATATTAGAAAAAAATAAAAACAGCAATATTTCTAAAAGCAAATATGCAAACTTTTATTATAATTATATACAAAAATTATTTTTAAAGAAAAATTTCAATACAGCAATTAAAATTGGAAAGATATTTGGCAAACTAAAACGAATTTAAAAGTGAGCGATAGATTAACACATCGGTTTGTTGGTTTAAACATATATTAAAACCTATTGTATTAAAATGAAGGAGAATTTAATGAACATAGTATTCTGTTGCGATAATAATTATCTTGAAATATCTAAAATTATGATAACATCGTTTCTCGAAAATCATAAAAATCAAACACATAACATTTATTGTGTATTCGATGAAATCGAAGAGGAAAAAATCAGTGATTATTGTAAATATCTATTAAATTATTATACCACGAAATTAATCCCTATAAAAATAGATAGCTCTATTTTTGATAAATGTATAACAAAAGCATATTTCACTAAAGCGATGTACTATAGATTTTTATTACCAGAAATGATTAATGAAGATAAATGCTTATATTTAGATTGTGATATTATAATAAATTCAGACATATCAGAGCTTTATAATTCAGACATATCAGAATTTTATTTGTCAGCTATTGAAGACTCAAATTCAACTGATTTTGAATATTTATTTAAAAAATGGGATTTGCCTAATAACATATATTTTAACTCTGGTGTCTTATTATTAAATTTAAAAAAATTACGTTCGGAAGTTCAATTAAAAGACTATTTTAATATTCTTGAAAACAGTTTAAATGTTATAAAATATCCTGATCAAGATGTCCTAAATATAATTTGTTATAATAAGGTTTTATACATGGAACCAACAAAATTTAATAGAATGTCATTCAATCATGAAATTTTAAATAAGTCAGAATATCAATCTTTATTGAAACAATGTAAAATTTATCATTTTTGTGGATCTGAAAAGCCATGGCAATATACATTTCATGGTAAAACTAAGAAAGTATTTGATTTTTATAAAAAAATATATTTAACTAACAATCAATCAGAAAATAAAGGTAGTTTGAGAGAAAAAATTGTTTTTAGTTTTAAAAAATTATTTTCTAAAGCTATGTTAAAATGGTTATTAAAAAAATTTAAATTAATGTGAGGTGAATTTGTGAAAATAGCAATATTGTCATTTTATTACAATAACAAAAACTATGGTGGCTTGTTGCAATCATTTGCAACAAATACATTCCTTAATAAAGGAAATTTGAAAATAGCAGAAATGCTTTCGTATGATTTTATAAGAGATAATTCTTTTCAGATATACAAAAGGAAAACTTTTTTTCAAAAAATTAAAGGTGAAACTTTCAGCTCCGCATTAAAAAAAATATTAAAACGTACAAATAAATATTTAGTTAAATTTAAAAAAAGGAATTTTAGGTTTGACTTTTCAAATAGGGAAAATGCATATCAATTTTTTGAAAATAGAATCCCTCACACTATTAATAAATATACTACTAATGGAATTGAAAAAATCAATTCTGATTATAATGCTTATATCGTTGGAAGTGATCAAGTATGGAATCCATATATTTTTAGAAAACCGTTTTTTTTTACATTTGCTAGTGATAAAAAGCTTAAAATTGCTTATGCAGCTAGCATGGGAGTTAGTGAGATTAGTGATGAAGTTGCTAATAAAATAATTCCTTTGATTGAAAGATTCGATTATGTTTCTGTTCGTGAGAAAAGTGCCAAAGATTTAATTAACAGATATACTGATAAAGAAGTTACAGTTGTTAGCGACCCAGTTTTACTTCTTAATCAAGATGATTGGAATGAGGTTGCTGTATCACCTATATCGGATAAAAGTTA
>JAWXUM010000099.1:0-6719 GCA_044432645.1 Clostridia bacterium | reverse complement strand
GCACAGATAGAAGAAATTATTTTTAATGAAATAGTATATAAATAAAAGAGAAAAACACCACTTGCAGGCATGAGAAATCATGTCTGCTTTTTTAATAAATATTCCTACAAAAACAGGAATTTATATTGAAGTTATTTGTCCTTAGTGGTATAATATAATTTGTAGAGTTATAGCGAATTATAGAAGGAGAAAATATGATAATCAGTTATAATAAATTATGGAAATTACTCATAGATAAAAACATGAAAAAACAAGATTTACAGCAAGCTACTGGACTTAGCAGAGCCACAATCACAAAACTTGGTAAAAACGAAGATGTTAGCACTGCTACCCTTAGAAAAATTTGTGATGTGCTTGACTGCAATATTGAAGATATTATTGAAATAACGAAAACAGGAGAACAAATATGATAACAGGTGAAATTAAAAATAAAATAGATAAAATTTGGACGGATATGTGGGCAGGTGGTATTACAAACCCACTGACTGTGATTGAACAGCTTACATATTTGATTTTCATTCGCTCTTTAGATGAAAAAGACCTTGAAGTTGAGCAGTTTGAAGTGCTGACTGGTGAGAGTATGCCAAAAATATTTGCGAGTACTGCTGACGGTCAAGCAATGCGTTGGAGTAAGTTTAAAAACCGTGATGCTAGAGATATTTACACTATTATCGGCGAAAAGGTATTCCCTTTTATTAAAACATTAGGCGACAGCGAACAAGAAACAGAACAAACAGCATTTTCGAGATATATGAAAGATGCGATGTTCCTATTTCCTGTTGGTAAAATTCAGCTACTTGAAAAAACCATCACTTCCCTTGACGAACTTTTTGAGCATGATTTAAAAGACAAAGACACACTTGGGGATTTATACGAGTATATGCTTGGAAAACTTGCAACAGCCGGGCAAAATGGACAGTTTAGAACGCCTAAACACATTCGTGAAATGATGGTTGAACTTCTTGCACCAACTGCTGACGATAAAATCTGCGACCCTGCTTGTGGTACTGCTGGATTTTTGGTTTCATCTGCTGAATATATCCGAAAAAATTATGAAAGCCAAATGACAAAGGAGCAATGGGATCATTTTGCGAGCGATAGCTTTAGTGGGTTTGACTCTGACAATACTATGCTACGCATTTCTGCGATGAATTTAATGCTACATTCTATCACGCACCCTGATATTGACTATAAAGACAGCGTTTCTAAACAAAATGAAATTGCATCAAAATATGATATTATTCTAGCCAATCCACCATTTACAGGGACAGTTGACCTTGAGAGTATCAACGACAACCTAAAAGCTGTATGCAACACGAAAAAGACAGAGCTTTTATTTTTGGCACTATTTATCCGTATGCTGAAAAAAGGTGGAAGATGTGCCTGTATCGTTCCTGATGGTGTACTTTTTGGTTCATCAAAGGCACATGTTGCAATTCGCACGGAGCTTGTGGAAAATCATCAACTGCAAGCAATTATCTCCATGCCAAGTGGTGTGTTTAAACCCTATGCAGGGGTGTCTACTGCCATTATGATTTTTACAAAAACAGGTGCAGGTGGTACGGATAAAGTTTGGTTTTATGATATGAAAGCCGACGGATTTTCTCTTGATGACAAACGAAACGAGATAAAAGACAACGATATTTCGGACATTATTGCACGTTTTCATAACCTAGAAATGGAAAAAGACAGAGCCAAAACCGAGCAAAGTTTTTTTGTGAGCAAAGAAGAAATTGCAGAAAATAAATATGACCTGTCTATCAATAGATATAAAGAAGTGGTCTACGAAAAAGTGGTTTATGACGCACCAAGCGTGATTTTGGATAGACTTGATAGCCTGAATAAGGAAATTGCTGATAAAACAGCAGAACTAAGGGGGCTAATCAATGAGTAACTGGGAAATGGTTAGCTGGAATACAGTGCTTACAATAAAAAACGGTAAAAATCAAAAAAAAGTCGAGGATGAACATGGACTATACCCTATATATGGTAGTGGTGGAGTAATGTCCTATGCAAATGATTATATTTGTCCAGAATTTACAACTATTATTGGTAGAAAAGGGAGTATTAATAGCCCTATTTTTGTTGAAGAAAAGTTTTGGAATGTAGATACTGCTTTTGGTTTAGTGGCTAATACAGAAATACTTATTCCTAAGTATTTATATTACTTTTGTATTAAGTATAATTTTGAAAAACATAACAAAGCTGTCACTATCCCTAGTTTAACAAAAACAGACTTACTTCAAATTAAAATCCCCCTACCACCCCTAGAAGAACAAAAGCGAATTGCAAAAAACCTTGACCTTGCAAGCGAGCTTGTAAAGCTACACAAAACAGAACTTGCAGAACTGGACAAGCTTATTCAGTCGGTGTTTTATGATATGTTCGGCGACCCTGTGACGAATGAAAAAGGGTGGGGGATTGAAAAGCTTAATGCTGTTTGTGATGTTCGAGATGGCACACATGATTCGCCTAAATATGTAGAACAAGGGTATCCACTCATTACTTCCAAAAACATATCAAATGGGAATATTGATTTTAAGAATGTAAATTACATTACGTTTGATGATTTAGAAAAAATAAATAAACGTTCAAAAGTTGATAATGGAGATATTATTATGCCTATGATTGGCACGATAGGCAATCCAATAATTGTAATTACGGATAAAATATTTGCAGTTAAAAATGTAGCAATTATCAAATTTTCTAAATCACAGATGAGTAATATTTTTATCAAATCATTGTTAATGTCATCGTACTTTGATGATGCTATACGAAAAAATAATAAAGGTGGAACGCAAAAGTTCATATCACTTGGCGATATTAGAAAATTGCTTGTGCCACTTCCACCCCTACCCATACAACAAAAATTCGCCGACATTGTAACAGAAATAGAAAACCAAAAAACACAGGTGCAAACGGCACTTAATGACGCAGAACAGCTTTATAATAGCTTAATGCAAGAGTATTTTGAGTAAGGAGTGATATAAATGGATGAAATGCTTAAAATAGAGAGTGTTCAAGAATATTTAGATTGTATTTTTCGAACAACAAGTGTAAAGGATAAAATACCAAGTTATCGTAACTATTTTTATTATAGAGGGCAGGCAAATGAAAAATGGAATATTCTTCCGTCAATAGGGCGAGGCAGAAGTTTTTCGTGTGATATCAGTATATTGGATGAAGAAAGAAATCTGATTGAAACAGCCAAATTTGAACTTCCACATATTTTTAAAGATAATATGTTGCCTTTAGATTTGCTTGCAACACTTCAACATTATGGTATTCCAACAAGACTTCTTGATGTTACAAAAAACCCATTAGTGGCACTTTATTTTGCGTGTGTAGATGAAAAAAACAGTAATGGTAAAGTTATAATATTTCATGAACAAAAAGATAGTGTAACTAATTACCCCATTATTCATGGTATATGCGAAACTTATAAATATGGAATTGGAACTTCTGTATCGTTAAAAATTTTTCATGAAAACATTATCAACCAACCTTATTTTTATGAGCAAAAAGTTGATATGGATGGATCGACTAGTGGAGTAAGTTGGATAAAAGAATGTTGTAGTCATTTACTTTTTGTACAATCAAAAGCACATCTTGATAGACAAAAACTGCAACAAGGGGCTTATATTTTATTTAATAATGCAATATCTGGATATGGAACCTCATATGCTTTTGATAAATTGATAAAACCAATACCGAAAGACCATAAGGCTATACAAAAAACGATTCTAATCGATTCAACTAAAAAAGAAGAAATTTTAAACCAATTGAAATTGATAGGAATTTCAGAAGAAACTCTATTTGCAGATAATATTGATATTGTCTGCAAAAATATTAAAAATAGATTTCAACATTAAATTACAACTAAGGAGGTAAACCCCATGCAAAACTTTACATTCTTAAATAACATAACCGAATACAAACTATTTGCCCACTCTGCCATAGAGGCTGAAAATGTTTTTGAGTCATCGCCAGCAATGTGTGCTTTTGGGTGTCGCAAGGCTTTGGAGCTTGCTGTGAAATGGGTTTATTCTGCTGATAACACCATGGTTATGCCATACAAAGACATTTTGCAAGCCTTAGTCCATGAGCCATCTTTTCGTTTTGCAGTGGACAAGGACACATGGGGCAAGTTTCAGTTTATTATAAAGCTTGGTAATCTAGCAGTACATACAGAAAAGCAAGTGTCAAAATCTGATGCATTGCTGTCTTTGTCTGCCCTTTTTGAGTTTGTGCAGTGGATTGATTATTGTTATGGCAATGAATATATCGAGCGAAGTTTTGACGAAAACCTTATTTCAAAAATTAAAGTAGAAATTGATACCGTTAAAATTAAAGAGCTTGAATTACTCACAGAGCAAAAAGACGAAGAAATCAAAAAACTACGTCTTGCCATTGAAAAGCAGTCTAAACAATTCATGGAAAACAAAGAAACTGAAATGCCAACTCGCCAGTTTGTAGCCGATGATATTTCAGAGTTTATGACACGCAAAATATACATTGATGTAGACTTGAAACTACTCGGTTGGGTCATTGGTGATGATTGTATCGAAGAAGATGAATATACCGATATGATGGGCATTGACGGACAAAAAGGACGTGCCGATTATGTTCTTTTTGGAAAAGATGGACTACCCCTTGCAGTGGTGGAAGCCAAACGCACAAGTAAAGACCCTATCATAGGCAAAAAGCAAGCTGTTTTGTATGCTGATTGTTTGGAACGCAAATATGGTAGACGTCCCATGATGTTTGTAACCAATGGATTTGAAACATACTTTTGGGACGATACCCAAGCACCTATGCGACCTGTCAGTGGTATTTTTTCAAAAGATGATTTGCAGAAACTCATGGACAGACGAACTGCAAAAAAAGATTTGTCTTTTATTAAAATCAATGATGATATTACCGATAGATACTACCAAAAAGAGGCAATTCGTGCCTGTTCGGAGCATTTTGAAACTGGGCACAGACGGGCTTTATTAGTTATGGCAACAGGTTCGGGAAAAACACGTACTGCATCAAGCTTTACCGACATTCTTTCTCGTGGTGGTCATATAACCAATGTGCTATTTTTAGCGGACAGAACCGCACTGGTGAAACAGGCGAAAGATGATTTTAGGATATATCTGCCTGAAATGTCCCTTTGTAATTTGCTTTCTAACAAAGATGATAAAAATTCAAGGATTGTATTTTCAACCTACCCAACAATTTTAAATGCAATCGACAGCGTGAAAAATAAAGACGGTAAAACTTTGTTTACCCCTGCCCACTTTGACTTGATTATTATAGATGAAGCACATAGAAGTATTTTCAAGAAATACCGAGCAATCTTTGAATATTTTGACAGCCTTTTAGTAGGACTGACTGCAACACCAAAACTTGATGTAGATAGAAATACATACGAGTTTTTTGAAGTTGAGCATAATGTTCCAACCTATGCTTATGATTACGATACTGCAAAAGACAAAGACAAAGTGCTAGTGCCATATTACAACATCGAAGTGAAAACCAAGTTTTTGGAAGAGGGTATCACTTATGATGATTTATCTGAGGAAGATAAAAAACGATACGAAGAAGATTTCGCCGAAGATGACGGACTTCCAGAGTTTATTCCATCAGGTGCGTTAAATAAATTTATTTTCAACCAAAATACAGTAGATAGTGTTTTAGTGGATTTGATGACCAATGGTATTAAAATCGAAAGTGGCGATAAAATAGGCAAGACCATTATTTTTGCCCAAACAAAAGACCACGCACAGTATATTGTTGAGCGTTTCGATAAACTATACCCACAATACAAAGGGAAATTTATGTCCAGAGTTGTATGTGATGATAGCTACGCACAGACCATTATTGATGATTTTAAAGTGCCTGACAAAATGCCACAAGTGGTGGTGTCTGTGGATATGATGGATACTGGCATTGACGTGCCACAGGTTTTAAACCTTGTGTTTTTTAAGAAAATTCGCTCTAAAACCAAGTTTTGGCAGATGATAGGTCGTGGAACAAGACTGTGCAAAGATTTGGAATGTATGGATAGTTTAGATGGTGAATACACCGACAAAAGAAGATTTTATATCTTTGATTATTGTGGTAATTTCGCTTATTTTAGAGAAGAGGCAAATGGCATTGAGGGAAATGAAACCTATACACTTAGCGAAAATATATTTATTAAGCAAGTAAAACTTATTTCTGCGTTGCAAGCAGAGTGTTTTGTTGATTGTGTTAATCTGCGTGTTTCCCTAGTTGATACGGTACACAATCAGATTTTAGAGCTTAACATGGAGCTTACTCCTGTAAAACTCAAAAGAAAGCATATTGAAAAATATAAAAATAAATTAGTGTTTAATCATCTAGCAGAACTGGACAAGCCAGATTTAATGAAACACATTGCACCCCTTGTATATAACAATGAAACAGACGAACACGCTAAAAAGTTTGATAACTTTATGTATGGCTTAATGCTTTCATCTATTGAGAGTACATCTACATTCAAGAAACTGAAAAAACAGCTTTGTGCCATTAGCGATACACTGCTTACTAAAACTACAATACCACAAGTGAAAGAAAAAATTGAAACCATTAAATCCATTAACACCGATGAATTTTGGAGCGATGCAAGCGTTCGTGAGTTTGAAGCAATTAGAGTTGCGTTAAGGGATTTAATTAAATTTATTATTGAACCTGTAACTCTGCTTCTGTTT
>JAWXUM010000098.1:0-6840 GCA_044432645.1 Clostridia bacterium | reverse complement strand
GTAGGAACAGGCAAAACCCACGCATATATCATAGCAAGTGTTGTACATAACTTATATGCAAAGAATAAAAAATCCACAATAATCTCTACATCAACCATAGCACTACAAAATGCAATTATTAACGAATATATTCCACAAATATCACAAATCTTATTAGCTAACAAAATTATTTCAAAACCACTTACATACACTGTTCGCAAAGGTAAAAATAATTATGTTTGCGACGCTAAACTTAAAAGACTTCTTAAATCTTCATCAAAAAAGGAAATTCAAGGTCTTTCTAAATTAAAAGGAATTAACTTAGATATTCCAAATTTGCCACCAGAAATTGAAAGAAGAATTCGTGTGACAGAGTGTCCTTCAAAATGCGAATTCAAACAAGATTGTCGTTACAAGAATTTTGTTAAAGAAGTAATTTCAAATAAATATGATTTTCAAATCATTAATCACAACTACTTAATAGCAGATGTCCTAGTTAGAAAAAAATCCTCAAAATCTTTACTTTCTGAATTTGGACAAGTTGTTGTTGATGAAGCCCATAAACTTCCAAGTACAATAAATGATATGTATGGTAAAAGTATTTCAGAAAATGAAGTAGAAAAATATTTGAAAGTAATCTCAAATGCGAGAAAAGTGTCTTTGGCTAATTATGAAAAAACATTAGAACTTAATAAAACTATTTTTCAAATTGTAAGAAATAATACCGAAAGCTTATTTATAGTAAGGAAAGATTTAAAGTTTGAACTTGAAAGAATGGTTAAACATTTAAAACGTGCTATTAAACCAATAAGAAAAATTGCGCTAAAAAATTATGATGCTGAAAAATTTGTAAGAAGATGTGATAATTTAATCAATAAGTTTGAAGAACTTGCAAGATCCAATGAAAATATCGTATGGACAGAAAACGAAAAAGAAATTTATAAAGTTTCATACTTGAGTAAAAAACTTAAACAAGAAATCAATAAGGATTTGTGGAACTTGCAAATTCCTACAATTTTAACTTCTGGAACAATATCAGTAGATGGTGACTTTTCTCATTTGGAAGAAAGCCTTGCACTTACCTCGCATACAGACAGAATTATAAAAACCAATACTTATTCACCTTTTAACTTTGAAAAACAAGCGGTTCTTTATATGCCAAGAAATATGCCAACACCAAATTATGATGATAAAAATTATCAAAAAATAGTTGCTGATGAAATAGAAAAGGTTGTCAGAGTTACTCATGGACATACATTAATTCTGTTTACTTCTTATAGCTTTTTAGATAATGTGTTCTATGAAATGCAATCAAAAAATTTACCTTATCCACTTTTGAAAATGACAAAAGGAAACCTAAATATTATTGATGAATTTAAAAACAGTAAAAATGGAGTTTTATTCGCTAGTGATGCAGCAGGCGAAGGAATTGATATAGCTGGCGATGTTTTATCAAGCTTAATTGTTGTAAGATTACCGTTCCCAGTAAGAAATGCAATGTCTGAGTATGAAAGACAAATTAAAAACGATCATAATGAGTTTATGCAAAAAGATATTGTTCCACAAATGATTATAAAACTTCGTCAATGGATAGGTCGTGGCATTCGCAGAGAAACAGATACTTGTGCATTTACAATACTTGACCCAAGAGTGAATGGCAGATATAGAGAAACAATCCTTAACGCGCTTCCTAAAATGCCAGTGACAACAAGCAGAACAGACGTGAGCCAGTTTATTTTAAATAATAAAACTGTGGACTATTTTCAATAAGGAAAGGTAAAACTTATGAAACGTGGAGAAATATATTTAGTAGACCTTGACCCAGTAATTGGCTCAGAACAAGGTGGTGTTCGCCCAGTGTTAATTGTTCAGAATGATGTAGGAAATGAACATAGCACTACATTAATTGTAGCACCAATAACAAGCAAGCTCAAAGCCTTGCCAACTCATGTAGATGTTGGTAAGGCTTTAGATGTACCATCGCATATTCAGTTAGAACAACTAAGAACAGTAGATAAAAAAAGAGTGCTAAAATACATAGCAACTTTAAAAAATGAACAAATGAAGAAAGTGGATAAGGCTTTTAAAACAAGCTTAAACTTATGGTGAAATTATGAAAAATAAAAATATTACTTATGAAAGAACTGAAAACTACGCTTATTATAATTATATATATTGGTTTTTAAAGAAAAGTGAACTTGAAATTTTCAAAGAAACTTTAACACTAGAAAAAAGTGATGATGGTTTTTGTTGGGTTTGTGATTCTATCGGAAGTTTACTAGATTTAATGGAACAAACCGTAATGATAGAAGGCAAATTATATATAGATAAAAATGGAATAACACAAACATATCCTTTATTCAGAGAAGAAGATTATATAATAATCAAGTTTGAGTGTAAAAATAATAGAAGAAATTGGTACTTCAAATTCCATAACTATGACAAAAGTAAATCTGAAGAATTAAATGATGCAATATGTAATTTTGACTTTTTACAAATCGGAACAAAAGGTGATTTGAAGCTAAAGAAGAATTTTACAGTTATAAGCGTGAAAAAAGCTTATGACTTAGACACTTCACATTTCAGTTATTAGGGGGATATTATGACAGTGAAAATAGAGATATCAAGTTCTGATTATGGAACTATAATTCAAATGCTTAAAAGATTAATTCTTTATACAGAAACCACAAGCACGACAGCCGATATAACAGCCAAAAACATAGCTTTGAAAAATAATCATAAACCAATTAGTTTATAATGTAAAAAACATATAATTAACTTCAAAATCATTGTTAGATTTTGGTATAGCTAAATTTGCAATTAAATGGTATTGTATTGTACTAGAATGAGAGGTGACGAAATGGAAAGCACAGCTAGAGAACTGTATATAATAAATCCAAGCGTAAGCCAAATGCCACAAAAACTAAAAGTGGCTGGCTACGCAAGGGTAAGTAGTAATTCAGACGACCAGTTAAACTCATTTTCTGCCCAAGTGAACAACTACACAAATTACATAAACCAAAATAAAGAATGGCAATTCGTAGAAGTCTATGCAGATGAAGGAATAAGTGGTGTATCACTTGAAAAGCGAAAAGACTTTAACCGAATGATAGAAGATTGTCGAAATGGTAAAATTGATAGAATTGTTACAAAATCAAGCAGTAGATTTGGCAGAAACACACTTGATAACTTAACTATACTTAGAGAACTCAAAGAAATTGGAGTAAGCGTATTTTTTGAAAAGGAAAATATCGACACTGCTAAAATTCAAGGCGAAATGCTAGTTACTCTATACTCAGTGTTTGCACAGCAAGAGTCAATTAATATAAGTCAAAATGTTAAAAAAGGCATTCGGATGAGAATGGCAAATGGTACTTATGTGTCAGGTTCAGTTCCTTATGGATATAGAATGATTGATAAACAGCTAGAAATATATGAACCTGAGGCTGAAGTAGTAAGAACTATCTTCAAAAAATATATAAATGGCAAAAGTTCAGTTCAAATTGCAACGGATTTAAACAAACATAATGCTCCAAAGAAAGAATGCACAATAAAATGGACATATAAGAATGTTTTAAATATACTGAAAAATGAGAAATATAAAGGTGATACACTTTGTCAAAAGGCATTTCGAGAAGATGCTATTCCGTATCAAAAGAAAACAAATAATGGTCAGTTGCCTAAATATTATATAAATGAAACTCATGAAGAAATCGTAACAGAATTTCAGTTTGCGATAGCCACATTACTTATAGGAGTACGCAATCAAGGGAAAAATCATATAGCCAAAGAATATCATTTAAGTAAGAAACTTATATGTAGTGAATGTGGAAGTAAATATAGAAGAAAAGTATCAAACAGCATAGTTTATTATGCTTGTGTAAAGCACGACTTAAACAAATCAGATTGCAGTGCAGTAAGAATAGCTGAAAAAGATGTTTATGATATATTTATAAAGATGTACAATAAATTAAAACTAAACTATAAATACATCCTTATCCCCTATCTTCAAGGCTTAGAAAAATTACAAGAACTTTCTAATAAAGATAATACCCAAATTAATGACATCAACAAAAAAATAGCAGATAAATCAGAGCAGATTTGCAGTATGAACGGACTTTTAGAGTCTGGCATACTCGACTCTGCTATTTTTATACCCCAAAACGACTTACTTAATAAAGAGCTTACAGAACTTAAACAAGAAAAATCAAGACTCATATCAAACAGCGACAGCAGTTCAGATATAAAGAATACTGAAGAACTCATAGATGTATTTGAAAGTGGTCCAAGTAAGCTGACGGAATTCAATGAAATACTATTTAAAGATATAGTAAAAGAAATTAAAATCGGAAAGAACAAAGAATTGCACTTTATATTAATAAATAATATTACAATAAATGAAAGGAAATAGTAAATGGCAAATAGATACTTAGCTTATGGCTACTGCATAAGTGGTGGGCAAATCACTATAAACGAAACCGAAAGTGCAGTTATAAAAACCATATATAAAATGTATGCGAATAAAAACTCGTATTTAAAAATCGCAAAATTTCTAACAGAAGAAAAAATCAAATACACAGAAAATAAAGCTATATGGAACAAAAATATGGTTGCAAGAATACTTCAGAATAAAAAATATTTAGGATTAGAAAATTATCCTAAAATAATAGAAAAAGAAGTTGCTGAAAGAGTCACTTGCTCGTCAAAATCATACACCCACACAATGAATAAAGATATGAAACAAATAAGGTCATTACTGCTATGCAAATGTGGTATGCCTTTAAGTAGGAAACCAAATAAAGAAGGTGTCGAGCGTTGGTACTGTCCAAACGATATAAATCATATCTCAATAAATTTATCCGATAAAAGAATACTAACTCAAGTGCAATCACTTCAAAAAACACTTGAATATGAAAAACCAAGCAAAAGCAATACACTATCAATGGAACTGATTAAGCTAACAAATAAACTAGAACTACTAATGAGTGAAGAAAATATCGACCAAGAAGCCATAAAAATATGTCTAAGAGCCATAGTAACCGAAAAATACAACAACCTAAACGATGTAAATTATAGAGAAATTGAAATTATCGAAAGGCTTAAAGAAAGTGATACCATAGATACCATATCACTAAAAGAAGTATGTGAATCAATAATAATCAGTGGTGATAAAGTTATAAAAATCAACTTAAAGAAAGGACTAAACCCATGGGAGAAGTAATCATAATACCTGCTACAAAAGGTAAAGCATCAGATAAGTTTATACATAAACAACTTCGAGTTTGTTCATACAGTCGAGTATCAACAAACTTCGAAGAACAGCTAACAAGTTTCCATTCTCAAAAAATCTACTACACAGATATGATAATGAGAAACCCAAAATGGACATTAGCTGGTACATTCGCAGACGAGGGAATCAGTGGTGCGTCAGCCACTAAAAGACCTGAGTTTATGAAGATGATTAGGAAATGTAACAACGGAAAAATTGACCTTATCTTAACAAAATCCATAAGCAGATTTGCAAGAAACACAATTGACAGCATTAAATACTGCCGAAAGCTTAAACTTATGGGAATTGGAGTGCTGTTCGAAAAGGAAAATATCAATACCTTAGACGAAAACAGCGAAGTACTACTAACAATCCTAGCAAGCCTTGCCCAAGAAGAACTTAATTCACTAAGCCTTAACGTGAAAATGGGAAAAAGAATGGCTATGAAAGAAGGCAAAGTTTACTGGAACTACTCAAAAATCTATGGATTTAAAGAAGGTGACAATGGACAACCAGTGATTAATGAAGAACACGCAGAAACAATCAGAAAAATATATGCTTGGTATCTTGAAGGAAAAAGTGAAAAAGGTATTATAGATAACTTGAACGAGAGAGATATCAAGTCAATCTCCAAAAATGGTGAATGGAAAATACATATCATACAATCTATCTTAAAAAATGAGCGAATGTGTGGTGATGTCATACTACAAAAAACTTATGTAGTAGACCCAATCAGCAAAAAGGTTAAAGAAAATAATGGCGAACTTCCAAAGATTTTTATAAAAAATAATCACCCAGCAATTATAGATAGAGCTACTTATGAAAAAGCACAACTCGAACGTAGTAAACGTACAAGTAAAAGAAAAACTTCCTTCAAAACTAAAACAGAACAAGGAAAATATAGCAGTATGTATGCACTAAATGATATTCTAAGATGTGCAGAATGTGGCTCACCATACAGACGAGCATTGTGGACTCACTATGCAAGAGGTACACACAACAAAACCAGACGTGCAGTATGGAGATGCCTTAACAGACTTGATAATGGTAAAAAATACTGCAAAAACTCACCTACACTTGATGAAATAAAACTTCAAAAAGCCATAATGAAAGCTATAAAAGCTACTGCGAAAGATAGGAAAAGACTAATCCCAATACTAGTGATGGAAATTGAAAACAGCTTATGGAGTCAAGTCGATGGAACAATCAATGTCAGTAAAGTCGAAGAACAAATAGCAAATCTAAAGTCACAGACAATGACGTTAATTGCAGAATCTACAGCTACCCATACAATCGCCGAAAAACACGATGTATTAAAAGCAATGTCAGATGAAATAAGAGAACTTCAAACAATGCTCGACCAGTACAAAGAATCTGGCACGGTAGAAGAAAAAATCCACAAAGAAGTAGAAGAAGTCAAAACTTTCTTAGAAAACGACACCCACGACTACGAAGATTACGACGATGACATTATAAGGCAAGTGATAAGACAAATAAAAGTTTATGATGACGGAAAACTTCAAATAATATTTAACTGTGGTATGGAGTATGAAACTAAATTAAACTAACAGACAGTGTCTGTTAATTTAAAA
>JAWXUM010000097.1:0-6900 GCA_044432645.1 Clostridia bacterium | reverse complement strand
TAAGTCTACCACAATAAAATGCATTTAACCTACTTATTCGTTCTTTATTCAGTTTTCAGGGCACTGACCCTTTAACATATACTTCTAAGTTTAGCTTAGGAGTATTTTTTTGCGTATTTTTAAAAGTTTTGAATTTTACAGATTATTTTATAGAAAATTGATTATTATTAGGCTTATAAATAAGTGAGCAGAAATTTTAAAAATCCTTGCTAATACTTTCGTATTAGCGAGGATTTTTAGAGCTTGTGGCAGGATTTATACCACTTAGTTAAGGGCTAACAATATTCATGTTGCTATATGATAAATTAAAAAGTTTTATAAAGGTTTTATAAATGTTTTATAAAAATAAGTTCGATAATTATAAAATAAAATGGTCTGTATAGGTAAATTTTTTTATAAATAAAAAATCTTATTATCAAAACCAAGCTTCATAGTAGAACCAGTTTTCTTCGATTTTTGTGGTTATACCACCGTTGTCGGTTCCGTCTGTCCACTCCCAATTATCGTCAGAAATTTCGGTTAAGGCGATATCTGCATTTTGGAAAGCTACTGGGGTATTATTTTCTGAATAATAAAACCCGTAATATTTACTAGATGGAGCTAAACCAGTGCTTGAATATGTAAACTGAACGATGTCATTTTCTCCGTAAAAAACACCATCTAGTTTGGCTTTTTTAAACTTTTCTTCTATTACACCACCGTTTAAACAAGTATTTGAAATGCTTAAAAGTTCATCTTGATTGTTCAAAACAAAGTTATTAATATTATTTTTCGTATTAGAAAAAACAATAGCAAAACTGATTATTAAAATAAATATTGCTGATATAATTATAATATTTTTCTTGTTTTTCATAATGCCTCCTTAGTTTAGCTGTCAAATTCATAAAAATACAGCTTATTTTCATCACTGTCATAAATAGCTACATCAAAATTCAAGTAGATTTTTCCAAAAATGTAATCTTCATTAATTGTATTTTGTATGTCTAAAAAATAGTAATATCCGTTTGTAATTTTAGGGAAAACTGTTTCGCCACTATTTCTATCTTTGGTATATGGACCTGCACTTGTGGTTTCGTCTTCATAGCCATAAACTAGCATATTCACTTCTTCGCTTAATGGAAGTGAATTCCATTTACTATTGTTAGAAAGTTGCTGACTAATATCACTTTCAAACTCGAAAATATAAAAAGCATCTCCGTCACCATGAAAACCACCGTGGGTGTCAAATTCTTCCAAAATACTAAATTCACTGTTTACAATTCCAAGTGAAGTTATGATGCTGTTATCTTTTTGTGAGCAAGCAGTAAAACTGCTAAGTGTTAACATTGATATAAATAAAAAAATAATTTTTTTCATTCTCTAAACTCCAAAATATCTCCTGGTTGACAGTCCAAGGCTTTGCATATACCTTCTAGTGTTGAAAATTTCAAGCCTTTTGCCTTTCCATTTTTCAAAACAGAAATATTTACAATAGAAATTCCAACTTTTTCTGCAAGCTCTGTAACGCTCATTTTTCTTTTTGCAAGCATAATATCAATATTTATAACTATCATATTATGCCCTCGTTTTCTTCACGCATTTTTGCTGATTTTAAGACTAGGTGAGATAAAGCTGCCATGGCAACTGCTACTGCAATTCCAACAAAATCTACTATAAGTGATGCTAAAAGAACTGCTGGGTGTGATAAATTTAATAACAGAAAAATTGTATTTCCTACAAAAAATATAACAACGTCTGCTATTGCAAGATTTGAAATATTTTTAAGATATTTTGCATTTTTGTATGAAAAAGAATTGTCTTTGCCAATTTCATTAGAAATTTTCCAAGCAAAAACAAGTGCAACAAAACAAGGTACCGAAGTTATAACTGTGAATATTATCCACGGAATATAACAATGACTAAACTCTGGGTAGCTATACACAATGCTTGAGCCAAGGCTCGGTATTACTAAACTGTACACGATAAGACCACAAATTCCCACACCGATAATAACTGATTTAAGCCAAACTGATAATTTTGATTGTTCCATAATGACCTCCATATTTTTTATAATTTACTATATTATAGTCGCTAGTTATCGATTTGTCAATAAAAATTTAACGTACTACGATAAATTTTTATTGTTATATCTAAATGTAACAAAAAAGAACGTCCAATTTTTGAACGTTCTTTTTTGTTTAATTTGTCTTAAAAGTTGTAATAACTTCAAAATCGCATTTTTGGCGTATATTTTTCTCTTTTATGTATCTTTCTTCTTTAGGAATCCACATTTTTTCAAAATTATGATAAGCTTCTTCGCCGTTTCTTTCTATTATGCGTATTTTTTGCGTTTCATTATCGATATTTACAAAAATTTTCATATCGTACAAATGTTCAAACTCTTCTAGCATACAGTATGCACCCTCAATTATTAGTGGTTTTTTTGCAGTAATTTCAATATTTTTAGTAAATTGAAGTTTTTGGCAGTCAAATTTTGTATAAGAAAAGCTCTTACCACGTTCAAGGTTTTCTACCACTTGTTTTATAAAACGCTCTTTGTGAATATTTCCAGCAATTTCATTAAATCTTTCAGGTGTTCTAAGCTTTAACGGTAAGAAAAAGTCGTCCATGTGAACAATTTGAAAGCCGAACTTTCCACTTAAAAAGTTGGAAAACGTACTTTTTCCAGCTCCACATCTGCCGTCAATTCCTATTACACAATTTGGATTATTTTTTAATAGTATAGCGATTTCGTTTATAAGCTCTTTTTCAAGCAGTAATTTTGTCACTTGGTATCACCTTTGCCCTTTTTAGTGCAATAACAATTGTTGGAATTAACACAAGTTGAACGATTATTCCAGGAACAGCTGTTATAAATCCACCAGAGATGAATTGAGCAAATGTGAATGCGTTAAGCCCCATGATTTTATAAATTAGCATGCTTGCAACTGCCCACACAATTCTACCAGCTATCATTGCGCTAAATAATGAGATGAATATAGAAACTATGTTTTTAGGCAATTTTGAGTAAACTAAACCGATTACAAGCCCGTAAGTTAAAAGTTCGAATGTCATTGTAAAGGTTGTTGGCATTTGTGGCATTCCAAAAATTGCAAACCTTAAAAACGGTGCGATTACGCCAACTAGAGCACCCCAATAAGGTCCACAGATAATTCCACACAATAATACTGGAATATGCATAGGTAAAAGCATGTTGCCTATTTGTGGAATTTGTCCTGTTAAGAATGGCAAAAGAAGTGCCATAGCTAGGAATAACCCGCTTAAAGATAGATTAAAGATATGTTGTTTTTTCATTTTTTCCTCCAAAATATATATTACGTATTTTTATACGTTAATAACAAATAAAAAACCATGAAAATTTTACACTTTTTTAAGTATAAAACCTTCATGGTTTATATGCTAAGTTCATTTTTTATTAAATTTATTGCCGCATCTATGTGTGAATTTAGTGGCATTTCTGCAGTAGCGACCCTTATACCACATTTATTCATAGGTATAAGCACCTTTATAGCTTTGCTTGAACTAATTGCGTTTACCATTTCGCTTGTCAATTCGCCAGCTAAACCACCAGGAATTAAAACACCCATAACACTTACAATTATATCAGCTTTATGTGCATAACGAATAAGGTCATCTTCTGTGTTAAACACGGTATCAGCCCCAGCTTTTCGCATTGTTTCACTAGCATAGGAATTCGTTCCTACTGCTACAATTTTATAGCAAGGTAACTGGGTTTTCAGCTTTTCTACTATTGATTTACCAATTCCGCCACCTAGACCGTCGATTACAACGATTAGAGCCTCTTTCAAGATACACTCTCCTAAGAAAACAGATTTTTATAATAGTATCATAAGAATTGGCAAATGTCAACAATTTACTTTATGTATTTAAATATTTTTTAAGCGTTTGTCTAACAGCACCTTTTCCAGCGATTAACTCGACAAACATTGTTTCAATTTTATCGCCTAATTTATTGCTTGTATAGTCAACACCGAAAAGGCTGACATTGCTTAAAATTTCTTTTAGTTGACCGTAATATGTTTCAGGTTTTGAAACAGTAATACCAACGAGTTTAGCTTGTAGATCGGCTAAAAGTGGGTCACTGCTTACTTCTATAGCGTTACAATCGTCGTCAACTGCTAGTAAATATCTAAACCAACCAGCAATTGCTAGTGGAAGTGCTACTAAATTATCTAGGTCTAAATCTTTTTCTATATAACTTTTTACTGTTTCACCAAAACGGATACCAACTTTTTGTGAAGTGTCGGTAGCTATTCGGCGAGGGTCGTCAGGCATGAAAACATTAGGCAAACGCTGAACAATAACTTCGTCGATAAACTCTTTTGGTGACAAAATTTTAGGGTCGACAACAACAGGTAAACCCTCAACATAACCCAAACGTTTTACAAGTGCTGTAAGTTCTGGGTCTTGCATTTCGTCACAAATCAAAGTGTAATTTAAAACGCAACCAAACACGCTCATAGCTGTGTGAAGTGGATTAAGGCAAGTTGTAACTTTCATGCGCTCTGTGTTGTTAACTGTTTCACGGTTTGTCATATAAACGCCAGCTTTTTCAAGCGATGGCTTGCCGTTAGGAAATTTATCTTCAATTACAAGATATTGTGGACGTTCTGCGTTAACAAATGGCGCAATAAATGTATTTTTGCTTGTAATAATCGGTTGCATATCAGCAATTTCATCATCTTCTAATGATTTTTGCACTTTTTCGTGAGGTCTTGGAGTGATTTTGTCAATCATTGACCAAGGGAAACTTACTTTAGTTTCATCATCTAAATAAGCGATAAAATCGTTTCCAACAAAGCCATTTTCTTTCCATGCTTTTGCAACAGTTAAAACACTTGCTTTTAAAATTTCGCCATTGTGACTACAGTTGTCCATGCTTACAACAGCAATTGGAGTTGCGCCAGCATTAAAACGAGCAAAAAGTAAAGATGCAACAATGCTCATTGCGTGGCGTGCTTTGCTAGGGCCTTCTTCTATGTCTGCTTTCACAACAGGCATAAATTCGCCGTTAGGTGTTTTTAAAGCATAGCCTTTTTCTGTAATAGTAAAAGAAAGCATTTGCAAACTAGGTGAAATAAAAATTTCGTTCAAACGCTCCATTTGAGCTTTATCGCTACTGTCAGCGCATAGGCTTTCGGCAACACTACCAATAATTTCACGACTTGTTGTGCCGTCTGGGTTAAGTGTGACATTCATTGTTAAATTGTCAAAAGGTTTGTAAATTTTATTGATAATATCAAAATCAAAAGTATCAACTGCAATAATACCTGTTTTTTCTATACCTTCGTTAAGTAAATTTTGTTGCAAAGCTGCTACAAATCCACGAAAAATATTGCCAGCACCAAAATGTATCCAAGCAGGGTTAGATTTTGTTTGAGCAGTGACTAAATTCCTATCATATTTTGGCAATTTAACGCCAACATCTTCCCAAGCCTTGCTATTTTCAAGGCTAGATTGACTCATTTTTAACATAAGTTTTCTCCTTATAATTTTATAACAATACAAATATTTTAACACATTAAAACACTACTGTCCACAATAATTAATAAAAATTTTCATTTATTTATTGATAAAATGAATATAATCAGTTATAATTGTCTTATAAAATTATGCACTAAATTTAAGGATTGAAGGAATAACAAAATGAAAATGACATTTCGTTGGTATGGTGAAGGTCGTGACACTATTACCTTAAAACAAATTAAACAAATTCCAGGCATGAGTGGACTTATGGGTGTTTTGGACGAAAAAGCAGCTGGTGAAGTTTGGACTTACGAAGAATGCAAAGCTTATGCTGACCATGTTAATGCAGCTGGTTTAGAATGTGAAGTTATCGAAAGTGTTAACGTACACGAAGACATCAAAATGGGTCTTGAAACACGTGACAAATACATAGCTAATTACTGCCAAAGTATTAAAAATCTTGCAAAAGTTGGGGTTAAAGTTATTATTTATAACTTTATGCCTGTGCTTGACTGGCTTAGAACTGACCTTGCTAGACTTATTGAAGAAGACGGCTCTAACAGCCTTTATTTTGACGAGGCAGAACTTGGCAATATGACACCACTTGAAATTGTTGAAAAAACAGCTAAAGATTCTAACGGATTTTCACTTCCTGGCTGGGAACCTGAACGTCTTGCAGAGCTTGAAACTACTCTTGCTATATATAAAAATATCAGCACTGATGACATGCTTGCAAACTATAAATATTTCTTAGACGGAATAATGCCTACTTGTGAAGAGGTTGGCATGGTTATGGCTTGCCACCCAGATGACCCAGCATGGCCAATTTTCGGCTTGCCACGTCTTGCGCATGACCAAGCTGGTTATGACAAAATTATCAATCTTTACGACTCACCTTGCAACACAATTTGCCTTTGCACAGGTAGCCTTGGTAGCAACCCTGAAAATGATATTCCAACTATTATTCGTTACTTTGGAGAGAAAAACCGTATTGGTGCGATGCATGTTAGAAATGTAAAATATTTAGGTTATAGAAAATTCCGTGAGGCAAGTCATTTATCAAAAGACGGTAGCCTTGACATGTACGAAATTATGAAAGCTATTTACGACACTTGCCCTGACACATATGTTCGCCCAGACCACGGCAGAATGATTTGGGACGAAGTTGGCAGACCTGGTTACGGCTTATATGACAGAGCGCTTGGTGCTTGTTATTTAAATGGTTTGTGGGAAGCAATAGAAAAAAACGAAAAACTTAATTAAAAACAAAAATTGGGACGGTTTTCCGTCCCAATTCAGCTTGTCGAAAAAGGTTTTGTATTTGTGTAAAATACCGAAAATATATTTTTAAAATGGTAGGGGCGAGCTGTGCTCGTCCGAAATCAAGATATTAATTTAGTGCTTTTATAAAAA
>JAWXUM010000096.1:0-7042 GCA_044432645.1 Clostridia bacterium | reverse complement strand
GGTCGCCACGGTCGCCTTTCTCTCCTCGCTCGCCTTGAATGCCCTGTATTCCTTGCTTTCCTTTTTCGCCTTGGTCGCCTCGCTCGCCTTTATCCCCTTTTAACAGGCATTTGCATGGGTCTTCTTCGCATTTTTCGTGACATTTTTCGTCACAATTGCATTTATCACAAGTACAATTTGGACAACATTTATGTCCTAATTCAAATTTACTATAATCTTTATAACAATCCAAAATAATCTCTCCTAACAAATTCATTATAACTATAGAATATTCTATAATATTAATTTTGTTAATCAAACTATTGAAAAGCTATACAAAAAGATATATAATAAGACTATACTATTATAAGGAGTAGAATGATGAATAAACAATTTATTTTTATTATGACAGATACAACTAGAAAAGACATGTTGGGCTGTTACGGAAACGACAAAATGATTACACCTAACCTTGATAAACTTGCAAGCGAGGGTATAATGTTCAATAATGCTTATACTTGTCAGCCAGTTTGTGGCCCTGCAAGGTCAGCAATTTTCACAGGACAATTTCCACATTCTAACGGAATGGTTACTAACAGTATTGCGCTTGGTGACAACATTAAAACTTTAGGTCAAAGATTAACCGACAACGGTGTTCACTGTGGTTACATTGGCAAATGGCACTTAGACGGTAGTGACTATTTTGGTTTAGGTAGATGCCCAGAGGGTTGGGACCCTAAATATTGGTATGACATGAAATGTTATTTAGAAGAACTTACACCAGAAGAAAGAGTTATTTCTCGTAAACCTGACACTTGCGAAGACCCTAATCTTACAGAAGAATTTACATACGCTTACCGTTGTACTACTAGAGCTATCGACTTTATTGACGAAAACTGTAACGAAGATTTCTTCTTAACTTTATCATACGACGAACCACACGGCCCTAGCGTTTGCCCTGCACCTTTTAACCATATGTACGACGGATTTACATGGGATGCTAACCCAACTTTTAGCGATACATTAGAGAACAAACCTTTTACAGAAAAACTTTGGTCTGGCGACAGAATAAACCAAACAGAAGAAGAACTTAACAAGCCTTCAAAAAATTTATCAAGATTTTTAGGAAGCAACTCATTTGTTGACTATCAAGTTGGTAAATTAATGGAAGTAATCAACGAAAAAGCACCTAACGCAATAATCGTCTTTACTTCTGACCATGGCGACATGTTGGGTTCTCATAAACTTAACAATAAAAACGCAACTTGCTACAAAGAAACAGCTAACATTCCTTTCATTGTAAGAGGTGGCGAAAAAGGAAAAGTTGTCGACTACGTAACAAGCCATATAGATGTTGTTCCTACCGTTTTAGAATACTTTAACGTTAAACTTCCTAAACTTTTAGAGGGCAAAAGTATGCTTTCTCAAATTTATGATACAAGTATAGAAATTAACGACTGCGTATTTACAGAGTTTACAAGATACGAAGTTGACCATGACGGTTTTGGTGGTTTCCAACCAATGCGTGCTGCTACTACAACAGACTACAAACTTGTTATGTATCTTTTAGACACTGACGCTTTCTACGACTTGAAAAATGACCCTTATGAAATGAATAACCTAATCAATGACCCAGCTTACGCTAAACAAAGAAATGAGCTTCATGACAAATTACTTGAAAACATGAATGTTACTCGTGACTTCTTCCGTGGATACCAATGGGCTGTTAGACCTTGGAGAAATGATAAAACCCCTGACTGGGAAAATGACGGGTACACAAGACAACGTGAAAACGAAGAATACGAGCCTCGTCAACTTGACTATGACACTGGTTTACCAATGGCAGATGCTACTAGAAACAAAAACCTTGGAAATGTAAAATGATATAGGAGAAACTTATGCTAATAACCGTTGATATTGGAAATTCTAATATAAATATCTCTGCTTTTACTTTAGATGAAGAGGTTGACTTTAGCACAAAAAAGCCTTTTATAAAATTTGGGCTCTCTTCTTTAGACACAAAAACTGCAGACGAATATTCGCTTATAATTCATAATTTGTTTTATATAAACAATTTAGATGTAAAAAATATCAAATCGGTTATTATAGCCTGTGTTGTTCCACGTTTGAATGCTACCCTTTACGATGCGTTTAAAAAAATAAGCCCTGCATTTATTTACAACATTTCTGCTGGTATAAAAACAGGGATAAAAGTTGAACCGTCTTCTGAAGTTGGCGCTGACATTATTGCTAATGCTGTTGCCGTTTCTAACATTTATCCTCTTCCTTGTGCTATAATTAACTTTGGAACAGCAACAACAATAACACTTGTTGACAAAAACAAAAGTTTAAAAGGTGTTGTAATTATGCCAGGATTTTTATTGTCGCTTAATTCGCTTGCAAGTGGAACAGCTCTACTTAATCATGTTTCAACTAAAAATTTAAAATCACCTTTGATTGGAAAAACAAGTGAAGAAAGCATAAAATCTGGCGTTTTAAGAAGTTTTAGCTTTACAACTGACGGCTTTTTGAATAAAATAAAAGAAGAATATAATTTTAATGAATTAACAGCTGTTGCTACTGGCGATTGGAGTGAATTTATAATTCCAAATTGTCAAAATAAAATAATAGACAACGAAGATTTAACAGCTTTAGGACTTTTAAAACTCTATTATTTAAATAAGCGAAACTAATTTTTGGTATTACCTCATTTGAGTTAATATAAATTTATCATACGCTGTACTTAAACTTTTTTAAGACGGTAGTATTCGGGTATTTAGTCCCGAGAGGTCACAAGATGAAAAAAAATGCAAAAACTTTAGCATTGGCACAAACTGCTTTGCTATCTGCCATAATTGTACTTATGGCGTTCACACCTATTGGATTTTTGAAAATAGGACTTGTGGAAATCACCTTTATGAGCATACCCGTAACAATTGGTGCAATTATTTTAGGCCCAGCGTTTGGCGCTTATTTTGGTGCATTATTTGGCACACTAAGCTTTATTCAGTGTTTTGGACTTAGTGCTTTTGGTGCCACACTTTTAGCGATAAATCCGTTTTTCACATTCGCTTTGTGTTTAATTCCACGAATTTTAATGGGATTTTTAACAGGTTTAGCGTTTAAAGCTTTAAAAAACACAAATACCCACGTAAAAACTTTTATTCCTAGCTTGTTAGGCCCTTTACTTAATACAGTTTTCTTTGTTTTAGGGTTAATTTTAATGTTTGGAAAAAGTGATTATATTGTAGAAATGATGACAGCACTTGACGCTACAAATGTTTTTAAATTCGCTATAGCTTTTGTTGGAACAAACGGACTTATAGAGGCGATAGCTTGTACAGCTGTAAACTTTGCAGTAATAAAAAGTTTGCAAAAATTATTTAAAACTGTACATTAACTATTTACATTTCGTTTTTGTTGTGATATAATTATTAAGCTACCCAAGTCACGGTTATTGGATTCACCCCCTTTTTCTGTGGTTTAGGGCATATTTATGGGCAAAGCCCAAAGAAAAGGTGGACATTATTATGTTAAAATCAGAAAAAACTGCTATTATCCTTAAACATGCACGTCACGAAGGCGACACTGGTTCTCCAGAAGTTCAAATCGCTTTATTAACAAAAAGAATTAACGATTTAACTGAGCATTTACGTGCAAATAAAAAAGACCATCACTCACGTCGTGGTCTATTAATGATGGTTGGTCAAAGAAGAAGCCTTCTTAACTACCTAACTAAAATTGATATTGAAAGATACCGTGCAATTATTGCTGAATTAGGTATTCGTAAATAATCACAAAATCAGTTTAATGATGAATTTAAGCAAGCGTTTAATTACGCTTGCTTTTTTTTGCTTTTAAATAGTTATTAGAAAACTTAAGAAAAATTGTATTATCCGTTTATTTTTATCCTAAATGCTTTTTCATTTCTTTACCTTGTTTTAAAAGCTCTTTTAAATCTTCTGCATTTTCAGTTTCAATTAAATCTGCATAAATTTCTAAACGCTTACTTAAACCTCTTATTTCTTTAATAAGAGGTTTTTTGTTTGCTATAAAAAGCTGTGACCACATATTTTCGTTTAAATAAGCAACCCTTGTCAAATCTTTATAACTACCAGCACTAAAACCCATCTGTTTTTTTGCTTGGTCGCTTTGAATATATGCGTTAGAAACAACGTGTGCAAGCTGTGAGGTAAATGCTATAACATCGTCATGACTTGCATAATTTGTCACCGTTATTTTTCCAAAACCTAAACTAGAGAAAAAATTCTTGCAAAAATCTAGCGACTTTTTGCTTGTATATTCATCTTCGCACAAAATCATGCTTGCACCACTGAACAAATTAAACACAGAATAATCATAGCCCGAATGCTCAAGCCCAGCCATTGGATGCCCACCAACAAAATGAAGTTTATTATCACGACAAAGTTTAGAAAGTGATTGGCAAATATCAGTTTTAACACCTGAACAGTCGACAATTATTGTATCTTTGCTAAAATTATATAAATTATTTTCAACATATTCTATAGTATCTTTTGGATAAACACAAATTATAACAAGTTCGCATTCACTCAAATTATTTTCACTTAAAATCCCGTCTATTATGTTTTCGTGTACAGCTTTTTCCATGACATCAGTGGACAAATCATATCCAAAAATTTTGTTTTCGCTTTTATCTTTTATTGTTTTAGCCATGGATGCCCCTATAAGTCCAAGCCCTATAACTGCTATATTCATATACACCTCGTAAAATTTTATTTTGTTAAGTATATCATTTGTTTTGTTAAAGGTCAACACTTTAACGATTTAAACCTTGAAATATTGCTTTTAATATTATTATATGTTAAAATAAATAAAATATATTTATTCGAGGTAATTGTGGAAATTTTAGGAAATATAATAGGAATATGCTTTTTTCTTGTTTTTCAAGTTTGTGGTATTTTAATAATCTTTTCAGTTTTAAATAAATATTCATTTCACACCAAGCTTTTAACAGGCTCTGTTTTAGGCTCTGTAATGCTTATGTGGTTTCCGTGTTTATTTGCTTTTTTTATAGGTTTTAACACTCTTTCGCACATATTAGCTTTAATTTTAGCGATATTATCGACTATTTTCATATGTTATAAGTTTAAATTTAAAGTTGATTTCAAAACTGGTAAACCAAATATTTTAGTGCTTAGCTTAAGTTTATTTATCTATTTAATTTTAATTCTTTTAGTTTTGCATAGTTTTAGAGTAGACGAAAACGCAATTTACAGTTCTCAATGCACTTTTGGCGACATGAACATGCACCTTGGGTTTATAACTAGTATCGCAAAAAATGAAACTTTCCCACCTATTTACTCTATTTTCCCTTTAGAAAATTTATCTTATCCATTTTTATGCGACAGCATAAGTTCAAGCATTTACTTGTTAGGTTCTTCCTTGCAATTTGCTTATTTTTTGCCTATGTTTTTCGCCTTTGCACAAGTTATTGCTGGCTTTGTTTTAATAATGAAACTTTGGCTTAAAGACAACTACAAAGTGGCACTTGCGCTTGTTTTGTTCTTTTTCAACGGTGGATTTGGAATTTATTATTTTTTAAATGGTTCAATTTCTGACCCTGACAACTTTTTCAGAATTTTCACAGCTTTTTATCAAACACCTACCAATTACACTAGCGAAAATATTTCTTGGGTAAATATAATTGTCGACATGCTTATTCCTCAACGTGCAACGCTTTTTGGATGGTCGGTTTTGTTTACATGCATAGCTTTACTTTTGCAAAAAAGCAAAAGCAGTTTTATTATTTTAGGTATTTTAGCTGGTGCTTTGCCACTTATTCACACACATTCATTTTTGGTTTTAGCAATAGTTTCAGCTTGCCTACTTGTTTGCTCTGTTTGCAAAAACTGCGATAAAGTTATTAAATGTTTACTCCTCGTTTTCCCTGTCTTCTTTATCATTTTACAACTTTTAATTACGCAAAACGGTGATTATCTTCTTTACATTTCCCTAACACTTGTCGCCGTAATACTTGTTTGTGGTTTAGTTTTTGCTATCAAACAAGGTTTAAAACTTAAGCATTTGTCTGTTTGGGGAATTTATTTGGCAATTACTTTAGTGCTTGCTTTACCTCAGCTTTTTGCGTTTACTTTTACACAATCTGACGGTTTTGTTCGTGGTTATTTTAATTGGAACAATAACGGCGACAATTACCTTTGGTTTTACCTTAAAAATCTTGGTTTAATGGCGATTTTATATTACCCAGCAGTTATTTTTGCTAAAAAACGCAGTATCAAAATTGCTTCACCAATTGTTATAATTATGATTTTAAGTGAGCTTATTGTTTTTCAGCCTAATGTTTATGACAACAATAAACTTATTTATATAGCATATTTGTTCCTTTGTGGACTTGTAGCTGAACTTATTATTGATAAATTTAAAGCTAAAAAAATTGTACTGCCAATTTTAATTTTGCTGTTTACCATAAGCGCTGTTTTGACAATTTGTCGTGAATTTAATGCTTCTTACGAATTATACGGAGAAGAAGTTTTAGAGTTTGTTGACTATATTGAGGAAAACACTGAAACTGACGATATTTTCCTTACAAACGACCGTCATAACAATGAAATTTCTACCCTAACTGGGCGAAGTATACTTTGTGGTTCGCCATCATATTTGTATTACCACGGAATTGACTACAGTGGTGTGGCTCAAATAATTTCGTATATGTATAACGACCCTTACAGTTATTATTCGTATTTCGAAGAGTTTTCAGTCGACTATATCGTAATTAGTGCATACGAAACAAACTCTTACGACATTAATTTTGAAGCTATTGATGAATTGTTTGATTTGGTTTACGAAAACGGTAGCATTAAATTGTATAAAGTTAAGTAAAAAAATACGGTAACACAAACGTGTTACCGTCAGCTTGTCGAAAAAGGTTTTGTATTTGTGTAAAATACCGAAAATATATTTTTAAAATGGTAGGGGCGAGCTGTGCTCGTCCGAAATCAAGATGTTAATTTAGTGCTTTTATAAAATTAATAAAAATATTTCTCTATTTTACACAAAACAA
>JAWXUM010000095.1:0-7260 GCA_044432645.1 Clostridia bacterium | reverse complement strand
ATGAACCATAAGCAAACATAATAGCCATCATAATTGAAAGGCTGAAGAAAACTTGACCAATAGCATCAATCCAAAGTGTTGTGTTTGCAAAAGCAGAAAGGTCAGGAATAAATAATTTTGCTACACCTTCCATACCTCCTGGCATTGTAATACCTTTTATAGCCATAATTAAAAGACAGACAACAGGTAAAAACACTGTGTATTTTACAATTTTAGAAACAGATTTTGCACCATCTCTAATACAAAAATAAATAAGTCCCCATGCTACAAGCAAAGCTACAAGCATTGCAATTGGTATACCGTAATCTGAAACTGTCCAAGAAGTTTGAGTAATTGTAGCAAACAAATTACTAGCACTTTCTGTGTCGCCAACCATTCCAGCAAATTTAAAGCTGAAGAATGCCATTGCTAAAACCCAAGCGAAAACCACTGCGTAATATGTAGTGATAACAAATGCGTTAACTGTTGCAGCCCAACCAATAGGCTCGAATTTTTTGTTAAGTGCTCTCATAGCACCAGGTGCACCACTTCTTGTTTTTCTACCAATTGAAATTTCCATCATAAGTAGTGGAATACCAATAACAAGCATACCAATTAAGTATACTACTAAAAATGTGCCTCCGCCATGTTTTGCAATAAGTCCTGGAAAACGCCATGCATTACCTAAACCAACAGCTGAACCAACAGCTGCTAAGATAAAAGCACTTCTTGATGACCAACCATCTCTTTTTGTACTGCTCATAAAAAGCCTCCTCATTAATTTATATGTCGACAATTATATCACGCTAAAGTGCTAAGGTCAAGACAATTGTGAACAATTTGAAAACTTTATATCGTTTTTTGGAAAAAAATATAAAAATTTGTCTTGATTTACACATTCAATATATATATAATAGAGTAGGTCAAAATTAAAAATTTGTTTCAGAGGTCATATAAATGATTAAACAAGATTATATAAAAGGTGTAAAATCTGGACTTTCTATAGGTTTGGGTTATTTTTCGGTTAGTTTCAGTTTTGGAATTTTAGCTGTTGGTGGTGGATTAAGCGTATTTAATGCCACTTTAATAAGTATGATAACGGTAACAAGTGCAGGTCAATTTGCTGGGCTTGAAAGCATTATTGCTTCTTCTAGTATTGTGGCTATGGCTATGACACAGGTGGTTATCAACATGCGTTATGCGCTTATGTCACTTGCACTTTCGCAAAAGTTAAAACCTAACACAAATACTTTTAAAAGGTGTTTAATAGCTTTTTTTAACACCGACGAAATCTTCGCCGTTGCAATGGGAAATGACGGATATTTAAGTTTAGCATATATGCTAGGGCTTGCACTATTGCCGTGGCTAGGTTGGACAAGTGGCACTCTTTGTGGAGCTATAGCTGGCGAAATTTTGCCTGCTAGTGTTTCTAGTGCTTTGGGTGTTGCGCTTTACGCAATGTTTATTGCTATAGTTGTTCCGTCTTTTAAAGCGTTTAAACCTGTTCGTTTTGTGGTTGTTATCGCTGCTGTTTTAAGTTGTATTATCTTCTTCGTTCCATTTTTAAAAACTTTTTCTATTATAATTTGTACTATAGTAGCATCTGCACTTGGAGCTTGGCTTTTTCCTATCAATGAAAGTAAAAAAGAGGAGCAAGAACTATGATTTACCTTTATATTTTCGTTATAGCTTTGGTTACTTATTTAATTAGAATGTTGCCACTTACTTTGTTTCAAAAAAAGATTGAAAACAAATTCATAAAATCATTTTTATTCTATATTCCTTACGCGTGTTTAACAGCTATGACTATTCCGTCGATATTTTACGCAACAGCAAACCCAATAAGTGGAATTTGTGGCTTAATTGTAGCGATTGTGAGTTCTATTTACAGTAAAAATTTAGTTATCGTTGCGCTTCTTGCTTGCTTAGCTGTGTTTATATCTGAACAATTACTTGCTTTTTTTATTTAATGTGATATAATTAGTTCGAATTATCAAACACTAAAGAGGAGTTTATTATGGAAAAAATCATCATGCCTACCACTGCTGAAATCACTGCCGTTAAAGGTGACGGATTTTTGCTTAACCGAGGCACTAGAAAATTCAGCGCAAGAATTATAACCAGCAACGGTTGTATTACTGCAAAACAAATGGAATGCGTTACTAAAGCAGCTTCAAAATTTGGTAACGGAAATATAACTTTTACGGTTAGACTAACAATGGAAATTCCTGGAATAGACTTTGACGATATACCAGCTTTTAAAGAATTCATTGCAAAAGAGGGACTTGAAACTGGAGGAACAGGGGCTAAAGTTAGACCAGTTGTTAGCTGTAAGGGTAGCACATGTGTGTTTGGTCTTTACGACACTATGGGACTAGCTAAAGAAGTTCACCAAAAATTTTATAAAGGTTATAGAGATGTAGTTTTACCACATAAGTTTAAAATTGCAGTTGGAGGATGTCCAAACAACTGTGCTAAACCAGACCTTAACGATGTTGGTATTGTTGGACAAAGAGTTGTTTCTTATGATTTAGATAAATGTAAGGGCTGTGGCAAATGTGCTGTTGAAATCAACTGTCCTATGAAAGCTGCTACAGTAGTAGATAAAAAAGTGGTAATCGACAAAAACATCTGTAACAATTGCGGAAGATGTGTAGGCAAATGTCCATTTGGCGTAACTGCAAATTACAACGACATGCTTAAATTTTATATAGGCGGAAGATGGGGCAAACAAATTCGCCTTGGTACTTCGCTTAACACCCTATTTACTAAAGATGAAATTTTAGATGTAATAGAAAAATCTATTCATTTGTTTAAAGATTACGGTCTTCCTAAAGAGCGTTTAGCTGATACAGTAGAAAGACTAGGCATGGAAAAAGTTGAAGAAATTTTATTAAAATAATATTAATAGACAATCAAAAGGGAGAATTGCAACTAAGCTTTTCTCCCTAATTTGTAAAAAATTTTAATAACTACTTGATATTTTTTCTAAAAACATGTATAATAACTTAGTACTATTTCGGGCAAGGGCTAAGCGTGCCGTGGAATATGCGAGCGGACAGGTCTGCGCGGCGAAAGCCTGTGAACCATGTCAGGGAGGGAACTCAGCAGCATTAAGCGGTGTCTTTTGTGCGATGCAGGTAGCCTGTCCGTTCACATATTTTAGTGGAAGCTAGTGCTTGCTCTATTTTCATAAGGAGGTTTTTATGGCTTATAAAGTTTTATACAGAAAATATCGCCCACAAAATTTCAGCGATGTTGTCGGTCAAGAAGTTGTAACTCGCACCTTGAAAAATGCAATTGCAAGTGGCAGAATTGCACACGCTTACTTGTTTACTGGCTCTAGAGGAACTGGCAAGACTTCTTGTGCAAAAATTTTAGCAAAAGCTGTAAACTGCCTTAACCCTATAGACGGCGACCCTTGTGGAATTTGCGAAAACTGCGTTGGAATAACAAACGGCTCTATTATGGACGTTACTGAAATTGACGCTGCTAGTAATAATGGTATTAACGATGTACGCTCACTTATAGAAGAAGTTGCATTTTCTCCTGCAAGTGGTAAATATAGGGTTTACATTATAGATGAGGTGCATGAGCTTTCTTCATCTGCCTTTAATGCACTTTTGAAAACACTAGAAGAACCCCCAGAACACGCTGTATTTATTTTAGCCACTACAGAAGTTCATAAACTTTTAGCAACGATTTTATCACGTTGTCAGAGGTTCGATTTTAAACGAATTTCTACCGAAGGTTTAGCTGGAAGGCTTGAATATATTGCTTTACAAGAAAATGCAAGTATAACACATGACGCTGCTTTGATGATTGCAAGGCTTGCTGACGGTGGAATGCGTGATGCTATTTCGATTTTAGACCAATGCATGGGAAGAAGTTTAGAAGTTGACATTGAAGTCGTGAAAGAAACAGCTGGTGTAGTTGGAAATGAGCATTTAATAGATTTAGGCGCAGCAATTTTAAACCGTGACACTAATTCTGCTTTGATGACTATTGCTCAGCTTCATGAAAATTCAAAAGATTTAGCTAAACTTTGTAGCGAACTTATAACTTATTTTAGGCATTTAATGCTTATAAAAACTATGGGCGACCAAACAAAGCTTATTCAAATGAGCGACAATGAAATTGAAGCTTTAAACGAACAAGCTACAAAGACCTCACTTCCTGTAATTTTACATTGTCTTGACACATTTCAAAAAACTTTAGATAAAATGAAGTTCACAAACCAAAGACTAGAACTAGAAATGGCTCTTATAAAACTTTGTACTCCTGAACTTGACGACAGCACAGATGCTCTTTTAAGACGAGTTGAAGCTTTAGAGCAAAACAGGGGCTCTCAAACAGTAGCAGTAAAAACTGAAACAAAAGCTGTAAAAGAAGTTGTCGCTAAAGTGCAAAGCGAACCTCCTGTAAGGCAAGGAACTGTTAAAATAGATGAACTTTCAAAAAATGCTACAACTTTTAAAGAGTGGAAAGAAATAGTACATACTATTAAAAGTTATTCGTCGGTTATTGGTGCAGCGTTTGCAAATTCTAACGCTTATATAAATGGTGGTTACATTTTAGTTGACGGTAGCAGTTTAACTTTTGATTATTTAAGAACTAAACCAGAACTTAAAGAAAAAATTAGGGAGTCTATACTTAGTTTAACAGGGAAAAATTACAAATTAGGTCCTTATATAAAGCCTAAAAATTCAGGCGAATTAGATGATAACAACTCACTTGACATGCTTGTAAAAAAAGCAGAACAAGTTGGTATAAATGTAAAAACAGTCGACTAATTTCGACGTATAAATAAATTAAAAGGATGATATAATTATGAAAGCAAGATTACCAAAAGGTGTAGGTGGCGGTGGCGCTAATAATATGCAACAACTAGCAAGACAAGCACAAAAAATGCAAGAAACCATGGAAAAAGCAACAGAAGAACTAGAGGCAAAAGACTACTCAGCAACTTCTGGAGGTGGCATGGTAAGCGCTACTATTAACGGTAAATTAGAGGTTAAAGTTATCGACATTAAACCTGAAGTTTGTGACCCAGACGACACAGAAATGCTAGGCGACTTAATTGCAGCTGCAGTTAACGAGGCTTTACGTGCTGCTACAACTGAAAAAGAAGAAAAAATGAACGCTATATCTGGTGGTCTTAATATTCCAGGAATGTTCTAATGGCGCAGTATAATATACCTTCACTTGAAACTTTAGTGGATTGGTTCGAAAGCTTTCAAGGAATAGGGCATAAATCGGCTCAACGTGTAGCTTACCATGTAATTAACATGAGTAAAGAAGATGCACAAAGTTTTGCCCAAGCAATTTTGGACGCTCACGAAAAAATCCATTTTTGTGACATTTGTTGCAACTTGACCGACAGTGATGTTTGTTCGGTTTGTAGCAACCCAAATAGAGATAAATCTATAATATGTGTTGTACAAGACCCTAAAGATGTTTTCGCTTTAGAGAGAACTCAAGAGTTCAATGCGACATATCATGTGCTTCATGGGGCAATTTCGCCACTTAGTGGAATTGGACCTGACCAACTAAAAATAAAAGAACTTTTAGCAAGGCTTAACGACGAAGTAGACGAAGTTATCATGGCGACCAATCCAACTGTGGAGGGCGAAGCGACTGCCATGTATATTTCAAGACTTTTAAAACCCCTTGGTATAAAAGTGACAAGACTTGCCTATGGTATACCTGTAGGTGGCGAATTAGAATACGCCGACGAAGTAACGCTTTCAATGGCTATAGAGGGCAGACGAGAGCTTTAATAACTGTAGGGAACGGTCTTGACCGTTCCGCCTTGGGACGTAAAACCAACGAAAGGAGAACTTAACAATGATACAAAAAGCAAGCACAAAAACCATTTCGCAAAACAAAAAAGCATATCACGAATACTTTGTCGAAGAAAGTTATGAAGCTGGAATAGAACTTGCTGGCACAGAAGTTAAGTCGCTCCGACAAGGTAGAGTTAATTTAAAAGACTCGTGGTGCTCTATTGTAAACGGCGAAATTTTTATGAATGGTTGTCACATAAGTGCATATGAGCAAGGAAATATTTTTAACAAAGACCCAGTTCGTGTTAGAAAATTATTAATGCATAAAAAAGAAATTATGAAGCTTTTTGGTACTGTTAAGCAAGACGGGTTGTCACTCATTCCTTTATCGCTTTATTTCAAAGACTCAAAAGTGAAAGTGCAAGTAGGGCTTTGTAAAGGTAAAAAGAATTATGATAAACGTGCTGACATGGCTGAAAGGTCAGCAAAACGTGACATTCAGCGTGCTATAAAAGAGAAAAATCAGTAAGGAGTTTATTGTGAATTTAATTAATGAATTATATCTAAGAATGATTGAATTTAACTCTTGCGACCCAAAAAGAATACAACATTTTACAAAAGTTCATTCTTATGCTAAACTTATTGCAGAATGCGAAAACATAGGGACTGATACTCAGTTTATTTTAGAAGCAGCTGCCTTAACTCACGATATAGGAATAAGACCAGCAGAAAAAGAATTTGGCAGATGTGACGGCAAACTTCAAGAGCAAATAGGTCCAGCTTATGCCGAAAAAATGCTAAGTGATTTAAATTTTGATAAATCTGTTATAGAAAGAGTTTCTTATTTAATCGCACATCATCACACTTATTCTAATGTTGACGGTATAGACTATCAAATTTTAATCGAAGCTGATTTTATAGTTAATTTATTTGAAGCTAATATGGCAAAAGGAACAATTATAAAAACAATTGAAAATATTTTTAAAACCAAAACAGGAATTTCAATTTGCAAAACAATGTTTTTGTAAATTAAATTTATAAATGGGGGTGTAAAGGTTTCGACGGGGGTCGTGAACCTTGGTAAGCGAGTAGTGGCGCGCACACACTTTAAAATGCGTATTTTAAAATTAAACAACAACAATAACGTTGCTGTAGCTGCTTAATGCAGCTCGTCTTTACTGGGAGTACTACGACCCGGATAAAGGCGTCGATTAGTAGTGAACGTGAATAAGCCTACGTCTTTAAGCTTATCATGAACAAAAGACTACCTGAGTAAAAAGCCTGTCTGTGGGCGTCTTACAAAGGGAATTTTCAAAACACAAACTACACTCGTAGAAAGCCCTGGCAAATAACTTTCGGACAGGAGTTCAATTCTCCTCATCTCCACCACAAAAGCGTGCGTTTTACCCCGTTTGGGGCAAAACGCACGTTTACTTTTTGCATGTTTGTTTTGTATGTTCAGTAAAATATAATATGTATGAAGAGTGACAAGGTC
>JAWXUM010000094.1:0-7427 GCA_044432645.1 Clostridia bacterium | reverse complement strand
ACTTTGTATGCGATTTGGACACCGAACACGTATACAGTCACGTATAACGCAAATGGTGGAACGAGTGGTTCGGTAACCACACAAACAAAAACGTATGGCGTATCAATGACTATTTCAAGTAGTGCAACACCAACACGGACTGGGTACACTTTCGCAGGTTGGGGTACTTATTCTACCGATACCTCAGCCAATTATCAGTCAGGTGGTTCGTACACTTCAAACTCAAGTACGACTTTGTATGCGATTTGGACACCGAACACGTATACTGTAACCTATAATGCAAATGGTGGAACGAGTGGTTCGGTAACAACACAAACGAAAACGTATGGTGTTTCAATGACAATTTCTAGTAGTGCCACACCAACTCGGACAGGTTACACCTTTAAAGGTTGGGGAACTTATGCAAGTGACACATCAGCCAATTACCAATCAGGTAGTTCCTACACTTCAAACTCAAGTACAACTTTATATGCCATTTGGGAGTTAAATACCTACACGGTCAGTTATGACGCCAACGGTGGAACAGGTGCTCCGTCAAGTGGAACTAAAACGTATGGCACAACGTATTATCTATCAACAACCGAGCCAACACGGACAGATTATGAGTTTATGGGTTGGAGTTTGAGTACAAACTCCATCATTTATGGTTACACCGATAGTGCAAGTTTAAGTTACACGAACCTAAATCAAAATCTAGAATTCAAAGCAATTTGGGAGTACCGAGCCGATGTGTACCCTGAAATTGTAGAGCCAAACGCAACTTATAATTCAGGAAAAGAAATAATTGTCAGCTACAATATTTACAACGATACTTCAACTGATATCAAGCCAAGCAATGCAATTGAAGCAACTTTAACTGTAACAAACACGGATAACAGTGGTTATTCTTCTGTAATAATGGTGGAAACTCAAGATGTGATTATTCCATCAGGCGAAAGCAATCTAGTATATTTTAAAGTCACTATACCAGAAAGTAGTTCCAATATCACATTCAAATTGGAAGTTGAAACTGGAATGACAGAAAGTTCTACTGATAATAACACGATTATAGATAGTTATAATGTTTATGCAGTTGTAGACAGTCAAACAAGCGATACTACTTTTGAAAGTGCTCCAGTAGGATTTGATGTCCCTAGTTCATACGCTAGTACACCTACTATGGGTCAAACACTTGACAGCAATACAACGTGGCAAATTTGGGAATGGGTTAATAACAACTATTCATTGGTGACTTATGGTATTGACCTAGATTTATCCGTTACGATAACTGCCGATGAAGCCTGTGCGACCGAAACTGTATCAAACGGAGTCACAACAATGAAGTCAGGATATGGTTTTACGATTGAAGTAGAAAGTGATGTAAGTTCGTATTTGTCATATACAATGCCAGACGAAAGTGCGTATACAATTCTACAAAATGCAAATGTATACTTCCCAGAGTTTGAATATTCATTTACAACTGGAGAATACCGAACACTTGAGCTTGTAGGCGATGTGTTTATGTTTGAAGAAAACGAAAACACAATGACAACTGACGGAGTTCAAGACTACAGACGAACTCATTTCATACCAATTTACTTCCCAGACGGAAACTATACGATTAAAACCTATGCTTACAACCTTTGGACACCCGCAGGAATGATAAATGCCACAGAAACTACAACGCAAATTGTAATCAGTGGCGATATCTATGACGATTGGGTTATAACTAGGTAACTATGAAAGGAAAATTATGAAAAGTATACGAAGTCCGACAATTTAATTCATAATGCTTAATGCATAAGGCATAATTAACCGAATTTTTGGAGAGCAGAAATGCTCTCCTATTTTAATACACAAAAATATATTTAACGAAAGATTTATGAGGAATTCAATATGAAAAAATTATTTAACAACATCAAAAACACAGTATCAAAAGTAACAGACAAAGCAAAATCAGTTATCCAAGACGAAAAAGGTCTAACACAATCAACAGAAACAATCCTACTAGTAGTTTTCGTAGTAGTCTTAATCGGTGCTTTCTTTGCACCAGCGGTCACAGAATGGTTTGCTGATGTTATGACAAACCTTGCTGATAAAACAGATAGCTTATTCAGCTTCGCACCATAATCATAAAAACAAAGTTCGCTATGGAGAGTGTGAAACGCACTCTCTCATTTTTATAAACAAAATTAAAATTATGAAAGATTTAAGAGGAATTTCAATATGAAAAAATTATTTAACAACATTAAAAACACAGTATCAAAAGTAACAGACAAAGCAAAATCAGTTATCCAAGACGAAAAAGGTCTTACACAATCTACAGAAACAATCCTACTAGTAGTTTTCGTAGTAGTATTAATCGGTGCATTTTTCGCCCCAGCTGTTACCGAATGGTTTGCAGATGTAATGTCTAATTTAGCAACCAAAACAGACAACCTATTTAGCTTCGGCGCATAATAGATATAAAAATAGTGGTCGAGTTTTTACGCTCGACCACACATTTACATAATTAGATATATTTTATTTAATAGATTGAAAATTCAAGATTAAGTGCAATGCTCATTTTATTTATAGGCAATGACACGCAATCGTCTGTAATCTGCTGTCCATTTTTTACCATCGAACATAGTAGCTCTCAATTCGTTCTCCACAAATGATAAGATTTCTTCTTGTTTATCATCTTCATACTTAAATAAATCAGCAGAGAAGAATTGACAAACCCATTGTCTTAGTCCTAAATCTCCATTTGGCAACACAGTTGGTCTATCATAATCATAAATTTTATCAATCACAAAGCCTGCGTTTTCAAGCACTTCAACATGACTTTCAACTTTAGGGAAATAAAATGGACTTGTGTACTCATCCCCATATTTTGCAATAGCTTTCCCAAAGGCATTAGAAATATTTTGAATGTTTTTATATCCACCAAACTCACATATTAACATACCGTTTGTTTTTAATGCGTTGTATATTGATTGATGCAGTGCATTTTGATCTGGTATCCAGTGAAAAACTGCATTTGAGAAAATAACATCAAACTCATTGGTAAAAGGTATTTTGCAAGCATCACACACCGAAAAATCTAATGTAGGATACTTCTCTTTCGCTTTACTAATCATTTCTTCTGAATAATCACTTCCGATTACATGACAAGAAAATGATTTATCAATTTCCCATGTTAAATCACCAGTTCCACAACCTAAATCTAATATTTTTTGATTTTCTTTTTGTTGTATAAAACTGATTAGCCCTTTGCCATATTCAGATACAAATGATTGTGCATTGTCATAAAGTTCACTATTCCATTTCATTTTATCATCTCCATCTATTATATAAATACACCCCATAAAGGGCAATTTCGTTCACTACCTTATCAATAAAATTTTGCTTGGTAGTTATATTAAACCAATTATAACAGATAAAAACACAAAACTCAACTAGTCGAAACAGCTTGTGCAAATTTGCTGTCTTGTGGAAACGACCTACCACAACTGAAGATGACAGGTCAGAAAGGATAAAAAATGCATAAGATTAAAAAATTAATTCGTGACAAAGGTGGTGGTGCTAGTGTTCCAATTGTTTTTCCTCTTTTTTTGCTTGTAGTGGCTGGAATTTTATTCGTTACAGTCGACCCAATAGGCACAAGTTTAGTTAGTAAAATTAACTGGGAGTTTGTCAAACTTCTCTCACTTGTGGTGGTTTTGTTCTTTGCTTCAATGCAAGATATAAGAGAGAAAATTGTGGACAACAAATACTGCATAATGATATTTTTAATAGGCTTAATTAACGTATCGCTAGATTCAGTCATCGCCTTGGCTGTTTGTGGTGGTACGCTTTTTATTGTGGCATTAATCACAAATCTTGGTGGTGCAGACGTTAAAATCACAGCAGCCACAGCCTTTGCACTTGGCACAGTTCCCACTCTAATTGCCTTGTTAATAGGTTTGTCAGTATCAATAATTATGGAAGCGATAATATCAATTAGAAAAAACAAAAATTTATTAAAACAACATTACCCATTAGTGCCATATATTTCGCTAGGGTGCTTAGTGGTAATTATTTTGAAAGGAATTATACTATGAAAATTATAAAAAACAGAATTTTTTTAGCAAGTTTATGTGTGATAATTTCAGCTATCTGCGTTTTCTCGCTAGTTAAAACAGAAGAAGTAGAAACTATCACAGCATACCAATTAACCGAAAATGTTGCCAAAGGTACAGAAATCACCAGTGATATGGTTGAAGTAACCGAAATCAGTTCCAACGGAATGAGCGAAGTCATAACTGACGAAACAGAAATCGTTGGCAAATACGCAAGTTATGACTTAATCAGTGGTCAGTTTGTTTATGAAAATTCAGTTGCCGACAGCCAAAGCGAAGTTCTAGAAGGTATTGAGAAAGTTGCAGACGGACAAATAGCGTATTCCATTTCAATTAGCAGTTTAGCAAGTAGTACCTCTGATAAAATCCTATCAGGCGATATTGTTACAGTTTTTGTTAATCTAAATGGCGAATCACTACAACCACTTGAACTTAAGTATGTTGAAGTCCTAAGTGCAAGCACAAGCGATGGTTTAGAAAAAACAGCTACAAGTGAAGAAAGCATATCAACTATCACTTTTTTAGTGACAGAAGAACAAGCATTGCTGTTAAACCAATATGAATACTCAGCATCAATTCACTTAGCTTTAGTCCACCGTGGCGAAGATGACACAAAACAAGCTTATCTAGACGAGCAAGTGGCAATTATCGAAGAATTAGCAGAAGTTGAAGAACTTGAAATCGACGAATATATAGACGAAGGTGGCGATACATTTGTCTTTGAATAATTACCTCACATTACTTGAAACTATCCAAAATGTTGTAAATGATAATTATTGGCAGATAAATTCTACCGACAGCACAGAAAAGAGCAAAGAAATTATCCTGAATTTTTATCGTGCTTATGTCACTAGAAAAAACATTGAAGTCAAAGGCTTTACTAAAGATGAACTTGTAGAAAAACTATACAACGACACCCACGAATATTCTATATTGACAGCACCACTAAAAGACCCAAAGGTTGAGGGTATACACATTAATTCGTGGGATTGCATTATTTTACAGATGAGAACTGGCGAATTTGTGTATATTGATGCCTTTGAAAGTCCAAGTCACGCTATTGATATTATGAGAAGATTAATTCAAAGTAAAGGTGGAGTTTTGGACGAAGCAATGCCAATAGCTGAAACTTCAATAGGTTCTGATATTAGAATTACAACAGTTAAATCACCCATAGTTGATGAAAATATTGGTGTTTCTTGTTATATTCGCAAGCTGTCAAAATCAGTTTTTAGGATAGAACAATATACAAAAACAGGTTTTGCTGAGCAAAAAGAAATTGAAATGCTCAACACTTTTATGAGGCGTGGAGTTTCACTTTTAGTTGTTGGAAAAGTTAATACAGGTAAAACAACTTTCTTGTCATATCTATTATCAACCTTGCCAAACAATATGAAAATAGTTACTATCGAAAACTCAGCTAGAGAAATGGACTTGGTAAAAAGAGAAAATGGAAAAACTATTAATAACGTGGTTCATATGCTGACTAGAGAAAGCAAAATAGCTGACTTGGATATTAAACAAGAAGATTTGGTAGTTATCTCACTTCGTTTAAACCCAGACTATATAAGCATAGCTGAAATGCGTGACAGCGAAGCGAGTGCAGCAGTTGAAGCCAGTCGAAGTGGTCACCCAGTAATATCAACCACTCACGCAGGTTCACCAATTGAGGCATATAAAAGAATTGCCGATTTATCAAGAAAAGGTAACAACACCGATTATCCAACAGCGCTTATCCAAGCACAAGAAGCCTTCCCGGTTGTTGTTTTCCTCCATACCCTAGAAGATAATGTCAGAAGAATAATGGGCATAACCGAATGCCACGTTGATGATGACAACAAAGCACATTACAATCCATTATGGAAATACGAAATTGAAGAAAACAACGTAGAAAATGGCAACATCACAATCAAAGGTCAGCACAAACAAATAGGACTACCATCTGACAGACTTTTAGACAAAATGAAAATGTATGGCATATCAAGGGCAGAAATTGAGAAACTGAAAAATTAATATTTTTAGGCTTTAATTCTTTGTTTTGTTGATGTATAATTGTTTTTAGTTAATTTTAGAATGGAGTAAAACTATGATTGAAACCAAAAATCTTTATACTGATTTAAGAAATTGCAAAGATATGTGTTATAAATTTAATAACTTATTACCATCTGATGATGAAGGGAAAAATACCATATTGAAAAATCTCTTAGGCAAATCAGGTGAAAATCTAACTATTACGCAACCATTTTTTTGTGACTTTGGTTACAACATTGAAGTAGGAGATAACTTTTACGCAAACCATAATTGTGTAATTTTAGATGGTGGAAAAGTCACTATTGGGGATAATGTATTTATTGCACCCAATTGTTGTATTTCAACAGCTTGTCACCCTTTAGATGCAGAACAAAGAAATCAAGGGATAGAATATGCAGAACCAATTACTATTAAAGATAGTGTTTGGATTGGTGCTGGTGTAACTATTGTATCAGGTGTAACAATAGGTGAAGGATCTGTTATAGGAGCAGGAAGTGTTGTAACTAAAGATATTCCCGACAACGTAATAGCTGTAGGAAATCCTTGTAAAGTATCACGAACAATCACAGAGAAAGATAGATATGATCCAACAAAACATTCAAGTTTATCTTTTAATAAACCATAACGACTCACAATGTCTATCAGCAATGATAGGCATTTTTTATACCCAAAAATAAAAAACGAAAGGAATTTATATGGAAATATTATTAAGCATAGCGGTGATATTTTTGTCATTCGCTATATTTTTAGCTTTTGGAGTTAGTATAAAAGACTTTAGAAAGCTAATCGACAACGCACAAGATACAACGAACAAAAGCTTTAAAAATATTGCAAATCAGAAAGAAAATAAACTGGTGAAATTTCTAAAGGAAAGTGAGCAAATGCTCAAAGTCACAGGTCAAGGTGGCAAGTTTTCCTTTATGATAATTTTGTCAGTCTGCTTGATTTTGCTAGGAATCAGCACAGCCATTGCCATTGGCAACCTATATCTAATTCCAGTTGCTAGTGTCGCCTTTGGAATTATCCCATTTTTATATATTCGTTTTCAATATATAGAATACAACAAATTTGTGCTAGACGGTTTGTCTGTTGCAATGTCACAAGTTACAACTTCTTATGAGCGAACAGAAAATATTCTGCTCTCTTTTAAAGAGAATGCGGATGATGTAAAAGAACCAGTAAAGACAATATTTTTAGAATTCATTAATGAAATTGAGAATATTAATCCAAATTATGAAAAGGCAATTGATAATATGAAATCTAAAATTGATAACTCGGTTTGGGTCGAGTGGTGCGAAGCTATTAAAAGATGTA
>JAWXUM010000093.1:0-7733 GCA_044432645.1 Clostridia bacterium | reverse complement strand
ATTATAGCAACTTGATTATTATTAGGCTTATAAATAAGTGAGCAGAAATTTTGTCAGAAGTTTTAAAAACCACAGCTAATACTTTCGTATTAGCGAGGATTTTTAGAGCTTTTGGCAGGATCTTAGTTAAGGACTAATAATATTCAAATTGCTATATTCATTTGTGATACCCATTCCATTTGGTTTTCTACTTTTAGTTGTTCTGTAACACTCCAAGCTTTTGCATCACTTTGTTAGGGATAAAAGTATTCATAAAGTTCCTATATTTTTACTTTTCAACAAATTTTGCCTATATTTCCAATCAGGCATTAGTTTTTCAACTAAATTATAAAAATCTTTTGAGTGGTTAGGATGGATAAAGTGGCAGAACTCGTGTAAAATTACATATTCTATGAATACTCTGTTGTGTTCGATTAATCTTGTATTTAATGTTATTTGATTTTTAGACGGTATACAAGAGCCCCATTTTGACTTCATTGTTCGAATTTTAAGCACTGGGTACTGCACGTTCATTTCTTTAAAAATAGGATAAATTTCGTCTATTATTTTCGTGAAAATCCCCCATGCTTTCTCTCTATTTTCTTTGTTGTCATCAAAAGATTTTGGTTTTTCTGCATTCCTAATTCGTTCTAAATGCTTTAAAATAAATTCTGTATTTGATTTAATAAAGTTCTCAATAAAAGCAATAGAAACTCTATTGTTAGCCGAAACTTTAATAACTCCGTCAGCGTTTATCCGTAGATTAACATTCTTAACCTTTTTTCGTGTGAGAATATAATTTATCTCATATCCGTCTAGGATTATCGTTCTATTTTGTTCCATGTTATTCAGTGCTTTCTTCTTTCTCAGTACATCCAATCTATTTTATCAATTTCATCTCAATAATAATCAATTTTCATAAAATAAGAATAGCATAAATGTATAAAAAGTCAAGTTTTCAAAATACACTTTATAAAATTTGTATTTTACAGATTTTTTCAAACTCCACTTTATGAAAATTAAACTATATGATACTTTAGCCTATTTCCAAATTTTTGAGATTTCAAAAGTCCTAAATCTTTAAATTTTAACACAAATTTTCTTATTGTTGCATAGGCTACATCAGAAAAATCTTTTTCTAATTGCTTGGTTGAAAAGCTGTCACTTCCATAATTTGCAATTACAAAAGACCAAAGTTTTGTTTCTTTTTCAGTTACATTTCCCTCTTTAAGGTTTTGTTCGTAAATTTCAAAGGTTTTAATATCGCCATTTTCTACTTCAATTTTGTCATAAATATTTACAGAAAAATAATGTAGAAATGGAGTTAAATCAATTTTTTTGCTTATTTTATAGTTTTCTTCAACAAGCGTAAATGCACCGTAATAATCATTTTTTGAGAGTGATATATATTTTGAAAAAGAAGTGAATAACGTAGACGAAAAGCCAGATTGAATTAAATACCACAAATGAACTAGCCTTGCAGTTCTGCCGTTGCCGTCAAAATATGGGTGCAAATATGCAAAATAAAAATGAATTATACAAGCCTTTTGAAGCTGATTAATGTTGTCATCAGCGTTTATAAACTCAATAAATTCTTTCATATAAGTAGGCAATAAATCGTGGCTTATTCCTTGATGTGCAATCTCATCACCCACAATATAAACTTTATCGTGTCGGTAAAAATTCTCATCTAACAATTTATCTTCATCATCTAAAAAATCCACAATAGCAATATTGTAAAGCTTGAATAGATTTTCTTCTGTGATTTTATTTTCCTTATCGCTTATAAAATCGAGAGCCCTTTTCATAGCATAAATATATTCTTCCTGATTGTTAGTAGGTGCTAAACCACGCAAAATTTTGCGAACACTATCCCTTGATGAATTAATATTTTCAATCGAAAAAGTCGAATGAATTTCATCTTCCATTGATTTTGTGGAATAAGTTGAGGTGCTTGGCAACAATAATTTTCTATACACTTTATTTGAAATGCTAATTTTACTAGGCATAAACGCAATTAAATTGCCATTAAAATCCTTGAGTTTAACTTTTTCAAATAATATTTCATCAGCAAATGCAAGCATATCAGCCACATCTTTCACCGAATATTTGTAACTAAGTTTCTTTAAATTAAAAAAATGTTTATCCAAAATCATATCAGAATTGAATTTAATCTCCATAAAACCCTCCGAGTGATACTTAATGATACTATTATACACCACTTTGATTTAAATATCAATATCATCTACAATAAAACTTATTTTTGTAAATCATTTCCGTTATATTCTTCAAAATTAAATCCCATATCATGTTCTGCTGCTGATTTTGAATAGATTGTTAGTCCGCCACCATCAAAATCAATATTAACGTGAACATCATTAATTTCAGCTTGAACCCCAAAAATATTACAATAAAACTCTGCTAAGGCTCTCACATCTTCGGTGATAAAACAAATATTATTTAAAAATGTCATGTTTTTACCTTTCTATATTTTCGTCAATCATAAAACACCACTGTATACCGAAACAATCGATAAAAGAGGTTCGTAAAGGACTATAACTGACTTCTTGCAATGGATCTAATTCTATAATATCCATTTTTATATGCTCATAACTCTCAAGAAGTTTTTCTTTTGTTTTGAAAATAGCCACCATTTGCAAACATGAATGTTTAGGGCTTACTGATTTTGCATAACGATCGTTTAGCATTACTCGTGTTCCGTGTATTAACATTTCAGCATGGTCTATTATATCTGGATTTTCTGCATTTCTACAAATCCAATATGCTTTTGTGTTAAAAGCTTTCTCATACATATCAATTACTTTTAAGCAATTTCCTCCAAAATGGAAATGTGGTACTAACATTTATTTTCCTCCTCCGTTACTCAAAAAAACTTAATTGTTCATATTTTTCAGGGTAATAATTTAAGTATTGAAAAATGTTGTCTATATTTGTTTCTATACCGTGTTTTCTACATTCCTCTTTAAATATTTTCATCAAATACTTATGGTTATCGCTTGTTACATCATAAGAAAATCCATATTTTCTTTGATAATTTTCTTTCATATTTGGAAAGTATTTATCAAGATTTTTATAAAAATACTCTCTATTTCCCTCTCTCAAAGTTAAACCCATACCGAAACAAATGATACCATACACTTTTGCTGTTATACAGTAATTTAGAATTCCTCTAAGGTTTTCTTCAGTGTCATTTATAAAAGGTAAAATTGGGTCTAGCCAAACCACGGTGGGTATTCCATTTTCTTTAAGTATTTTTAAGGTTTCAAAACGCTTTTTGCTAGTGCAAACATTAGGCTCTAAAATTTTACACAAATTCTCATCAAAAGTTGTCAGTGTCATTTGTACCACTGCCTTAGATTTCTCGTTTATTTTCTTTAAAATATCTAAATCTCTTAAAACCAAATCAGACTTTGTTAATACACACACACCAAAACTATGTTTTTCTATAACTTCAAGACATGACCTTGTATAGTTTATTTCTTTTTCAAGAGGCATATATGGGTCTGTCATAGCGCCTGTGCTTATTATACAAGGCTTTCGTCTTTTAATAATTTCACGTTCTAGTTGTTGCGGTGCATCTTTTTTGATTTCAATATCTTCAAAATCATGATTTATTTGATAACATTTACTTCGACTATCGCAGTAAATACAGCCATGAGTACAACCCCTATAAATATTCATGCTATTTTTTGGCGATAGAATAGATTTGTATTCTTTAAAGTGATATTTATTCATAATGCACCTAAAATAATATATTTTCACCCATAAATCGTTCTGGGTATTTTCCATAGTTCACATCGCTAATAGCTTTTAAAATTTCTTTTTTTCTTTCGTTTGGATTTTTAAGGTCGCTTACTACATCGTTCAAATCATACGGACCGTTTCTAAAATGACCGACAACTACGCCTCTAAATTCTCCGTCAATCAACAAATATTGCAAGCTATCATGGTCGTATTCTAAATCTTTGATTAAATATGCAAATTTATCTTTCAAAATATGCTCGTTGGACTTATACAAAAAGTCATTTCTGTGAAGTGCATACACAAAGTTTAGGTCTTTGACTTCGTAATTTTCTAAAAGAGTTAAATCGCTACTTAAAATAAAGTCATTTTCATATTTTGTCAAAACTTTTTCTTCTACCAACTCACTTAAAGCAGTATTTATATCTTTAAGTGGAAGTTTGAAAAACGATTTAATCATAAGGGTGTTTACAATCACATTTCTGTATGCAAAACGTGGGATTAAAATTTTTAGAGCCTGATTTTTAGTGTATCTATTTAAATCGATATTTGGAAACATTTCATTAAATTCATACCAAGCTCTGTCCCACTGACCATCAAACTGGTCTTCGTAAATCAAAAATGCTTGTTGTAACTTATGTAAAACAGGAGTAATTTCTTTTACAAGTAAACCAGTAATCTCTTTTATAAGAGCGATATTCATCGGACCTTCACGCACAATTAAATTTAAAATAGACTCTTGCATTTCGGTCAAATTTTTTATAGGTTTTACATAAAGACAAGCGTAAAGCTCGAAATCTTCTTCAGTAACCCAAGCTAAATTGCCACCTTGAAATCTTGCTTTTAGAAGTTTTCTTTCATACTGCCTTTGTCTGTTAAATTCAATATCATCAAAATCAGCACGAAAACTAATACTAGGTGGGTCGCCAAATCCGTTCCAATAAACATTCTGCCCAGGCTGTGTGTCGGAATAAAGTTTCAAATATTCATCTAAATTAGCCTTTTTAACAAAATGTTGCCTTTCCATTCTAAGAGAAATTATTTTGTTATTCATCTAACCTTCTCCATTTTTTACATTGTTCTATTCTTATACCCTCTGGAATGTCCCCATGTTCAGGGTCACATGAGTACTGTTTTAATAATTCACATGGAATATTTTCGCACTGTCCGCAATGCATTAGTTTTTTGCTCTGACAGCATTTTGCAACAGGGCATTCACCGTGGAATGGATTTCCGTTTGTTTCGATACAGCCACCACATCCGTGGCTTTCTTTCCACTCACAACCAGTACACTGTAAGCCACAGCGTGAGTCTACTACATTTGTAAAAATTAATTCATTCATAATAAAACCCCTTTTATTTAATAATACCATATCAAAGGTGACAACAGTATGTCATATTCAATTATATTTATCCAAAATATTTTTAGCAGTTTCTTTTATTTTATCTTTTAGTTCTTCTGGGCTGATAATTTTAACTTTATCGCCAAAACTTAGATACCAATTCAAGGCAGAATCTATGTTGGTAAATCCTATTTTAGTATAGATTTTTCCATTTTCTAAAGTTTTAACGCTGTCAGGACTGTACGCTTCTATGATTTTATATTTTTCACTTGCTTCAAAAATCGCTTCAATCAAATAATCATCTTTAATATTAAAACCAAATTTTTTCTTATCTTCTGGAATTTTCTTTTTGACAAAGCTGTTCTCGCTTTGACTTAAATTCCAAAGTCTTTGAAGCTTATACATCCTAAAATCTTGTCTATCTGTGCAAAATCCAAAAATATACCAACTAGACCACATAAAAACAATTAGATATGGTTCAATTTCTTTTTCGCTGTCACCTTTTTCATAATAATAATCAAATTTAATAAGCTTGCTTTTGTTAATGGAATCTTTGATTAATTCAATTTTAGTAGAAAGGCTGTCTTTATAGTAAGATGATAAATCTATTATCATGGTGTCGGCTAAATCAGTATTATTAGAAAATTTAGTCTTTAGCGACTTTGATATATTATTATTAGAAACACTTTCGATACCTTTAAGTCCAACGAAAATTGCCTCTAATTCTTCTTTTGAAAATACAGTGGTATCAATATTAAATCCGTCCATTATTGATATACCACCATCGCCACCTTGTGCTGTGATAATTGGAATTCCAGCAAGGCAAAGCGAGTCTATGTCACGCAAAATCGTCCTGCGTGATACTTCAAACTTTTCAGCAAGCTTAATAGCTGTGGTCTTTTTATTGATTTGCAGTTCAGTGATTATCCCAATCATTCGCTCAAGTTTCATACGCTTTCCTTTGCTAAAAACTGATTTCAGTTTCTATTTTTCGCTGTTAATATTGTCGATAAAACTTTGTTCCTTAACTGTTAACTGTACCCAAGATGGAACAAAACCACTTTTAATTGCGTTTTTTGCTGATTTTATATTCGACCATGCACAGCAATAAAATGGCACAATATCTCTTTTTAAAATTTCATGTGCAAGCTTATTTGTTATTGCACTGGCTATGCCTTGTCGTCTATATTCTGGTAGAACATCAACACCTATTTGCCACATAGTGTCGCAGTCAGCAGAACAACCAACCAAACCAATAAGCTCTCCGTTATGGTAAGCTCCCACACCAAGCACATCTAAATGTTTACGATTTTCACAAAGTGCGTTGCTCCACTCTGGCAAATACAAGTTATCAAAATCTTTATTTTTCAAAACCTTAGTTTCGTATTTACAATCTAAAACAGGAAAGTCGTCTAAATTAGGCAGAAAATATTCAGCCATAAAACACACATTTGCGTTATATGGTTTTAATTTTTCCATAAACCAATGCAAGTTTGGTGTTTCAAAACAATGCTCCACTGGGAATTTATTTATATATTCTTTTGCAATTTGTGAAAAAGGCTCTGAAACAGAGGCAACTATGTTATTGCCATAAGAAGTGAAATCGCACAAAAAAGGAAGCTTTAAGTATCGCCTAGCGTTATCGTTTATTTTTGAAATAACAACTTTGTTTTCACTACTAATAAAATCTTTAATTTCACATCCACTGTCAATTGCCGATTGCTTCATAGCAATTTCAATTATTTCCTTATTTGTCAACTTAATCACTCCAATTATATTATTTTATATAATTTAATAATATAACTTTAGATTGATTAATTCAAGTGTATTTTTTAAACAATTTGATTATTAATTAAATTGTTTAAAATGGAAAAGTACAGAATTAGGATTAATTCCCTTTTCTGCACTTTTGTTTTTCTTATTTAGAGATTATTTCACCAATAAATCAATTCTTTTAAAATAATTTCTCTAACACAAGAATGAATATTGTTCATTTTCGATACCCATTCCATTTGGTTTTCTACTTTTAATTGTTCTGTAACACCCCAAGATTTTTCGTAATCTTCTACTAACTGAAAAAACATATCTTCAGCTTGATTGTTTATGTCGGCTAAATAATCACTTAGCTTTGAGCTGGTTAGTAAATTGAAAAAACGTATTCTGTGATGTTTTTCTATGTATTCACGATGTTTTTGTCCCCAATAACCTATATGTACTTCTTTTTCAGTTGGTAATGTTAAATTCGGCAAATAATAATCTCCCACAAGTGTGTATTCTAAATCTTTCATAATATCTCTCCTAATTTTCAAAATAATTGTTATGTATTAAGTTTACAGAAAAAATGCGATTTTTTCCAATGTGCAATTAAAAAATTCGCACATTGATATTTTTAAATGTCTTGAATATACTTTTTCTACTGTTTATCTAACAATAAATTTGTTTCGTTATGAACACCTGTACCAAACTTATAAAAACAAAGCTTGCTTAATGTAAGCTTTATTTTTATCTCAAAGTTCAAAAATCTTATATAATTTGTTTGAATTGTATAAAAAATAAAGTCTATTTAGGCAGAAACTTGTCGGTTCTTCACTGACAACGCTCCTCGATAATAAAAAGCTTCCACCTTTTTATTTAACTAAATAGCCTTTA
>JAWXUM010000092.1:0-7753 GCA_044432645.1 Clostridia bacterium | reverse complement strand
GGAATAATACCAATAAATAACATATAATTATGCGAAAAAATTTCTCCTTACGAACGGTATGCATACGATGCATACCCTACTATGGATATTCTTGTTCCTTAAGTTCGTGACATTGCCTGTGGTCGTCCGTGGAAAGAATAGTAAATATTGTATTTTTTATATAAATAAAGGCAATATTTTATTATACATATGAAAACAAGGAAATTAATGCTTTACTTTCGGACGAGCACAGCTCGCCCCTACAATGTTTGTGCAACATTTTTTACAATATAGGTTTTTTGAAAGTCAAAGGTCGGTACATTTTGTACCGACCTTTTTAAATATTGTAAATTAAGCTTTTAATGTTTTAATCATTTTATACCACATATCGTTATCTAAAATAACTTGATAATTTTTTATAGAATTATTTGTGTGGAAAGTAAGTGCATTAACAGTTTTATCAAAGTTTTTATCACATATCGATTTGATAATTTCGTTGTGCTCGCTTAAAGTAATGCTGTGACGTGAAGGTGTAAGCATTGTTATTTGCCTGAAACGGTCAGACTGAATATTCAAACGATTAGCAAACTCAATAAGTCTTGAATTGCCAGAAAATTTTACTAATGCTGTGTGAAAATTTGCATCTAATTCAAAGTTTTTTTCAAAATTTACTCCAGAAATGCTGTGTTGAAATTCATTTTGTAGTGAAATCAACTCACTATATTCTTCGTCGGTTAATCCACCACGTTGAATAATAGTTCTAGCGCTCATAATTTCAAGTGCAAGTCTAGCTTCTAGAATTTCTTTGATGTCGATGTAGTTTAGAGATTTAACAACAACTTTGCTTTTGTCCCTAACAAGTAAACCAATGTCGATAAGCCTGAAAATCGCTTCCCTTACTGGAGTACGGCTAATACTAAATTCATTAGCTAACGAAATTTCGCTTACAACATCGCCGGAAACATAAATGTAGTGGTTGATTCTTGACACAATTTCATCAAAAATTTTATCCACTAAATCGCTTTTCAATCTAGGCATAATACAACTCTTTTCTATAGTTTATAGTATTATATATTTTAATATATTGTCCACCAAAAGTCAAGAGTTTTCAAGAAAAATTAATAAATAGTTAAAACAAACAATTTTCCTTTTGGGTTATTGTAGGTTAAGTAGAATTATATTTTTTTGCTTTAAAAGTGTTGATATTTTTAAACAAATAGTGTAGAATTAGTATAGTTAAATAGATTAAATAAAATAATTTTAGTATACTTAAATCTTTTTTAAAAGGGGCGTATTATGTTGAATTTTAAAAACCTAATTGATGGACAATTGGTAGACTCTCTTAGTGGAGAAGTTATAGAGGTAACAAATCCTTATAACGGCGAACTTGTTGGTACAGTTCCAAAAAGTACTAAAGAAGATGTTGAGCAAATCCTTGCATCTTCCAAAGTTGCGCAAAAAGAATGGGCGAAAATTCCGGCTGTAGAGCGTGCAGTTTATGTTGCACAATTAGCAACTATTATGGAAAATCACAAAGAAGAACTTGCAACTTTGTTGACTACAGAACACGGAAAAACTTACGGCGAGGCTTTAGGAGAAATTCAAGGCTCAATCGGATTTTTAAGATACGCAGCTGAGTCAGCTAGACGTATCGAAGGTGAGCTTTTAGAATCAGAAAAAGTTAACGAAGAAGCATACATAAAAAGAGTTCCTTTTGGCGTTGTAGTTGGCATTGTTGCTTGGAATTTCCCTTTAGCACTTGCTGCTAGAAAAATTGGTAATGCTTTAGTTTGTGGTAACAGTATGATTTTAAAGCCACCATCAGAAACACCTTTAACAGTTATGAAATTTGCTGAATTTGTAAGCAAAGAAAGCACTTTACCAAAAGGTGTACTTAACTTTATTACAGGTTCTGGTAGAGTAGCTGGCGACGCTTTAGTTAGAAACTCAACAGTTCAAATGGTTACACTTACTGGCTCAACAGGTGCTGGTATAGAGGTTTTCAAAGCTGCTGCTGAAAATGTAGTTGTTGTTCACCTTGAACTTGGTGGCAAAGCTCCGTTTATTGTTATGGACGATGCAGACATTGACAAAGCTGTAAACACTGCTATAGTTGCAAGATTTAGCAACTGTGGTCAAATTTGTACTTGTAACGAAAGAATGTACATTCACGAAGCTGTTTATGATGAATTTAAAGCTAAATTTGTTGAACTTGCAAAAAAACAAGTGGTTGGTGACCCATTTGACCCAGCTACAACTTTAGGCCCTAAAGTTTCAAAAACAGAAGTTGGAAAACTTTATGAAATGAAAGATTTAGCTTTAAAACAAGGTGGAAAGATGATTCTTGATATGACACCAGAAACTCCAGTTAACGAAGTTGGTAACTGGTTCTATCCAACAGTTTTTGAAGTTGAAGACAATAAAAACGTGCTAATGCAAACAGAAATCTTTGGCCCAATGGTTGCTATGATGAAAATAACTTCTTTGCAAGAAGCATTAGAATGTGCAAACGACTGTGAATATGGTCTATCTGCATATTTATTCTCTGACAGCACTAAAAATATTATGACAGCTGTAAAAACTTTAGAATTCGGTGAACTTTATATCAACCGTGAAAATCACGAACTACTAAATGGTTTCCATAACGGATACAAAAAAAGTGGTTTAGGTGGCGAAGACGGCAAACATGGACTAGAGGGTTACCTACAAAAGAAAACAGTTTATATTAACTATAACTATTAAGGTGACGCCAATGTCTATAATTAAAAATATAAAAACAGATTACTATAAACTTCCACTTAAAGGCAACTTAGTAGATGCCTTGCACGGATTACACAACAACTTTGAGCTTATCACAGCAACTGTAACACTAGAAAATGGTGTTACAGGTGTTGGTTACACTTACACTGGTGGTATTGGTGGTGTTGCTGTTGCTAAAATGCTTGAAATTGACTTAGCTCCTAAAATTATAGGTAAAGATATAAGTAACATGCAAGAACTCAACCAATATATGAACAATGCAATTCACTATGTAGCTAGAGGGGGAATTGCCTCGTTTGCTATTTCTGCACTCGATATAGCTTGTTGGGATGCAAAACTTAAGGAAGAGAAAAAATCACTTGCAGATGTTTTTGGAACAAGACAAAATGCTGTTAGAACATATCACGGTGGTATAGACTTAGGCTTTACCGAAAAAGAACTTCTTGAAAGTATAGAAGAAAAACTTGAAGAAGGTCATACTAGTGTTAAAATTAAAATAGGTAGAGATGACGATATTTCTAGAATAGCTGCTGTAAGAAAATTAATTGGCAAATACACTTGGTTTGCTGTTGATGCAAATATGGTGCTAAGCGTTGAAGATGCTATCAAAAAAGCTAAGGCTATCGAAGAATACGACATAGCTTGGTTTGAAGAGCCTTGCAACCCTGACAACTACAAAGGATACCGTGAAGTTGGTGAAAACACAATTATTCCAATTGCTATGGGCGAAAATTTACATACAGCATACGAACATAGACTAGCACTTGAAATAGGTCATGTTAAGGAAATTATACCAGACTGTTCTAATGTTTGTGGAATTACAGGTTTTATGGCTGTTGCTGACATGGCAAAAGAAAGAAACTTTAAAGTTCATTCTCATGGCATGCAAGAACTTCACTTAAATGTACTAGGTGCTTTGGACAATGCTGGAATGGTAGAGTTCCACAGCTTCCCAATTTACGAGTATACAGTAGAGCCGTTGATAATCACAGATGGTACGCTAACTCCAAGTACTTCTTATGGCACTGGCGTTACATTTGATATGGAAAAAATAAAAAGAGCATTATTATAAGGAAGAGTAAAATGAAAATTTGTATAAGTGATTGCGACCACGCAAATATAAATCAAGAAACAGAAGTTTTTCAAAAAAATAATGTTGAATTCGTACTTAAACAATGTAAAACAGAGGACGATTTAATAGAACAATGTCAAGATTATGAAGTTTTTTTAAATCAATATGTTCCTTTTACTAGAAAAGTATTTGAAAATATGCCAAACATAAAACATGTTGTTAGATATGGTGTTGGTGTGAATAGCGTAGATGTTGAAGCTGCCACTGAATATGGTGTGCAAATTAGTAATGTACCAGATTATGGTATGAACGAAGTAGCCGACCAAGCTGTAGCGCTTATGATGGGGTTAGTTCGCAAAACTCATTTAATTAACAACTACACTAAAACACAAAAATGGGACTACACAAAAGCAATTCCTATTTACAGAATTCCTGGTAAAACTGTTGGTGTTTTTGGTATTGGTAGAATTGGTAAAACTTTTGCAAAAAGAATGAGTGGTTTTGATGTTAACTTAATAGCCGTTGACCCAATTTATAAAATAGGGGAGATAGTAAATGGCGCCACAATTGTTGATTTTGACACTTTGCTAAAAACTTCAGATGTTATATCAATTCACTGTCCTTTAGATGCTTCAACAAAATATATTTTTGACATAGAAGCTTTAAAAAAAATGAAATCTAGTGCATATTTAATTAATGTTTCTCGTGGTGGAATAATTAACGAAGATGACTTGTTATTTGCGCTTGAAAACGGCGTGATTGCAGGTGCTGCTATTGATGTTGTCGAAAATGAATCAATGAGCCCTGGCGCAAAACTTTTCGAGTTAGACAACTTCTTAATAACACCACATATCGCATGGTATTCAGAAGAAGCTGCGTTAGAGCTAAAAACAAAAATAGCTCAAGAGGCATGCAGATTTGTTAAAGGCGAAGCAGTATTATATCCAATAAATAATTTAAATTAAAGGAGATTGTTATGAAAGCTATAGTATATACAGCACCTAAAACTTTAGAGGTTTTAGACGTGAAAAAACCAGAACCACAAGAAGGTCAAGTGTTAGTCAAAGTTAAAACTGCTGGTATTTGTGGTGGCGATTTAGGAATTTACAAAGGGTTACACCCACGTGCAAAAGCTCCATTAGTTTTAGGTCATGAGTTTTGTGGAATAGTTGAAACAGACGGTAAAAAGTTTAAAAAAGGCGATAAAGTTACAGTTAATCCAATAATTTCATGTGGCAATTGTACTCCTTGCAAAACTGGTAACGCACATGTTTGTAACACATTAAGACTAATTGGTATCGACAAAGACGGAGCAATGGCTGAATATGTTGCTGCCGACGAAGATAAATTATACTTAGTTCCAAGTTCAGTTCCTTTTGAACTTGGTGCATTAATTGAGCCTGTAGCTGTTGCTGTTCACACACTTCGTGAAACAGGTTATAACCCTGGCGACAATGCTATCGTTTACGGTTGTGGTGCTATCGGTTTATCTGTAGCTATGACTTTAAAAGAATTTGGTTGTACAAATTTAACACTAATTGAAGCTGATGATTCAAGAACAAAACAAGCCACAGAGTTTGGTTTTGATGTAAGAGATGCTAAAACTTTAGATTTAGAAGCTTTAAAAGCTGAAAAAACTGGTGGAAACGGTTTTGACTTTGTTTATGACTGTGCTGGTGTTGAAGTTGTTGCAAGTCAACTTATTAAAGCAAGTAAAGTTCGTGGTAAAATCGTTATAGTTGCTGGCTACAAAGTTCCTACAACATTCCCACTAAACGAGGGTATGTTCAAAGAGGTTTCATTTGAATTTGTACGTGTTTACCGTGATAAAGATTACGAAATTGCTGTTGACCTTGTTGCAAATCAACCTGATTACGGAAAATTAGTAACTCATATTTTGCCAGTAGAACAAGCACAAGAAGGCTTTGATTTAGTGTTACACCCAGGTAGTGGAGCAATTAAAGTTTTGTTTAATTTTGAATAAGGAGAATAATACTATGTTTAGTTTAAAAGGTAAAACAGCTATTGTTACAGGTGGTAACAAAAGTTTAGGTTTAGGAATTACAAAAGCTCTTTGTGAGGCTGGTGCTAAAGTTTGCATTATGGCTTCAAGTGATTCAGTTTTTGAAGTTTCTGAAAGTTTAAATAAAGAAGGTTTTGAAACTTGCGGAGTTAAAGTTGACCTTAATAAAAGAGATGAAATAATTTCTTCATTCGATAAAGCTTTAGAGCTTTTAGGTGGCAGAATTGATATTCTTGTTAACAACGCTGGTATTCAAAGACGTAACCCTTGCGAAGACTTTTTGCTAGAAGATTGGAACGACGTTATCAATGTTAATTTAAACGCTGTGTTCACTCTTTGTCAATTAGCTGGTAGAGTTATGATTAAACAAGGCAAAGGTAAAATCATCAATTTAGCATCAATGCTAAGCTATTTTGGTGGGCAAACTGTTCCTGCTTATGCAGCAAGTAAAGGCGCTGTTGCCCAGCTAACAAAAGCACTTTCAAACGAATGGTCTTCAAAAGGTATTAATGTTAACGCAATTGCTCCAGGTTACATGGATACTGAAATGAATGTTGCTTTAATCAATAACCCTGAAAGAAATTCTCAAATTTTAGGAAGAATTCCAGCTGGTCGTTGGGGAAAACCAGAAGATATGGGTGGTATAGCAGTATTTTTAGCATCAAGTGCATCAGACTATATGTGTGGCGCAGTTATCCCAGTTGACGGTGGTTATTTATCTAAATAATTTATATGTTTTGCACGGAACGTCCATTGGGCGTTCCGTTTTTCGTTTTACATATTTAAACTTTCCTTGACAAATACTAGATAAAATGCTAAATTTAACATAAAAGTAATGGAGGTCGAAATGGAAAATAAATTTTACGATGTTGTTATAATTGGTGGGGGTAGCGCTGGTTTAGCAAGTGCAATATATTTATCTCGTGCTAAATGTAAATGTTTAGTTATAGAAAAAACTATGCTAGGTGGGCAGATAATTGTTACTTCCGAAGTAGTTAATTATCCGGGTGTTTTTAATACAAGTGGTGTGGATTTAATTATGGAAATGCAAAGGCAAGCTGAAAATTTTGGAGCAGAATTTGCCTATAATGATGTTTTGGACTTTAAAAAAGAAGATGAGCGTTTCATTGTAACCACTGATGAGGGCGAAATTGAATGCAAAGGTATTATTATAGCTACAGGTGCTACTCCTAGAATAATAGGTTTTAAAGGCGAAGAGGAGTATAAAGGTCGTGGTATAAGTTATTGTGCTACTTGCGACGGCGAATTCTTTACAGGTAAAGAAATTTATGTAATTGGTGGTGGCATTGCAGCTTGTGAAGAGGCCCTTTATCTAACACGTTTTGCAACAAAAGTTCACCTTATAGTAAGAAGAGATGTTCTTCGCTGTACAGGTCATATAGCTGATGAGGTGCAAAGCCATCAAGCTGTGCAAATTCATTATAACAGCAATATAAAAGAAGTAAGTGGTAAACGTTTTGTTGATAATGCAGTTTTTAGCGAAAATGGCGAGGAGTTTACAGTAACTGATGAAACAGGACTTGGCATATTTATTTTTGCAGGTTATGTACCAAGCAGTGAAATTTTTGAGGGCAAAATTAATTTAAGTGAAGATAAGTATATAATAACTGATAAAAGGCAAAAAACTAATATAGACGGCGTTTACGCTGCTGGTGATGTTTGTGTTAAAGATTTAAGACAGGTTGTAACAGCCGTTTCAGACGGAGCAACAGCAGCAACAGCTTTAGAAAAATATTTAAGTGAAAAATAAAAAAAGACATTCATTGAAGAATGTCCCAGACTGTCAAAAAAACTATATTGTAAAAAAAGTTGCACAAACATTGTAGGGGCGAGCTGTGCTCGTCCGTGGATAAAACAAAAAGTTTTGTCTTATTTTGTGTAAAATAGAGAAATATTTT
>JAWXUM010000091.1:0-7766 GCA_044432645.1 Clostridia bacterium | reverse complement strand
CACGCAAATGTTGTAACTATTAAAGGCAGGTCTTTCAGACTGCAAAACATCTTCAATCAAGATGAGTAATTGTACATTCTTATATTATAATTTTTGTGCATTTTTATATTGACATTTATACTTTCTCTAGCTTGCTCGTACTTTAAACTTCCAAGTTCTAGCAATTTTTCTTCTATTAATGTTTGATTATTTTCTCCACTATTCATCATGCGTTCTATTTCATTTAATAGTATAATCATCTCCTTTGTGGGTTTGTGACTTTTAGGTTTTTGCACATCATCATATAAATCATCTATATTTTCAATTATATCTATAAAATCTTGCAATAATATATCGTCTTTTAACTTTATCGATATATGTGAAGTTTCATCGCTACAATACCATCTTTCGCCACCTACTGGTTTTACCCTTCTTCGTATTTTTGCTCCACATATACAATATAACTTTCCTTTTAACTTTTTTATCTCTCTAGTTTCTGTTTGTCTATAACTCGACAATGATTTTTTTGCTTGTTCGAATAATGCCCTGTTTATAATTAATGGATACTTTTCTATATTTAGATATTCCTCATTTTGAAGTATCCTCGCTACCATGTTTTTATTCCAATTTGGTTTTTCTGGCATATATACTTTACCTTGTTTTGTAAGTTTTTCTGCTATTTTTAAATACGAATTTCCATTTATATAGCTGTTAAATATTTCTATAAGTACAGTTTTTTCTTCTGTATTTATAACTATTTTCCCATTTGCCATTTTATATCCAAACAGGATTGTTCTATTTTTCATTAATTAATTTTCTCCTTAATCCTCATCCCATTTATAAGTATAAATTCTAAGGTGTTGCCATCGCTAATCTCAATTTTTTCTATGGTATCGTCAAATATATCCTTGTCAATTTCGTATAACACTTCTGGACCTGTTTCAATAATCGACATTAGCAATTCTGTTTTTTGGATAAGGCTAGTATCCTCTATTTCTTCTAGCAGTCTTTTTTTATCAGTTTTCAGCTCTTTTAACTGTCTATTTATTTCATCGGTTTGCGTTATAAAAACAGCAGAATCAAGTATACCGTCGTTCATTAAATCGGTTAATACCCCATTCTGCCTACTGAGTTCTGCTATATTTGAATTTATTTCTTGTAAATTTTTATTTGATTTTTGATTAATTTCTGAAACTTTATTAAGCGTTTGAACTATCGGATTAAATATTGACTTCATATTTGCTTTCAAAGTTTGGTATACTATTATATAGGCATCATAAATACTGTCTTCGCTGATCCATTTGCTATTACAAAGTTCCTTGCCAGTGTCATAAGTTCTGCACACCCAATAGCTTTTGCCGTTGCTTATTTTTTTCCTAAATGTCGAACCACAGTTTTTGCATTTAATTTTCTTGCTTAATATATAGTCAAAACTTTCTTGACCTAACCTACTGTCTTTTTTGCTGTTTAACATTTCATTGGCTATATTAAAATCTGCCCTTGAAATTATGCCTTTGTGAGTCCCTTTGACATAAAATTTGTCAAGTTCACCTTTATTTCTATGTTGTCTATATGGAAGTTGCTCTTCGTTAAAGGCTTTTTGATATAACGAATCCCCTATATATTTTTCGTTTTTTAGTATGAATATTATAGCTTTTCTTCGCCAATCAAATTCCCCATCTTTTCTTGGGATTTTTTCATTGTCTAATTCCTTAGCTATTGTCATGCAACCTTTTCCATTTATATAGTCATAAAATATTCGTCTAACGATTTTCACTTCTGGTTCGTAAGGTACTAGTTTTTTATTTTCTAGTCTATAGCCATACGGTGGGTTTGACAATGCAAACTCACCCATTTTCATATCATTACGTTTGCCTTTTTTTACATTTACTGAAATATTCATTGATTCTTGCTGTGCGAATGTTGCTCTGATTGACAGTAAAAATTCACTACTCATATTAGCTGTGTCTAAATTTTCCGACTCAAAGTAAACTGATATTCCAAGCTGTTTAAGTTTTCTTGTGACATCTATTGTATCAACATTGTTTCTTGCAAACCTTGATATTGATTTTGTGATTATTCTATCAATTTTGCCTTTTTCACAATCACTTATCATTCTGTTGAAATCAGTTCTTTTATCTCGTGAAACACCTGTTATTCCCTCATCAGCATACACATCAACCATTTGCCAATTTTCATTATCATTTATGTAACTTGAGTAATAGTTCACTTGTGTTGAAAATGAATTTAGCTGTTCTTCAGAACCACTGCTCACCCTTGCGTATGCTGCAACATTGATTTTTTGGCTATTATGTTTCTTTGCATCCACATATATTACTTCTCTTTTGTCTAATAACTGTAACATTTTTCTACCCCTTTCTTTGATTTTAACCACATATTATGTTTTCTTGGCTACACCAACAATACCACAATGAGAGTTCATAAGCTATACGGAATATGCACCAAAGATATTTGCATTATTTTTTATAAGATAAGCAAATGTAATGATAATTCACCATAAGTATATTGGTTTTGCATTGTACTGATTTTTAAGTCTTTCAAGCGATATTTCTGCTTCTAATTTAGATATTTTATGTATATCTATTAGAAATTTTGCTATATTCACTAACTCTGCATATTCATTTTGATTTATTTCTTTTTCTGCCATAACATCACCATAAATTCAAGCTTACCTTAAAAGCTCTATTTACTTTTTTCATTTGCCTATTGCTTAAAGTCGCTATATATTTTTGCACACGCTGTTTATCGACTGTTCTAATTTGTTCCATCTGCACTTGTGATGGATATTCTAAAGCCTTACCAACAAATACATGAGTTGGCAAGGCTTTTATTTTACTTGTTATCGGTGCTACGATTAATGTTGTGCTATGTTCATTTCCCATGTCATTTTGAACAATCAAAGCTGGACGAACACCACCTTGTTCTGACCCAATTACTGGGTCAAAATCTACCAAATATATTTCTCCACGTTTCATATAAAATTTTTCCTTATTCAAAATATTCAATATTTTTATTACCTAAGATAAACTGGCTTACATCTTTTCTGCTTGTTGTCACTGGCATTTCTGGTAGAGCATTAAGTATTGTTTCTCTGTATCTGCCACTAGCTCTTGGGTCTAAAATAGCAAATGTGCAGGTGTCACTTTCTCTACGAATTCCACGACCTATCCACTGGCGAAGTTTTATAATCATTTGTGGAACAACGTCTTTTTGCATAAACTCATTATGGTTGTTTTTGCGTTGTCTTTCATATTCTAACTTTGCATTAGGCATTGGAAAAGGAAGTTTCACAACAATTAAACTTGATAAAACATCACCAGCAATATCTATACCTTCGCCCGCTGAATCACTTGCGAAAAGTACTCCATTTTTACTATTTTTAAATTCATCGATAATATTAAGCTTGCCTTTTGTCATTTTAAAAAGTGGAAATAGTAAATTCTTAGATTGAATTTCATAAAACACATCATCTAAGAAATTATATGAAGTGAAAAGTATTAACGTATGTCCATGCGTGGCTTTGATTATTTTGGTGATTTCATCAGCTATTTTAGTTTTATAACTTGAATTTTCATAATTCGGATATGGCATTTTTTTAGGCATATAAAGTATAGCTTGTTTTTCGTAGTCGAATGGTGAATAGGTATTGGTTCGCAAAATTCTATTTTCGTGTTCTGTTAATCCCAAATTTTCTTCCAAATGCGAAAAATCTCCATTTACAGATATTGTGCCTGAAGTTAGAATTGTCGGAATGTTTATATCCCATAAATCGGAGGTAATTTCTTTTTTAACTTTTTGGCTTAAATAAGCAATTTTATTAATCTGCTTTTCTTTTTCTAGCCAAATAATATTAGCGTTTGGAATTGCCAGTTCTTCAAATTTAGCAACTAGACTATCAAATTGTTCAATGAATTTCGGGTATTTATTATTTTTCTTCACTGGTTTAATTGCACGATTTAAGTATCTAATTATTTTTTCAAGCTTAAATCTTAGCTGTTTTTTAAGCATAAAGTGGTCGCTGTTATATATTTTTGCGTACTCAAACACCTGCTTATTAAGTGCTATAGTTTCTTCGTAAGTTGCAATAGAAACTTTTCTTATACTCGCAAGTGCTTTGAGAATTTTTGGAACTTCGTTTTCAAGAATACTTTTACCATACATATCATTTATCGTGCTTGGAAGTTTATGTGCTTCGTCAACAATAACTTGTCCAAAGTCAGAGAGTAACGATTTAACTGTTTGCTTTTTTAGTAATATATCAGCTATAAAATAGTTGTGATTTATAATTTGAAAATCATAGTTATTTGAACTGGCTTCGTTTATAAACTTTTTATATCGGCAATTATTTTTAAATTCACAGTTTAATTCGCAGTTTGTAACGCAAATTCTTTTTTCCATTTCTTTTGGCAAGTTTGCTATTTCTAAATTTATGCCATTTAATTTTACCACACCTTTAATTTCCTTTTTCTGTGATGAATTAATATATCTTTTCAGTTTTGCATCACATATATAATTACTCTTTCCTTTACGGATTGTAAATTTTAGTGGTTTTGCAATAATATTATTTTCCTGTAAAACTTTTGAAATTTGAGGAATATATTCTGATATAATTGCGTTTTGTAATGCTATGGTCGATGTGGAAATTATCGCTGATTTCTTGTTTTTTGCATATAAATTATGTACAACACTTGCTAATAGATAAGCGTGGGTTTTTCCAGTTCCAACTTCTGCCTCACATAAGGCTATTTTGTTATTTCCTAAGGCTTCGAGCATTTTAAGTGATAACTCTAATTGCTGGGTTCTAAGGTTAAGACCTGAGTTTGGCAGTATTTCAGTGAAAATTTTTGTTAATAATTCTTTGCTTGTCATATTTTAACTCCTTTGTTTTTTAGATTAGCGACACAATAATGTGGCTAATTTTCTGATTAGCCACACTCGTTCTATCGCTACCGATAGTGGGTGTATTATTTTATGTCAATGTGCAAGTGTTTTAGTTTTATCTAAAACTCATAAAGAACGGACTCTAATCTATCTCAAAAAGGTCGGCTCTCTCAGGATTCTCGTCCTGCTGCTCCTTGCAGAAGTATCATAATGCGGAATTTGGGGATTTTCGCAATCACCTAATTTTACTTAGGCTAACCATTACCATTAAACTCACGCTCAAAAGTTAAAACTTTTTTCATCGCATGAAATGTAAAATCTCGCTCAAGGCTCGTCACCTATCCCATTACCAATGTTCTTGCACATCAACTATTCAATTTTCAAGGTTCGTGAAAGAGCTTATTTATTTACCCCCTCACTTAACGTTAAAAAAAGGCTGTTTTAGCAAGTAGTTTTTGCTGATTTTTTAAAATATTTTTTAATTTTCTTTTTTGCTTGCTCAATTGAGTCGCAAACAGCTTGATGTGAAACTTTTTCATCTTCAGCAATTTTATAAGTTGACTTTTTTTCTACAACGTGCATTAAAAATCTTTTACGTTGAATTTCAGTCAAACTTTTAAGTATTTCTGAAATAATTTTTAAATTATTTTCTCTTTCAATGGCAAAATTTTCTGAACGTTCAAAATCATCATAAGCTTCTTCCAACGAAAATTCTTTAGTTTTAATTATTGGTGTATTATTTTTAATAAGTCTTTTCACATTAGCATTTATTGCATTTTGTTTTTCATCATCATGATATGTATCATCTGAAAACTTTTTTAATCTTTTAAATTCATCTACTGATACCTCATCACAAATCCTTGTATAACTTTCTTCTGGATATGCTAAATTAACATAATATTCAGTTACTATTTCACCTTTAAGTTCAAAGTAATGTGTTTCCTCTGTAACAGGGCTGTAAATTATTCTATTTGGTTGCATCTTGTTAATTACATAGTCTGTTTTTGTGTTGTATGACATTTTATATTCCTCATTTTTCTAAATTTTATTTTTATAATTACTAAAATTCAGAAAAAGAGGTGGACTTCTACACCTACAAAAAGTCTTATTTGCCGCCGATTTTGCCCTCATCAATACTCCTTTTTGTAGTGCTAACTAAAAAAAGAGCATAAAAATAGCCGAGCAAAACAATTAGAATTTTTTCATAATTCTATATCTTTTCGCCCAGCCATTTAGTGGCACTTTCGTCCTCTTTTGAACAGTGCCACATTATTCAATTTTCAACTTGTTAGCTATTTAATATTCAACTTTTCCATCTTCTTTCTTTTGATAAATTTATTATAAACCTTTCAAAATTAATCATATTTATATAATTTATTTGCGTTCTAACCCCCTTACTCAACTTTTGAGTAATATTTTACCATAAGTATTTTTTTGTTACAAGATACACCATTCTTTGTATTCATTGTAATTTTTATATAATTTCATCTTAAAAACTATATATTTTCTTTCTCTGTAATAAATATATTTAATTTTCCCTTCTTGTTAGCCCAAGACGAGCTAGACCTTAGTCCACCAAAAGGCATAGTTATCCCTTGGTGGCTGAGGTCATTTTTTATCTTAAAATGATTATCTTTTTAAAAAATAATCATTTGACGAGCGTGATCCGTTGTCACGAAATCTTGCTTTTTTAGCGATTAAGCCACAGCCGATTAAATCAGCTATGGCTCGTTTTACTGTAGAAACTGAAAGTGATGTATCTTTTGCGATACGCTTTACTGACGGGAAGCATTTGCCCTCTTTGTCGGCTCTATCTTTCAGATTCATGTACACAATTTTTGCTCGTGACGGCAGTTCGTCATGCTCATATAAATCTCCGAATAAACTTATAAAAATCACCTCACACTTTAAATTTTTCTTTAGGTTTATCTCGTTTCATGCTATTACTTTTCATAGTTTTTCGATCGTTTTCGGTAGGTGTGTTAACAACTTGTTTTGGGTGTTTTTTCAATATATTTTCAGCTAATAAAATTCGGTTAGCATAAAAAACCTCTTTATCTTCACGCTCTTTTCTCATAAATGTTTTATCGAATGTTATGCCCCAATCCAAGAAAAGTTTTAGTTTTGTTTTCACTGGGTGGCAACCAGTTTTCATAACTACAAAGTTTCCTTTTGGGAGTGACTTTAACTCCTCTGGTGTCATTAATGGTCTTTCCATCATTTGAAGCGACTGGCTTGGATTGTCTTTACCTGTGCTAACACTGCCACTCATAACTGTACGACTTCCCAAGGCTTTTGATAGTTCTTCGGCTGTTTTGCTGTTAGGAGCGAAGCCTCCAAAAATGGTAAGCTGTGTGTTATCTGTAATTATTTCTGACCCCTCAGCTCCATAGTTTTTTCTTAGCTGTGCGAACGATTGTATAATTGGAACAACTGTAATTCCTCTTGATCTGCCTGCTGAGAGCATCATTTCAAAGCTATCAATAGGAGGAATTGTGCCGATTTCATCTGCATAGATTACAACTCTATTTGGAAGTTTTCCACCACATTCATCTGCGACTGTTAACATCTCTCGATAAAATTGTTGTAGAAATAAACTTACCATGAAATATTTTAGCGGATCTTCTTCTGGTAAAATTAGAAATATTGCAGACTTCTCTTTACAGAACTTTTCTGCATCAATTTCAGTATCAAAACATAAAATATTTTCCATTTCACTGTCTAAAAAAGCGTTTAATTTTGATAGAACTGTTGACAAAACTGATGCCATACCTTGCTCACTTGAATTGAGTGCTGCACCACTTAACCACTTGGCTTTGTGGGTGTCTGGTAACTTTTCCATCAAAACTTGGAATTGTGTTTTTGGTGGCTTTCCTTTTATTGGT
>JAWXUM010000090.1:0-7822 GCA_044432645.1 Clostridia bacterium | reverse complement strand
TAACAGTTAGGTAACACTTGCAGATTTACAAAAAAGCTAGTGTTCATCAGCTTTTTTGGACTTAGTAACACTTACCACACTTGTTTTTATGTAATGCTTTACATTGTGAACAAAGTCGCAAACTGTGGCTCACGAGCCTTGTCTGTGGGATTAACTTTGTGGGGTGGTATCTTTATCCTATGAGATAATAATAAATCGACAAACGCTGACTTAGGTCTTGGTTTCTGCTCTCAAAACACGATGTTGGTCGTGTGTGAAATTGCACGTTTGAGTGTCAAATTAGTTTAAATCAATAGCGAATTCGCACCCTAAGTTTGGAGGGTGGTGTAATTACCCTGTGGAGCAAACTTCTATCTCAAATCATTGATGAGGCATTGCGAATTTTTTTCTCAAAATGCGATGCCTTGTCGCCTTTTACACGGTGCAACAAAAAAATAAGTCTTGCCATTGGGGTAGTTACCCTTAGAGCAAAACTTATCTTCACTTGCCACGGCTTAACTGGTGGCTATTCTTCTTCGATAAAATATATCAGGGGCTGTGACAAAATTGTAATTTTGCACAAATATTAATTCGTTTTATCACAGCCTCTAGTTTGTTGTTATTCAGTTCATTCATTATCTCATAAGTCAAAGTGAAGCCTTTGACAAAATCATCTCGTGATTTTAAATTTGTTACCATATATAAATCATCCACGATTTTTAGAACGATTTTCCTATCTTCTTTACTAATTCTTTCACGAAGTATTGCTCTGTTCTCATCAACGATATTTTCAAGTTCTAATAAGTGTTCAGATTTTTCCGAGCAACATATTTCGTACAGTTTATCGAATATCTTCACCTAATACCCCCTTGCTTTTTTGTTAAGCAAGAGTATATCACACAAGGTTGATAATAGCTAGATAATATTTCATTAAAATGCAATTTTTTACTATATTTATATTAATAAATTAGTTTATTTAACAGATTTATTTTATAATACTTAAACAACATTCTGTTTTTCATTAAACCATTACTTTCCATCTTAGCTGTTTTTGGTTAATTTAGCATATAAAACTTTTCTATAATATAAAACTCCATCTCTTCTAACTATATAATAACTAGAAAGAAATTCATGCAATTTTTCTATGTTATCAGAATTAAGATGAATACTACTATTATTCTCTACGTTTTGGAAGAAATTCGATACATTGTTTATGAACTCATCAGAAAGATTATTTTTACTTAATTCATTATTGAAGTATTCAAGCCAAGAGTTTATATTTTCTTGACTGATCTGCACAGGTGATTGGACTTTAATATTAACTTCCTCTGTGTTTGCTAGTTTTTTTTGAATTTCCAAAAAGAATTTAATATCATTTACAGAATTGTTCATTCGTGCAATATGTTCTTTAAAATCAGGATATTCTGCAAATCCATTATCAGCTACCATTTGTTCAATGAATTGTGTAAAAAAGATTAAACTATTTACAGTATCATCACCTTTATTTGAAAGAGGAGCAATGTCATTATTTTCTTTTATAAATTGTTTAATCTTATCTTCTAAACTATCTCTTGAAGTAAAAAAAAGTTCGCGCCAATGTTCAATGACCTTGTTTTCAACATCTTTAAAAAATATTAATAAGTCACATGATATTTTAAATCTTCTATATCCATATCCTAGTGAAAACCTCTCTATTTTTTTCAGTAAATCACCACTTGCTTGTATTCTATCAATTTTTGTAAAATAAGTATTGTAGATAATTTCCATAACACATAAATCTTCTGTTATCAGATAATCAAACTCATGTTCAAACAAAAAATCTAAAGCTATATTTTTGGAATATAAGTATGAAAATATAAACTTTAAATAACTTTTCCCTTTATCTATATTTTTATAACAGCAATCTCTGACTACACACAATACAATATGCTTTAGTTCCATTTCGTCATAATTATCCAAATTTTTATTTTCTATGGCATTGTAATATTCTAGTTCTTGCGTTGTAAATCCATTAACAATATTTTTTAATTCGGAGTGTTCATTTATTAAATTATCTATAAATTTATGTGCCACAAAATGTTGATAATTGCACTCCAACCCTATAAAAGATTCCTGTACTACTAAGCCAATAGAAATACTTGTGAATAAAGATTCCTCTTCATCCAAAGACCAATGATCTTCATAAAGACCTTTATTTCTAATATGCTCATCAATTTCATTTAAATAACTATATACTCCTTTATTTTGTATTTCATTAAAAGAATAAGGTAAACAAATTTCAATGTAAGATAGCAAAAACAATAATTTGCCTAGCTGTATATTCTTCGCATATTTTTGCAATTCGCTATCTAATAATATAGTTTTGTACTCTTTCTTTATAGTTTCTAAGTAACTCTTGTAAACATGAAATATCTTAGCCATTTTTCGTGGATTAGTTAAAGGATAATTAAATTCTTCTTTTAGAGTGTTAATTTTTTTGTTTATTAATTTTCGAGATTCTTCTCCTTCCTTTGAATTTTGGTTTTTCTCTAATTCTTGAATACTTGTTTCAAAAACTTCTTTAATAGATTCAATAGAATCCTCTACACTAAACTGAAGAATAGTATTAAATTTTTCATCTTTGATAATGCTCTTTTCATAATATTTAATCATTTCAGTTGTATCTATTTCTGCAATATTTATTCTATAGTTAAAGAACTTGTCAAAAAAATCTTTATCCATATTTTCATCAGCAAATGATTTCATTAAAATATCATAATCAGTGGAAAATACAGAAACACATTTTGAAAAAGTAGCAATTTCTTTCACGAAAAAAACAAACTGTTTAATTTTATCAGTACTACATCTCTCTATATCATCGACGACTACAACTACTTTATTTTCACCTAAAACATCAGATAATAACATATTCAATTTGTCTTTTTTATCTCTATAATCTTCGTTATTATTAAATAAATTGGTGCTTACCAAATCTGAAATATTAATACTAGTAAGATATCCAATACACGAGGTTATAAATTTCTGATATTCACTGTCCACACCAGTATAAACTCCTTGTTCATGTAAATATGACTTTACATTACTATAAAAATATTTAAAAAGTCCATCGAAGCTATCAATTTCTAATGTATTAATTCTTATATATAAATTAGATGAATTACAATTTTGATTACTTTTCATTAAGTCAATAGCACCATTAATCACAGATGTTTTACCTGAACCCCATTTTCCACTAACACAGATACAAAGGCTCTCTTCTTTTTGCAACTCAATAATTAATTTTAGTTTTTCAGCGTGTTTTTTATTATTATTGAAAAGAAAATCGTATTTTTGAATTGACTCGAAAAATTTTATTTCATCTTTATTTGGTTTTGATGTAGTCTTATCAAACCTTAGTATTAATAAGACTGCCGAGGCAAAAAGACAAACTAATACAACAATCCAATTGTACCATGTGAGCTGAATTTGTTGTGTTGATAAAGTAAAGAATAATGAAGTGTTCAGTACCACAAGTGATATTCTGTTGATTAGATTTAAATAAACATGGGCATTTAATTTAATTATAAATATCCCTATTAAGTATGATGTCAATAAAAGTATTCCAAATAATGATTCGTTATTTAAATAAAGATTAGCAATTGACGCAATAACGCTATCTTGAAAATTAAAAACATTCTGAAAATAGTACATACCAATTATAATCAAATATACAAATCCTAACATTACCAATTCATTTCTTACAGTAATTGTTTTTAATTGTTTACAAAACTGAACAGAATATTGTTTATTGGATTTTTTAAATGCAATTAGTATAACAATAATTGCCACTAACATTATTAGTGATGGTTTTGCAGAAAACCCCCACAAATCTACAAATGAATATTCAAAACTCATTTTACGCTCCTCCCACATATTTAACATTTATACCAAGATAATAACAGATAACAACTCACCTTTTTTCACGCTGCGACGTTTGCGTTTATTTTGTCTATTATGCTTTTAATTCCTATCCATACTGACAAGTCTGTGAACACTTCTACTACGCTTCCTTTTTCTGTGAATGGGAGTTCTTGTAGGACTGATAAATCTTTCATCATGCCGTTTTGCACTATGTATTCTACAATTTGGTTCACGAAATACAGTTGTCTGCTGTCAAGGTTATTTCCGTCCAGATATTGTGCAAAGGCTGTTTTTGCTGCGTTCATGTCAAGACCTACTATTTCACGCACAAACTCGCCCAGTGGCTTTTCGCCAAGTTCGGTTTTATAATCGTTTTTTGAACCTATCTCACTCCACAAAATACCCTCTAATTGCTGAATATCATCTGAATTTAGTGGAATATTTGTTCTTAACTTTTGGATAACCTCGTTGTCCTTGTGTTCTCTGATATAAAATTCAGCTTTTGCCTTGTAGTTCTTCAAATCGTCGTTTTCTAGCTCTGAATCATTCCATTCGATGGATAAAATATCGTCCTCGAAATTTGTATTATAAATAGAGTTGTCGCCTTTAATAAACTTCATCAAGCCACGCAAGGTTTCACGGATATGCTCAAATTCATTTATTCCAGCGTTATCGATATATTCTTTTTCCAAAACTTGTTTAATTAAATCACGTTGAGCAATAATTTCTGGAATATTTGCAATGCTTGAAATTGCTTGCACTTTTTTCACCAAGTCACTGCGAGCCTTGCCGTGCTTTTTGCCCACGAGATACGCAAGTTCAATTCCGTACATGAGAGCATCGAACCTTATTGCACTGGTTTCGTCTTTATCTGGCAAAATAAGTGGGGCGAGTTCGCTTGTAATCTCCAAGGTGTTTTCATAGGATAAAGCCTTGAAACTGTCTATATCTGAATACAAATCAACATATTTCAAGTGCTGTTTTACTGCAAAATTCTCTCGGTTTAGCTCCTTAGCCTTACAGACCATTTCGTCAACTAATTCTGTCCTAAACTTAATTAAATCGTCTGTTTGAAAGTCAATGTCTTGCAATTTATAGACTATTTCGGTTTTTAGCTTGAAAATTGAACTTTGCAAAGCCATTTGGTTTGCTGTTGCCTTGCCTTTGTTCATTCTGAAAAAGTCGAAATTTCCACAAAAATCGAAAATATAAAACTTATCTTTATTTTTGCCGTCAATTAAACCCTCACAAAGCCTTGTTCCTCTGCCAATCATCTGCCAAAACTTCGCCTTGCTCATCACTTTTTTAAAGAAAACTAGGTTTACCACTTCTGGAACGTCAATGCCTGTGTCTAGCATATCAACTGAAATTGCAATTTGTGGCATTTTTTCAGATTCGGAAAATTCATCAATGGCACTTTGAGCATAATTTGTGTAGTTATCAATAACTTTTGCATAACCAGGTAGGTTTAGGTATTCTTTACCGAAAATCTCTAAAATCTTTTCTGCGTGTTTGTGATTTTTTGCAAACACTATTGTTTTGCCAAGTCGCTGACCGTAATGAGTTTTAATTCCATGTTCCATAAGCACGTTAATAACTTTGCGAATGGTATCATCGTTAAAAATCCAGTTGTTTAGTGCTGACGAGCCTATGCTTTCTGGCTTGTTTCCGTCCTCGTCGCCAAACGTTTCCTCGTACGCTTCTTTTTCGTCCTCTGGTAAATCGTCGTAAACAATTCCGTTTTCGATAAATTTCAGTTTGGTTTCTGCTGTTACAAAATCAACCAAATAACCGTCTTTAACAGCTTGAGAAAGTTCATATCCGTAAGTCGGTTCGCCGTTTACAAGGTTGAAAATATCATAAGTGTTTTTGTCAATTTCGTCCTTAGGAGTTGCAGTTAAACCAACTAAAGGAGCGTCAAAGTATGTGAAAATATCTTTGTATTTATTATAGATTGAACGGTGAGCCTCGTCGCAAATCACAATGTCAAAATGACCACATGTGAACAGCTTGCCTTGCTCGTCGTGTGCTTCGTCAATGCAGTTCATCATGGTTTGATATGTAGAAAAAACGCAGTGTGCGTTGTAATTATCCTTATCGGTGCAAAGGTCGGTTGCAGATAAATCGGGTAGCATAGTCACAAAAGAGCGTTTTGCCTGTGTGATAAGTGAGTTTCTGTCTGCCAAAAACAGCACATTTTTAATCCAACCATGTTTTAAAAGAATGTCAACCAAAGCGATTACAGTTCTGGTTTTTCCAGAGCCTGTCGCCATAACTAAAAGTGATTTTCTTTGATTTTTCTCTGCAAAGTTTTGGCAAACTGCCTTAATCGCAGCAACTTGATAATATCTGCCAGCTATATTTTTGTTAACCACAATATTTTTAAGGCTGTCCCTTTGGCTTTGCAAATTAAAGAGTTTTTCCAAATCTCTTTTTGAGTAAATGCTGGCAACAACTCTTTCAGTAGTATCAACTTTATCGTTATATATTGTAGTTTTAAATCCGTTAGAAAGAAAAATAATTGGTCTTTTTCCGTGGATTTTCTCCAGTAAATCTGCGTACAATTTGCCTTGTTGTCTGCCTTTGGATATATCAACACAAGTTCTTTTCGCTTCGATAACTGCCAAGGCTTTTCCGTCGTCGCCATACAAAACATAGTCAGCAAAACCAACACCAGATTTATTCGGCATACCTTTAAGCTCAACTTCGTTTATCCAGTTTTTGCCCTCAACCCAGCCGACATCTTCAAGCATTGTGTCAATATAAAGTTTTCTTGTTTCGTATTCAGAAATATCAATAGGCTTAGCTTGGTAACTCTTTTTGTTTTCCTTACGTCTGTTTGTGAGTTCTTCTTTCAAAGCCTTGTTTTCTTCAATAAGCTTTTCAATATCAATTTTTTCAGCTCTTTTTTCTTTGATTTCAGTTTTACGCTTGCTCAAAATCGACTTATCGTAATCTCTTTGAGTATATCCGTTTTTGCTGTAACAACAGGCGATAAAATCCATAAAGATAAAAAGATTTTCAAGGCACAAAACAGCCTTTTGCAAAGTGTTTTTCTTTTGCTCATGTGCCGAACCATTGCCAATACGACGGATAAAATCAAGCCTTGTCCACAAATCTACACCAACAAAATCACGAAAATTTTGATTATTCATAAGGTTATAAAGACCATTATCCCAAGGCATAACAAGTCCATCGTCCACAGAATAAAGCCACTTAACAGCAAATTCCATAGCACGACGACAGTTGAAAACACTGGTGTCAACATCCACCAAAACAAAACGCTCAGCCAAAACAGCAGTGTCAGCAAAACTATTAAATTGTGGCTCATTTTTAAGAAAATCGAAATTTGTCATAGGTTTTTCCTTTCAAAATTATTATAAAATTTCCCCTTTTACCCTCTCAGTCACTGCGGTGACAGCTCTCCCAAGGGGAGAGCCAAGAGCCTCGCCCTTTGGGAGAGGTGGCATAGCGTAAGCTATGACGGAGAGGGCGTTCCCCCTTTAGGAAAGGGCGTTCTTACTTTTATTTCTTTATCAATACACTCACAAACCTCTTTAAATTGTTTTAAAACTTCAAGATTTGTAAATCTCAAAACTTTTAAACCATAGCTTTCAAGTTTTTGTGTTCTTATTTTGTCATAAATAATTTTATCTTTTTCAAAATGCTGACTACCGTCAAGTTCAACAACTAATTTTGCATTGTCACAATAAAAGTCCACAATATACGACTCAATAATACGTTGTTTATAAATTTTAACAGGATAATATCTTAAAAATTCATACCACAATTTTCTTTCTTCTTTAGTCATTTCTTTGCGTAGCTTTTTTGCATTTGGCAAAATCTTGTTGTTTTTAGGTATTGAAGTTTCTTTCATTTTGATACCACCTTTCTTTTTACCCTCTCAGTCACTGCGGTGACAGCTCTCCCAAAGGGAGAGCCA
>JAWXUM010000089.1:0-7858 GCA_044432645.1 Clostridia bacterium | reverse complement strand
TGGATAAAACAAAAAGTTTTGTCTTATTTTGTGTAAAATAGAGAAATATTTTTATTAATTTTATAAAAGCACTAAATTAACATCTTGATTTCGGACGAGCACAGCTCGCCCCTACCATTTTTAAAATATATTTTCGGTATTTTACACAAATATTGTGTGATTTGAATTATTTCAACATTGCCAAAATTTTTGGTTTAGGAATTACTCCTACAGTTTGTTTGTAAATTTCGCCGTTTTTCATAACAACCAAAGTTGGAATACTCATAACTCCAAACTCTCCTGCTAGTTCGCCTTGTTCGTCTACATTTATTTTCCCGACTTTAATGTCGCTGTTTTCGTCTGAAATTTGGTCAATTACTGGACTTAGCATTTTGCAAGGTCCACACCATGATGCCCAAAAATCCAACAAAACTGGTACATCTGATTTTAAAACTTCTTGTTCGTAATTTTCTTTTGTTATTGTTAATACTGACATTAGTATCTCTCCTTTATTTTAAGTTATTTTTATTATAACCTATAATTTGGAATAAATCAACATAAAAATAAGAATAATTACTGTTTTTTAATAATTCCTGTTGTTTTTATAAGAATATTGCCACGACTTTCACAAAGCATAGCTGTAATTTTACCTTGCAGATTTTCAGGTTTTACACCAAAATTAATAAAAATCAAATCGCCATTTTGCGTAATTTTCTTTTTAGCTTTAGCTGTGTCTAAGTAATTGATTTCTATTTTATAACTAAGTTTTAAAACCTCATCACCACAAAAAGGAATAAGCTTAAAATCAGTTACATAAGGCAAAATATATTTGATTTTATAAACTTTTGGCATTTCAATCACATGAAAAACCGACTGTTTATTGCAAATTTTGAAAGGATGATTTTGAGTACTATATATTTTTTTCATAAAATAACCACACATTAATAAGTTTTACCTTATTATATGTGTGGTTAATATATTTTGTTAAATTAAGAAATTTTAAAAGCTGAAATCGACATTGGAGCAAGTGTTAAGTCTAGTTTTACACCGTCTACAGTGACATCGCCAACTTCTTCTTTATCAGAAAAGTTACTTACCATAAATGAAACACTTCCGTCTTCATTTTTAAAAGCAATACCAAGTTTATTTCTTGAAGCATAACTAATTCTTTTAGAGCCAGAAGCAATACACTCTTTTGCAAGTTTGTAAACATAAAAATCTGGGTTATAAGTGTAAGTTTTAGCCTCTTCATCAATAGTAACAAGGCTGTTTTGACGCCAACCCCAAGTGCTTTCACCGTTGGTGTTCAAAATCATATTCCAATAAGTGAAAGTATCACAACCAGCATTCATGTAATTAACAATGCTTGTGTACAAAACTATAGCTTGAGGCCATGAGTTTTCTCCACGGAAACAGTTACTTTCTGTATGCATTAACTTCAATTTTGGGTATTTAGCAGTAATTTCATAAAGTGGTTGCATAGTTGAGTACTGACAACCTATACCGTCAACATAATTTTGAATTTCATCATCTTGTGATAAGAATTCAGTCGCAGTAGCCTCGTTAACAGCTCTGAAAGTACCGGCAAAAATTTCTGTTTTAATACCCTCTTCTTTAAACATTGGGTGAATAAAGTAACGGATAAGTTTTGCCATTTCTTCAACAGTCATATCGCAACCTGGATATTTGGGGTGTGCTTCAGGCTCGTTTTGAATATTAAGTCTTGTAATGTTAAAGCCTTTTTTTGCGTACTCTTTAATGTAAGTAGCAAAATATTTCGCGTAAGCTTTGTAATATTTATCATCGTTTACAAGGCTACCAGCGCCACAAGCTTGTTTTGTGTCTTTAAACCAATAAGGAGGTGCCCAAGGTGATGCGTGAATTTTAACGTCATCAGCATATTTTTTAGCCATTTCCATATAAGGAATAATGTATTGTTCGTCACGAGCAAGCGAAAATTTCTCCATTTCAAAGTCATCTTCGTTGTCGTTTAAGCTGTAAGCGTCTAAACCGAAATCGCTTGAACCAATAGGAAGTCTAAAACTTGCAAATTTTTCAAACAATTCTTTTGAAACAGTTTCTTTGTCGTCGTCTGTTAAAGAGAACAAAGCTTTTGAGCCAAGTTCGCTAAAAGCACCACCAATTCCGTTCATTGTTTGAAATTGAAGTTTTGTGTTTAAAAAAATATGTGCGCCTTGAGTTCTTTGGTTTGGTTGGTCACCTATATCGCCACAAAGTTTAGATGTTTCTTTAAAATCAACATCAGATGGGATATTTACGGTGTAAAGTCTTTCTAATTTCATTGTATCCTCTTAATTTTCGTAAATAGCAGCAATGTCTGCAAGTTCTTTAATTATTTCAATTTTTTGTGGACATTTATCTTCGCAAGCACCACAAGCAATACATGCAGATGGAAGCTCTTTTTCTTTAACAGCGTTGTCAAATCTATTTTTAGTGCTTAAAACTGCTTGGTCTGGGTCGAATTTTTTATGATGATTCATAGCAGAGAATAAAGCAGGAATGTTGATGCTCATAGGACAACCGTCAACGCAGTATTTGCAGTCTGTACATGGAATTAGTGGAATTTGGTTGATGATGTCAACAACACTTTTAACATCAGTTTTTTCGCTGTCAGTTAGTGGCTCAAAGTTTTCCATATATGCAACGTTGTCTTGTAGTTGTGCCATGTCTGACATACCACTTAAAACAGTAACAATGTTTTCTAAAGAAGCTGCAAATCTAACAGCCCAAGAAGCAGTAGAAAGCTCTGGTTTAGAAGCTTTAAAAATTTCTTCAGCTTTTGGTGTAACAGAAGCTAAAGTACCACCTTTTACAGGCTCCATAACAATGATTGGTTTGTTGTGTTTTAAAGCAACTTCATAACATAGTTTAGATTGAACGTCGTTGTTGTCCCAGTCGATATAGTTAATTTGAAGTTGAACAAATTCAGCTTCTGGGTGTTTTGTTAAAATATCATCTAAAACTTCTGCTTTGTCGTGGAAAGAGAAACCGATGTGTTTAATTTTACCTTCAGCTTTTTTCTTAGCTATGTAATCCCATCCGCCAATTTCTTCTGCTCTTTTTGCTGTGCCAGCATTAAGTGCATGAAGTAGGTAGAAGTCGATATAATCTGTGCCTAAACGCTCCATAGTTGTGTTGAAAATTTTATCCATATCGTAATCTTCTTGTTCCCACATTGGAAGTTTTGATGCAATTTGGAAGCTTTCTCTTGGGTAACGGTCGATTAAAGACTCTTTTAAAGCTACCTCAGATTTTCCACCAATATAAACATAAGCAGTGTCAAAATATGTGAAACCTTTGTCCATAAAATGGTCAACCATCTTACATGTTTGTTCCATATCTATAACTCCCTCTTCAATCATAGGAAGACGCATGAAACCGAACCCTAATTTTTTAAAATCCTCACCTAAATATTTACTCATAACAAACTCCTTTTTAATTTATAATCAAAGATATTACTATCTTTTTCTACTATTTTTTAATAAACGCAATGCCTGTAGCGCCTGGCCCTATGTGAGTACCAACTACTCCACCTATTTGAATTTTAACTATTTTACGTTTTTCTACATAAGAAGAAAAATATTTTATTGTTTGCTTGCCAAGTTCTGGTGCATTCGAGTTACCAAAACTTACAGCATAGTCAGAAGAAATTCCTGTTTTGATAATATAATTTTCTAAAAATTTAGTAGCTGCGTTTTGACCCCTAGCTTTACCAATAGCACAAATTTTACCGTCAATTACTGAAATAATAGGGTAAATTCCTAAAATTCCCGCAACAATTGCTGCGCCAGCGCTAAGTCTGCCACCCATTTTAAGGTATTTTAGTGTTTCTAAAGACGCAACTAAACACACTCTTGGAACTAAATCTTTAATTTTGTCTGCAATTTCTTTAGCGTTTAAACCCTCGTCACGCATTTTAACGGCCTCATGCACCAAAAGTGCTAGCCCAAAGGTAGTGTTTAAAGAATCAACTACTTGAATTTTATCAAGGCCGACTTCTTTAGCTGCGACAACAGCGTTTTGGTAACTGCCACTTATTCCACTTGATATAAAAAGACATAAAACTTCGTCGCCGTCATTTATACATTTAGTAAAATGCTCTTGCAAAACTATTGGGTTAATTTGAGAGGTTGTCGGTAATTTTTCCACTGTGCTTAATTTATCGTAAAATTCTTCGTTTGACATGTCAACCATTGGTGTGAAAGTTTCCTCACCAAAACTTACAGTAATAGGTAAAATTTCAATACCCATTTTTGTAGCTGTCATTAAATCAAAATCCGCAGAACTGTCTGTTAAAATTTTAACCATTAATACTTACTCCTTGTATACAAATTATATTAATTATATCCTTATCTTTATTAAAAGTCAATTAATTTAAAAATATTTTACATGTGTATATACATATGTATAGACAAAACGATTTATTTATGTTACAATCAATTTGCTAAAAAAATTGGAGGGTATTTATCATGAAAGAAAAAATTTGGGAAAACACAAAAAAATACGCACACAGATACTTTGTACAAGGGATGAGCGCAATGGCCTTAGGCTTGTTTTCATCACTCATTATTGGACTTATTTTAACACAGCTAAGTCAAATTCCTTTTTTAGGGTTTTTGGCAGACTATTCCGAGCTTTTAGGTGCAAGTTCTGCTGTTGTTGGCGCAGCAATTGGTGCAGCTGTTTCATGGGGGCTTAAAGCTAGTCCACTTGTTATGTTTTCAAGCATAGCAACTGGTGCATTTGGCTATATGGCTGGTGGCCCAGTTGGCGCTTTTGTAGCAGCAACAGTAGGTAGCGAAATTGGTTCAATATTTAGTGGCAAAACTAAAGTTGACATTATAGTTTCACCAATTACTACTATTATAAGTGGTTGTTTTGCTGGCGCTTTAATCGGCCCACCTGTTGACGCTTTAATGTCTGGTCTTGGCACTATTATCAACACTGCAACTACACTTTCACCTGTTCCTATGGGTATTTTAATTTCTGTAATTGTTGGGCTTTGCTTAACAGCTCCGATAAGTTCTGCCGCTTTGTGTATTATGCTTGGTTTGAACGGACTTGCTGCTGGCGCTGCAGCTGTTGGCTGTGCTTGTCAAATGATAGGTTTTGGCGTTGTAAGCTATAAAGACAACGGTTTAGGAGGACTTGTTTCACAAGGACTTGGAACCTCTATGTTACAGTTTGGCAACATTATGAAAAAGCCAGCTATTTGGCTTGCTCCAACTTTGGCAGCAGCCGTGTTAGGACCTATTTCAACTGCTGTTTTTAAAATGGTTAACACATCATCAGGCGCTGGTATGGGTACAAGTGGACTTGTTGGCCAGTTTGGTGCAATTTCAACAACAACAGACAGTTCTTTTGCAGTTACTTTGTTGATTATTTTACTTATGCATTTTATTTTACCAGCTGTATTATCTTTTGGTTTTTATAAAATATTTTATAAAATAGGTTTAGTAAAAGATGGCGACATGAAAATAAACATCTAGTAGCAAACTTGTTTTGCACAAATACCGTAATACTTTGTGCCAACCAAAGCTTTACATATTACTATGGTAGTGGAGGGGTTCCACCCCCTCCTTGAAGCTACCTCTAATCCTCGGTAGGGCATGGAAACCCTACCCTACAAATAAAACGAATTGGGACGGAAACCGTCCCAATTTTTGTTTTTTTCTATTGTTTCCCACAAACCATTTAAATAACAAGCACCAAGCGCTCTGTCATATAAACCGAGCAACTATATGCCTAATTATTTTTATCAAATAATCTTTTGGAATATTTAAATCGCCTTTAACCCAATCGTTAATAGTCCCCATTAATCCCCATGCTACAAAGTTAACCTCAGCTATACCATAATCTGTTTTTTCAGTTGGGTAAAATTCTTCTAAATATATTTCGTTCATACCTTTTAGCATACTATCAAGTATATTTCCATTAAGTGTCATAGCTCTGAAAAGACTCATATTTTCATCTATATAATTTATACTGTTTTCAATTATTTCAATAAAAACATTTTCCGAATTGCTTTTATCTTCTTTATTAAAAATCTTCCACAAATCAATAAGAATGTCGTTTTTAACACTATCATATATTCCATATATATCTTCAAAATGCAAATAAAAAGTAGCTCTACTAACTTCGGCAAGTTCAGCGACTTCATTTACCCTAATTTTTTCTATTCTCTTTTTAGAAAGTAAATCTACGAAAGCATTTTTTAGTTCTCTTTGTGTTTTTTGGGTACGTCTGTTAGCCATATTATCTCCCCTTAGACAATTTATATACAATTGTCTATTTTTATACAATTGTATATAGTTTGACTATTGTATTCTTTCTTTTATTATATTATAATTAGCGCATAAAATCAAGATAGATTGCAAGGTGAATTAAATGAACCAAGCTAAACCCTATTCAAAATCTTTTATAATTCTAGTTATTGGGCAAATTATATCTATAATTGGAAATTCTTCTATAAGCTTTTTGCTAAGCCTTTATGTGCTAGAGCTAACAGGTTCAGCCTCGATATTTGCTACAATTACAGCTATTTGTGCTATTCCATGGTTGATAGCAGGACCACTTGGAGGTGTTATTTGCGACAAATTTTCTAAAAAGAAAATAATGGTTTCTTTAGATTTTTTAGTAGCGATTTTAATTTTCACAGTGGCAACTGTCGGCTTTTCGAAAAATGCAATTTTAATAATAAGCATAACAAAAATTCTTTTAGAAACTATTAAAGCTTTGTACCACCCTTGCAGTTCCAGCGCTACAAGCTTTTTAGTTGACAAGGACTTTCTTTTACGAGCATCTTCTATCGGCTCACAAATCAATTCCGTAGCAAGCGTTGCTGGAGTTCTTTTAGCAGGCGTTTTATTTAACTTTTTTGAACTTACGAGCATTTTGTACGCAGTGTCCATATTGTTTATTTTTGCTTGCACTATAGAATGTTTTATGGTAATTCCTAAAAAAAGTCGCACCAACAAAAGCGACCTTAATATTAATTATAGTTTTAAGGAGAGTTTGACTTTTATATTTAATAAAAATAAATATTTTTTCAAGTATTTGATATTAAGGTCTGTTATAACTGGACTTTGTATAAATGCTGTAATTTCAATTGGCTTACCTTATATTATAAACGTTTATCTGAATTTGCCAGCAATCTATTATAGCATTTCCTGTGCTATAATAAGCTTAGGTTCACTTCTAGCTGGTGTGATTTTATGGAAACTTAATAATAAAGTTAATTTTTCTATATCGGGTTATATTTTCATTTTTCAAGCCATATTTGTCTTTTTAATGGGACTTAGCCTTTGTTTCTTTACAGGCATTAAAGCTTTTGTTTTTATATGCGTATCGCTGGTTTTTATAATGATAGCACAATCATCGCTATACACTTTAATGAATGTATTTTTACAAGAAATTACAGCCCCTAAAATGCTTGGAAAAGTGATGTCAATCGTTCCTATAATAGCTGGATTTTGCGACCCAGGGGGACAAATTATATACGGCTACTTATTCGACATACAGGGTTTATCTCCTGGAATTATTATAGTTGCTAGTTCAGTTATAATTTTAGTTTTATCATTTTTTACCGTAAAATCTTGCAAAAAAGCATATAATCAACTTGATAAAGATTTTATTTCATGATATTTTAAAATAATAAATAATAAATTGGGACGGAAAACCGTCCCAATTCAGAGTGTCGTAAAGCCTATATTGTAAAAAAGTTGCACAAACATTGTAGGGGCGAGCTGTGCTCGTCCGTAGATAAAACAAAAAGTTTTGTCTTGTTTTGTGTAAAATAGAGAAATATTTTTATAAAAGCACTAAATTAATATCTTGATTTCGGACGAGCACAGCTCGC
>JAWXUM010000088.1:0-7903 GCA_044432645.1 Clostridia bacterium | reverse complement strand
CATCATCACGAGATAGACGAGTATACAATGCTGTAACCTTGATATTGCTTGATTTTGCCACTGTTTTTTCCTCCTTTCGTCTTTGATTGGACTTTCTCTGTCCTTATATATTGTAACCTTTTGGGTCAGTAATAACATAAGATGAATGACATTGTAGTAAATTAGGGATAAGCCAAAAGAAAGTTTTACCACTACCTGAACCACCTACAACTAAAACATTTTTATTTCTGGCTGTTTTTAAGTCTTTCGGTCTATTATTCATTGTTAAAAACTCAGTTTGCGTTAAAATTACATTGTTTTCAAATGTTGAGTCTATGTATGGTTTTATATCGTTTTTTGTACCAAACCTTGCTGAACCATACTCTATGCCTTTTCTAAACTTTTTAGCATTTTTTCTTCGTATATAAATAATTAAATATAAGGCAAGTCCAATGCTGAAACCAAAAAACAAATCAGTAAGATTAAAAGATATAATCGGACCTTTTACAACATTTTCAAAACTGTCTATAAATGACAATGATGTTTCAAAAAAATTGTTACCTTTTGAAAATCGCCATACATATGATATTTTTGTAAAACACAAAGCCAAGATAACAAAGAATATGTGATAAATAATTTTAGATTTTTTATTCATATATCTTACCTTTAATACGTAGTAGATAATTGATATGTTATTTCAATATTTTTTTCTAGTGTCGAGGTTATTTGCATTATTTCAATTTCTAACAATAAATCAAAATTAACTTTAACATCTATTATGTTGTTTTCATCATAAAAAGTGATGTCAATATTGGTTAATTCGAAGTTTCTACCGTTAGATGTTACTCCTTGTAAATTTTCATCAACACCTAAAGCTAAAGCTAAATATTCTATATACTCATCTTCGTTTAATTCCACTACATAATTAGTGCCATTTTTAATTGAATTAATGTTAATTTCTGACTGGTTGGTTACATACTGACTCAAACATTGCTCAGCTGTATTATAAATCTCTAAAGCTAAGCTTCTAAATTGAATATTAATGATGACAGCTAAAGTTATTAACAACATAAAAATAAGAAGAACAATTGTATATGGCAAAGTTGTTGTACCTTTAGTATCTTTTAATATTTGACATACTTTCTTCATAGTACACCTACTTCCAGTAGATTTGAGAAAGTCCAGTTTTGCTAATCTCAAATTCAAGCGTTTCGTCAAATCCTAATAAATTTATATCATACTCTAAAACAAGTGTTATTGTTATTAAATCTCCATATTGTACTGTCTTGCCTACTGAATTAAAATATGTTGCACTATAGGTTATAGTAGGACTAATATTTAAAGTGTTTTCTAGTTGCTCATATCTAGCTTCAATTTCGTCACCATCAGTTTTACCATAGTTTTGGCATGATATTATCATTTGATTTCCAAATTCATTAAGTGTTGTTTGCACATTAACTACAGTTATAAAGGTAATACTGATAACTAACATAATAGTTAATGATAAAAGACCAACAAGCGTTGAGGTTAAATTCGATACACCTTTGTTGTTTAATACTTTTTTCACACTTAAAGACCTCCAATCATAGTAGCTGATGATAATAACGCAACTGCTAATATTATTAATACGGTTACCATTGCTACAGCAAACATTATATATGATAATCTTTGTACTTCAGGTTTCTTTTTAAGTGCTTGTGCTTTAAGTGTTTCTCCCCATTTAGCAGTTAATTCATTACCCAAATTATCAAAATATTGTGACATATCGTCACCTTTCATTGAAGAAATGATACCTCTAACAAGCTTTCTGATACTTTCTGAATTGTTGCGAATTTCCATGTTTTTAAGTGCTTTTTCATAGTTACCTGTACGCATTTCTGCCAACGTATATGTTAATTCTTCGGTTAATGAGGTATTGAAATTTCTTTTATAGTCTTCTATGCAGTTGATTACATTTCTAGAAGATTTCAATGCATTTGACATATACATAACAAATTTAAGCATTTCTGTTTCAATTTCTCTTTGTCTTTTAAGGCTATCTTCATTAAGTAATTGATAATTTTTTCGATAAAAATATACAGATAAAATTATAGGGACAAAAGACAAAGCAGGCTTTATAAATACAACAATAATAATTAGAAACAATGGTAAAACTGTTTCTACATACGTTTTTGCCATAAATTCTTCGGGTGTTTTTTTGCTGTTTGCTGATGTTAACAATTGCTGTATTTCTCTTTTTTTAATTACTGATAATTTGATTTTTGGTGTTACAGTATAAATGATTTTATCGACTATATCAGTAAAAAGACCTGTTTTTTCTTTAGATGATTTAAATGCTTTTTTATTTCCAAATTTTGGAACTTTTAACAAAATTGAAAGAATACAATATATAAATATTGTAGATGTAACAATTAATAATATTTTCATTGCAGACCTCCTTAAACATCAAATTTTATATCGCTTGTTATAAGCGTAACTCTTAAGCACAATAAATATGCTGTTAAAACATTTACAGCTATCATAATATTAGATAAATTGACAGGAATATCAATCATCAATCCACTTGGTAAAAGAAAAACACCTACATACAAAAGTACTATTGCTGCTCCCACTAAGATGTAAAAATCTTTTACAACTTCTGATAAAATCGTTTTTAGTTCATCTGTTGTGATATTAATTTTTGATAACTTTGTTACTATTGGTGATAATACATGCTTAATGTTTTTATTATGTACACAGCGTTTTAATGCTTCGCACCACTCAACCCAAACATTATTTTTAACTTTATTTTTCATATGCTCAATAGCTAATTCAAAGTTAGGGTTAACATTTTCAATTTCATTAATAAATCCTGTAAATACACTTTTAATCGGTTCTGCTGTATCGTCTAAATTTTCTTTGAATGATAATAAAATGTTTTCAGTACGCTCATAAGAAGAAGTAACACTAGCCATTGCTATTGTTAATTCTTCCATAACGACTTTATTGTATTTGATGAACTGAAAACGTATAAAAATGAAAGGAATAGAACCAAAAATAATAGCAAAAACTGGCACTAAATATATATTATTTATAAATATTGCAATAAAAGCACCAAAAATTATTAATACTATTGTACTTAATATTACCAGTGTTAATTTACTTTTTTGCCTTGTGGCTGTTAACATGGAATTGGTTGTTTTAAAAAATAATAAAATTGGATTTTCTCTATCTCGTATTAAATTTTTAAAACTTTTAGTTTTATTTTTTTCCATTTGGTCTAAAATGCTGATAAAATTTGATGTTTTTACATCAAACAGTAAAAATATTGTTGCTGTTACAGATATAATAATAACAAAAATAAGCAATTTCATTATTTACCTCCTCCTAATTCTTGAATTTCAGTTTTAGTTATTCCGTACATTTTCATTTTTTCAATTAAAAATTCCGAACATTTTCCAACTCTGTTATGATTACCACGTATATTTAATGTATTGTTATTAATCTCATTATCCTCTATGTCAAATTTCCATAGTGGATTGTAATGTGGCTTGTTATCATCGTCAACGTGACATTCGCTAATTCCCATTATTCTACGCTTGTTATCTTCTAGCATATGAATAAATACGACAATTGGAAAGGCTTCTTGTGCTTGAATTAGTGCTGTTGGGTAGTCGGTGTTGTTACCTTTCCTTGATAAATCAGCAATTCTTTTGTGTGCTTCTCTTGGAGAACCTGCATGAGTTGTACTAATTACAGGATGTCCACTTCGTGAAGCTTCAACTGCTGAATAAGCTTCACTGTCACGCATTTCTGCTACTGACATATAGTCGGGATTTAGTCTAAGTGAAGTAACAAGTAAATCGTTTTGGTCTATGTTTTCATATGCATTACTGCTTTCTTTGGTTATCATATGTACTACATTGTTTACTGTTTCTCCATTTTGAATTTTTACTAAGTCCATTTCTCGAGCAGAGTTTTCAATGGTAACAATTTTTGTATTATCTGACAATGTTGAAAGCAAATATGATAAAAATGTAGTTTTACCACTATTAACTTTTCCTACTATTAACATTGAAACTCCACGTTTCATAAAAATTTTAAGCATGTCAATTTCTTTAGAGTCAGCAAAACCACCTTGTATATATTGGTCAGCTGTAAATGTCTTTTTGCTTAATTTACGAATATAACAGGATACTCCGATATGTTCATCTACTATAGGTGATTTTACTGTTGTAATACGAATGTTTGAACTTATAGAAGTTTCTACAATTGGAGTTGAGTTATCTAAAACTTTGCCTTTTTCTTGAATTAATCGTCTTATTATATCAATAGCATGTTGTGGATTTTCAAAACTGTTTGCATGTAAAAATTGACCATTTCTAAATTGAATAATAACACAGTTCCATGCGTTAATATGTATACCCTCAACTTCGTCGTCTTCAAGTGCTTGTGTTAACACTGAATACTTATGAGTGTCGTTGTAAAGCTTAACTATTAATTCTTCTTGCATAATTCCCTCAATTTCTATGTTATTAATTTCTAAGTAATTTTTATAATAGGCAAGAACTAAAGGCTTAGTTTCTGTATCATCTGTATTAACTTGTGCATTAATCTCCCAAAAATTTTCATTTACTGAATATTGAACTTTTTCAAGTAATTCCATGTAATGGTCATTATGATTTATTATCTTATAGTTCAACTTCATCACCTGCACTTATTAGTTCAATAATTTTGTTGAGTGTTTTTGTGTATGATTTTGAAATAGGTATATTTTTTATACTTTCACCAGTATATACAGATTGAAGTTGCTTTGAATATGTTATCTCAAATGGTCTTTTTTCAAATGTACTTAAAACATCTTGACTATGTGAATATGCTGTAGCTTGTAATAACACATTAATATCACTTATAGGGTTTTTAATTCGGTAATGATAACCACGTAAATCGCATGTTGTAACAGAAATAACTGTTTTGTTTGGTGAACTAAGCATAAATTTATCAAAAATATGCTTAGAAGTATCCACAATTAAATAATCTGCCATTTGACTTACCCTTGAAAATAACTTAGAGCAATTAATACTTGTTATGTTTGGGTGTAGTTCTATGTCCCCTGTATAGCTTATAAATAAAAAATTATCATCAACTAAATATGAATTATCATAAACATCTTTTTCTATAATGATAGGGTCAGCTAGTAAATTTCCTAAACTTCTATTTTCAGTAGATTGTGCATCAGGAAATAAACATTTAATCATACCTTTTTCAGTATCAGTTGAAATTAATATTACTTTGTGTGTTTTGCTAAGTTTTTCTGCTAAAAAATATGAAAAAGTAGTTTTTCCACTGTTGCCAGTTACGATTATATTTTTCATAGTATCACCTTAATTTCCTAAATATTCAGATTTAATTTCTTCATCATCACCACTATATACTAATGCTAAGTGAATATTTGCTGAGTATTCATATTCATTTAAAAGCAAGGCTTGTTCTTCTGTTACTAAAAATGTGATAGTAGAAATACTACTTTCTGCTGTTTCGCTATTTTCAGTTCCGTCTGATGTTGTTGCATACAAGATTTCTACATATTTAAGTTCCTCTGGTAAAAGTGAAAGACCATTACTGTATACATACAAGGAAACAATGTCGCCACTTTTCACTGTGCTTGAAACACTAGTTGCTGTTCCACTCATACTTATTGTATATGCGATGTATTCACCGTCTAATTTTTCAAGACCACTTAACACTTCATCGTAAATTTCTGTTATGCTGCTTTGATAAAAAAACTGTCCTGATAATAAATCTACAACCGCATATTTTCCAATTAAATCACTTTCATTAGTGATAACATTATCCATACCTTTGTCTGTCACGGTTTTTGTGCTTAACATATCTTCGGTTATCTTTGTGCCTTGTTCAATATTGGAACTTACTGTGTATACAACAATATCATCACTTGATGAATTTGTTATAAGTGTCATTATGCATGCAATCGAAATAACTGCACATAAAACTGCTAAAAATATTCTGTTTCTAATTAATTTCATAAAATTATCCTCTCTAATATTATTGCTATAAACATACCAATACCTAAAAATGGTATTAATGGATATAACTTTTTCGGCTTGTTCTTAAATTTATATATAAAAATGAAAACTATAATGTCTTTTATAAGCGATAGTGCAAGACCTATTGTAAGACCTATTAATGCGTAGGGCATACCTAAAACAAATGCACTTGCACTTGCTATTTTTACATCTGCACCACCTAGTTCAGTGAACATTGCAATGACAAAGAATACTGCAAATACTACAGCACCAGTTATTAGTGACGACCACGAACAATGAATGAGTCCTATTCCTAACAGTGCATAGGCACACCAATTGGGTACATCAGTTGTTTTGTAATCTTGATATGAAGCGTAAGAAACAACAGGAATAAAAAGTGTTATCTTAAAAGCTTCTAAAATTAAATATGTCATATTTTCTCCTAAAATAAAAAGGAAAGCCTATTACAGCTTTCCTTAATCAAAAAAATTATTTTGCTACGTACCAATCGTCATATATGTTGCCTGATATATATATTTGACTTTCGGTGCTTGTACTGTTTATCATGCCAGCTGGAGTCCATAGATTATATCCGTAAATTTGTACAGTATAATATTCATCGTCAGGATACCATATAGGTGTAAAATGAACATTTCTATAATCTTGCATGCCGTCTGATGCTATTGTGTACTCATTACCCTCAAACTGCAACACATCGTCAATTAATGCTAGTGTTCGATAATTTCCATAAGAATATGAATAACTAAACTCTGGTAGATAGACATTACCACTTTGAAGTAGTGTATAACTATCTTCGTTTGGTGTGTTTGTTCCAAAGGATAAATCCGATGTAACATCAATGGTTATACCATAACCAGATTTCATAGTTGTAATTCCATTAGATACGATTTCTGTTTCTACTACACTATCAGTTTCTATTGTGGTTGATAAATTCAAATTGATTTCATATGTTACATATTCAAAATCATCATCAATCCATTCCCAAACACTCCAAGTTGCTGTATTCTCCAAATCTTGCCCTGTTGTATATATTGCTGTAGACCTATTCGATAACACAAATGAAGTTGGAGCATTTTCAAATACAGTATCAGCTGTTTGTGAGTATGCAATAGGTGATACATCTATCGTATCTGTAATGATATTATTCAAAGTATCTTCAACTACATCACTTGTGATTTCCAATGTTAGAGTTATTGTATCGCTATCTTCAGGTATTAGAATTTTAAAATAAATTAAATTCATATCGTTTGCAGGAATAATCACATCTTGTATATCTGTTGAAATTATTGATACAGTACCATCGCTTGAAGTGTTTTCAGTTAATAAAGTTGCTATTGCATTTGAAGTTGGAGTAATATCATTTGCTCCATCATTATATATAGTATAGCTAACAATTATTTCTGTATCTTCATTATACGTTGCGTTAGGAATTACTATTTCAGGATAAATATCTGAATTTATTTCCCATACAGCATACAATGTGGTATTAGCATTTGTTGTAAATATATCGCTTGGTAAATAAGTTGCAGTAGTTGCAACTGAATTTGTTGACCAACCTATAAATGTATATCCGTCTAGTGTTGGTTCGTTTGGAGATAAGGTTAATGCAACTCCATATGTTTTTGTTTGAGAACTCGGAGCATTAAAGCCACCATTCGCATTATACGAAACTGTATAGGTGTTTACTTGCCACTGTGCATAAAGAATAATACTTGTGCCAGTAGTTAAATTTTTAACGTACTGTGCATTTGTATAACTTGTACCTGTACCGTTAACATTAGTGTTCCAACCTGTAAATGTATAACCAGTCTTTGTGAAACCATTTGTAGTTAAACTTTTTGATACATCATATGTCATTGTCATCGAAGATGTTGAAC
>JAWXUM010000087.1:0-8049 GCA_044432645.1 Clostridia bacterium | reverse complement strand
CAATGCCTGCAACAGAAACATAATGACTTTTTTCCATAGTTAGCTCCTTTTATATTTTTGTTATATAATTTTATAATTAAATTAGTTTATTTGCTAAAAACTAATTTGATTATTTAGGTTTGATTTATAATTTTTGGTGTTAATCTTTTCATTTGTCAGAATATTTCCTATTAAAATATTGTTTTGTGGGTTGTGATTTTTATGCCTTGCTAGAGTTGATGAATAATTATGGTTAGCATAGCAATACACACAACCATTCAAGCAGCTGTTGTAAGCACCGATGTCTACACTTTCGATACAGCCACAGCCGTCACGTTGATTTTTGTCTGGTTTAAGGTCGATATTTGCTTCGCATATTTTTTCTATGGTATTTTTGTCAATGCAACTGCCTTTTTCTATTCCATATTTTGAGAAATCAATTTTTTCAGAGCAAGTTTTAATTTGTAAATCATATTTTCTAGCAGTTTCACCCATAAATTCTGCTAATTCAATCATTTCACTTTCACTAATTTCTCTTATTAAATCTGTCTTAACTTTTTTGTAAAGGTCAACAAAGCTAATTGTCACATAATTTGTATAGCTATGGAGTTTTTCACACATTCTTGTAAACTGCTTTTTATGATAGTCGATAGTTAGATTATTATTTAAAATTATAGGGTCGTATCTCCATAAAATTCTGTCTTTTCCTATGAGTTTTGAAAGCACTATAAATGTATTTTCTATGTCGGTTTTATCACGCAAGTTTTTTTCGATTCTATCGTCATAAGAGGTTATAGTGAACTGAAAATAATAGTTATATCCCATTTTGTCAATGGTTTCAAGATGTGGGATTATGTTTTTGGCATCTTTTGTCCAAAAAACAATGCAGTCTACAATATCAGGAGTTAAAGGAATTTTGCTAATCTGAGCATTATTAAAAGGGTTACGAGTAAGTACATATCCATCTTTCAAACGATTTATAAACCACTGAGAATAGTAGCAAAGAATATCTGTACGCCTAGAAACTGAAAGTATCATAGCAACCCCCTTAAAATTTGTTAAGTTCATTATACATCTTATATTTAATATTTTCAATATAGCAAATTTTGAAATATTTAAAAACTTAACTGAATTAAAATTAAAAATCTGACTTAATATATATTGATAATTTGACTTAATAGTGGTATAATAACCTCGAGGTGAGATTATGGAAAATAGTGAATATAAATTTAGAATAATAGATTCTATCATTGATAAGTATTTAGAAACTTTTGGTGCTGTTTGCATTGAAGGCCCTAAATGGTGTGGTAAAACTTGGACATCGTCTTATCATTGTAAAAGTAAAATAATGTTAGGTGACCCTGCAGGTAATTTTCAAAACAGAGCACTGGCAGAAATGTCACCAGCTTTGGTTTTAGACGGTGACACACCTAGACTAATTGATGAATGGCAAGAAGTTCCACCAATTTGGGACGCAGTAAGGCATAAAGTTGACCAAACTAGCCAAAAAGGTCAATTTATTTTAACAGGTTCTTCAACTCCAAACCACAAAGGTATTTTACACAGTGGTGCTGGCAGAATAGCAAAACTTAGAATGCGACCAATGTCACTTTTCGAGTCTGGTAATTCATCTGGCAAAGTTTCGCTTAAAGAATTATGCAATGGTAATTTAAATCCAACTTTAACTGGTGATGTCGATTTGAAAAATCTGATTAATTTAATCATTCGTGGTGGTTGGCCTGGAAGTATAAATCTTAAACCATCAAGTTTTACCCTTTTACCTAAACAATATCTTGACGCTGTCATAAATGATGATGTTTATAGAATAGACGGAATAAACAGAAACACCACCAAATTAAGATTGCTACTTCGTTCTCTTGCTAGAAACGAAAGTACAACTGTAAGCAATAATACGTTAATTAAAGATGTTAAAGGGAATGACGACGAAATTATAGATTCAAATACAGTTTCTGCCTATTTAGATATTTTAGACAGATTATTTATAACCGAAAATCAACAACCTTTTTCGTCTAATATTCGTTCATCTGTTAGGGTTAAACAAGCCGAAAAAAGGCATTTTTGCGACCCATCTCTAGCTTGTGCATTGTTAGGTGCAACATCTGAAGGTTTATTGAATGATTTAAATACTTTAGGATTTTTGTTTGAAGCTCTTTGCGAGAGAGACCTAAGAATATACTGTGAGAGTTTTGGTGGTACATTATATCATTATCAGGACTACAAAGGAAAAGAAATTGATGCAATTGTCGAGCTTCCAGATAAAACTTGGTGTGCCTTTGAAATAAAATTAGGGGCTAACCAAATTGACGAGGCAGCAAAAAGTTTGATAATTATAAAAGATGAAATAGAAAAAGATAACAAGCAAAAAGCTCCTAAGATTTTGTGCGTAATTTCTGGACTTTCCACCGCAGCATACAGAAGAGAAGATGGCGTTTTTGTAGTTCCTATCACAGCACTTAGAGAATAGCTATTCTTTGTTTACAGCATAGCAAATTTTGAGAGCTTATTTTAATAAAAAATCAAATTAGACTTTATTACTTTTAAGGTTTGACCCATGTTTTGACCCATAATAGGAAAAACTGGGACGGAGACAGTGGACTGGGTGGAAATGACACTCGGGTTTTCGGTGATTTTATGGACTAAAAATGGCTATAAAGCCCCATAAAAACTGAATTTTTCGCTTATAGCAAAGCTCATAACCCGAAGGTCGTCAGTTCGAGTCTGGCCTCCGCAACCAAACTTATAAAAACAAAGCTTGCTTAATGTAAGCTTTATTTTTATCTCAAAGTTCATAAAGCTTATACAATTTGTTTAGATTGTATAAAAAATAAAGTCTATTTAGGCAGAAACTTGTCGGTTCTTCACTGACAACGCTCCTCGATAATAAAAAGCTTCCACCTTTTTATTTAACTAAATAGCCTTTATTTTTTTACCCTTTTTCAAACAAATCAACCCCCGACCCATAACTTGACCCATACGGGAAATAAACCATACCAAAAAGTGGACAAATATATTTTACTCATTAAAAAGATGTCATTGAATGTCAGTATATACTTGTGATATAGTAAACACATAAAGTACTTTAAATAAAAAAACAAGGAAGTAAAATATGTTCGAAGAATTAAAAGGTAGTAATGGTTGTATAGTAGGTTCGGAAAATTATTTTAAAAAATTAAACTCTTCTTATTATTTTTCAAATCTAATATATAATAACTACAACAAATACAAAGAATGTATAGTTACATTATGTGCTGACATAAAAAAATGCTTAGATGAAATTTATTATGATTTAAATAGCAACTCAAAATACTTAAGATATGTTCAAAGTACATATAGAAATAATTTAGAAAAATATGTAATAAGTTTAAATGATATTTGTAAAGCTTACGGAAACGAATATAGTAAAAAGAATTCTATAGTTTCACTATTGACATTATCTGACAGTAGTACTAAACTTAATTCAAAAGCAAGCGAAACAGAACTTGCTAATGCTGTTAAATTTGTTAAATCTAACTCCTATTTAAATCAATCTTCAGGAATTGATCTTCTAAAAAAAGCAGTTTCTTGGGGAAAAAAATATGCAATAGACAATAAATCAAATAATTTATACTTCTTTTTATCTTTAGATAAAATTTTTAGTAAATGCGACAAAGATTTTACACTGATGTTTTAATATGTATTGAAACAAGTAGCTATTCTTTCAAATTGAATGGTAAATGCTCAAAATTCATTTGTTCAAAAGATTATATTGAATACTATGAAAATTTGTTGTTCAAAACTAAACTTTATAATTCAAGTTACAATGGTCATGCTAGTTATTTTAAAAAAATTATCAACTCGTTAACAGAAGAAATTTATAAAGATGTAAAAACTGGAGTAGAGAAAGACTATTATATCAGCAATACAAATTCAGATAATATTAAAAATGCACTTCAAGGTATGTCAAATATTCATATTAGTATAGAGAATAGTGTATATTCAAATTTATCAAAAATAACCTTAAATTTCCCTATAACACTTACAGAAATTAAACGTAGATTTAATATTTTAGATGTTACAAACGACTTAAACTCTCTTATGCGTAACAATGCTCAAACCTTTGCAGACCACAGAGGAGATTTGATTTATTTTGCTAACAATGTCAAAACTAACGCTAAATACGACCTGAAAAATTCTAATTCAAAATATAAGAATTTATTATATTGTATATACGAAAACAAATTATATACTGGAGATGCACCAGGAAATATAAGTTATGGATATTTCGGAAAAGCCGCTGGTATAGGTGATACTATATTACTTGCTAGTGCTGGGTTTTATCAAATATATTCAGATTTTATAAGTAGCAATGATTTAAGCGGATTGAAAAGATTATTTTCTGACTTTGGTGATAATTACGGCGACCAAGATTTTATAAAAATGGGCATAAAAAAATTCGAATCGGATTGGTACTTATATAATTATCCAACAGTAACCGTAGGAAACCCAGTTCCTGGACCATCCCCAAGTGATAGTGGAATATTTAATTATTATAACGGAGAATAAATTATGAAAAATTTATCAATTATCTTTGGAACATTTGTATTTATATCAACTTTTATAATATGGTTTGACACAAATAATATTGGTGTTTTAGCATTATTTTTATTTGCAATAATTATTTTTTCGACAATAATTATTGTACCTACCACATTTTTAAGTTTTTTAATAACTAATATCAAAAATTTTAGGCAAAACAAAAGATTTAATAAAAAATCAAGTATTCCATTTATAATAGTTATAATATCATTGGCTATTAGCTTTTGTATATCAAATATAATGATAAGTGTACAAAATAATAATCAAATGAGACTTAGAGAAGAATATGTATCAATAATTTTAAGTGATGATGAAATTTTAAGTAATTCTACATATACTTTGCCAGAAGAATATGCTAGTACTTCTATAACAGGTCAAATTGAAATAACAAACGTAGAGGATATATTAATAATTTACTTTCAAACAGCTGGAAGCTTGACTACCGAAGAAGAAGGAATCGGATATATACAAGGCGACGATTTCGAAAAATATGTATCAAATATGTTTGTGCTTGAAAAAGTGAAAAACTATGAAGGTTGGTATAGATTTAATTCTACATTAAAATAAAGTTATAAAATTATGGCGACCATAAGGTCGCCATAATTTCTCTCTTTGATTACAGCGTATCAATTTTTGAGGTGGTTGCGTTTGTTAAAATTCCACTCATTGTGTTAGCTGCGTTTAGCTGTGCTGTTGTGGTTACGTGGGTGTAAGTATCAAGTGTGAAGCCTGCTGAGAAGTGACCTAGGATTGATGAAACTGTTTTAATATCCACTCCATTTTGCAAGGCAAGCGTTGCAAATGTGTGCCTTAAATCGTGAAATCTGACCTTTGGCAAGTTTGCTCTTTTCAAAACTCGGTGTAGCATATTTAGAACGCTATCTGGTGAGATTGCATTGCCATCTTTATTACAGAAAACATATTCACTTGTGGAATTTGCTTTTAAAAACTTCAATATCTCAATCACATCAACTCCGATTGGAACTTTCCGATAGGAATTTTTTGTTTTAAGTGGACTCTCGATAACTTCGCTATTTACTCTCATAATTTGCCTGTGAACTGTGATTGTTCTTTCTGTTAAATCTATATCTTTCCATTTTAGACCAGTGCCTTGTAAAGACCGAAAATTCGCAATAGATGTTTAGATATTTTTATTCATATCAAGGCGGATGATTGAGGGATACTTGCATATTCCGATTGACGACAACGCAGATATGGGTAAAAATAGCAAACAGATATGTGGATTTTCGGTCTTTACGAGGCACAGTATCTCGTCACGTCTTAATCCAGTTGCAATTTCTACATAGTACAGCTCAAAAACTCTGCTGTTTTTCTTCTCAAATCGGTAAATTGCATTTTGCCTTTCAAACTCTGTCATTTGCTTTTCGTGGAAAGTTTGGATAGTTTCGGCTATTGGTTTGATTGTGTAGAGCAAATTTCCGTTTACCTTTTCGCCAGTTTTTCTAAAAATAGAAGTTGACTCGGTTGAGATAAAATTCTTATCTTCTAAACTTTTTACATAATTTTGAACAGTATTCACACTCATTCCTACTGCACTTCCAATGGTTTTGAAACTTGGATAAGCTGTCAACTTCTATATTCAATTGTTGTTGATGTACCTATCATCTGCTTTAAAAGTGGCAACACTTTTCTTTGTTTACAGTGGCTCAAGATTTGATATTCTATTTTTAGGACAAAAGATAAGACACCTACTTTTTTGTAAGTGTCTTATCTTAAATTTTTATATTTCAATTTTCCCATACATTTGGAAAATTCTCTGCTATAAATCTGCTCATATCTAAATTGGGTTTACTTTTCAAATCATGTTCATCTATTAAATCCAGAAAATAATTATTGATAAAGTTTAATTCTTTTTCTGTGATTTGCTCATATTTTTTAATTTTAAACAAGCCTTGCTTTTCGTAATCTAAAAATTGTTTTTCGAGATTTATAATTTGTTTAACATTATCAACAGCAACTTCTTTTTGAACAGTTAAAACAGAATTGATATTTGTTGGATTTTCCATATTTTCTATATTGCTACATTCATATAAATATCCTGTTTTACCACTAAATACTTTATGAAAAGCATTTGGATAGTATTCAATATACTCAACTACACCATTATTAAATCCATAAGGATAAAAGCTAAATGGCTTTGAAACTAATCGAACAGAATATATTAAAGCTAAAACTGGATTCGCAGAAAAATACACATAGAATTTTTCGTGTTCTGAAACAAAAGGCTTCAAGATTTCTAGCCCACCAATTTCACTGCCATGATAGTATACCATTTAATTACCTCCAATATTTATTTAAATTGACTATGATAAATTACTTCTTTATTATTTTTTAATGCATATTCTATTTCAGTTTTGACAGATGAGCCAATATAACCATTAATGTCCACAACGTATATTCCATCGGACAAATCGATTTTTCTATAATGAATTTCACCTAATTTTTTCATAACATCTTGAGATATTGGCTTATTTTCATCATTATAAACACATTGCAAAATATTATATCCATAAATGCTTTCCAATTCCCAAGCAATTTCTTTCATTTGAGTAGCAAATTTCATACTGCCACAAATTGTGTACGTTTTCATAAGTCACCCTTAATATTTTTCTCAAAATCAGTATTAAACTGATTTCCTATTCTAGTAACTTCACCTAACACACGTTTAATTCCATAATCAAAAGTCCACCAGTTTTCTTTCGTTACACCTAATCCATTAACTGGACAAATAATAAATTCAGTATTTGGAAAAGCAAGTTGATAATACATTAAACATCTTCTTGCATGGAAAGCTTTACAAACAATTATAGCAGTTTTAACATCTATTTTTTCTTCATCAAGTTTAGCTTTTGAGAAGATTGCATTTTCTCTTGTACTCATAGACATATCTTCACATATAATATCATTTTGGGAAACTCCGTTAATTTTAAGCACATCACAATAAAAATCACATTCGGTTAGATATTCTTTATTGTAAAAATCTTGCTTTTCTTTTACTCCAACAAATTTTCCATGTTTGATGCTATATTTACCAGCTGGGATAATTTTATTAGAAAATCCTTGTTTATATAATTCTGCAGCATACTCAGGTAAATCAGGCGAAGAAGCACCTGGTATCATAATTATATCTGCTTTTTGTGGTTTATCATTAATAAAAATAAAATTTGTAATATCGTCAATAATTCTTCTATTCATATCTTCTTACCATAACACCTTTCATAAATTCGGTTTCATTATGAGTTTTATAAATAATTTCTTTTTCTTCTTCGGTGCAACCTATAAGAATTTTAATTTCACTATCTTTTTTGGTTAAATCGACAATACAGATTATAGTATCAACTTTGTTTCCGTTAGTGCCTTTCCAAATGTCAATACCTCCACCATCCATTGAAGAAGTGTTTTCAAGATATCCATAATCAACTTTATAAATAAAATCAGGATGCTTTGGGTGTG
>JAWXUM010000086.1:0-8143 GCA_044432645.1 Clostridia bacterium | reverse complement strand
TGTTTAGACCTGTATCCAATATAGTAACTTTCCACGGTTCTACTTTTTTATTATGTATTATGATTTCATTATGATTTGAAAAATCAAATGTAATATCAGAAGTGTGAATAAAATAATCAGCAAACCATTCTTTTATAATATGTTGCTTATACCCTGCACATATTATAAATTCATTAAATCCATAAAATGAAAAATTTTTCATAACATGCCACAAAATAGGCATTTCTCCAATTTCTATCATTGGTTTAGGTTTCAAATGAGATTCTTCAGATATTCTCGTACCAAATCCTCCAGCTAATAACACTACTTTCATAATATCCTCTTTTCTTTTACAATGTTTTTTAAAAATTCGATATGCTTTTTAGCCATATTTTCTAATGTATATTCTTGTATTTTTTCTAAACTATTCAAACTATATTTTTCTAATAAAAAATTGTCTGAAAGAATTTTATTTATTGATTCTGCTAATTGGTTTATATCATCCACATCAACAATTTTGCCATTTATACCATCTTCGACTAACTCTAATCCTGCCACACATTTATTTGTAGTCACAATCGGAAGTCCATATTCCATAGCTTCATTAATAACAAGTCCCCAAATGTCTTCTCTTGTAGGAAGTACAAATAAATCAGCTGCTTTAAAATAATTTTCTAATTTATCTGGTGGCATAAAATCTAAAAAATGCACATTTGTTAAATTATACTGTTCCACTAAATTTAAGTATTCAGTCGTAGGTGTCCCACCAATTATATATATTCCAATATTTTCATCTAGTCCTGAACATGCTTTTAATAATATGTCATATCCTTTTCTGTGTATGAATTGTCCTACCGAAATGATCATTTTGCTTTCTTTTATTGATAGAGTGCTTTTATACATATTTTTCTCATCAGAAGTCAATACTTTTTTCAGTATTTTCTCTTTAGAAACAGATGTAAATGGATACACATAGCACTTATCTTTTTCAGCACCATAATGACATAAATAGTCAGTCGCTGTTTTTCCAGTGGATAGCCAAGCTGTTGCCGAAGAAATAAAATGTTTTTTAATTTTATGATTTAAAATATTATCGTTTTTTACAATACCACCATCTGTACTTAATATAAAAGGTGTTTTTTTCATTTTCATATATTCTATAGCCAACATTCCTGTAGGAGATGAATAAACACCAACTACAATAGAATCGTATTTTTTTTCAGATAAATACTTTATAACACTTGGACAAAAAGCTTCAGCTTCTCCGACTTTTATCCCGTTTAAAAATACAGCGTTGAAATTTTTGTAATTACTATATTCCCATGACTTATCTCTAGCTTTCGCTTTTTTAGATTCAAACATGACTGTTAAATCACACAGTTTACCTAATTCATTAAAAAAATCAACTCTGTATGGAGATGGTATATTTGTTAAAAATAATACTTTCATTTAATTACCCTAACTCAAAAATTTTTCTGTATCCTGTATTTTTCACTTTGTCATTGCTATTTGTAATAGCATAATCCAGTGCTGATTGTGCAACTTTATTAAATTCCTGTTCATTCATTTTTGCGTAATATTCTATAGCTTTTATAAATTTATTTTCATCACTCAGTTCACACACAAATCCTACATCGTTTTCTTCCAAATTTTTCCATGGTGTTTGGTCGCTTAATATACAAGGGCAACCAGCTGATAAAGCTTCTTGAATGACATGTCCGTAATTTTCACCAAGAGTAGGGAATAAAAACACATGATGATTTGACAATGTTTTGACAACATTTTCTGATTCTACATTACCTTTGTACTCACATTTAATATTTGATGGCAATTTTTTTATTGACTTTTGACAATCATACCAATATTCTTGTGTATGTATTGGACCATATATTGTAAATTTTATATCATATTTAATTGTGCTTAAAATATTAATAGCTTGCTGTAAATTCTTTTTGTGTGTAATCCTTGATATCCATGTGACTTCTAAAGCGTTAATATTTTTTGTTTTATTAATTTTAATATTTTTCACTTTTCTCGGTAAGTCTTCAGCAATTAGAAATTGATTATCCCTAGATTTTACTTGTTGCTTTATTTCTGAAATTTCCAAATTTGAAGTTGCAGACCAATAAATATTTTTAAATAGACCTAAAACATTAAATACAGTTGTAAATGTTTTCTTTTTCCTATATTTAAGATTAAACTCCATTGGTGAAAACAGCCCCATACTCGCTACTACAACTGGAACTTTAATTTTATCTAACCTTTTTAATATTAATGTATTTATAGCATAATCGTTAAAACAACCACAAATATATACTAAATCATTTTTATTTGAAAGTTCTTTAATAATAGCTAGTTTAAACCCCTTAGGAGACACATAGTAAACGTTTGCGTTATCTACTTTATTCCAAGCATTAACTTTAATATTAGGATAAGCGTTCACATCACCATGATCACGGTCACATGTTAAAATATTAAACTCATATTCATCGCCAAGAAAGTCTGTTAAATTTTTTATTGAACGAACTGGTCCACCATCTTTATATCCTGGCAAGTATCGTCCCATTATTATTAGTATTTTTTTCATACTCACCTAAACTTTCAAGTCGCCTTGTTCTTCCATTTTTATTCCTTTTTTTTCACATTCGTACATTTTCGCATCAACCAAAAACCTATACCAATATGCTTGTAAAAAATTAAAAATTCTACCTTCTTCACCATCTAAAAAGCCTAATTTTAAATAATATCTATAAATAAAATAAATATGAGCTCTCCAAAATTTTGGTAATTTATAATATCCGCCATTTTTCACTTTACGTTTCATTTTAGCTTGTTCTGTGGATTCTCCATTTTCCTCAAGAGCTGTATCCAATTGATTTTCAACAGTCATTTGATGATCCAACACTTCTCTGTTACTATACCAGTTATGTTTCGCAGTCCACCACTCAAGATTTTTCTGGTTATTATCCATTAAGTCGTTTTTAAATTCAACAGTTTCACCATCTGATAAAATCATATGTTCATCCATTATTTTTTGTTCGCAAAGTGCTTTTCCTGTTCTAAATATTCTAAGTAACAATTCTGGATAACGTCCACCATGCTTTATCCATCTTCCCATAAAATAAACTCGTCTACGAAGAACAACACCATTTATAGGTTCTTTAATATTATCTAATTTGCTATCTATTTCATTCGATAAATCTATCATTAATTCTTCATCAGCATCCATACGCATTGACCACATTGTGTCAATATTAGTTTGAGTTAATCCCCAGTTTAACTGAGTTGCATAATCTACCCATTTATTTTGATAAAAGTCTAATTTGCTACCTGCTTTTTTTAATTCAGTATTTAATTGATCACAAATATCTTCTGTTTTATCATTACTAAAACTATCAACTATGACAAATCGCTTAACTATCCCATTAAAAGACTCAATACATTTTCGTATATTTTTTTCTTCATTTTTTGTAAGAATTACAACTGTTAAATCTATCATATTACCTCACAACCTCTTTATAACCCTACCTGGGTTTCCAGCTATTACAGAGTTTTCTTCAAATTTCCCACTTACTACTGCTCCTGCACCTACTACGCATCCGTCCCCTATAGTTGTACCTTTTAGGATGATTGAGTTGCAACCTATGAAACAGTTTTTGCCTATTTTTATTGGCTTTGTGCCAATTTTATCTTTTATATCTTGATTACGTGCTTCAATTTCTATTGGGTGAAAGTCATTATCCAAAATCTTTACATTTCCACCAATACAGCAGTTATCTCCAATATGTATTGACTTTCTTGCATAAATTGTTGCACCTGAAATTCCTACATTATCGCCAATAACAATTTCAGCTTCTGGAGTTCTTGTAACAATAATTGTCTTTGAATAAAGCCCAATCAAATTGGAGAGAAAACTACTTTTAACTGTTACATTATCCCCTATTTTTAAAGTTGCTCCACCTTTATTAAAAATCACTGGAACACCTTTCAGTAAAAGCTTTTTACCATATTCAACTTTTGTAAGTTTCATCAAAATTTTAAACCAATTACTGTTCACTCTTCCACACCCTCTCTATAATTTTTTATAATCTTTTCTTAAAATTGGTTCTAATTGATCTAAATGTTTTATAAAACTATAATTTAAACCTACTCGCATTAAATTTATTTACTAAATAATTGAACAACCATGAAACAATAATAGTAATAGTGAAAAAAATAATAATTTGTAATACGGGTTCAAATACAATTTCAATATTTAAAAAATAAAGACATTTTAAATGCACTAAATACATTTCCAAGCTCATCTTGCCTATAAATACAAAAAAATTAAATTTTAAATACTTAAAAAACGCCCATGATATAATTATTATAAAAATAGCAAAACTTACTTTCATCATTAACTGTATTAAGCTCCACATAAAAGTTCCGTCTAATACTCTTATTACCGAGATTTGTTTTAAGCAAAGTAATATTGCACCAACAGCAAACAAGGATATTTGTATTGCCAACTTTGAAAATAAAGATTTGACTTTTTCTCTATTATCAGAAATATATATTCCAATCAAAAAAGAAATAGCTTGTTCTGCCCAAATAGATGAGCCCACAAAGAAAATAAAAACACTGGATAAAAATATTATTATGTATTTATAACGATATATTTTACTTGAAATGCTTATAATGAAAAATATTAAATAGCTAAACAATAAAATCCCTAAATACCAATATGATGGATTAATGCATAAGATGTCTAATAAATAAGTTTTTAAATTAAATTCACCTGATAAAATAGTAATTATAGTAATAAAAAACGCATATGGTAAAACACTCTAAATAATTTTGATTTCCAATATTTTTGAGTGTATTTTAACAAATTGATATCACCCAATTTTTTGTAAGATTCATTCAACCCATATCCTGACGAAATTAAAAATATAGCTACTCCTATGCCACCTAATGGGGTAAAGAGCCTAGTCCCATACAGTCCTGAAACATGTTGTAATATTATAATCAAAGTTGCTATGCCTCGATATATATCAGCATGAGCAAATGACATAAATTCACTATTTTTGTTATTAGTTTTAGAGAAAAATTCAAAGCTTAATATACATAAAACTAAAAAAATCAAAAATATAGTTGTATTAATCATAATTTCTCAGCACTCCAAATTTTTTCTATGTATTTTTTCACAGAAACGTCTTTAGTTAGATTTTCCACCAAATAATCTCTGACGTTTTTTACCATTTGTTTTAACTATTCTATATCTAAATTATCTATAAAACATTTTATTTGCTTGAATAGATTATCTCGCCTAAAATTCCTACATTATCGCCGATAATAATTTCAGTTTCTGGAGTTCTTGTCACTATAATTGTCCTTGAATACAGTCCAATTAAATTGAAAAGAAAACTACTTTTAACAGTTACATTATCCCCTATTTTTAAAGTTGCTCCACCTTTATTAAAAATCACTGGAACACCTTTTAGTAAAAGTTTTTTACCATATTGAACTTTTGTAAATTTCATTAAAATTTTAAACCAGTTACTATTCATTAGCACTCCACTTCTATTTTCTATTTCCACAAATCAAAGAATAAAATCCATCAAATTTCCATATAAAAATTTTATACAGTGAATAAATCACACCTAACGTTATTATGGGTGAAACAATATACACCATAGATACACTAATCTGATTAATAGACACCATTGATAATAAAAATTTATTAACACAAGTAACAAGTATCACATGCGATGCATATATAAAAAATGATTGTTTCTGAAAGTTTGTTATTTTCCAAGTAAAAACATCAGATGAAATCCAAACTAATATTGGAGATAGATATAATAAAAATTTATTTAAAACTTCTATCGACAGAAAACTTCGACTAATAAGGCTAACTCCCAATAAAATAAAAGCAATAATTTTTTCATTACAGCTATATGTTTTTTCAAAATATCCTCTAAAATATACTGAAAGGTAACATCCCAAAAAATAAAAGAAAGATGACTGACAAGTTATTTCAGGAAATACTATATCAAATACAGCTCCAACACATAAAATGACAAGAAAAACAAATGACATTATTTTATTTTTCAATACTAGTGCAAACAACGGGGTTAATAAAACTAATATTATCAAAGTTGCTAAATACCAAAATGGATAATACGCTTCATGAAACAAAGTTCCAAATATTAAATTTTTGACATTAATATCTATTGCACTACCATTCATAAATGCATTTGCTATTGGTATATGTGGTACTACCATATAGAACAATGTTCCAAAGAAACACCACATCAAATACGGTATTAAAAGTGTATTAACTCTCTTTTTTATTTTTTTTGAAAATTACGTTTCGAATATTCTTTTCATTTACATTAACACTTCTAAAAAACAAAAAGCCTGAAATCATAAAAAAGGTTGGAACCGCTAACGAGCCAAAACCAGTTCCTATTATTCGTTGAATAATCCATGCTGAATTTTCAAAACCATCATTTTCCCAACCATAATACTGCAAACTTCCTGTATGTATATAAATTACAAATATGGATAAAACAAACGATATTCTTGTGATTTTTTTCGAAAAATTTTTATTAGAAAACATTTGCATTTTTTCCATATTAACACTCCAAAATTTCTTTTATATATTTTTTCACAGAAACATCTTTTGTTAAATTTTTCATTAAATAATCTCTGCCGTTTTTACCCATTTGTTTTGACTCTTGTGTTTCGGAATTTTCTATAAACCACTTTATTTGATTTTCTATCTCGTCATATTTTTCTGGCTCACAGCAAAGACCACAATTTGTTTCATTTATAACAAGCGAACACTCAGAGCCATCTTCAAGTACCCCTAAAACTGGTTTTCCTGTGGCCATAACACCGTAACATTTTGAAGGACAACTTACACCTTTGATACCTTTTGCGTTTACAACCCAGTGAACATCACCTGAATTTAAACTGTAGTTCAAATCTACTTTGTCTTGGTATGGAATAAAGATTACATTATCCATTTTCTTTTCTTCTTTATACATTACCAATTTATCTAGTATGCTACCTGCACCAACAAATGCAAAAACTACATCTTTTCCTGTTTCTGTTTTTGTTCCGTGTGGAAATTTTTCCATAACTTTGAATATATTTTCTAAGTCATAGTAAAGTCCAATATTACCTGAATACATAATTATAAATTTATCTTCTAAATCATATTTCTTTTTAAAAACTACTATTTTATGATTATCTTGTGGCAAAGGATAAATCTCTTTTTCATCTATCCAGTTATTAATAAATGTATGCATTGGAACTTTTTTATTGTCAAATCGACTTTTTAAAGTTTCAACCATATCACGTCCAACTACAATAACTTTATCGGCTCTTTTGCAACTAAATTTATCAAAAAACATCATTGCTCCAAGAACAATTTTGTTTCCACTATAATTCACAGCAATTATTTGCTCTGGGTTATAGTCTTGAATATTATAAATAAACTTAGCCTTTTTCACCCATTTACCCCAAACTCCGAGTAGTCCTCCAATAATTGGTGGCTGAGAAATTGAAAAGACATAATCTTGTTTTCCGACTTTAAATGTAGCTGACATAGCCCCAAAAAAATATGAAATAATATTTTTAATTCTGCTAAATTTATTAATTTTGCTAAACTCAGGAACTCGTATTCTTAAAATATCTACACCATTTATTTTCTCGTGGTAATATTTTTGCTTTTTATATTTGTCTTCAATTGTCCCTAAATAACTAGGAACAACGCAGATTACAGTAATATCGAATGTTTCTAACATTCCTTCTGCAAGCTCTTTTAATATCTGCCCAGTTGAAGCTGTGTCAGGTATGTAATAATGTGCATATATTAAAAGTTTCTTTTTTTCACTCATATTGCATCCTTTATAAATTAACCATCTGTTCCAACTGGCTCAACTTTTCTTGTTGAACAGATGTTATATTTGTTCTTGATTTTTGATATTTTAGCCATTGCATTAAGTTTGAGTTTTCTCTGTAATTTGGAAATCGGTTATTTATTTTCACCATTCCGTACAGCTTGTGGTAATTCTTTTCCCATTCATCTTCGAATTTAACTTCTTTTGAGTTTCTGAAATCGAAGTTTATTTCGCATAACTTTTTATATTGCTCAGGTTTTAATTGATTATTT
>JAWXUM010000085.1:0-8287 GCA_044432645.1 Clostridia bacterium | reverse complement strand
ATTTAAACGATGAACAAAAAACTCAAGTTATGGTTATGCTTGATTGTTCACCTACTCTTTCTTCGGCTTATTTTATTAAAGAAGATTTTTTCAAATTCTATAAATCTGAAAATATTGAAACCTGCAAAAAAGACTTTTTTGATTGGATCGAATATGCTAGAGAATCTGATATTAAATCCTTTGTTAAGTGTGCAAAAACCTTTGAAAATTGGTCATCTGGTATTCTTAATTCTCTCAAAATCCCTTTAACTAACGGCTTTACCGAAGGATGTAACAACAAAATTAAAGTTCTTAAACGCAATGCCTATGGATACAGGAACTTTAATCGTTTTAGAAACCGTATCCTTTTCATGTTTGACAAATAATCTAACAAAAAAGATGCCAACTTTTCAAAAGCTAACACCTTTCATATCTTTTCTATTTTAATGTAACCCCAACTATTGACATTGAGCCAAAAAACTTAAGGACGACCTGTTGGTCGCCCTTAAGTTTTATGTGCTTTTTTATTTAATAAAATTTAGCTAATCTTTTTTTACCCACTACAAAAACACCGAATAGTGATACGAACATTATTACGATTAATGTTTGTGGAGAACTGTTATCTCCTGTGTCAGGAGTTTCTGATTCTGCTTCTGCTGTTTCTGTGTAGTTTAATGTGTAATTAGAGAATCTATCGGTTTCTATTGTGATTGTTGTAGGATCTACGTCTAAATCTTCTAGAATTGTAATCTCGCCGTCGTGGTTTCTTAGGATAAAGAATTCTCTGTCTTCATCTTGATATTCTTGTGGAATATCGATTATTATTCTAATAGGAGTTTTAAGTTCTGTTATATTTTCTTCAACACCTGCTAGAGATTTAATAACCGAAATATCAAAAATTGTAGCTTGAGTTACAACTTCATTTTCAGCTAAGTTCTCGCTGTAGCTTTCTAAATATTTATCGAACTGTGCTTGTGAAGTTTTGTCCATATTTTCTGTTTCTACAATATCAACCTTAACACTAACTTTTAAGTCAGTATTTTCAGAAACGTCTTCCTCAGTGAAAAGTTCTTCTAGCAATTGGCTTTCTACTTCTGGAGCAATTGATACATCTGCATTACCAGTTACTTCGACCTCTTGTATAGAAACTTTGATGCTTACTTCAATGCCAGTTATCACATTGTAGCTATTGGTATCGTTTGGAGTATAAGTTACCATAAATGTATTTATACCAGTTTCGCCAACTGGAGTTGTAAGCTCATCTTCAAATGCAAATCCGCTTGGAAGTGTTACGCCTGCTAGTGTATCGCCATAAGTTGACTCTAGGCCTGTTGGAATTTCATAGCTTGGGTTAGCTTTAATTATCTCAAGTGAAATTTCGCCATAAGCTGTTATGTGGTTATCGGCTGATAATTCATAGTTAACTGTATATGTTCCAACATTTATAAAGCTTGGGATTTCTGTTAAAGTATAGTCGCCGTTATCATCTTGATATTTAATAACTAGAGTTTCGTCCACTGTTTCAGCTGTTGGAATAACTGGTGATTGCGAAGTACTGTTATATCCAGTTGATTGCTTAGTGACTGTATTATCTGTAATAACTTCATAGATATTTGCTGTTATTGTTGTTGATGTTGGTGCTTCGTTATCTTGAGTATCTACATAGCTTTCGCCTAGTGGGTTATAATTCACTATAAATGTATAAGTTCCACCGACAAAGTCACCTAAATATGTACTTAAGAATGTAATTGTTGTTACACCATCAACCTCTTCACTGATTGTGTAATTGCTGTCAGAAACAGTTCTTTCGCCATATGTTATTGAGCTAATTGTGTTTCCGTTTAGCTCTACTTCTACAGTTTTGTTTGTATCTTCGCCTGATTTTACAAAATCAAAGCTTGCTGTTTCAGGTGTGCTGTCTGTATAAGCTGTAATGCTTGTTGAATTAACTATTGTTACATTACCTGCTTTGTCTGTAATTTTTGCATATACAACAAATATTTCAGTAGGTTCTACACTAAAGCTATCTTTAGATATCCAAATTCCGTCTTCATTATAATCATCTGTTGTTGCTACTTTTTGATATTCAACACTTGCAACACCACTTAAAGTATCAGTACCCTCAATTTTTACATCTACTGTGTTTTTAAAGAATAGATTAAATGTAATATTGTTTATAAATTCTTTAAATGAGTTTGACTCAATTTCAACTGTAACTGTTGGGTCTACTGTATCCAATTTACAAGTAACTGTTTTTTGTGCAATAGTTCCGTCTGTATTTTCAATATAGAAAGTAACTTCTGTGCCGTCAGTTGTTTCGCTATCGGTTGTAACTGTTATGCTATCACCAAAAACTTCGTCTACTGAAGTTGAAACCTTGTAACCGTCAGCAGCTGTAATTTCATAGACATTAGTCCAGTCATCAGTTGTTACTGCATATGAATCAGTTGCGACATCTGCATATACTATGTCAAATGTTGTGCTTGTTTCGCCACTATAATTACCTATAAAAGTGATTATTATTGTAGCTGTATCTGTGCTTACATCTGTGTTAGAGCTATATGTTACTTCGTAATCTGTATCTTGTACCAATTCAATATCACCATACATAATTGTTGGAATTGGCTCTAATTCGCTATTTGTGAAAATATAACTTTCTTCAATATCTTCAATAGATATGTCAGTAGTTTCTAATTCTTTTACTGAAATTGTAAAGCTTTCAACATCACTTGTTCCTGCTTTATAATTATCGGATTCTTCAACGCTTGCAACTACATAATAAGTTCCAACGTTTGCTGTTGTGATATCTTCTACTTCTTTTTCGCAGTCTATATCAGAATAATAAGTATATGAAATTGTACCATCGGTTGCTGTTGCTGTTGGTGAATTTTCTTTTTCGTCATATTCTCCATAAATCCAACCGTCTATGCTTAAACCTGTAATTTCATTATCTGCTTGGCCAACAGTAAGAGTTATAACGTCTGAAACAACTTGTGTCATTGGAACGCCACCGTTGTAGTTATATTTACTTGTTAGAACTACTCGATACTCGTAAGTACCAACTACTGTAGTTTGTGGAACTGTGTATTCACCAGATGTTGCACCGTCGATATTTACAAAGCCATCATCTGTATTGATTTGCCATTGGTATGAGTTAGTTGAATTAAGTACGTTATACGCATATACAACAAGGCTTACATTAGCGTCAGTATAATCCATATCAACATCAAAATCTATATAATCATTAGCAAATTCAGGATATTCAGCATCTTCAACATTAGTATAATAAGAATATCCGTCAGTTATTGTAAAATCGGTGCTTACTTGACCTTCGCTTAATTCATTTTTGTGCATTTGAATTTCACCGTCATAGTAAACTGTGTATGTATCATCTGCATATGCGCTATCGATACCAAGAATTATACCAGTGTAAGCTCGGCTACTAGAGAAACTTGTAATAGAATTGCCTTCGCTGTTTTTTATTTCAGTTGTTTTATCCTCGCCTACTTGATTGCTAAAATAGTTGATTTGAATGAACTCAACATCGCCTGTATTAGTGAATGTACAGTCGCCAAAATAATCTGTTGAATATGCCTTAAAGTTACTTGCACTTTCGATATAAATAACAGCATTAGTACCAGCAGAGTTATAGCCAAAATCGCCTGTACCATCGAATTCATTACCGTTACCGATTGCAAATCCAGCATTAGCTGGGACAGCTACTACATAAGCAGTATCTGTAATACTTATTTCGCCACCATAACTTTGACAGCCACCACCGATTGCAGCACTGTATGCTTTACCGTATGCAGTAACACGTCCACCTGAAATATTGATTTCATTTACAGAGCCATAGTAACCAGTACCGATACCAGCACCACTATCATTAAAACCATAAGCATCTACACCACCTGTTGCATTAACTATACCACCTGTGATGTTGATTGTATCAATATATGAAGACTGAGCAGTACCAATACCAGCTGAAAATGAACCACCAGTTGCAGTTACATTTGCATAGTCTTGAATTGTTATTGTTCCTTCAGTTCCCTTATAAAATTTACCACTACCTATACCAGCGCCATCATCTGATGAATTAGTTCCACCGTTTGCTGTAACAGTAGCATTGCCAGAAATTAAAATGTTACCTGCACTACTGGAATAACCACCACCAATTGCTGTTCCTGTTGTGGAGCTTGCATATACTTTAGAATTACCTGAAATTGTGATGTTACCAGTAACGCTAGTATAAGCACCACCAATTGCAGAACCACCACTATACATAGTACTAGAATTTACAGCTGTTACATCTGCTGAACCTGTGATTGTTATGTCTGTTGCAATGCCATCTTGGCTATTACCAATAGCAGCACCTGCACCAGCAGAAGTTGCGTTGACAATTGCATTATCGTCTATAGTTATAGTAGCACCAGAGCCACCTATTGCAGCACCACCACTGCTACCATAAGCGTTCACAGTTGCACCAGAAATTGTAATTGTTCCACATTCTTCATATGAACTTCCGTTGCAATACGAACCTATACCTGATCCATAACTCCAATTCCAATCAGTATCATCATTCACAGTTAACACACCTGTGTTTTCTGTGCCACCATCGATATTTAAAGTTGCACCACTTAACACAACAATATCTGTGAGATGACCATTAAAAGTATTAACAGTATCGTCTGCAACAGTTACGTTTGCAACACCACCTGCTATGTACAAAGAGCCATAAGTTGCAGAGCTATTCGCATTTACATCTGAAAAAGTAATATCATGTGTACCACTTTCAACAGCGATTAATATTTCTGATTTTGTTCCAGTTAGGATAATTGGAACTTCATAAGCCGCTAACTCTACTTCTTCAAAAGCATAGCCAAGAAATTTATCATAATATGAATATGAATAAACACCATCTTCAGTAAACACAATATATCCATACTCAGATATATCTATAGTTACTGATTCATCTGTATTTGATGTACTACTTTTTAAAACTGGGTAGCTGTCTGTAGCTTGCCAAATTTCATCGCTAAGTCCCATATCTTCAACAGCTTTTTCACCTGTCATTAAATTATCGCCAACTATGCCGTCTTTTGTGCTGTCTAAGATACTTGTATCTGTGATTTTACGGCTATCATAGTAACAGTTTGTTATTGTACTGCTAGAATAACCAACAACACCACCAGCTTTATATGTTAAAGAGCTTATATCTATTATATCATCGCCCATAAACATTATATTTTCATCTTCAATTGTAACATCACCTACACTGTAGCAGTTTGTTACAGCAGCACTTGCTTCACCAACGACACCACCAATGAATATTCCATACATATCTAACATATCAACTTCATCAATAACAATATCAATACCTTTAGAACTAACATTACCTGTATTGTAACAGTTAGAAACAGTGCCTTGAGCTTGACCAACAATACCACCAATATACATATTGTTACCTGTAACGGCAGTATCTATGTTATAACAGTTTGTTACAGCACCAGACACAAGATAGCCCACTACACCACCAACATTATCACCTTTACCAGTAACAGAACCACCTGATGTGTAACAGTTTTCTATTATTGTTGTACCCACAGCATAACCAACAATAGCACCAACAAAAGTATCAGCACTAATGTTAGGGTTAATTACGCCTAAATTTTTAATTGTCGCACCATCTGTACAACCAAAAAGACCTTGGTAATAAGAATAAGAACTATCAATGTACAGACCACTAATAGTATGGCCATCACCGTCGAATATACCCTCGAAATCATTACCCGAAGGATTACCAATTTCTGTCCAAGGTTCATTATTCAAGTCAATATCAGCTGTTAGAGTTATTGTGACATCAGCAAATGTTGCCACTTCATATAATAACAACTCAGATAGACCAGAAAGTTCTGCTGCTGTTGAGATTTCATAACTTGTCGCATCAGTATCCTCGTAATACCAATCGGTATCAGCAGAAGTGCCGTTCCATGTGTCAGCTGTGCCTGTGTCTGCACTAACCTCCATCATACTAATCGGCATAGAGCTAAACAAAAGTGTTACCGCCAAAAGAATTGCTAAAACTTTATGCGAGATTTTGCCTTTAGTTTTTTTGTATCTTCTTACATTATTCATTCGATTACTCCTTTAAATTAAATCTGATTATGTAGATAAAACTTCCAAACTTACTATAAATTTCATTACAGATACAGGTATAGTCCCTTTAATTATAAAAATCAAGACTTTTATAAGTATTTGAATTATAATTTTCACAAATATATTTTTTAGATAATCAAATATCACCGCCTATGATGAAATGTAAGAAAAGGGAGGATAAAAAGTGACCGTCAACTCAAACACATATTGACAAAGAAAAGCCTTCTTGCATTTAATTTATTTACGCAAGAAGGCTTTATTTATTTTAATTTGATATTTTCAGGAATTTTGTCTGACCATGGCAAAATTCCATGCAGATTTCATCTACTTTTGCGTTTTGTTCTATTTTATTTTCAATTGAACCTAGCTTTAAAAATTTTGTTTTTTCAAACCCTAACCACCTATTAAGTGTAGCAACTCCAACTTTTTGAGTTTCACAAAATTTCACAGCACTCATGCCACTTGCGTTGTACTCTTTTAAAATCTTTTCCTTTTCTTCTTTGCTATATTTCATGTACACACCTCCGTTTTACTCAGTGTAGCACTTTTTATCTAGCTTTACTAGGTGTATTTGAGTTGACACTTACTTTGAAATTGACGAAGATGTGCAAGAGAGGTTTGCCGAATCGCTAGATTACTTATTAAATAACTGCGATAAAACAGTTAGAAGTCACGCTATGCAGATAGTAGATAGCAAAGATTTAATTTGCCACACAAGGGCAATCGAAAGTTTCAAGTGTGGTTTTTGGCTTGCTCGCAGACTTGAAACACAGCTGACAAATTATCAAAAGAAACGACTACAAAAACACAGCATGCCATTTGAAGATCCATTATATTTTATTGAAGAAGAATAGTCACCAACTAAGTGGTGATAAGTAAAGATAAGTTTTGCTCTAAGGGTTGAAATTGAAAAACCAACTACAAAATTTATACGAAAGTTGGTTTCGTTAATCGAAGCAGAAGTTGTTTCAGTTCCGTCAAAAGGTTACAGAGAACAGCTTCCACAAAATTTTATAGGTTTTCAAGATGACACATATTTTTATCTGAACAAAGATATGTCCCACAAGGCTGTGAAAAGATTATGCGAAGAACAGGGCGAGGGTTTTACAATCTCAGCGACACAGCTTCTAAAATACTTAGCTGAAGAAAAGTTCATAGAAGTCGCAAGCAACGGCGACAAAACAAAATCGCTGAATATGGGCAACGGCAGATACAACCGATTTGTCTTTTTGAAGAAATCTATGGTTGAAAAGGTGATTGACAATAGTTCAAATTGAAGAAAATGTGAATAGTTAAATAGCATAATATGTACAAAGGAGATATACGACTATGGTGATAAATAATTGCAGGAGAAAGCGACGTGGTCGTCGCAGACACATTGGACGGCAGTGCCGACCAAAAAACCCACGGTTAAGCCACTTTCGGCGATTTGACGAAGGTGAACGTATTTCCACAAACTGTGTCGGCTAGGTGGTCGCAAACAGAAAAAATACAGGTAACAAGCCACTTTAAGGGTGGTCAGTTAGGTGAACAAGGAGATAAAATATGAAAAATTATGAAAATAAACAACGATCAGCAATTTGGCTATATCCAAGCACTTACGAAAAAATCGACAAAAATTTAGAAAATGGCGATAGTGATAATCGAAGCCAATTCATAGAAAATGCTACTGATTTTTACGTTGGGTATCTAAATACAAATAATGCTACAAGCTATTTATCAGAAATGGTACAGGGTGTAATTAAAGGAACTTTGAGAAGTAATGAAAACAGAGTTGCGAATAATTTGTTCAGATTATCGGTTGAAATTTCAGTTATGATGAACATTATGGCTTTTGGTTTAGAGATAAGCGAAGACCAATTAAGACAAACTAGGGCAAGATGCATTGAAGAAATAAAGCGTAACCGTGGAAGAGTTGCACTGGAAGATGCCATAGAGCATCAGTCTTAACCAGTAATTTAGTAAGTATTCGTAAAAAAATAAAAGCATTAATTGTTGCTTAGGTAGAACTTGTAACAAGATAACCACTAGTACTAGCTATCAGTAAAAAATTATAGTATTGTATGTTCAACAAACAACTTATATGGAGGATTAATTATGGAAAACAAAATGTTCGTATCAGCAAGTGAAATGGCAAAAGACCTTGAAATCT
>JAWXUM010000084.1:0-8476 GCA_044432645.1 Clostridia bacterium | reverse complement strand
GACATATTCAGCAAGCTATATTTCTGGGACAAAAGTTCAGTATGGTGATTTAATAACGGTCACTGCAACCATCAGTGAAACTGTAAATATTTTAGGAATTGAGTTCCCGTTTGAGTTTGAAGCCACAAAAACTGGTCGCTCAGATTTCTTCTGGAAAATCTTTAGTGATTAGTGTCTAATACGTAAGGTAAGAAATATTATCTTAAAACAGAGAAAAACAAGTTGTAAAATTGGTAAAATAGAACGATAAAGGTGATAACAGGGCAATAGATGTACTGAAGATAGTCGTGGACACATTCAGTGCATCTATATCGGAATTAAGCACTTATGTACAGAGTAATTTTAATATTATTAATTACAATATGTGACATAACTTACCTCAATATTGTAGAATTATATTGGCATATTACATTGTTGATATGTACAATACGTATGGAGGTAATCTCATGGAACTATCTGTAATAAAAACAGAGAATGACAGTGTTGTTGTTTTACTTGACAACGATATGAAAATTGTAAAGCCTGTGCAAAATTATTTAAAGCATCAGGCACGACTTGGCAGGAGTTTTAACACTATTTTAGCTAACGGTAGAGATTTAAAGCAATATTGGGGATTTCTTAATCATAGAGGTTATGATTACACGAAAATCACACCTATAATAATTGCTGAATTTATTGAATTTCTACGTTCGCCCGATGGAATGAATGAAAAAATCCTAACCTTGCATGGTGAGAGCAAGCGAAGTGGAAAAACGGTGAATAGAATCTTATCAACAGTATATTGTTTTTACAAATACTGCTGTTTGGTTTTGGAAATTGAAAATCCAATTATGATGGAAAGTATAAATCGTCCACAAAATATGTTTAAGAGTATTTTGCACCACACTAGGCGAAACAACCACACACATAAATCAATTTTTAAAATAAAAGAAAGTGAAGCTAATATAACGATTGTTCCAGATGCTCATATTGAGCTTGTTTTGGATAATTTATCAACAGAGCGTGACAGACTTATTTTTAAAACGCTCTACCTAACAGGGGCACGGATTGGTGAGGTTTTAGATTTGAAAATTGAAAATATACCTTTCCCTAATTCTGATAAACCTTTTGGTGTTCTTAAAAATATTAAATCGAAAGGCAAAAATCGTGACTTATTTATTCCAACATCACTTATAGAAGAAATAGATAATTTCATAATCAATGAGCGCTCGGAAATTGATACAAAACATAGCTATCTTTTTGTATCTCTACAAAAGCAGAATTTTGGCAAACCTCTTACCTATCGTGGAATTTATGAGGTGTTTTGTAGAGCAAAAAAGAAGCTTGGAATTAGTTTTAATTTTCATGATATTAGGCATACATTTATTACACATTTGGCAGAAACAGGGATGGATATAAGCATCATTAGTAAAATAGCAGGCCACAAGCAAATCTCAACAACTGAAAAATATACACATTTATCAGATCAACATGTAGGCGAAAGTCTTGCACGATATTGGCAAAATAGCATTCTTATCGGAGGTGAGCAAAATGTTGAATAATATGCCTAAAGAAATCGATTGGCATTTATATGACACTGATAATAAATCTGTAAACTATGGATGTAAATTTATATTTCGATTTGAACAGTTTGAGTTTGAGAAAATCAGAATACTTATCCAGTCATATGTTTGGCAAAATTATCAAATAGGCTCGTTGGCACTTGTTTCTATACACAAAAATTATTCGAGTTTTTGTAAATTTAATTTGTTTGCTTTGAAAAATCATATTTATTCACTTGTAGATTTTAATACTAATGATGCTGATAATTATATGTCATATTTAAGAATGTTAAAAGCAAAAAATAGTGACAAGCCTTTGTCTTACTCAACCCAAAAAGAAGTTTACTCTAACTTTAGAGCAATAATATATTGGGGTAGAATCTTTGCTCCCGAGTTAGTTCCAAAACAAGAGGTGTTTCTTGATGTGAGATATCCAGGATACCATGCAAAGCACAAAATTGAATATATTCCAGATGATATTGTTAAGCAGATTAACACAGCGCTTTTAACAGAAAAAAATCCTTACATTAAATATGGAATGATAATCTTATTTTCTACAGGAATGAGAAGGAGCGAATTGCTAAATTTGGAGGCTGACTGTGTTACGCCACATTTAATTAACGGTGATACGTTGAAAATGTATGATTATAAAAACCAACGTCAATACAGTCGATTTCCGATAAATCCTATATGTGCACAGGCGATAGGAAAGCTGTTAGAAATTACCCATGAAATTAGAGCAAGAGCTGATGATAAGACAAAAAAATTTTTATTTATTTACGAAAAAGGACACAGTGGCAATGTCAAAACAGTTCAAGTTATTTCTAAAAATGTTTTTCGTGCGTGGATAAGCGGATATACAAGCTGTGGGAAATATTATCCTGGTTTTATGGCAAGACATAATATCAAAGGAACTGATGGTGAAATCTATAGGCTTAAAATTCAACAATTTCGGAAAACTGTAGCGACAGATATGTTTAGTAAAAATGTGAGTTTAAAAACAATACAAGCTTTTTTGCGACATGTCAATCCTGAAACCACTAAAAAATATTATGCTGATGATAAGGATAATGATCGCGCAATGATTTTTGAAAAAGTTGGTGTTATCGGAAATATTAATAAGATTGATAGCACAGTTATACCTGATAAAGATGAACTTGTATGGTTTATAGATAACAAGGAAAAGGGAGCAAAAATGCATGATGGATATTGCACAAAACCCATTCATTGCGGTGAGATATGTGAAAGATTAGCTAATCAGCAAAAGTGTTACACATGCAGTCGCTATATCACTACACCAGAATACCTTCATGTGCATCGAAAACATTTATCAGAACTTGAATATAGTCTTTCTAATAATATTTATGGTGAGCATTATGCCACACACTTGCATCCTACAATAAAAATTCTTAAAGAAATTATCAATAGATTGGAGGCAATCTGTAATGATTTTTAATTCGCTTGCTCTAAAACCAATAGTAAATATCAATGATTTATCTGGCATTGAAGTTGGAGACTCAATGTTTACTGATGATGTTTGGGATTTGACAAATTACATTCAACTAAAAACTTGCTCTAATGCAAAGAAGAAAATACGTTTTAATATTAATAATGACAAAATTAAAACAGTCATTAAACAGTTTGCTTACTACAAGCTTGGTAAAATCAAACCACAAACAGTAATACGATATGTTAGTTATATATCAGCTGCATTTATCCCATATTGTGAACTAAAAAGATTAGATAGCTTGGAAGAACTAAGCTTTTCTATTTTATGTGATTACATGGATTGGTTAAAAAATGAAAAATGTGTCGGTGAACGCTATTGCCTTCAAACTATGTATATTATTATCGAAATAGTGAGGGTAGGTCAAGTTAAGGGTTGGAAAGTACCGAGTGGAAATCTTTATGAAAAAATAAAAACTGAAATATTAGCACCACAAAATTGGGATTTTGAAGATGCAAAAACTCAACCTATTCCAATAGATATCTTTGATAAAATACTTTTTAATGCATTGCATAACGAAAAAAATATTTTAACAAAATCAGGTATCATTATTCAAAGCCAAACAGGTCTAAGAATTGGCGAGGTATTAGCTATTAAAAAAGGATGCCTGTCTACAACAAATGAAGGTCATACTTTTTTAGAGGTTCAGATAGGAAAAACAGAAAAAGGTGAGCCGATTGCCCATAAAGTTTATGCAAATGAATTGGTTAAAGCAGCAGTGTTAGAATTAGAAGAAGCTACCAAAATATTAATAGATAAGAGCAAAACTAAAGGTGTTTAAAAGAGGAAAAGATAAAAAATTAAAAAGAAATCAAAATAAGTATAGCAAACAGACGTTAGAGCAAAAACGCTAACGCAGACTAAAAAATATTTAATTTTTGTCTTAAGCTATTCTTTTGATAGATTTTAGGCTTTTGAGATATTTGGTTTTTTTAGTGACGACAGCAACAAGAGCGACAGCTAAAAGTGTGATGTGAGAGAGCGTGATGAGATTTTTAGCAGAATTTTCATTTTTGACCCAAAGTCTTTCAGTACCAGTATCTTTAAATCTAGAATTATAACGCTCGCATTCGGTACGAAGCGAGTAAGTTTTCTTGAAATATTTATCGTCACGATTAATAGAAAGTCTGTAATCATCAGGAATAGTAATGTATTTAGTACAACCTCTGTGTTTCTTTCCATTGTTCCAATTTTTGTGATCTATAGGACAAAATTCGCATTTGGAGCATTTATATGGACAACAAAACTTTTGGCGAGTTCTACCATTATCCTTAGTTTTTCCATCTTTGTGCATAGCAAGTCCAGCATCACAAAGAGGTATACCCATTGGAAGCTTTTTGACATCTTTAGTATTTCTGCTATTAAGTGGAATAAAGCATTCGCCGTTAAAAGTGTTTTTGACGGTGTTGTAAATAGCTTTAACATCATAGCCTTTATCAGCTAAAAAGCTGCATTCATTTACAGATAAAAATTTATTGGTTTGGTTTAAAACATCTATGGCAACAGTGCTGTCAGCGACATTTGCACCAGTGGTTATTTCGTAGATAGGTAGACCTGTAATGCAATCAACTAAAACGTGATTTTTGTAGCCCCAATAGTAGTCGAATTTTCTTTCATTTATCTGATTTGAAGCTGTGTGAACACCTAAAGAGCAATCTTTATCTGATTTTGGGTGATTTGCTTTAGAGAATTTGCTTTTAGCAAATGATTTAGGATTATTTTGCTTAGTGTTTGCATAAATCGGAGTTGAGTCAAGTCCGATAAAAGAAGTATCTATGTAACCCATATCAGCTAACTTTAAAACCTGTTTTTGCATGATTTCTTTTAAGAAGTTATTATCAAGTTGTTTTAAAAACCTATCAAAAGTCCAGTATGATGGCAGTTTTTTCATAATGTCGAAACCGCAATAATAAGCTATTATTCGGTTGTTGTTTAGGTAATCTACTAAGTCAGTTATTTGTGAAAATCTTTCTATTTTCATTACGATAAAAGCGTTTAATTTTGCTATAAAATCAAACCCTGGTCTTCCAGTTTTTGAAACTGGTATTTCGATATCTTCATAACTTAAATTAGCAAAAAGTTCGTCATAGAATTTTTGCTTAGGTTGTGATGTGAACAGGCTTATGTCCTGTAAAATTTCTTGTCGATAGATAAAAATCAGCCTCCAATTGTGTTTTTTTTGCAATTTAATTATATCATTTCAGGCTGATTTTTTCTATATATTTTAAAATTTAATAGTGATTTTATAAGTTTGCCATGCTTCTAAATCCGCTCTGTTACTAGCTTTTCAGAGTTTTGCTCATGGCTAAAATATTAAGAGAAAGGAGTGGTCTTAATGAACTTTTTATAATTAACAATCATGGGATTCGCAATCTTCCAGTAATATCATGGACTAATGTGCGTCTTAAATCTTTCATAAAACGTTGGGATATACGTGACAAAGATGGTTTTTTGTATCCGCTAAAGTCTCATCAGTTTAGAGCTACATTTGTGCGAGAGTTGGTAAAGCAAAACGTTTCAATTAATCATATTATGAAACAATTTTCTCATGTTTCAATTGAAATGACGATGCATTATTTAACTTTACAAGAGCATGAAATTCGTGAAATATACACAGAAATGATACTGAGTCCTGAATCAAAGATAGCAGGAAAGCGTGCAGAGGAAATCAAAAGCATATTAAAACCTCATTTCAAAGGTAAGACTGCTGCAGAAATCACAACATTTATATCGGATTTAACTGAAACGATGAGCTTTAACCCACTTCCTAATGGTATTTGTCTGTACGACTTTAGACGTGGTAATTGCACAAATGGAGATAGTTGTTTTTTCTATAATTGCCCTAATTATATTACGGAAGCTCAATTCTACCCTGTTTTGAAAAGAGAGCTTGAATTAATGGAATTGGAAATGGAGCGTTTCAAGAAATTGGGTCGTGAACGTGATTGGCAAAGACAATATATTAAACATAAGCATTTGAAGAAACTTGTTGTAGAATTGGAGGTTCAGATTAATGAATAAGCGGAATACTGAGGGATTAAGTAAGTACACAAAAGAGAGAAATGAAAAAACTATAGATAAAGTCAATTCGGCTATTAATAAGTTAAAACGATCAAATGTTGATAGTATTAATTTCAGCACAGTAGCTAAGGAAGCTGGAGTATCAAAAGCTACACTATACAATAATGACGTTTTAAAAGAACGTATTTTGGGTTTACGAACAACTACCAAAGGCGTGATCAATAGAGAAACACCTATTCTCACGCAAATTGACAGAACAACTAAGAAAGGGTATCTTGATGAAATCAGAAAATTGAGAAAAGATAAAGAAAAATTAATTTTACAATTAGTTGAAATGGATGCCATACGTGAAGAAAATTCTAAACTTAAAGAACGGTTAGAAAATCAAAAAAGAAAGGATGGTTATATATTATGAATATTTCTGATTTAAAGACAATTTTGGAAGAGTTTAATGATAAAAGAGAAATTGCAGTTGCTATTACACTTAACGAACAAATAGACCCTGTCATTACCTATGATATTAGTTTCACCAAAAGTGAATACGATGAACTTATGCTGAAAGTAGCTATTTATAGATCAGATTTAAGTTATTAGAATACAATATGTTTTTCGATGAGGACATGGTATATACATGTTCTAAAATATATTTATAGATTAAAAGAATAATTTTATTAAGATACACTTTCATTCGTCTTAGACGGTTGGAAGTGTATCTTATGTAAGGAAGGTAGTATTATGAAGAAGTATTTACCCGTTAGACAGTATCACGATAAAGATAAGTAGGAAGCAGGTTTAAGATGATAAAAGTTTTACGAAAAGTTTTAAAAGATAAACGTGGAAATAGCACCTTGATATATTCAGTAGTGATTTTATTGTTTTTATGTTTAATTACGATATTTGTAATTGGTAGCAATGAGTTTAGGACATTAACACTCAACATTTCAAACACGTCCAAAACAGCGTTAGAAGAATATATCAATACAGAAACAATAAATGAAATCAATTCACTTAAAAATGGTACTGACTACAATTTCGAGATAGACGAAGATGAGTATAAGGTATATTTAGCAAATGCACTTAATATTGGTGAAGATTTAACAGGTACTACTGGCAATGGCAGAGCTTTTGAAATAACCAATATTTCTATAACTAATAACAGTGATTTAGACTTAACTTTAACGCTCACCTTGTCAATGCCATTCAAAATAACGGAAAGTTGTGTGATAAATTTCGATAAAGAAATTACCATAACAAGTAAATTAACAAGCATATTTATTTAAAATAGGAGAAGATATGAAATATTCAGTAAGCGTAACAAAAAGCGACCACAAAAGCATAAAAGCTTATGTGTCAGTTGCAATCGAAAACAAAATTATCATTAGAGGTATTAAAATAATTGACGGCAAGCACGGCTTATTTATCAGAATGCCTCAGTACAAAGATTCCAAAGGTGAGTACAAAGATTATTGCTTTGTTTTGGATAAAGTAGAACGCAAAATATTTGAGGATTTAATCTTCAAAAAATATGAAAGTGGTGATAGTGATGTTTAATTTTGGCAGAGAAAAAGAAATCAAAGAGGTGAAGAAAAATGCATTAATTTCGGTTTGGGGTACTCCATCAAGTGGCAAGACGACTGTCGCAATAAACCTAGCAAAAATCATTTCAGAAAAGAAAATCAATGTTTGTTTGGTGATGTGTGATAGCCTTGCTCCAATGCTTCCTTGCGTAATTCCACCAAGTGAAATCACGGAAGAAAAGTCCCTTGGAGATTTACTTTCAAAGGTAAATATCAACCAAACAACGGTAAAAAACAATTTAACCCTACTAAAACATAATCCATATTTGAGTGTTATTGGTTACTTAAAAGGTGAAAACGATTACAGCTATTCTCCATATACTAGAATTCAAGCCGAGGAATTAATAGACAGCATTAAAGAAGTAGCAACTGTTGTAATTTTCGATTGTACCAGCTCACTGTCAAATGTAATGTCAACAACGGCGATTGTAAACAGCGATTATGTGCTGAACTTGGCTAATTGCGACCTTAAAAGTATCAGCTTTTTATCAAGCCAAATGTCATTTCTTTTGGAAAAAGGCTTAGATGAGGACGATATGTATATGTGCTTATCAAATGTAAAAAGCTTCCAAAGCGTGGAGCTAATGAAAATGTCACTTGGGAAAATTGCCTTCACACTTCCACACTCACAGGAAGTCGAAGAACAGTTTCAAAATGGTAACTTGCTAGAAAATCTAACCTTTAAAAACAGCAAAATATTTAGAAAAGAAATCAAAAAAATCATCAACGAATTAATAGAAATATGAGGTGTTTAATGAAAAAAGAAAATTTAATGAAATTCCAAAGGGTGTCGGTAAGCTTAATTATTTCAATAGCTTTAATGACACTTT
>JAWXUM010000083.1:0-8539 GCA_044432645.1 Clostridia bacterium | reverse complement strand
ATAAAAATTTTGGATATACAAATGGATATCCAAGCTGTATTTTGGATATCCATAAAAACGTCTAAAAACTCGGCACTGCCGTGTTTTGTGTGATGAGTGGATATCCACTCTTTATCCTGCAAATATTTATCACCCCTAAAAATGCCACTCCATCAACTAGAAATGTGTCTTAATATTGGCATTGGGGTAGGGTGATAATTTCTGATTTTAGGATTGTCTGTGTTTGGCTGTTTTAAAAGCCTTGTTTAAGTGCGTATCTTTGTCTTAAAACACTGACTTAGGTCACTGTTTTTTCTTCTATTAAAATTTGAGTGTTATGCTTACCTTACTTACACCTATGCTATTTCAATCTTGTGACTTAGATTTGAGATAACTTCCTAAAGGTTTGTTTTTTATTGCCCTTTCAGAAGCTTGTTTTGAAAATTCTTCAGAAACAGGGGATAAAAGTCTTATTGATAGCTTATCTTTAGGCATTTCACAAGTAATCCCACCATGCTTATCAACTGAAACAATTCTATAAATATTAGGAAATTCTTTGACTTTTGCGTTTATTCTATTAATGAGTTTTGGGTTATAAGTGTAAATTGAGGCAGTTTTATCTTCTTCATTAAAATTGATTATAGTTTCACGCTCATAATTAGTCAGTGCCATTTTCGATATTTCCTTTCTTAATTTTTTCAGTTTTTCGTTCTCTTAATGCCTTATCTTCCAAGTATTCTTGCATGGCTTTTGGCACAATTTTTTCATATATAATTGTTATTGCTTCTTCAAGTTCTTTGTGAATATTTCCATTTTTCTTTGCTAAGTGGAAATTAAGCACGTCAATTTTCTCGCTATCATAGCGTACAATAATGTTTGTTTTTTTCATAATAAATCCTTTCTTACCAATTAAATCCGACTACTTCTATGCGTGGTTCTAGCTCAGGTTCATCACCTGAAAACTTTGGAATTTGCTCAAATTCCTTTTTGTATTTTTCTAAATCTTGGTCACTAAGTGATGTGAAATCTTCTCCGTCATCACCACAAATAAAGAAAGGACCGCAGATAATATCTCTGCCGATCCTACGATTTGGTTCTGACCCATTGATTTTTCCTTCTTCGTTTATCACAGCAATGTTCCCATCATCTAAATAAACACACTGAATAAGTCCACCGACTTCTGCTTGTAAACTGTTTAAGTTGTTGTCAATTTCTTTAACAATTGGCTTTTGATTGGGTTCGATTTTAACGATTTTCATTTTGTTTTCTTTCATAAAATTCTCCTTTTTCTTTATGGTAAATAATTTCTAGGGTCGACTTTTTCACCATCAATCCTTACTTCAAAGTGTAAATGGTTTCCTGTGCTTGACCCTGTTGAGCCGACTTCAGCGATTTGTTGTCCAGTTAAAACTATGTCACCGACTTCTACTAATAGAGCTGAACAGTGGGCATATAAAGTAACAATTCCATCTCCGTGGTCTATCATTATATAGTAGCCATAGCTTGAATTATAAGTGGAAACTAACACTGTTCCACTTAAAACTGCATAGATTGGTGTGCCATATGGTTTACCAATATCTATACCACCATGCAAGGAATATTCACCAGTAATTGGGTGAATTCTATAGCCAAACTCATCTGTTACGCTACTTTCCCAATCGGTTACTGGTTCTACAAAGCCTATAATCCCTAAGATTGCTGAGGGGATTGATATGCCATAAACTACATAGTTATAAATGTTTTCAGCGTTAGAAATGTCGGTTTCTATTATCAAAGCACTATGGTTTGTACCTATATTTTCATACACTGCATTCATATCCGTTATCACAGAATTGTCGGCAATAAAGTTCTCAATGAAGGTTTCACAAACAATTGTTGCAGTATAGTCGTTGCCAAAGTATATTGCACAGAATAGCGATTTTACATAGTCCATATCAATTTCTTCATATAAATCATCTGCAACTTCAGCGTAGCTTTCGTCTATAACTATAAAACAATTACGCATATTTATGATGTTTGACTGGGTTGAACTAGAGAAATCTTCAGACAATACTTCATCACTGAACACATATTCTACTATGCTGTTTGCTTGTTCGGTTGTTTCAGAAAACAGCATTACAATAAATACTGTGATTATAATTATTGGAGATAAAATGGCTGCTACTACCCATAAAATCACCTTGCGTATATTGGGGTCGCTAACTGCTGTTACTGCTGCTTTGATTATCACAGTAGAGGTTGATACTGGTTCTGCCATCTAATCACCACCTAAAATCAAATAGAGTTGTTTGCCTTGGTGTTATGCTCACTCTATCTTCGGTTTTATCTATTGCATCATATAAAATGTCAGTATCTATATTTGCAGATTCATAGCCTTTTTCAATAGTTCTAACATAATAAGGTGATGGAAGTCCTAATGAATGTTCTGTTGGCATTGTATAAACCATAGCAGAAATTTCATTACCATTAAGATTTAAAAGCATTTCTTCTTTGCCATAAAAATTCGGATATCCTTCGTATCTATCAAGATTTATTTCATCCTGTTCTTTAATACTCCAAATTAAAACTGGAACTTTCTGACCAATACAAGGCTCGATAGTTGCATAAAAACCACTCTTTGACCCACGAAAAACAAGCTCATAATCTTTAATTTCCGACACACCAACAACTTTTGCAGTAGGGCAACGAACTGCCATTTGCTCTAAATTCATGTTGCTACCATATGCAATATACAGTTTTTCTTTTTCCATAAACACCTCACATTCCACGCATAGTCATAGAAAAAACAGGGGCAGTTTGTTGCTCCTGTTCGTCTATAACATATATTTTGTTTTCTTCTAATTTTGCTTTTTCCAATTTTGCTCGAAGCCTTTCTTTTTGTGCTTCTGCTTGTTCTGGGCTTTTCCAAGCTGAGTTACCTTGCAAATTATTTAAAAGATGTGTCCTTGCAGTTTTGAATTCATCACCAATCATTCCAAGTCTTAACAGCCAAACTCTAAAGGTATATTTCTCATTTTCGGACACAGTTTTAGTGGGATTAGCATATTTTTGATTGTATGCTTGGGCAGTTATAGCAAGACAGAATTGCAAATATGCTTTAATTTTGCCAGCGTGTAAGTTGCTATTAAAGGCTCTAAATTCTATTGTGTTTTTTTGAAAAACAGAATGTAAATTTAAGCAGTGGTATCTGCTATCGTGATAATGAATGTCACTACCATCGTCACCTTCATACCATATATTTTGTAAATCTTCTCTTGTATTAGGTTTTAATCTGTTGATTTCACTAAGAAATTTTTCATCAACTTTTTTACAATACACTGATTCTCTACGTCTATCAACTTGTAATGCTTTATATATCATATCTTCTTTTGATGCCATGATATTTACAAGATTTCTAAGCTGATACGCTTCGAATTTTTCAGCACCTATATGAATATGAATACCATTGCTTCGGTTGGTGAACGCACCTTGTTTTCTTAATACTCTTACCATTTCTTGAATAACTGGTATATCTCCATAAGTGCAAATTGGTGAAACAAACTCAACTCTATAATAGTTGTTTGCCATTTCAGTTCGATTGCCATTCTTTCGTTGTGCAGTAATACTGCTATCACTAACAATTTTCCATTCTCTTTCTGTTGCATCTTTTATGCCATACATATCATATCTTCCACCTTTATGATATGCACTTGTGTGTAAAAACTCGGCTATTGTTTTAGCTGCTTGTTCTCTTGTAATACCTGTCATCTCAATTTCAATTCCGAAGTTTTGTTTTGTCAAATCCACAATATCACCACCTTTTTGTGGATAATATAATTGATGATGCTGTGTTAAATCCGACATCTTCGGCTACTAAAATTAACAATTCTTCAAGCTTTTCTTTTCGCCATTCGTCTATTAATTCGCCACTACATCTATCGTGTAATTCATTAATTAAAAATATAGTTGCACCTAAAACTTCATCTTTGTCGTGGTGGTAGTCCATTTTTCTAATATAATCACAGAGGATTTCTTCAAACTTGCAGATTTCATTTTGTCCATAAAAATAGTAAACCTTAAATGGATTTTCGTATTCTTCTCCATTTAAGAGTTTTCTAAGGTTATCTTTAATTTTTTCTCTGTTGGTTTTGGTTTTTAAATATCTTTCCATCATACATAAAATATCGTTTTCTTTGTCTTGTTCGTAGCTTATACAAACTTTTAAATCTTCTATAATATCTTCTTTTAACTGGTTAATTCTCATTATCGTCCTCCTGCTTTTCCAAATAGTTTTTCCTTAAAATCTGGTGCTTGTACCATTAAGTTATAGCGTTCTGTCCCACATTTGAATAGGCAAGTTCCACGCTGAGGGAATTTAATTAAGTTGAATTCGCTATCTTCAAGTTGTAAAGTATCTATATAAAACTTCTTGTCAATGGTTCCTGCGTGAAATAAAAACTGGTGTGTAGGTATTGAAAATAGTGGCTTTGTAAACTCTGCAATTTCCTTAATTGCAAAATCTTCTAAGTTTTGACTTGCAAGGATAACTGCTGATTCTTTCTTACGAACTCTTTTCATAAAGTTCCTTAGATACTCAATCGCAACCATATTTGTGAGGAATAAATATAATTCATCTACTGTTGCAACTGTGTTCCCCTCGGTTAAAAGTTTGTCGCTCATATACGATAAAACATTAAACAGCATTGCATTTTTTACGTTTTTGCTGGCTTGAAGCAAGCCTTTAACACCGAAAACCAGAAATCTATCGCTTTGTATATTTGTATGACCATTAAAAAAATTACTCTCAGAGCCTACACACATCGAGTGCAGTCCTAAGAGTATTTCTTGCAGCATTTCTTTTGTATAAAGCTGATATTTATTTTCATCATAGTTTTTGTACTCGGTTTCAATAACTTTATAAAAATCTGATAAAGTCGGGTAATCAGTAGATTTAAAACGCCTGAAATTGCTATTGTCAGAAATTCCAAAGTTCTCATACATCTTTGACAACATAATTTCAATGACATCAATTTGGCTATCAGTAAAATCTTTATATGTCACAAAGAAATCTTTTAGGAATGAAATATGCTGACTAAGTTTAGTTTTCTCCCTAAATGTATTAGGCTCATCATCAGAAATATCTTCTTGTTCTGAACTCCAAATTTTAACTTCGAGTGGATTTATTACATACTGTCCAGCCATTAAATCCATAAAAGTTCCACCAAGGTTTTCGCACATTTCTTCCATTTCACTCTCTGGGTCAAGTGTTATAACATTCTTTCCACTTTCAAGCACATTACAAACAATTAGCTTTAGAAGATAGGATTTACCTTGACCTGAATTGCCCAAAATCAGAATATTTGCATTTGTCTTGTCATCTTCACGTTTGTCGAAGTCCACAATTATATTACTACCAAATTTGTCACGACCTAAATAGAAGCCATTGGCATCGGTTTTGCCTGAATAATTAAATGGAAACAGATTTGCTACTGACGAGGCTGGCAACACTCTTTCGAACTGTGTTCCAAAGTGGTTTTTGCCTGAAGGCATTACAGATAAAAAACCGTCTTGCTGTTTTAGATTTAATCTATCGATATTGATTTTACTTCTAACAAGTTCTGTTAAAACTTCGGTTTGAAGTTGCTTTAGGTTGTCAATACTGTCAGCTATTAATTCTATATATACAGCACAATGAAGAAGTGGTTCTTTGTTTTTACTAATCTCTGTAATTACAGAAGCCATATCTTCTAGGTTGTTTTGTGCAGTGATATTATCTTTTAAATTGTTGTTTGTGATGTTTAACTTGTTTTTGTTTTCTGCATTTTTCAGTAGTTGGTCGGATTCCATTGGATTTACTTCTCTTGTGTAGATATGGAGTGTCACACCGTCCTTTTCGCCCAAATGCTTTAAAATAGCATAATCAGTTGTGGTTGTTGGGTATTCACGAATGGCATATACACATCTAAAAGTATTACCACAGATAAAGTGATCAACATTAAATTTCATTACCGATGGCGAAATCATATCCACATAAGTTTTAACTTTATCATTATCTTTCTTAATCTTAATTTTTGCTTTGCCTTTATTTTTAGCCATTAACAGTCCACCTTTCTCCGTCATATCTTTCGTATTTCTCGGTTGTTACATTTTGCTCAAAGTACACAGATAAAAACCTTTTTATATCTTCTTCTGAGGCTAATTTCAAATTGAAATTGCCATCTTTAAAAGTGGTTTCTATTTGACTTATTAGGTTTTGTTTTGTAGATAAATCTTCTTTTCTTATTTTAAATACAATTAAGAACTCACGAGCAGTAGCCATAGTAACTTGGATTTTATCTAGGTTTTTGCTGTCTTTTTCTAAAAGTGATAGTATCTTAGAATTATCTTCTTTATCAATTCTCTTGCCTATATATGCCTTGTTTTCATCAAAGTTTTCTTTTGAGTTTAGGCATACAATTTCTAGGTCTGGCAGAGAATTTAGTATTACTCTTAGTGACTGAACTTTAGCTGATACATTGCTTTCTGATAACACTGACAAGTTACTTGGCTTTATTAAAAAGTAGAGCATTTCACCATGAGTAGTCATAATACTACTGTCTACAATTTCTTCAATTCCGATAATTTCTTTAGTTGATTTAATTTTTCTAAACACATTAACACTCCCAATCATATATTTGTTGTTTTAATAAAAAGTAGAAAAAGGCATCTGACATAAAATTCAAAATGCTAACATCTTCTGCTTTTATTGATAAAATTCCGTACGCTGCACTAATTACAAGTGGCACTAAAAAACCTGTTTGCACTAAAATCATTACTGAAAATATGACAGCAAATACAAGAATACACAAGTCTTTTAGCTCCCAAAGTCCAATTTTAGCTTTGGCTTTAAGGTTATGGGGATATATGAACATTTCACACCTTACCTTTCAAGTCATGCTTAATTCTATCTTTTTCTTCTGATTTTTTCGCATCGTTCCAACGGTCTGTTGTGCCAACTAGATAGCCAGTTATTCGTCTGATTCTTTCAAACATAATGTCCTTACCGACTTCTTTTTTGTTTTTATTTTCTAATATAATAATCAATTCCTCTCATAATATATTCAACGCAAGGCACGACTATAGAATTACCAAGTGCTTTATACCTTGCAGAATCGCTACATTTTTCTATTTCTGTCCAACCGTCTGGGAAGCCCATTAGCCTTTCGCACTCGGTAGGTGTAAGCCTTCTAACAAGATTTCTATTTACAATACATTTGTCTTGGCTTACATATTGATTGCTTGGGCCTTTCCAGTCACCACTACATAAAGCTCCTATATTATTTTGATAAGTTTCGGTTTGTGGCGAAACAATACACTTATCTTGATTTACATAACAAGTGTTAACCCCTTTATGATCTCTGTGCATCAATGCTCCAACTGTATCTTGATATGGTTTTGCTGAAAAAACAGCTGGTATATCACAGGTCGTAAGTGTGTATGAAATATCTTTTTGAACGCCTATTCCATTGCCACCATTTTTATCTGATCGGTTAATTATATTACTAGCGATGCAATAACTTTCTTGCTTTACCAATGGTATATTTCCACCCCCTGATCCAAAATTTCTGGTAACAGTTGGTGCAACTTCTAGTGGTCCGTTATACCTTGCATCACAAGCATTGTTTTCAAATAATAAAGGTATGTGACCACCACCTGACCCAGCTGACGAAGTTAATGTCGAGCATATTCCCTTTGTAATCGAAGCATTCGGCTTTGTACTTCCCATAACTATTGGCAAATTTCCAGCCATTGAAGCTCTCAATGTTCCTGTGTAATCATCGGTAACATCCATTCTTTCTCCACCTTGATCGTTGAGGCAAGGAAAACTTATATTTTCTAAACTTTCGCATAATTTTTCATCACTTATCAAGCCTGCTTGTATCATCAGTGCATCTTTTAATTGCTTTGGCAACTCTTTATTTCTAGCTTTAGCTCTGCGTAAAATCCCCAAGCACGAAGTCTTGCTTAAATAATATTTCAAAGGCACTTTCTCCTGCAAAGTCTGCGATAAGGAAAATTCTGCGGCGCCTTTGGGAAATTCTGAACCATTGAGAGTTGAGCACTCTCCAAGCCAAGCTAAATTTGTTGTCCAATAAGATTCCCCCAGAAGATTTCCATTTCCCATCGTCAGGTCTAGGAATATGCAAGGTGGTGTCATATATTTTTGCTGTTTCTTCAAGTACCAAGCGGAAGTCCTCGCCCTGTGTTGACGAGAAGGCTCCGGGGACATTTTCCCACAACATAATTCTTGGTCGAATAAACTCAGCTGTTCTCCCTCGTAACACATCTGCGTTTCTCATCTCCTTTATAATTCTGATTTGTTCCATAAATAGTCCTGACCTTTCACCTTTTAAACCCTCTCTATTGTTTTTCGAGCAACTAAGGTCCTGGCACGGTGATCCACCACATATAATGTCAACTGGTGGTATATCTGCACCATTTATCTTAGTTATATCACCAAGATGCCTAATATTAGGGAAATGTGTCTTGCTTACATTTATTGGAAACTTTTCAATTTCACTTGCCCATAATGTTTCTATAT
>JAWXUM010000082.1:0-8968 GCA_044432645.1 Clostridia bacterium | reverse complement strand
TATCTTGATTAATAATACTTTTGTCGTGACTAGCTTGGTCGTCAATCTCAAAGGCTATTCGTTTAGCTCCGTTTTCAAGCACAAAATCTGCAAATCTATTGTTTTGGTAAATATCGTAAAAACTGTATTGATGATAAAGGTATTTCGCTCTTTCAGCACCAAAGGCATCGGCAAAAAGCTCAACGAACAAATCCTCAGCAGGACTGCCTGTTCCATAGTTAGTTTTAGGCATAATAAAACTACCCCTTAACTTCTTTTAGTAAGATTTTCTTCGCAAATCCACCACGTTTTTCAGCTTTATCTACTCTGATTTTCTCTAATTCTTCTATGCTAGAACCACGAGCTACAGCCACTGCATAGATAACCTCAATTAAATCGGCTAACTCCTCAATCTCTTTGCTCTCTTGATATTCCAAGAGTTCTTCACCAAGTTTTAAATCAAGCATTTGAATATATTTTTCGTCAGATAATGTTTCAACTGTACAAGTTTTGCCAGTAGCTTCAATTATCTTAGGAATTTTATCACGGATTAATTTGTTGTAAGTTTTAACATTTCCCATTTTAAACCTCGATTTTTTTATTTAATAAAAAGAACATCTCTGTGGTATTCCAAGTATCTAAGCAGCTGTTGTGTGGCTTTTAAATCTACATAAATATCGTTTGAAATATGTAGTTTTTTGACATTTTCTTGCCCTACAAAGGATGAAATAGCAAGTTTTCCATTATTATTAAATGTGATAAGTCCACGGTCAAACAGCCTGTCCATATTGGCACTTAAAAGAAGTCCATTTTCGACATCAACACGCTCATTGTTTTCGCAAACAGACCAAGGTTTTATATGACTTGCGATTAACAGTTTTGGGTGATTAATTCCAGTAACTACACATTCGCCATTATATTTAGAAATCAGTCCATCTCTATATGACCCTTGACCTAATCGAAGTTTAGTAAGTGAAATTTTCTCGGTAACCAGTGGATCATTTATGCTGTCAATTATCTCCATTTCATCAATAACATCAGCGACAAAATAGCGATATTGCTTTATGGAGTTGCTATACATATTATTTCCTTTAGTATTTTTTGCAATGAACTTAGGATTTTGAAAAATAAGTTTTATAGCAATATCTAGTTCAAACCTATTCATATCAAACAAGCTTTTATCAATAGCATTGATTTCACACATTTCCTTAGAAACAGTATTAACAGCTCGTTTGTACTTGTAAATAGAACTTTGAGATAAATCAGTGTTTTCTAACATCCATTTTGAGAACTTATCTAGCATAAACTTCACCTTCTTCGGATAAATTATATAAACTTATTATACCACGTTTTGATTAGAGTTTACAAATGTTTTTTATACAATGCATGTATTCTTGATGAAATTTTACTACTAATTTATAATATGATTATTTAATTATCGAATCTCGCTGTCAACACAGAAGTTAATCTAACAATATCGTGAGAAAATTTGCAAAATAAGTCTTTTTATGGTATAATAACCACACGTAGTTACCCAAAATCAATAGATTTTGACCACTGAGTGAACATTGCATCTTTGATATAGAAGGACACTTCGTGTCTTAATGATATAATACAATAAACCAAAAATGAGTAGAGTAAAGGATACAGATAAATGCCTATTAGTTATGATAAACTTTGGAAACTTTTAATAGACAAAAAAATGAATAGAACCGAACTTAAAGAAGCTTGTGGAATTAGCTTTAATGTGCTTGCTAGAATGGGCAAAGACGAGCCAGTTTCAATTGAGAGCCTTGAGAAAGTATGCAGAACATTGTCAGTAGACATTGGCGATATAATGGAAATTATCACAATAACCCAAGAACCAGAAGAAAAAACTTTTACAACCATCGAACTTTTTGCAGGTGCAGGTGGAATGGCTTTGGGCATAGAAAAAGCTGGGTTCGACACTATTGGACTTGTCGAAGTCGATAAAAGTGCTTCCGATACACTTAGGTGTAATCGCCCAAATTGGAAAGTTGTAAACTATGATATTGCAAAAATAACACCACTTGATTTAGAAGATTATTTCGGTATAAAAAAAGGTGAGTTAGATTTGCTTTCGGGTGGCGCACCTTGTCAATCCTTTTCCTATGCAGGGAAAAGATTAGGCTTGGAAGATGCTCGTGGTACGCTTTTTTATCACTATGCAATATTTTTAGAAAAATTACAACCTAAAATGTTTTTGTTTGAAAACGTGAAAGGCTTGCTGACACACGATAAAGGTAAAACTTACGGAGCAATTTTAGATATTTTTGAAGAACAAGGTTATACAGTAAAAAAAGATGTTTTAAATGCTTGGAATTATGGAGTTCCACAAAAAAGAGAAAGGTTAATCACCATAGGTATTCGCAACGACTTGGTAGATAAAGTGGACTTTGAATTTCCAATACCACACAAATACAAGCCAGTTTTAAGAGATATTTTGCTTGATTGCCCTAAAAGTCAAGGCTCACCATATTCAGAAGCTAAAAAGAAAATTTTTGAAATGGTTCCAGCTGGTGGTTATTGGAAAGATATTCCAGAAGAAATTGCAAAGCCATATATGAAATCTTGTTGGTATATGGAAGGTGGCAGAACAGGTATTTTAAGAAGATTAAGCCTTGACGAACCATCGCTTACAGTCTTAACTTCGCCTAGCCAAAAACAAACAGACCGTTGTCACCCACTTGAAGCAAGACCTTTTACAATTCGTGAAAATGCACGTTGCCAAACTTTCCCTGATGATTGGGAGTTTTGTGGTAGTGTTGGACAACAGTATAAGCAAGTTGGAAATGCAGTTCCAGTAAATTTGGCTTATGAAATTGGGGAGAAAATAAAAGAAAGTTTGAGGGATATTTAAAATGTGGACACTATCATTTATAACTGAGGAAGAATTTTTGGAACACGTTAAGGCTACTATTGAAAAGTATGGCGAAAAATTAAATTCATTTGATTTGAAAAGATTTAATAAAAACTTGATAGACCCAATTAAATTAATTTTCGATAAAACTGTTTATAATTCATCTTGGGACGAGATAGTTAGCAACGAAATTTTTAGGCAAAGAGATAAATCCAACAATAATGATATTGGATATTTTCATCAAAGAATATTCAAATACATAGATAAATGCCACGTTCCTGATAATGGCGATGAGGGTGGATGGGATGTTATTTTTGAAGATAAAGATAATATTACACCAGTTGATGGAACAACAGTAAGCAAAGTGTTCGTTGAAATGAAAAACAAACAAAACACAATGAATTCTGCTTCAGCTGGTAAAACTTTCATCAAAATGCAATCTCAACTTTTAGAAGATGACGACTGTGCTTGTTTCTTAGTTGAAGCAATAGCACAAAAATCTCAAAATATTAAATGGGAAACAACTGTGGATAAGAAAAAAGTCGGTCATAAGCTTATTCGTAGAGTAAGCCTAGACCAATTCTATGCAATGGTAACAGGACAAGAAGATGCCTTTTATCAAATGTGTATGGTGTTGCCTGGTGTAATTCAAAAAGCAGTAGATGACTTAGAAAATGTCATCGTACCAAACGATACAGTAATAGAAGAATTAAAGAAAATAGCACTACAAAACGGAGCAAAAGACAACGATATGGCTATCGCAATGGCTGTGTATATGCTAGGTTTTGGTGGATATAAGGGGTTTTAGATTTTAAAACAAGATTGGGTTTAAATATTAATGTTAAATATAGTAAATAAGAGTTTAAAAGATTACAAATTTATAGATTTATTTTGTGGAATAGGCGGTTTTCATTTAGCTTTAGCATCTTTTGGTGCTAAATGCGTTTTTGCATCAGATATAAATCAAAGAACCCAGAAAGTATATGAAAACAATTTCAATATTCTACCATTTGGTGATTTAAGAAATATAAAAAATATAGATATACCCAAACATGATATTTTGTGTGCAGGATTTCCTTGTCAACCATTTAGTATTTCTGGAAACCAAGAAGGACTAGATCATGAAAGTGGGAAACTTTTTTATGAAATAATTAGAATAGCAAAATTTCATCAGCCTAAAGTAATTTTTTTGGAAAATGTGAAGAATTTAAGAAATCATGACCAAGGAAACACTTTAAATACTATCTTATCTGAATTAAATAAAGTTAATTACGATGTTTTTTTTGAAGTCTTAAATGCTAGTGATTTTGGTGTTCCACAAGCAAGAAAAAGAATTTATATAGTCTGTTTTAGAAAAGACTTGAAAGTAACAAACTTTAATTTTCCAGCCATACTCGAAAACACTGTTAGTTTAGATAGTGTTTTATTACCAATTAATGACAACGCATTAGTGATAGAGCAAAAGTATGAATTATTAGATGGATTAAATATCAAATCATTAGACAGGCGCAAACTCATACGAATAGGTAAAACAGGTTTAGGACGACAAGGTGAGCGAATATATTCACCACTAGGTCAAGCAGTTACATTATCATCGCAAGGTGGTGGTCCAGCAGGAAAAACTGGAATGTACCTTATTGATGGAAATATTAGAAAATTACATAAACGAGAATGTGCACGTGTAATGGGTTTCCCTGATAGTTTCATTTTACCTGATTCTACTGCTGAGTGTTATAAACAATTTGGGAATAGCGTCGTTGTGGATGTTTTACAAAAAATATTAAATAATATAGCTTTAATATTAGAAGGAGAAAAAATATGAATCCAATTAATTTCTCAATGAACTATTATGCACTAAAAACATTTGGAAGACAGCAATATTCTAACTCATGGGCAGCCATATCTGAGCTAGTCGCGAATGGTTTTGATGCTGGGGCAAAAAATGTATATTTATATATAAATTTGATAAATAAATCATCAGCTACAATTGAAATAATTGACGATGGTATTGGTATGAATGAATCTGATTTAACTAATAAATATACAATTATCGGTAGGAATAGACGCCTTGAAAAGCCAAATGATAACGCTGCTGGCAGAAAAGGTATTGGTAAATTAGCTGCGTTATATTTATCTGATAAATATCAAATTATTTCGCAAAAAGATAACAAACTAACTTCATGGGAAGTCAATGTATTTGGTAAAGAAGATAATGATATACCACAATTAGAATACATCAATTTTAAAAATCAAGATATTATATGTTCAGATATATGGAATAATATTTCTAGTAAATCAGGAACAGCTATTAGGTTAATAGCTGTCAACTTAGAGAGAATAGGAAAAAGATCTTTAGAATCTTTGAACCAAAAACTGTCTAATTATTTTTCTTTTGATACAATGAATTGCCAGCTTAATGTATGTGTTGTGGAAAAATCTAGTGACCTACTTGTTTTTAAGAAAATAAAAAAAGAAATAGCTTTTGATAATATGGTTCATATATATACATCAGATGAAAATATTATCGATACGAGAAAAAATTACTTTTCTATCGATATTAATGATAAACTCGGAAATAAGAAAACATTTGAATATCCTAAGATAATTGATGTAATGTCATCAAATTCACTTGGAAAGCGAATTTGCATATCAGGTAGTCGTGAGTTTTATGGAATTACAAAACAATATAAACTTGAAGGCTGGATTGGAGTGCATTCCTCAATTGATACAAAATCAGCACAAGAGAACGATGCTCGTTTTATAAGAAACCAACATTATAATCCAAATCAACTACGAATATATGTTAGAAATAAACTTGCTAATGAAAATATTTTAGGTAAGTTAAATTTAACTGGTACATATAGCAATTATATTGAAGGTGAGCTTTCATTTGATATACTTGATGATAATGATTTTGAAGATATTGCTACTGCAAATAGACAAGATTTTTCGATTGTTGATGATAGAGTTGAACTTCTATATGAATTAGCAAGAACACTTTGTCTTCAATTAATATCACGAAGACAAGAATTAGCCGATAAACTAAAAACTGAAAAAGATAACACTGATAACTCTATTATTAGTCAACAAAAATCTATTTTTGCTATAGAAACACATAGTGATTTAACATCAGCAGGCGTTCCCAAAGATAAAGCAGACGAATTAAGTCGTATAATCTCTAACAAATTAAAGGGAGAATACGAAATAAAAGATTCATTTAAAATTTTTATATCTCATGCATCTAAAGATAGAATATTTACAGATTTTATTTCGAATTATTTAAAATTCAGAGGTTTTAAATGGAATAAAGATTATAATGAAAGCGATATTTTTTATTCTTCTGAAGGAACAAATATAGAAGATAGTACGCCTCTTTCGGATATCATTAAAAAGATGATTTTAGATTCTAACACTGACATTTTATTTTTAACTTCAGATAGTTTTATGAAGAGTCAATATTGTCTTTTTGAAGGTGGAGCAGCTTGGGCTACTCGAGCTATCCTTGAATACGGTATAATAGCACTTGATTATAATTCCATTCCAGAGTTTTTAACAAATGGAAAACCGGAATTTGCATTTAATTTTAAAGACATGTCGTCTTTCACTCTAAACAAACAAAGTTATAGTAATTTGGTGTTAATACTAAATAGACTGATTTCTCATTTAAATAATAACAAAAAAATAAGACAAGAAGATCAAGTGAAATTAATTGAAACTCCGAATTTTCCGGATTTAGTTCAGCTTCAAAGAGAAGGTAAACCTTATAAAGATTATATGGATAAAGATGTATATGATTATTGGGAAACTTATGTTATTAAGCAGTTAGATGCTTATTATAAACAATTTTAAGTTTGTGTAACTTGAATATTTTTTTACTATTGATTGATATATTTTAATTTTATTTATACTAGCTATTTCCGATCTTATGTGATATACTTTTGCTTAACAAAAAAGTAGGAGGTATTATAATGGCTAAAATATCAATAGAAGAATTATTTCGTGGGGATAAGTATGATATTAATTCGGAAACATTCAAAGACTTTTGGTGCAATCATCAAAACTGCGAAGATGAAACCGATACGATATTACTTCTCACAGTCAAACACACAGTGTTGGCAACACTAAAGTTAATAAAAAATCGAGAGTCCATTTCAGAATTAGAAACTGAGATGGACTCTTTTTATATGGAGGTATTAGGTGAAGATATTCGATAGACTACACGAGATTTGTTGCTCTGAAAAATCTGAACAAATATTAGAGCTTGAAAATATTGTTGATGAGAACAGAGCTATACTTCGTGAGCGAATTAGTAAAGAAGATAGAAAAATCGTTTTAAAAATTGTGGACGATATGTATATGGTCTGTAATTTAAAATCACGAGATGACTTTGTCAAAGGTTTCACTTTGGCTTATGAAATAATGAATGAACTGAATAACAACAAACCAGACCATTGTATCTTAGATAAGGATACAATAGTCTAAATTTTTAAGGAGAGAATATGCAAAATATATTTGAAGAACTATTTATCGAAAATGAAGAATTTGAAATTGACGAAGATGTTCAAGAAAGGTTTGCCGAGTCGCTAGACTACCTAATAAACGACTGCGATAAAACAGTTAGAAGTCACGCTATGCAAATAGTTGACAGTAAAGATTTAATCTGCCATGCAAGAGCTATTGAAAGTTTCAAATGTGGTTTTTGGCTTGCTCGCAGACTTGAAACACAGCTGACAAATTATCAAAAGAAAAGGCTACAAAAACACAGCATGCCAGTAGAAGACCCACTATATTTTATCGAAGAAGAATAGAAAATTAAATTGAAGTACAAAACGGTGAACGAAAAATTCACCGTTTTTTGCTACTAAATTTGGTGGAGTAACAAAATGTTCCTCCATAGGTTTTCATTATAGAAAGCGACGACTCCCTGAAAAAAGGAGTCATCTTTTCCTTGAAAATCCACTTAAAAAATTGTATAATTATTATATGACAAATTGAAAATTTAGGAGTTTGAGTTATGGTAAAGGCTATCGTTAAAGATATTTTGTTTTTAGGTCAAAAAAGTGAGAGTGCAACTAAAGATGATACTCAAGTAGCAATTGATTTGATGGACACATTAAATGCTAACGCAGATGGCTGTGTTGGACTTGCAGCGAATATGATTGGTTACAAAAAATGCGTGATTATTTTTGATGATGGTGGCACTTACACAGTTATGTTCAACCCTAAAATTATTAAATCAAGTGGCAAATATGAAACCGAAGAAGGCTGTCTTTCTTTGACTGGTCTTAGACCTACTACAAGATATAAATCAATTAAAGTTGAATTTCAAGACATTAATTTTAAACCAAAGATTAAAACATATAAAGATTTCACAGCACAAATAATACAACATGAAATTGACCATTGCAATGGAATAATTATTTAAAACTTTGACACAGCTGGCAGAACAAATCGTTCTGCCAGCTGTTTTTTATTGCAAAGTGCCGTAAAGATCGACCCTGTGATATAAAAAAGTGACGATAATTTTTTGTTCTAATTTTTGAAGAATGGCTTAAAACCTAGCTTTTTTGTTTTGAAACTTGTAAAAGTGCCGATAGTGCCGATAAATTCTTGAGGGGGTTATTTTATTAAAAGGCACTTATAAAACAAACTGAAGAATTTAAGCAACAGTAGGCACTATACACCAAGAGAGCAACAAACTCGCCCTGTTGAGCCTGTGTGAGCCTTTGTGGAGCAGTTAAAAGAAAAAGAATTATCGGCACTGAATGAAGATACAGTGCCGATAACTTTTTATTTTGTTTTTTAAAGAACGGCTTAAAACCTAGACTTTTTGTAAATTTTTAAGTGACAAAACTGCATTTTATAGTTCCTTGAAAAAATCGACCCTATCGGCACTGTTTTGCTACAACAAGCTCACGCAGTTTTGAATAGAGCTACCCAATAGGCTAACAGCGTTTGAGCATAGAAGTTCACTCCGTAGGGTAGTTGCCCATAGTCGGTAACTTAAGAAAAAGCAATTAGAAAAAAATAAGAAATAGAAATTTTAATCCAGTTGGATGAGATTTTTTGTTTTTTAAAAAAATCTTGATTCAATTCGATAAATAATTC
>JAWXUM010000081.1:0-9131 GCA_044432645.1 Clostridia bacterium | reverse complement strand
TATTGTAACTGACAATTATTTCAGTTCCTGAATTATACGTTGCGTTTGGTTCTATAATTTCAGGGTAAATATCGGCTCGGTACTCCCAAATTGCTGTGAATTCTAGGTCTTGATTTAGATTAGTGTAACTGAGTGTAGCACTATCTGTATAACCATAAATGATTGAATTCGCACTCAAACTCCAACCCATAAACTCGTAATCAGTTCGAGTTGGCTCGGTTGTTGATAGATAGTACGTTGTACCATAAGTTTTAGTTCCACTTGATGGAGCACCTGTCCCACCATTGGCATCATAGCTGACAGTGTAGGTGTTTAACTCCCAAATTGCATAGAGCGTGATAGCCGAGTTGCTCGTATATGATCCACCTGATTGGTAATTTGCTGTTGTATCTGTTGAATAAGTTCCCCAACCCTTAAAAGTGTAACCTGTCCGACTTGGTGTTGCACTTGACGAAATAGTCATTGAAACACCATAGGTTTTGGTTTGCGTGGTTATTGAACCACTTGTTCCACCGTTTGCATTATACGTGACTGTGTACGTGTTTGGTGTCCAAATTGCATACAAAGTTGTGCTTGAATTTGAAGTGTACGATCCACCTGATTGATAATTTGCAGTTGTATCGGTTGAATAAGTTCCCCAACCACTAAAACTATAACCAGTTCGACTTGGTGTGGCATTACTTGAAATAGTCATTGAAACTCCATACGTTTTCGTCTGCGTTATTACCGAACCACTCGTTCCACCATTTGCATTATACGTGACTGTGTACGTGTTCGGTGTCCAAATGGCATACAAAGTTGTGCTTGAATTTGAAGTGTACGATCCACCTGCTGAATAATTCACAGTGGTATCCGTTGAAGTTGTTCCCCAACCTTTAAACGTGTACCCAGTTCTCGTTGGTTTGGTTGATGATAATGTCAAAGTTGTTCCATAAGTTTTCGTTTGAGAACTAGGAGCACCTGTTCCACCATTGGCATCATAGCTGACTGTATACGTGTTTTTCTCCCAAATCGCATACAAAGTTATTGCCGAGTTGCTTGTGTATGAACCACCTGCTGAATAGTTCACACTTGTGTCTGAGGCATAAGTTCCCCAACCTTTAAACGTGTAGCCAGTTCTCGTTGGTTTGGTAGATGATAATGTCAAAGTTGTTCCATGAATTTTGGTTTGAGAACTTGGAGCACCTGTTCCACCGTTTGCATCATAACTGACCGTATACGTTGCAGTTGTATTTTTGTATCCAACTGCTACACCATAACCACTATCAAGTAATGTTCCAAAGGTGGCGATTGATGATAATGTGGGTGCTGCACTCCATAAATCACTCCAGTTTGACGAAGTATCTGACGAAGTTGTATGCAGATAATTTGGCCAGAATTTTTGTGTGTAATTCGCCACGAAGCCCCAACTTCCATCTGCCCAACCTGCAGAATACACACTTCCTGTCTTGCCAAATACGTGTGAACCTACCATTGCAATATCTGAAATTGTCATGCAACATTTAGTTGAACTAATAACAACCATGAATAGTGGTTCGATTAAAATTCTATCTCCGTAGGCTAAATCAGCTTCACCACTGCTATATCCTAATTTAACTAAAATATCATCTGCATTAGACGATGCCCACGAAACTATATCATCTGCATCTACTAAATCTCCCCAATAAGTTATGGTTTTAGTTGTTGTTTCAAAACTACCTGACCAGTTAGATAGAAGTTGATATTTGTTTTGTACACTTCCTGTGTTTGAATTTACAAGGAAATTTTTGTAGGTTGACATATATGTGGATTTATAGTAAAAATCTTTTACTACTTCTGTTACTCCACTACTGTTTAAAACAGATATTCTGTATCCTATCATTGAGTTAGAATTTGTATAAGGAACAGAAAAACCTTTAGTCGCAGTATCGCCTGAACTACCACCAAGGTTTGATGATCCACTAAATTCCAAAGCAAAAGCACTCAAGCTAAATGTAGCAAGAGTGCCTATTACAAGAATTAAGCATATTATTTTTCTAAATATTTTCATTTACACCTCACTGTCCACAAGTGTGGCATTCACCTGCTTTGATAGATTCTCCACAGTAATAACATACGGTGTCCCACATTGGTGTGCAACAAGTTCCATTTGTGCCATTTCCGTTTTCTTTACCACAGATTTGGCAGTATATTGCTGGGTTTGTTTCATCACTATACGCATCACATCTTGAACTATCTACTGTTAAATCATCATAGTTAAATGTTGCACAAGTGGTTGAGCCACACACCGAACAACCTTTTGCAACTCTGCTTTCAAATATTAGTAAGGCTTCTTCTTCGGCTGATGTTGGGATTGTTGCCCCTAAGCTGTTATTTGTGTTTACTTCTATGCTGTCATCTGAACTATCTTCTGTTTCAATTTTTGGGATAGTTTCTGTGAAAGTATATCCACAACTACAAGTATAGGTTCTTATTCCTGTGGAAGTTTCTGTCGCTTCTTTTGTAACTGTTACAGTGTAGTCATGGGTGTGAGATGTTGTGCTGCTTTCGTCTGTTGGTGTAGAAGTTGGGGAAGTGGTTGGTTCTACTGTTGGTTCAGTAGTCGGCGATGTTGTCGGTTCGATAGTTGGTTCTACAACTTCTTCATTACAACATTCGTCATCACACTGTTCTTCTGTACAACAATCATCTTCGCACTGTTCTTCGTCAGTACAGCAATCATCTTCACATTCACCATCACATTCATCTTCGATTTCAGGTTCTTCGGTTGGTTCAACTGTTGCCGATGGTGTTGGCTCAATTTCAATCTCTGTGTCATTTTGACTACTTAGTGCCAGTCCAACAACTGTTCCTGTTACGATTATAAGTGATAAAACTCCTGCGATTATTCTATTTTTCTTCATGGTTTTTGCTCCTTTCATTTATAATGATAAGTATATACGAATTAAATTATAAAGCTATTGTGAGTAATACAGAAGATGGCTGTTTAATTTAATCATATTTAATACTATTTTTCTGATTTTCCACCATATCACGAATTCTTTGCTCATCAATTAGTTTATCTTGAAGCCATTTGGGATAATTTTCTTCCTTGAGTTCACCAATTAGGTCAGATCTATCAAAGGAGCAATCTTGGTCATCAATCATGTATCGACCAAATATTTTCCGACCACTAGCAGTTGGTGAACAACCAAACCCACCCCAACATTTGATAATTTGATTTTCTGGTGTTCTAAATTCATCATATAACCATTTAGGGTCTAAAATCATAATTTTATTGGTGTAGTCGACATGTGTTGGATCGTTGCATTGCTCATATTTAATAAGGTTTAAGCTGTCGTATTCTCGTTGAACTTGTTTGGCAATGATATTAATAAGTCCTGCATCTGAATTTACAGCGTACTGGTTTGCTACATTTTCACCAGCTACCATATCTCTTGGAATATAGAACGAACTTGCCCATTTGCGACATTCCTTATCAATTCGTTTTTCACCGATTTTTTTCTGAACTGAATTAGCAACAATAAAGTTAGTCCTATCAAAACCAAACTCAGCTATAATTTGTTTAGCTGAGTCTTTTTTTAACTTAAATCCATTGAAGTTGCTATTTATGGTTTCTTCAATAAATTGTGCACATCTAATATTTTCGCTTAAAGATAATGCGTATTCTTTAAGTTCGTTATCTCGTTTAGCAATTGATCTGCTTGACTCATATATTGGAACTCTATTATTCGCCATAGTTCACCTCGTAATCTACTGCATCTCTTAAATCGGATAAGTCGATATCTTCATCGCATAGTCTTTCTAACACACTATCGTGTAGATAACAAAAATCGTGTGCATCGGCTGGCTCTAGTGTGATTACACCACTTTCTTCGTCTACATCAAAACAAAACAAAGTATCTTCGCTATCTGTTTCTTCTTCTACCCATTCAGGAACAGTTATAAAGTTTTCTTTTATGATTTCCATATAATTTTCATTGTTTTCTGGGAATTCACAAGGATATTCTTCGGCTAAAATTTCATAACACATATCAACAAGTGGTGTTACTAGGTTTAAAAAGTTTAGGATTTCTGTTACTTTCATTTTTTGGTTTTTCATATAATACCTCTTTCAATTTTTTAATGGTTTTTCTGGTGTGTGAATTAATTCATAGTCACCTGTTGTTTCTCCGTATTCTTCTCCAAATAAGTTGTACTGAATTATTCTAGTTTCGCTTAATTTAGTCGGCTTGTAGTTTGTGATTATTAATTCTTCATAAAGTTCTCCTTCGGTATGTGACATGGAATGTGGTCTTGTGGTCAAAAAAATAAAGAAGTCTTTGTACAACTCCTTAATTTCATCTGAATTATTATAGCTTACCATTACATAGCCTTGTGTATTTAGTAAAGTATCTCTAAGTCTTTCGTGATTTTCTTTTGCAAACCCTACTGCGTAAAAATCTTCTGCATTATAATATGGTGGGTCACAATAGATAAAAGCATTTGGTCTATCATACTGTTTGATAAGCTTTTCAAAATCTTTGTTTTCTATTGTCACATCTGCAAAATTCCTTGAAAATAACTTTATATCATCTTCAAAATTAGAAATATTACATTTCTTACCACCAAATGTATCTGCGTTGGAATTGAAACTATATCGCAGTAACTGATAATACGCACTAGCTCGTAGAATATCATCATCTTTATTCAGTAAATACAGCTTTATAATTTCTTCTGCTTGTTCTTCATCAAAAATAGTTTTGATTATTTGAACTTGCAATTCACGATTAATTTTTATGCTATCATCTCTAGCTACAACTTTTTTGCAGTATTCAAAATTCTCCCTTGAATTTATCGGGGCATACATAAGTTCCTTTAAAAACTCGACTGTTCGCTCTTTGGCACAATACATTAAATTATATAAGTCATTGTTAAAGTCATTATAAATTCTGAGTGTTGACTTTCTACAATCTAAATTAAGCGTAACTGTGCCACTACCACCAAATACATCAATACTTCTTTCGTAGTATTTAGGAGCGAGCAAGTTAATTATCCACATAAGTTTTGATTTGCCACCGACCCACGGAATTATGCTTTTATTCAATAGGCATCACCTCACGATTTAAAGGAAACTTGAGAAATTTCTCCTTTTTCCTTTTTCTTTAAGAAGTGACTTCTACCTTTAGCTGTGACAAGTGTTTGCACACCAACATGACCGTTGCTGACATATTCTTTCTGACGAAACAGCCCACTTTTAACATATCTAGCATAAGGGTGAAGTTTGTCGGACTTATCTCTATAGATATATTTTTTATCTAGCAGATATGAAATGAAGAACATGGGCATTACTCCAAGTTCTTTAGATGTGGTTCTGAAATTTATTAAGTTTTCGGCAGAAATTAATTTATCGTGATAATCGGCTTTTGGTTTCATCACATCAACTTCTTTTTGTAGAACTTTATTTTTCTGCTGTTCGTCTAAGAGATTTTGAAGCAACTCAATTATGCTTTCTGGCTTTTTAATAATTTCATAAAGTTTTTCAGAAGTTACATAAGCACCATGTTTTCTAATGCTTGGTAAAACTTCTGATGTTACCCAATGCTTAAACCTTTTCGCTGTAGGTAATTTACTTGATAAAATCAGAGAATATAAGCCACTTTCGTTTATTAGTGTTACTTCACGATTTTGACCTGACAGAACGATTCGTTCTGTCAGCTTATCCTCGTTGTCCACATGATCACGAATAGCTTTTTGTGTGTTTTTATAACCTAAAATATCTGCAACATTTTTACCTAAAAACCAAGGTGTACCTTCAATCAGCAAAGTTCTTACTTCGCCAAACTCATCATTTTTAAATACTTGTAATTCTTCCATAATTTTTTCCTTTCATTTCTGTAAAAATAAAAAAAGACCGACTGCAAACTGAATTGAATCAGTTCACAATCGGTCTTGATTTGTTAAATATATTTAATTAAAATTTCATCTTCATACCTTGACTGGGTGGGGTGTAGGTTTGTGATTCTTGGGTTTGTTCGTGTTCTGGCATTCTTATAATTCCGTCATACAAGTCTAGCAATTCATTATTAATTTGAGAAATATATGCGTTTTCAGTAAAAAATCCATTTTCCATATCTCTAATATCTTCGCCAACTTTTTGTGCATCAAGGTGTTCTGTTACCCATTCTCTAAACTCATAAGGGATTTTATTAACTTCTTCTATGATATTCGCATCAATATAGAACTCGCCAAGTTCTTCATCTGTTGTGGCTGGGGAGATGTCAATGCCTTGCGTATCCTTACAGTTCATTGCTATATTAATTAAGCTTGGTAAATCTTGATTTTCTTCTAAATGCTCTATCATACCATCGAATCCAAACATTTCGATTTCATCCAAATCTTCAAGTTTTCTGGCTAAGAAGTTCAGTTCAAAGAGATTAACACCGAGCATATGCTTATCTTGAAGTAAAGTTGTTCCACTTTTGGTGTAGCTATCACTTACATAGCAATTTTCTGGGTTTTGATTAGCCTTTTCACACGCTTCTATAATTTTTTCATAAGTGTTTGGTAAAAATAATCTTTCGCCAACATCACCCTTTTTTTCTGCAATCCAAGCAGTCATTGAACCGTCAACTTTCTGCTCTAAAACTGTATTATGGGTTATTACATCAAATTCATCTTCTCCGACTATCAAGCTCAAAGTTCGTCCATTGCTCCACTTCATTAAAAGTGAGCCAGCATCATCAACTCCTTTAACTACACCACGAGTACCACCTGGAACTGGATTGTACGGATCTTGCATTTCTCGTAATTCAACCACTGTTCCTACTGGGAATTGCTCTTTGATTCTGTCGACTTGTTCTCTTGTTGGGAAGTTATTCATATTATTCATTTCCTTTTCCAATTCATTTTTTATAATGGCAATATCTCTTAAATAATCTTCATAGTTTTCATTTAGCTCTAAAACTTGAGGATTAATTCCCTGAGATTCTTTTGCTTGTTTGATAGTTTCTAAATCAGAAATCATTTTAGGCAACATTTCCTTATTAAAGTTAAATCCAGTCATTGCCAATAATTTATTTTCGCTATATCCAAATGATACTACTTCTTCATCTAACATATTTTTAATTTTTTCTTTGTCTAAACCTTTTTCTAAAATAGTGTTACCGTTAAACAAATCTTTTACTTCTTGGTATCTTAAGTCGTATTCACCTTCGTTTGAATATATGTGAATATCTGATTTTTCAATTTTTTCAAGAACTTTATATAACTTCATATTAAAACCCTTTCATAGTAAACCCTTGATTTTGTACTGGTTTATTTAATCCTAAATCGTCTGCTGTGCTGATTTTCCAATTATCATCACTGCTCCAAAAGCTGATGTTGTAATCTCTACCACCGCATTTAATATCTTGTTGTTCCAGACCCTCTGCAACGCCGTCGCTGAGCTGACCGACCTCTGATTCCATAAATTTTTCAAGTTCTTGTTCAGTAAGTAGAGCGTTTAACTGCAAATTCATAACACCCATAAGTTCGCCTTTTACAGTTTCAACAGACAAGTCATAACGCTGAACTTTAGCATTTACGCTGTCTTTAGGACTGTAATATTCCATCAATCCACGTTCTGGTAAATCGCTTTGATAATTTTTAATGTAATCAGCAATTTCTTCTTCATAATCTACCAACTCTTGTGGAGAGATTTCTTCTTCATAGTTACCTTTTTCATAATATCCATAATCGGTTTCTTCGTCATAGCTGACAATTTTTAAGGGTACATATAATTTCATTTCTTGTGGCTCAAATGCGTTTTCTAGATTCATATGCAGATTCTTATTAAGAATATTTATCATATCTTGGTTATATCCTTTGTAAGCGATATAGCCTTGAAGTGTGAAAACTCCTGATTCTTCCAACATTCTATCAATGCCATATTTATTAAAATCAATATAGCTTTCGAGGTTTTCATCATACTCGTATCTGCTACTGTCGATTATCATGTGTTTACCATAGTCCAAGGTATTATACACATTTGGGATTAACTCAAATTCATGCTGTGAGTCGATTAATGCTTTAAGCTCATTAGTTGTTGTAACTTTTGTCGCTGTAACAAGTTCGTCTAATTCAAAACTAGTACCGTTTTCCTCAATAATCTTTGCAAAATCATTCAAATTTTCAAGTCTAAAATCAGAGAATATAATTTCTGAAGTTTTTTCAGGTAAATCGCTATCTTCTACTGCAAGTTCTGCCTTAGAAATATCGTCTATTTCTAATCTTTCAAGGGCTTTATTAATTTCTGTTTGTTCGCATGGCAAATAAATATATTCACTTGCATTTTCTGTTTCAAGTCGCATTGTAATTGGGCAAGGTTCATACCAAAAGGCTGGCAATGTTTTTCCGTTATAAACTTCGTATTCTTTATTTCTGTTTGGATAAACAAGTCCATATTTTGAGGCTAGTGGGGAAGGGTTATTTTTCATCATATTTTCCACATAACTCTTTCCGTCAAACTCCTTTAAAACGCTGCTTAAAACTCCACCTTCTTGATTTAGGTACAAGTTCTTGCCTAACTCATTAAGATTGCTAAAATCGTCTACAAGGCTGTAACAGTTGGTGTTCTGTGTTAGATTTATCAAATCTTTCATGTTATCGAGTTGCTTAGCACTTGCTACTGCATAAAAAGTCTTGATTTCATTTTGTGAAAGGCTATCAAAGTATTTCGTGAAAAAGTTTAATTCATCAAGATTAGTTTCCTTATCCATTAAAATTTCCGATAAATTATCGTTGATATATACTTCGCCGATTGTGATTTTTGATTTTGTGCTGTTTTCAAGACCTAAGTCCTCGTAGCACTCTGCAATTTCTTTTTCATTACAAGGTAAATTAATACTGTTTTGCTTGTTGCCATTGTTAATGTAAAATCTCATATTTTTTCTCCTTTAAAATCATTTTGTTTTTTCTGACTTTTTTCTAAAGCTGTTTTTAAGCAATCGCCTTCTTCCTTAAAACATAAAAAGCCATGAGAGGCATAGTTGCACTTTCCACAGCTTACAAATGGTTTGGATATTTCTTCTTCGGTCGCTTGCATTTGTATTGGTATATTATGTGTGTCATACAAATGTGGATGACCATTCTTTTTATATCGGACTAGCATTTCAAACTCCTTTTCCATAAAA
>JAWXUM010000080.1:0-9288 GCA_044432645.1 Clostridia bacterium | reverse complement strand
TGATAAGACCAGGGCCTAGCTCAACACTCATAGGAACACCAGTAGACTCAACAGGAGTACCCGGAGCCATACCAGAAGTTTCCTCGTATACTTGAATAGAGGCATCTTCGCCGTGAATTTCAATAATTTCGCCAATAAGACGTGTATCGCCAACACGAACAACGTCAAACATATTTGCGTCCCTCATGCCGCTTGCAATAACTAGTGGACCTGCAACCTTTTTAATAGTGCCTTTGCCCGCCATGTTAAATCACCCTTTCGTTTTTGTTTTTTGTGCGAGGTTTATTTTGTGTAAAAACAATCTAATTCCCATTTCATATGGTTGTTGTCAATGTAATTCCAAATCTTTTCATAATCATTTTGGTTACGGATTACATGGTCGTGGAATGATTTTTGCCAAACATCAAATTTCAAATCACGAGAAACCACACGTTTCATCTGTCCCACAATTTGCGATATTGTAGGGGCGGATATTATCCGCCCGCCCTGTGGGGGTGATAAAACTAAAATTAAATGTATGTGGTTTGGCATAATAACATATTTATCGACCAAAACATTTTCGTAATGTTTTTCAATATTTTTTATTGTTTTATCGACAATTATTCCATTTTCAGATAAATGCTCTAAATGCGGGCGGATAATATCCGCCCCTACATGGGATTTGTCTTCCCAGAAAAAACATTCCTTATTTTTGGTACACACCGTCACAAAATAATAACCGTAACTGCCGTAATCAAAATTTTTGAGCCTATTTTCTTTTCTTTTTGGAAAACTGTTAATCATTTCCAAAAATGATGTCGGAGCCTACTGCTTGTTCAACGGATTTTTTAACCATTTTTATTCCCATTCCTGTATTTCCTTTAAGCCCTGGAATTGGAATAACGGCTGGAAGTGGAAGTCCTTTTAAATAATCTAGCTCTTTTTCAAGGCTTGCTGCAAGTGCTTCTGTTATATAAATAACAGCGTACTGTCCACCGGCTAAGTCCATAAGCTGTTTAGAGGCCTCTTCTTGATTTGCTATAGGAAAGATGTCAAGCCCTAAAGCTGCAAAGCCATATATGCTGTCAATATCGCCTATTACAGCTATTCTATACATACATTTCCCTCAATCTTTCTCTTATAATTTCGTCTTTTAAGCCGCCTCTTTTAGAAGCTAGTATAATTTTAACTGCATTAATCTCGTTTTCTCTTGCTATAACATAAGCCATAAGTGGACCTATAGTAAATGGATTTGTCTTTTGCTTTTTAACAAGCTCCATCACTTTATCGTCACACCATTTTTCAAATGCAGAGTTGCTTTCTTTAAGCATTTCTACACTAGCACTATATTTAGTGTTTGCAAGATATGAGTATATTTCTTCTGAATTTTTGGCAGAAGCTACTGCTAGTTTTTGAGCATCTAAAGTTTTACAAGGAACTAAAGCGTCTTTTATAAATGCAAAAGACTTACTTGTTTTTTCGCATCTAACTGCTATTTTAATATTAGCTATCGCAACAGTTAACTCTGCATAATCTTTAACCAAGCTGTCTTCTGCTGTGTCGCCTGCTTTTAAAATACTTTCAAGGCAAGCCTTGTCAAGTATCATGTCGCAAAGCTGACCGTCCCTAGTTTTTAAAATAGTTTGGTAGGCTTTTTTTGCTGGCTCTATCATTTCTTTTGGTAAAAGCGAAAACTCGTTTTCTGTAACAGCTTTAACCAAAGTTTCTATATTTACAGTGCCGCCACTTTTGTAAATTTTGTCGTGGGTTTTTCCTGTAACAGTAGATTTTATAGCTGCTTTAATATTGTTATAATCTGTTTTGCAAAGTAACACATCAAAAACGCTTAAATCTTTTAAAAGTTCTTTCATAAAACTCCAAAGCTTTTCAGTTTCTGAAGCCAAAAGTTCTTCTAAATCTTTTTCTTCCGAAGTGCCAAAGCCTTTGTCTTTTATAAAAGTTAAACCCTCTTCATAAGACTTGCAAGCCATAAGGCTGTCGATGTCTTGTTTGTTTAAAAGGCTTAATTCTCTTACTCTGACCCTTGCCACTTGGTAAGTATATTGTTCTGTCATAAGCCCTCCTAATTAAATAAAATAGAAGATATTTTGTCCTGTAGTTCCTCAATTCTGTCTGAGAAAAGAGCTTCAAAACTGCAATTTTCATCTATTCCATTACCAATTAGTAGGAAACCACCTGTTATTTTTGCATTTTTATTTGATAAACTTATATTGCTTGGTAGCATTTTTTCAAAATCTGCTGGCACTTTAGCTAAGTCTTTTTGGCTTAAGCTCATTTCTAGATTTTCTTCACCTTTGTAGTTTAAAGCTATTTTAGCTAAAACTTCAAAATACTCTTTTGTTTCAAGATTTTCTAAAGTTTCTTTAGCGTTTTCTAAAGTATCAGCTATTAACTTTTGTTTTACTTCAAGAGTACTTTTTCTAAATTCTAATGAGGCAGAAGATTTCGCACGGCTAATTAAAGACTCTTTTGTTTCTACTAAACTTGATTTTTGCTTTTCAAGTTCAGCTACAACATAAGCCTTTGCTTCGTCCAATATAATGCTAGCTTGTTTTTCAGCTTCAGCTAAATGACTTTTGGCAGTTTCGTTTGCATCTGCATTAATTTGCTCTATAATTTTTTCTAAACCTGTCATGTTAGCCTCCTAATTTTGTTTTGTTTTTATTGATATTTTTAAATATCTAATGCGCCTACGTTTAATACTGCTAAAACAGAAATTAGAAGGGATAAAATAGCATAAGTTTCTACCATGATTGGCATTAAAAGTGCTTTTGAAAATTGGTCTGGTCTTTTTGCGAAAAGTGAGATAGAAGCTACTGTTGCTCTAGCTTGCATTTTAGCTGAGTGTAGCCCTGCAAAAGCGATTGGTAAGCAAGCTGCAAGATACGCTAAACCTTTAGCAAAGCTGATGTCAGCACTGCCACCTAAAACACCGATTTGAGTTAGTGTTAAGAAAGCGATTAGAAGACCATAGATACCTTGTGTACCTGGTAGAAGTTGTAAAATAAGTGCTTTACCGAAAAGTGCAGGTTCTTCTGTAACTACTCCAGCAGCTGCCTCACCTGTCATACCTACGCCTATAGCACTACCGATACCTGCCATTAAAACTGCGATTGCTGCACCACCAAGTGCTAGTGGTAAACCCATTGTTGATAAAATGTCTGCAAAGTTCATAATTATTTTTCCTCCGTAATTTTAAAATGTTTTGTGTTTGTACCAAAAGGCACGAATTTTCTTCCGCCGCCTTCATAGAATTTTCCAAAGAATTCAACGAATTCTAACCTGTTTGAATGAACATAAGCTCCTAGCAAGTTAAGACCAATATTTAGTGAATGACCTAATAAGAACACCACAATAAATAAGATAACACCAACTACACCTTGTCCACCCATTGCTCCCATTTGGTTGAAAACAGAAGCGATAACGCCTGTTGCCAAGCCAAGTGCTAGAAGTCTTGAGTACGATAAAATATCGCTTAAATAACTTGTTGCACCGTAAAGACCATATAAACCCTTCATAATTCTTATGACTGGTTTTTTGGATTCTCTACCTGCTGTAAATATAATTCCTATAGCGCCTATAACTGCAAGCACTGCACCCACATTACCTACTGACACTGGAAGGGTCCATCCAAGTCCTGAAATATCAAGGAACATTTCCATAGACATAAAGTAAACAATTGCTCCGCCTACTAAGAAATACCAAAATATTACGTCATAAATACCATCTAATATTTTACCTTGTTTTGCATACATATAAAATTTAAGTGCAAGACCTGTAAATAGATGTATGATACCTAAAAGCATAGAGAACATGAGTAATCTCATAGGTTCGTTAATTGGCTGATACCACAAGCAAGGTGTGCTCCATGAAGCGTTAAAGAATGTTTCGCCCACTACCTCTATGACATCACCAAAGAAACTACCGAACATCAAACCCCAAAAAGCGGTTGAAATTCCGCAGTAAAGGAACATTTTTATAGAATTTTTAAGTCCTTGTTCCATGTTTTTAAATTTAGCAAGAACAACGCTGCAACCAATAACCATAAGCAAGCCATAGGCAAGGTCTGAAAGCATTAAACCAAATAAGAAATAATAGAATATCGCTGTAATAGTTGATGGGTCGAATTCCTTTTTATTTGGCAAACTAAAACTTTCTACAACACCTTCTATAGGTGCTGCAAAGCCATTGTTTTTAAGTTTTACAGGTGCATCCTCTTTAGCACTTATATCCTCGAACTCAACATAACAAGTATAGTTATTTTCAAGAACATTTTTAAGGTTTTGGCTGTCTTCTTTTGTAACATAACCTTTAATAGTAAAAGTTTTGTTACTTAGAATTAGCTTTGATAAATTTTCGTATTTTTCTTCCCTCATTGATAGATAGTCTGCAGTGTATAAAAGTGCTTTTCTTTCATCTTTAAAGGTTATAATTTCAGTTTGTGCTTCTTTAATTTCTAAATTAGCTTTTTCATTTCTACTTTTTAAGATTTCCACCCTTTCTTTAGGTGGAACTTTGCTAGGAGCTACTGGGTAGCTCATTCCCATTGCACGCAAAGCCATTTCAATTTCGCCACATTGTCTTTTGTGACAAACGGCAAAAAAGCAAGTCTGCTGTGTCATATGGCTTAAAAGTTCAACATGTAAACTGTCGGAATTTTTTGCGTTTTTTGCTACAGAAGTTAAAATATCTTCTTCGCTAAAATCGCCAGGTAAAGTTCCTAAGAAAACCATGGTGTTAAGGGTTTCTTTTATACGCATAGAAACATCTAAGTCTAGCCACGGCTCTAAAGCTTCTATGCTTGCGTTGTTTTTTACAATATCTGCTTTTTGCTCTGCTATTTTTTTTGAAAGCAAAACTATTCTTTGAGCTTTTTTAATATTCTTTTCGGCTGATTTTTCTACATCTTTATACTCTTGTAAACTTATAGACTCTCTACCTTCGAACATGGCAAAAGCTGAGCTTTCGGGTTTAACCAAACTATCTAATATAGAAACTGCTTGTATAATTGATTTTTGACTATTCTCAAAAGTAGACTTGTTTTGTGAAATGTCCATATTCCAAAAAACATTATCTTTTTCTATTTTAGAGGTTAAAATTTCAACTTCGTTTCGTCTTTGCAAAAGCTCTAAAATGTTTTTTCTTTCATTTTTAGTAGCATAGATATTGACTTTTTGCATTGCTAGTACCGCCATAACATACCTCCTTTTTTATTATTTTTCTTTTTATAAAATTGTTTTAATAACTTCACTGATAGCCTTATCTTTGTTTTCTAAATAACCTTTTTCTAATTTTTCTGAATTTTCTTTAATTTCAGCTTTATTCAAGCTGAAAATGTTTTCGCTTGTCATTTTTGCCTCTTTGCAAACTTTGTTATAATTTTCTTTTTTTTGATTTTCTAAGTCCTGTAAAAGTTTTTGTTTTTGTGCTACAGCACTAGCTATAATGTCCTCACTTTTTGATTTTGAATCTATTATAGTTTGATTTGCCTTCTCTTCTGCCTGCCTTAGAGCTTCAAGTGTTTCTTTTGCCAAAAAATCACTCCTTTTTTTAATAGATAAAGTCAAATGACCAAAATTTCGCCAATATAATTATATTCTTTTTGCTTTAAAATGTCAAAGGATAAATATAAATTTCACTAATTATTCATAATTGCTTTTTTGAATTTCATTTATTATTATAGCCAAAAACTTTCGCTGACCTTTTACAACTATTATAGTTATTTTTTTAGTCAATATTTATAATTTATAATATATTTTTTGTAACATCATTATAAATTAATTGATTATTGTTGACTTATATAAAATATTACAATATAATTGAATTGGAATATACAATATTCACAAAATTATAATATGTTGGAGTGAAAATCTTATGAAAACTAGAATAGGACTTATCGGTTGTGGTGGCAGAATGAACATACATATTAATTCAATTGGATTAATGGATGATGTTGAAGTTGTAGCAATTGCTGACCCAGTAGAAAAAAATAGAATTAAAGCTTCTACTACTTTCCCAAATGCAAGAGTGTACGAAAACCACACAGCACTTTATGACGCTGAAAGCAAAGAAACACTAGACTGTGTATTTATCGCAATTGAGCCTACTGCTCATACTGATACTGAAACTAGAGCTATTGAAATGGGCATACCTTTCCTTGTAGAAAAACCTATGACTTTAGATTTAGACTTAGCTGATGAAATTGCAGCTAAAGTTAAAGAGAAAAACCTTGTTACTGCTGTTGGTTTCCAAGACAGATACCTTGACCTTATAGAAATGATTAAAGACGAACTTCCTAACCATAAGCCAGGTGGTTTGGTATATTCAGCTTGGATTGGTGGCATTCCAGGTGTTTGGTGGTGGCAAAAGAAATCCACTTGTGGAGCTCAATTAGTTGAGCAAAACATTCACCTTTTAGACGGATTAAGATTTTTATATGGCGAAGCTAAATCTATTTATGCAACATACTCTCGTGGTATAAACGTTGTTGGCACTGACACTTCAGCAGAATATGATACAGATGACCACTCTACTGCTGTTATTTGTTTTGAAAACGGAGTTACTGCTACTTTAGTAAGTGGTTGCTTTAGCAAAAACCGTGACGCTTGTTCTCCAAGTGGTATGGTTATTACAATGTCTGACATTACTTTTGATTATCGTCTAAGAAACAACCTTATCACAAAAACAGCTGGCAAAATTACAGATGTTAAACGTGGTGTTGACCAAAATTATCTTTTAGCTAAGGACTTTATCAAGGCTGTTAAACTTGGCGACCCTACTATAGTTAGATCACCTTACGAAGACGGTTTGAAATCATTGAAACTTGCATTTGCTGCAAACCAATCAATGGAAACTGGCGAAGTAATTTATTTTAATTAAGAGGTATTTTTATGAAACTTTGTGTAGCAATCCCTTGCTTTTTCGAAAAAGATAATGAAAATTTTATAAAAGCAATCGGTACAGTATCTGAGTTAGGCTTTGATGCTGTTGAAACTTATAACTGGAAAGATTTAAATATACCACAAGTAAAAAAAGCACTTGATGATAACGGTGTTAATCTTTTAAGTATGTGTACTACAAAATTTAAAATGACTGACCCTAACTTTAGAACTGAGTGGCTAGAAGGCTTGAAAGAAACTTGTGAAGCAGCTAATAAATTAGGTGTTAAAAAGCTTATCACTCAAGTAGGTCAAGACACTGGTGCAAGACGTGATTTTCAACACCAAGCGATAGTTGAAACTTTACATCAAGGAAAATCTATATTGGCTGATGCTGGCGTAACTATTATGCTTGAGCCTTTGAACACATATGTAAACCATAAAGGTTATTACCTTTGGTCTTCTATAGAAGCTTTTGAAATCATAAGAGAAGTTAACCACCCAAATGTTAAAATTATTTATGATATTTACCATCAGCAAATTATGGAGGGCAATATTATTCCAAATGTAGTTAACAACCTTGATTGCATTGCTCACTTGCATAGTGCTGGTCACCCTGGAAGAAACGAACTACAATTTGGTGAAAACGACTATAAAGTAATATTTGACGCTATTGATAAAACTGATTATGATGGTTACTGTGGTTTAGAATACAGACCACTTTTAGACCCAGTTGAAAGTTTGAAACTAGCAAAAAAACTTTACGGTTAATTAACAATTTTTTGCATTATGTTGTAAGGGGCGGATTTCCGTCCCTTTTTTCTTGGAGATTTATATGAATAAAAAAGATATATTAATTATTTTAAGCGACCAACACGGTTATAATTTTTGTGGTTTTTCAAATGACATTGTAAAAACACCTAATTTAGATAAAATTGCAATGAACGGTGTGAATTTTCACAACTCATACACTTCATTTCCGTTGTGTGTACCTGCAAGAATGTCAATGCTTACAGGCAAACTCTCTACAAAAATTAATGTTTTAAGCAACCAAACTTCACTACTTTACGACATACCAACATTTTTGCACAGCCTTGCTATAAATGGATACGAAACGGTTCTTTGTGGTAGAATGCACTTTATGGGACCAGACCAAAGACATGGATTTACCAAAAGAATTTTTGACGATTTTATAACTTCAACTGTAGGAAAAGGTGCATTTTGGGACAATAGTTTTGGGGATTTTCAAGGCTCTTTTGACGAAAACAACAAGAAAAAAATTGCTGGCAAAGGCGTGTCCCCTGTTACAGAATATGACAGAAAAGTTTTTGATAAAGCTGTAGAATATTTGTCTGAAAAACATGACAAACCACAGTGTATAGTTGTTGGTACTTATGGCCCTCATGCGCCTTATGTAGCGCCAGATGAATTTTATAACTACTATGAAGATAAAGTTAACATGCCAAATGAAAACTTTACTAGAATTAAAGAACTTGACCACCGTGAAATAATAAAATCCAAAGAAAAAATCAAAAAAATACGCACAGCGTATTACGGTTTAATTTCTTCTATGGATGAAAAAATCGGCACTGTTCACAGCACATGGAAAAATTATTTAGAAAAAAATCACAAAGAGGGTGTTTTTGTTTATCTTTCAGACCACGGCGACTCTGCTGGCGAAAGAAATCTTTACGGTAAAAAAAGTTTTTACGACAACTCCAATAAAATTCCTATGATTTTTGAGGGCGACGGAATTCCTAAAGGCAAAAACATTGACTTTAACACTAGTATTATGGATATAGGCCCTACTCTATGTGAACTTACTAATTCAAATATCTTACCAATTATCGATGGAAAAAGTTTTGCAAAAGCTTTTTATCAAGATGAATTTAAATTTGACAATATATCAATTTCAGAAATTTTAGACAAAAATTCTAACGGAGCAATTTATGGACTTATGTTTAAAGAAAACGATTTTAAATATATTAAATACCTTACAAATGGTAGTGAATATTTGTTCAACACAAAAAATGACCCTCTTGAAGAAATTAATATAATCGGCGAAAATCAAAATTTTGTAGACAAATGCACTAAAATAATTGAACACAATTTGAATTTAGACGATATACTTAAAAGATATGACACTTCTATCAAAAACATTCAAATTTTGTCGCAATTTGGTCAACTAGACAAAAGTGACAATTCAGAATTTTGGAAATGTCCTGATGAATTTAAAACATTTAATCCTTAATAAAACAATTAAAAAAACGCCCAAAAAGGCGTTTCAGAGTGTCAAAAAACCTATATTGTAAAAAAAGTTGCACAAACATTGTAGGGGCGAGCTGTGCTCGTCCGTGGATAAAACAAAAAGTTTTGTCTTGTTTTGTGTAAAATAGAGAAATATTTTTAT
>JAWXUM010000079.1:0-9353 GCA_044432645.1 Clostridia bacterium | reverse complement strand
TTATCTGATTTCACCTGTTTAATTTATCTTGCTTTATATTCTTTTTTAGCCATTTTCCAATGGCTTGCGTTAGCTTGCTGTTTTTTTGGCTTGCGCTATATGATTTATTTTTCAAACTTTTCTCCTTAAATAACTAACTCTATATTTTATCAATATTTCTATATCTGAAACAGTTTGCTTATACTTAATCAGCATAAATTGCTTATTTATAGTATAATTATATAATATATAAAACGACTTTACAATAACAATATTAACCAAACCTTATATATGTTTTTTGTCTTTATTTATACATTGGCTTACGATATTATCTACAACACAATCCCACTCTTCATATGAAACATCAAAAATTTTATTAGGTATTGCTATCTGCTTTAATACTTTTAAATCTATTTTCTTTCGTATTTCCCAAAAAAGCAACTCACTATCAGATAAAATTGATTGGTTTCTACTTATTCGAGCTTTATTCAACTGTGTCGAAACGTTGTCTGTTTGTAAATAGTAAATAACACAATTGCAAGAAGAAATAGAAGAAACAAGAGTGTTTATATGTGATATTATTTGTAATTCGTTTGCATTGTAATTGTGAATTAAGTCATTTATAGGGTGGTGAAATAATGATCCGTCAAAAATGTAAAAATCCACTTCACTATCAATAGCTTTTGCAAACAATTCCCATACTAATTTATACACACGACCGTATTCGCTAAGTGATACTAAATTTCGGGGTTTATAACAAAATTCATTTTCTTTTAATTTAGTTGCCAGTGGTTCTGGAAATAGCGCAACATTTTGATTATAATAACGGATTAGACGAATATCTTCAATAGCAACAGTGTTTTCGATAATATCATCAATATATGCTGAGTAGTTTTTTGTTAAATTTGCATATTCAATTTTTATTAAAATAAGCAGTACAATAAAAATCAATCGGATTTTTATAATCAGATTCAATGAAATGTTTTACTAAAAATCCATTTTGACGCAACATATCAGCTATTTTTATTGTTGAAGTTGATTTTCCAACACCAGATACTCCTTCTATAAAAAGTATTTTTGACAAACTATATCACCTCGCCTAATATAAATATTTTAATTTTATTGTATCACATTTTTCCCGATTTTCAAGAAATTATTATTTTTAAAACAATACCAGAAATATGCTTTCTTTCGCAACTCGCCTTGTGTTTAATATTTCTCACTATTTCTTATAACTTATTACTTCCAAAAGTCCCCACACCGTTTATTGAAGAAATAATAAGTAATAAGAAAAAAATCCAAGTATTTCTACTTGGATTAAGCTTGTCGAAAAAGGTTTTGTATTTGTGTAAAATACCGAAAATATATTTTTAAAATGGTAGGGGCGAGCTGCACTCGTCCGAAATCAAGATGTTAATTTAGTGCTTTTATAAAATTAATAAAAATATTTCTCTGTTTTACACAAAACAAGACAAAACTTTTTGTTTTATCCACGGACGAGCACAGCTCGCCCCTACAATGTTTGTGCAACTTTTTTTACAATATAGGTTTTTTGACAGTCTGAATTCAAGTGTTTCTACTTGGATTTTCTTGTGTTTACCCATCGAAATCGATATTTTAGTTCAATTTTTAATCTTTTAAAAAGATTCGAACTCACGTCACTATATCGATTAATTTCTTAAATTATAACACAAAAATATTAATTTGTCAAATAAACACATAATGAAGCTCATACGTTAGACTTAATATTGACTAGGTGATTTGCCTTTTGAAAAAACAATTTTTGCTTTTTCAGTTTCTTCTTCTATTACGTCTAATACCTCACATTGAAAACACCAATTATCTCCAAAGTCAAAAAGATATTTAAACTTTTCTCCTTTTGCCAAATCAAATTCTTCAAGTAGAATTTCACCTGTTAATGGATTGGTCTTTTCTTCACTAAAGGAATAATATCCGTTTCCTTGCCAACTTCTATTATCCATAAAGAAAGCGTGAAGATGGTCATTATCGAACTCAATAGATTCGATAATTATTGAATGTAAATCACTCAATGAACTTTGTTCTCCAATTTGAATATGTCTACAAATGTCTTTTTCTTTCAAATTGATGCCATCGGTTAATAAAACTTTTACTAACAACGATTTTTTACTTAGCATAATAAATCTCCTTTGTGTTTATTTGTGATATTCAACAGATTTATTATATCATAAGATTATTTGATTTTCAATACACCATTCTTCAGCTAGTTTTCTAAAAGTTTCTGTTCTGAAACTATAATAGTTTTGGCTGATACCTAAGTAGTTTATTTTATCTTTAAAATTCCTATAAGGCTTTTTATTTGATAAAACTTCTAACAATTTTCCTTTTATGATGGGTGATTGCATTTCTGCAAATTTTCTCATTATAGAGTATTCGTGTATATCATATTGACTTGGTAATCTAACATATTTATCTGAAAATTCTATTTCTTCTTCGAGTTCCAAGTCTTGATAGATGCTCGCATCTTCACAAAGACTTACAATTTCACCAGTTTCTTTATTTAAGTATTGCTGCCAAATTTCCGTTATTTCTTCAAAGGCATTGGCTATTGTTTCAAGTTTTACCACCATACAATTCTCCTATAATATAATTTCGCTGTCGTTCTTTTCTGAGAATATTATAATACTTTTGAATTGTGTTTACAATGGATTTCTCACAAATCGTCACAAGTGTGTCAAAAAGCTTTTTAATATTTTGTTGGGTGTTTACCTTGGTTTCTTCTATAAAGTCGGACACAGTGGCACACGGTGTGTCACAAACTTCTGACGTTGCTATTTGAAGATGTTTTTCATCTTCTATGGCTGCTAGTAGAGAAAGTTTGCTTAAAGTTTCTTTACTAGCAAGGGCAATATAGAACTCTTTTTCTTCTGCTGTTTCACATTTTTCTAGTATAATGCTATTGATTGTGAAGTTTAAGTTCATTGATTTTTCTTTAAGTTCTGGTGTTTCCTTATAAGTTTCATAAAAAGCTCTCATTCTGCGAAGATTTCTAGCGGAGAAACCTTTGATTTCAGCAAACTCAGTTTTAAGCATTTTTTCTACATGAGATACAAACGCTTTTTCACCTTGCAAACTAATTTGTCTGCCAACCTCATTATATAAGTTCATAAGATTATTTGTTGTTACTTCATTTTGTGAGTAGCAATTTTTTATAGCTATTCTTACGTTTTCAAAATAGATTTTGCTTTCTAATTTTAGCTGTTTCATAAGGTTTCTCCTTTCAATTATTCGTTTATGTACCAATCAGATTTTAAATATTTTAAATTCCCACTAGATTTTTCAAATACATTTCTTTCGTAAAATACAAATGGAATTAATATGTTTTTTCTGTAGATATAAGCTAGGTAGTATAAATCATTAGTGATAATATTTTCCGTTTCACTTATATCAAAATTATAAATTGGATTAGCAAAAAAGTCTTGTTCATTTACTATTTTATCTCCTAAAATTACGTTGTTTAAATATTTGTTATATACTTCTTGCTTAACCATCTAAAGCATCTCCATTCTTATTTTCTTGGTATATTATTTTATAAAATTCATCTAAAATAATGGCTTGTTCATCAGTTTGAACAATAAAATATATGAGTGTCATTGCCGATACAAAATTATTGCCTTTTTCTAATTCTCTGTATGCTCTTTCGCTAATGTGCAATAGTTCCGACATTTTTTCCTGAGAAAGATTATTACTTAATCTAAAACCGTGCATTCTTTTTGAAATTAATTCTTGCAATTTGACTTTTTCTCCATACATTCACCATACCCCCACAATAATGATTAAATTTTACCATTATTTTCCAATTTATAACAGGAAGTACAGTTCCGCTTTTATATATTTAAGACACTTTTTTGCACTTTTGTATTTTTTTCTTAAATCTTTAGATTATTTTAAAAGTTTATCTGTTGGTTTTCATTCAATTTAATATATGTAACTAAAAACACCCAAATAACATAATATACAGTAAAAGAAAGGTGTTATATTATGAAATTTACTATATTTAAAATTGGGTTTATAGCAATTTGCTTTAGTGTTATTGTAGCAAACTGTATGTGTGCTTATGCAACAGAAACCACATTGTCTGGTATTGATGTTAGTGACTACCAAGGAACTATTGATTTTAGCGAAGTAAAAGATAGTGGTGTAAAAGTTGTTATTATCAGAGTGGCTTCAGGTAGCGACTATGAGGATAGCAAATGGGAAAGCAATTATGAAAGTGCAACTGATGAAGGCTTATATATAGGTTTTTACCAGTATGTTACGGCTACTTCCGTAGATGAGGCTGTGACTCAAGCTGAGTATTTTTACGAATTGGTTAAAGATAAAACTTATGATTTTGGGTTAGTAATGGACTTTGAGCCAAGTGATGAATTAAGCACAGAAACTATTAACGAAATTGCACTAGCTTATTTAGAGAAACTCGAAACCTTAACAGGGGAAACACCTATTATATACAGCGATGTAAGTAGGATTAATAATGTGTGGGATAGCAGTTTATCTGAATATCCACTTTGGGTAGCTGAATATGATGTTAGCGAACCAAGTAGCACTGGTGATTGGAGCGAGTGGATTGGTTTTCAATACAGTGATACTGGAAGTATAAATGGAATTGATGGCGATGTTGATTTAGACTATTTTAAATCTTCTTTTATAAGTGACGACATAGACAGTACTACAAGTTCAAGCACTGAGTCGAGCTCAAGCACAAGTTCAAGCACTGAATCAAACTCCAGCACAAACACTTATACAGTAAAAGCTGGAGATACACTTTGGAAAATCGCTTTAAAATATGACACAACTGTGTCGACTTTGGTTGAACTTAATAACATTTCAAACCCTTACTTAATTTATCCAAATGAGGTTATTATTGTGTCAACGACTGATACTGAAAGTAATACTACAGACACATACACAGTAAAATCAGGGGACACATTATGGAGCATAGCCTTGAAATATGATACCACTGTGTCAGTTTTGGTTGAACTCAATAACATTTCAAATCCTGATTTTATTTATCCAAACGAAGTGTTATTGCTTTCATAGTTTTATAAATACCTTAAAATTTGGAGTCCTTAATTGGAATCGAACCAATACAAACTACTGTCGGAGAGTAGCACTCTTTCCATTAAGTTATAAGGACATTTTCGTAATTTAATTTTACAGCTAATTTCAAAAAACTAACAGGTGGTAGAGTTCTTTAATATCAAAAAGACTTACAAGTGGTGAAAGTGGATACCCATTTGTAAGTCTTTTAATTATATCGTTTTATTTTCTAATTCTTTTATTTTTTCCAAATTTTTGAGTAACATATCGGTATATGCTGCAAAAGCATTTTTGATGTTTATATCCATATCTTCAAATGTTCCTTTATCGTCCCAATTAAAAATTCTCATCAAGCCTATGGCTATTGCATCTGCAAATATTTCAACTGCTTCTAGACCTTGTTCTAAAGGGATTTTTAGATATTCATTTGATAAACGGATAAAACTATCTGGGATTATAGCCGAGTTGTTGGTACAATAAAAATGCAAAGCATGACCAAGTTCATGTAAAAAAACATATAAAGGTGATTTTATTTCTTCATCTTGCATTCTAAACAAATATATTTCTGATAAGAAAGATGCTTCTTCTATGTTTGTAAGTGCATTGCATATAGAATTAACTTCATTATGTGAAATGTTAAACAACATAATTTCCAATGATTTTAAATTTCTAATCAGTTCGTATTTTCCCTCAATTTTCAGTAATACAGATTCTACTTCTTCTGCTGACACTTTATCATTGTTGGTAAATGTAAAATTCTTTTCAACAAAATCTATAAAACTTTGAATTTTATCTCTAGGTGAAAATAATTTTCTATCTTCTTCTGCTGTAGATTGCATTAAGTACGATTGTAGAAATTTGATATTAGCATAATTTTCATCGTATATACTATAAAAATCACCTTGTTTGCTTTCAGGTATTGATAATTCAACAATATCCATAAACATGCTCATCATAGATGCTACATCAGCATCATCTACTTCATCAAGTTTACAAATTAACAAATCTGAAAGTTCTATTAAATTACTACATAATAAAATATCTTCTATAAAGTTATCATTATCTTCTTCAAAATAGTCCAAAAGCCTCATGTATAACTCGTATATATTTTCGTAAAGTTCTGTGTTATAACTTTGAATATTTTGCTCTGTTTCATCTGCGTATTTTAATAACACTTCCCAATAAGGTTCAACATTTTCAATTTTTGGTAAATCAAAGAAACTATCTAATAAATCATCATCGTTTTCTAAGTTATAATCTTTATCCCAACAAAACACTTCTAAATCATTTATCATCCATTTAAAAAATGCATTTACTTCACTTTTTTCTAATTCGACAAATTTAGTTTTACCAGTTATTTCATTAAGCCATTCTAAAACACCAGTTTCTCTGTTCAACTTATATTTAGATTTAACTTCTATATCATCTGCAAATTCTTCCCATAACGGAAACCTAAAAGCAACTTCAAATTCATTTAACCTTAGTGACTTCTTTTTTCTGTTACGTTCTTCAAAAGGGAATTTTGCATTGTATACTTCTTCAGCTAAAGTTCTAACACTTTCTCGTTTATCTCTAGTTTTATTTTTAAGCCATTTTTTATCTGTTTCATTTATATACTTTAAAGACATATTATGAATTTTAGTTAATGCCATTAATTCGGATTTACGTTCAGCTGATAATTTACTGCAAGATTTACAAATATGGTTACTGTGACCTTTGCCACTAAACTTTTCGTTAGCCTTATGCTCACCACATATTTTACAATAGTGTCCTTTAAAATTATTCCTCATTATAACCTCAATTTAGTTAGCTACATTAAATTTTCGCTATTATTTTAACCTATAGCTACGATTTCTATTTCCACCTTCTGCGACAATTAAACCATATTTTGCCATTTTACTTAATACTTCACGAGTTTGTCTATCAGATAAATTAAGCTCACTTTGTAATGATTTATTATTTTTACAAGTTATATTTGTTTTTAGATAGTCTATTATTTTATCTTGATGAGACCTATTATGTTTTTTATCGGCGGTGTTATCGGCGATTTCTGATATTTTATCGGCGGGTTTATCGGCGATTTCACTTAACGGTATTGTAGTCTTAAATATATCACCATCTTGTAAAACAGGCAAAGCACCTGAATATATCTTGGAATATTTTTTCCTTCTTAAAACGTGTTATCTTATTTTAATGCAATAAATTTTTATCATAGTCTGCAATAAAAAATATGCAAGTACAAAGAACAAAAAGCTCGTTATCTAATGCTATTTTGTCTAATTGAACATCAAGTATTTTTGAAAATTCTGGATAATAAGTAAAATCTGTTGTTTGAATAATATTATTTGCTTTTTCAAGATTTTGGAGTATAATCTTGCTCATATTATCTTTTGTTTTCCCAAGTTTATTAGGGTCACCAATAAAACTATTTACTATTTCCTTATAGTTCATTAAGTCATTTATATTAACAGTCCTATCCATAAATTCAATATCATCTTCATCATATCGGTGTGAAAATGACTCTACCATAGGATAATTAAGATACAATTTACCATTATCTGTTGATTCATTAAAATATTCGGTCATCTCAATTATTTTTTCAAACTCAAACAATGGATCGTGTGGGTCTAAATCAAATATTAAAAGTATATCTGAATACTTTTTATTAAAAATATCAGAACCACTTTTATCATATTCTTTTAATGTTTGTAATAAATCAAGTGTTTCTATATCTCTGTGCTTGAACATTTTGTTATATAAAGTGTATATATTAGTATTGTAGGATATTATTTCAAACGTACTATCTAAATCATAAATCCTAAGCAATTTTTTAACTAACCTTACGTCGGTTTTAGCGCCTTCTACTAAAACTAAAATATTTCTACTTGTCATAAAACTCACCAGCCATATATAATTTTTCTAAATTATGACCTTCACGAAGTTCTCTATTTGTGGCATCAGCAGCGCTTACAAGTTTATCTTTTGTTAGAATAAAATAGCAATCTGGTCGCATTATTCTATTTGTTAATAAGTTAGTGTTATGTGTTGTAACTATGGACTGAGTGTTATCCATTTGTTTTATTAGCTCAACAATTACTTCTGCCAGTTCATAATGATAGTATGCATCGAATTCATCTATATACATAAAACTTGCATCAAATGATGTTTTATACCAATAGAAAAATGTATAGAGCGCTTTTGTACCACTTGATGCCACATTAAAAAATGGCAAAGGAGTTTTTTCATCAAAATATAATCTTTTATTTCCATCAGTATCTACTTTAACTATTAAATTTTCATTTACACCAATTGAATGTAAGAGCTTTTGAAAATCATTTAATACACTATCTTCAAAAATGAAAGTTTTGTAGTCATCACTTTGCTTTTTATATCCAATGTATCTATTTTCGTCTAAAGTTCTAAACCAAAGCATTTTAGATATATATATCGCAAATTTATATAGTGGATGATCTACAGCTAAAGCTGTATTATTTAACACATACCTAAGCATAGATCCATCGCTTACAAAGGAGTAGTTAAGGGTAGGGGCAAGTTTTTTGATTCCTGTAAAGATACCTTGTTTAGTTTGATAATCATAACTTAATATAAGCTCACCATTTAGTGTAATTTCCTCGGAAATTAAATTTTTTATATCAGTTTTCACATAAGCGTATTCAATAATTTCTCCATCAAAATCAAATATATAATTAAATTCTGCTTGTGTTGAACTTGTATTTAAATAATAGTTATATAAATTAGGACCTATGTTTTTATCTTCTAAATGTGCAGTGATGTCAAGTATAGCAAGACCTAAATTGCTTTTACCGGCAGAGTTTTTTCCATATACTATCGCACTTGTAACAACATTTTTATTTACGCAGGATATGTTGAATTTGTAATCTCTTACATTTGAAAAGTCAATTTCTATTTTGTTCTCAAAACCTTTAAAACCTTTTACTGAAAAATATTTAAGCATACACTACCTCCAAATTATTCTTTATTCTATTATATACGAATAATAGGATAATAGTCAAGTTAATCCGTAATTTTTTTACGGACTTTTTTATTTTGTCATTTTCTGCGGTATTTCTCTACTATCTATAAAGTATATCTTGATTTTATATCTCGATATATATTATTTTAGTTTTATTAATTCTGTTTAATTTTTACATCTATTTTTAAATTAACAGACACTGTCTGTTAGTTTAATTTAGTTTCATACTCCATACCACAGTTAAATATTATTTGAAGTTTTCCGTCATCATAAACTTTTATTTGTCTTATCACTTGCCTTA
>JAWXUM010000078.1:0-9400 GCA_044432645.1 Clostridia bacterium | reverse complement strand
ATGAAATCTTCGGCGAACCAATTATTGCCAACGCAATCATCGACAGACTTCTCCACCACGCAAACGTAGTCACTATTAAAGGCAGGTCTTTCAGACTGCAAAACATCTTCAATCAAGATGAGTAATTGTACATTCTTATATTATAATTTTTGTGCATTTTTATATTGACATTTATATAGCGTGACTTCGAACAATTTTATCACAGTTATTTAATAAATAATCTAGTGATTCTACAAATCTTTCTTGAACTTCATCGTCAATTTCAAATTCTTCATTTTCTATGAACAGTTCTTCAAATATATTTTGCATTTTCTTACCTCACACAATGTCCCTAAAAATTCTATCTTCTTCTGAAACCATTGCTAGTGCGATTTTAGCTCCTAGTTTAAATCCGATGATAAAATCTTCCACACTACTTTCGCCCATAATTGTGGCTTGAGCATTTACATAGTCTAAGAAAAGTTTTCTCTCTTTGTCATCAAGTAATTTTATAAGCAGTTCTTCATTGTCAGATAATTTTTCCATTGCTTTGGCATAGTTCGTATTTCCTATGAACATTTTCGTGTTAGGGTTTATGTTTCCGTGATATAGTTCTTCTAAAATTTTCATTGTTTTTCCTTTCCATAAAAAGATTCCATCTCAGATTGTAATTCTGAAATGGAATCTTTATTTTCTATTAATTTGAGAGCCCCTAAGACAGAATGTTTAACTGTCAGTAAAAACAGCCTAGTAGTTTCATCTGTTTTGTCTGTATTATTTTCTTGAAATTCTTTGAAAACTTCTAGGGCTACATTGTAATCATCGCCATAGTATAACTCTCTAATCGTAATTTTTGCCATTATGATACCTCCTTACTTTTTTGTTAAGCAAGACTATATCACAGAATAGATAAAATAGCTATATAAAGAAAAGCAAGTTATCAATTTCTTAACAACTTGCTTACACTTGTATTGGTTTTTATTTAACTAATCTTTTTTTGCTTACTACAAAAATTCCTAGTAATGACACGAACATTAGTACGATAAATATTTGTGGAGAACTGTTATCACCTGTTTGAACAGTATCGTCGTCTTCAGTATCTGTTTCAACATCTTCTACAGTTTCAACATAGTTTAAAGTGTAATTTGAGAATCTATCTGTTTCAATAGTAATTGTTGTTGGGTCTGTGTCTAAATCTTCCAAAATTGTAATCTCGCCGTCATGATTTCTTAGGATAAAGAACTCTCTGCAGTCTGCTTGATATTCTTCTGGAATTGTAATTGTAATTGTAATTGGTGTGTCAAGATTTGTGATTGTTTCTTCAACACCTGCTAGAGATTTGATAACTGAAATATCAAAAACCATTGCTTGAATAGCTTCTGTTTCGTCGTCTAAACTTGCGTTATAATCGTCTAAATATGAAGTGAATTCTGCTTGAGTTTCTTCGTCCATATCGTCTACTTCAACAATGTCAACTTTTACAGTAACTTTCATATCTACGTTTAGAGCAATTTCTTCTTCTGTAAATAGCTCTTCAAGAAGTTGTTCTTCTACTTCTGTTTCAATTGTTACATCAGCATCACCAGTTACTTCGACTTCTTTTTCTACAACTACTTTTTGTGAAATTGTTAATGCGATTGTTGTATCTGTTGGTGCTTCGTTATAATCTTCATTGACATAAGTTTCGCCTAATGGGTTATAGCTTAGCTCTAATGTATAATCGCCAACTGAAAGGCTGTCTAAATACTCTGCACTAAAGGTAATTGTTGTTGTGTTGTCAATTTCTTCTGATACAGAGTAATCATCACTTGTTAATGTGTATTCATCATTTGTAATAGCAAGAATTGTGTTTCCGTTAGTTGTTACTTCTGCTGTTACGTTGTCTGTGCTTAGTTTTGTAAAGCTTATTGTTTCTGTTGCTTGTTCGCTGTCAGTATAAACTGTAACACCGTTTGAATTTATGATTGTTACGTTGCCAGCGTTGTCTGTGATTTTTGCATAAACGATAAATTGCTCGTTTGCTGTTACGGAAATTTTGCTATATTCTGTCCAAGTTCCGTCTGCATTATAATCTGCTTCTGTTGTTACTTTTTGATATTCAACAGTTGCAACATCACTTAATGTGTCTGTTCCTGTAATTGTTATATCCACATTGTTTTTAAAGAACATACCGAATGAAATTGAATTGATAAATTCTTTAAATGAGTTTGATTTAACTACAATTTCACCAGTTGGTGCTACTGTATCTAATTTACAAGTTACTGTTTCTTGTGCGATAGTTCCGTCTGCATTTTCAATATAGAAAGTAATTTCTGTGCCGTCAGTTGGTTCACTATCGGTTGTAACTGTTATGCTATCGCCAAAAGTTTCATCTACTGAAGTTGAAATGGTGTAACCGTCAGTAGCTGTAATTTCATAAATATTAGTCCAGTCTTCGCTTGTTACTGAATATGAATCACTTTCAACATCTGCATATACAATGTCAAATGTTGTGCTTGTTTCACCACTATAATTTCCTATTAAAGTAATTGTTACGGTAGCTTCGCCTGTGCTTATTGCTGTGTTATCGCTATATGTTACTTTGTAATCTGTATCTTGTACCAATTTAGTAGTGCCATACATTATTGTTGGAATTGGCTCTAATTCACTATTTGTGAAAATATAGCTTTCTTCAATATCTTGAATAGATATGTCAGTAGTTTCTAATTCTTTTACTGAAATTATGAAGCTAACGCCACCTGTTACTGCATTGTAATTATCAGACTCTTTAACGCTTGCAACTACATAATATGTTCCAGCATTTGCTGTAGTAATGTCTTCTACTTCTTTTTCGCAGTCTTCATCAGAATAATAAGTATAAGAAATTGTACCGTCGGTTGCATTTGCTGTTGGAGAATTGTCATCTTCGTCATACTCTCCATAAGTCCAACCTGTTATTTCTAAATCTGTAATTTCATTATCTGCTTGGCCAACAGTAAGAGTTATAACGTCTGAAACAACTTGTGTCATTGGAACGCCACCGTTGTAGTTATATTTACTTGTTAGAACTACTCGATACTCGTAAGTACCAACTACTGTAGTTTGTGGAACTGTGTATTCACCAGATGTTGCACCGTCGATATTTACAAAGCCATCATCTGTATTGATTTGCCATTGGTATGAGTTAGTTGAATAAAGTACGTTATAAGTATATACAGCAAGTTTTACATTAGCGTCAGTATAATCCATATCAACGTCAAAATCTATATAACCATTGTAAAATCCAGCATATTGAGCATCTTCAACATTACTATAATAAGAATATCCGTCAGTTATTGTAAATTCATCACTAAATTGACCTTCGCTTAAATCATTTTTGTGCATTTGAATTTCGCCGTCATAGTAAACTGTGTATGTGTCATCTGCATATGCGCTATCTATGCCAAGAATTACACCAGTATAAGCTTGGCTACTAGAGAAACTTGCAACCACATTTCCTTCGCTGTCTTTTACTTCTGTTGTTTTATTATCGCCTACTTGAGTGCTAAAATAGTTGATTTGAATGAACTCAACATCGCCTGTATTAGTGAATGTACAGTCGCCAAAATAATCTGTTGAATATGCTATAAAGTTATCTGCACTTTCGATAGTTATAGTAGAATCAGTACCTAATGAATAGTAACCTGTACAAATATATCCGTTACCAATCGCACTTGAATAACTATTGCTATAAGGAACTGCAACTACATAAGCATCATCAGTAATGCTTATTGTGCCACCGTAGCTTTCACAACCACCACCGATTGCAGCACCATATAATTCTCCATAAGCAGTAACTGTACCACCTGAAATATTGATTTCATTTACTGCACCATAATAACCAGTACCGATACCAGCACCACTATTCCCAGCATTGTAAGCATCTGTGCCACCTGTTGCTGTAACAGTACCACCTGTAATATTGATTATATCAATATTTGAACACCACGCAGAACCGATACCAGCACTGCCTTGACCACCAGTTGCTGTTACTATTGCATTATCTTCAATTGTTATTGTTCCATCTGTACCTCTATAGAATTTACCACTACCTATACCAGCACCATCATATGATGAATTAGTTCCACCACTTGCTTCAACATAAGCGTTATCGGAAATCACAATAGTACCTGCACTACCATAATAACCACCACCAATTGCTGTTCCTACAGTGGAACTCGCATATGCTTTAGAATCACCTGAAATAGTGATAGTTCCAGTAACGCTGTTATCACCACCACCAATTGCAGAAGCACCACCAGTAGTAGCAGTATTTTTAGCTGTTACATCTGCTAAACCTGTAATTGTGATATCTGTTGCACTGCCGTTTTGACTATTACCAATAGCAGCACCTGCACCAGCAGAAGTTGCATTGACAATTGCATTATCGTTTATAGTTATAGTAGCACCAGAGCCACCTATTGCAGCACCACCAGAGTAACCATAAGCGTTAACAATTGCACCAGAAATTGTAATTGTTCCACAATCTGCAAAATTTGAAGAAATTCCGTCATAGTATGAACCTATACCTGAACTGATACACCAATTATAATCTGTATCATCGCCTACAGTTAACTCACCTGTGTTTTCTGTGCCACCGTCAATATTTAAAGTTGCACCACTTGATACAACGATGTCTGTATAATAACCATTAAAAGTATTCTCAGTATCATCTGCAACAGTTACATTAACAGTACCACCTGTGATATATAAAGCACCATAAGTAGTAGTGTTAGTAGCTGTTACCCCTGAAAAAGTAATATCGTGTGTACCACTTTCAACAGCTATTAATATACTGATGTTTGTTCCAGTTAGTGTAACTTCTGTTCCGTAGTCATAAAGTTTAGTTTCATCATACATGTTGCTACCATCATAATAAACTGCTGAATAAACACCCTCATCTGTAAACACAAGATAACTATACTCAGAAATATCTATAGTTTCCCCAGTATCTTCAGCAAAAGCTACAATTGGTATTGATGTAATTATCAGTATCAATGCTAATACTAAAGAAAAAATTTTGTTTTTAATCTTCATTGCAAAAACTCCTCTTCAAAGTGAATTTAAAATTTTCTATATACTATTATTTTATACTATACTACATAACTTTAATTATGTGGTTGTCATACTGTTTAGTTTATAAAACTTTGTAGTTAGAATTAGTAAATTTATTATAAATATATATGATTATTAGCCTGATTTTTTAAATTAAAAAATCAGGCTGTTTATTATGCTATTTTTTAGAATTTTGTGAGATTTACTGATTGATTTTTCTGTGATGTAGTGGTAAAATATAGATAGTTAAGTTATTTTATATGTTTTTAACCACATAATTAAAGTTATGTGGTTTTTCTATTATATAGCAAATTCATGCGTTCTATTTGTCTTTCGTGGATTGTTCCAGTTTCTATCATATAAATTTTCGTGGTATTTATGCTTGAATGTCCCAATAAGTCGGCTAGTCTTGAAATATCTTTACTTATTTTATAGTATGTTCTTGCAAACAAATGCCTTAAATTATGTGGGAATACTTTGCTTTTTAAGACTTTTGCCTCTTTGCATAAATCTTTCATCATTTTCCATATATTTGTTCGGTCTATTTCTTTCCCAAACTTAGTTACAAAAATACTACCAACTTTTATATTTTTTGATTTGATGTATTTTTTTAAGTTTTTGCAAAGTTCTTTTGGTATGAAAATTGTTCGGTTTTTGCCTTTACACAATACAGTGGCTCTGCCTTGATATAGGCTTTCTACTGTTATATATTTAAGTTCAGACACACGAATTCCCGTTGAGCAAATTGTTTGAATTATTAGAGATAATCGTTTGTTACCTTTATTTTCTGCTGTTTTTATAAGTTTTTGATACTCACGTTCTGTAAGTTCTCTTTCAGGTCGTGAGTATATTTCTTTTTGTATCTTTAGTGGTTTAACTTTATATTGTGGATAACCTAACCACTGCACAAAATTATTGACTGCTGCTAAGATTGAGTTAACGCTGTTTGTGGCATAAGACTTTACCAGTTCTTCTTTAAATCTCAATACTACTTTTTTATCAAGTTTTTCATCTTTTATAAACTGAGTAAATTTCTTAATATCTCTTATGTATTTTTCTATTGTATTTTGGCTTTTTTCTTCTTCGTATAAATAATTTTCATATTCTTTGATTATTTCTAACATTCGACCACCCTTTCTTTTTATATAGTAACATAAAAAACGACCACACCGAAGTGTAATCGTTTTTCAAGTTTATTGGTTTTTATAAATTTATTATTGTTCGTTACTCATACCACCTTAGTTTTGTAACAACAATATATACTATATAATTGAGCATTAGTCAAGTGGAAATGTTAGCTAATATTTTATTTGTATGATGATAACAAAACAAGGCAACCATTTCTGATTACCTTGTGGGGATATTAAGAATTGAACCTACCCTCAGTTCACGCTATCACCTTATGGGTTGTCAACTTAATTTCGCCCTTTATTTATTTAAAAATAAAAAAATATTTTCAAAAAACTATTGACTTTTTTGAAATAATAGCATATAATAATAAAACAGTCAAATATCGCGGAGTGGAGCAGTGGCAGCTCGTCGGGCTCATAACCCGAAGGTCATAGGTTCAATCCCTATCTCCGCAACCAAACTTTTTAAAAGTAAAGCTTGCATAACGTAAGCTTTATTTTTATCTCAAAGTTCATAATGCTTATACAATTTGTTTAGATTGTATAAAAAATAAAGTCTATTTAGGCAGAAACTTGTCGGTTTTTCACTGGCAACGCTCCTCGATAATAAAAAGCTTCCACCTTTTTATTTAACTAAATAGCCTTTATTTTTTTACCTTTTTTCAAAATTAATGCATTTTGACCCCAATTTGCCCCCAATATCTTTTTTGAAAAAGATGTCATTGAATGTCAGTATTACCTTGTGATATATTATTTCTAAAGAAAACTTTTCAAATATATGTAAAAAGCGAGGAGAATTAATGACAAAAAATATACCAGATGTATTTCACGCATTTTTAGTTCAAAATGCAAATTTTAGTGGGGAGTATGAAATTCCAATTTTACAACACGAAGTAGTTATTCCAAACAAAGTAATTTTATTTTCAGATTGTATAAAAAGTAAAGATTATGATTCGTGGGTTATTTTTTATGAGCACGACAAAAAATTTGTTCGTATTTGGAATAATCCAAGAAAATACACCAATATTTTAAAAAGATTTAATGGAGTTATTTCTCCAGATTTTAGTTTATATAGGAGTATGCCTTTGTGCATGCAAATTTGGAATACATATAGAAGTAGAGCATTAGCACATTTTTGGCAAACCAACGGAATTAAAGTTATACCGAATATTCGTTTTTCTGATGAAAGATCTTATAAATTTTGTTTCAATGGTATTCCTAAAAATAGCGTAATTGCTGTTGGAACTCATGGCTGTATAAAAAATAAAAAAGATAGAATATTTTTCAAAAACGGTTTAGACGAAACTGTAAAAGTTATAAATCCAAGCACTATAATTGTTTATGGTCCTACTCCAGACGATTTATTTCTTAATTATAAAAATCAAGGAATTAATATTATTAATTTTTTAAGTAAAACCGAATTATATTATCAATCAAAAAAGGCGGTGATGTAATTGGGTGGTGGCGGAGGCGGAGGAGGTTTTGGGAATACTTTAGGTAACCGAAGTTCATCTAGCGACAGTGGACGATTATATGGCAAGCCAAATAGTGTTAATAGAAGTGGATATAAAGAAACATATATAGGATCTAATGGTAGAGCATATAAAGAAATTCACTATAGTGATCACGGGAACCCTAAATACCATAATGTGCCACATGAACATACAATTAAATGGGATGAAAACGGAAACCCAATTTTCACAAAATAATAAAAAGGAGTCTACAATATGATAAATAAATATGATAATAGTTTTAATAACGAGGAAGATTTGCTAGAATGTTTAGAACGAGGCTGTGAAGTTGAGTTTGAATATAATAAAAAATCCTATTCAATAACACATATAGATGAAAAAATAATTGTTTGTGAGTTCTATAATGAAGAAAGTGAAAAAATATATAGTAATCCTAAAGATGCACTAAGTTATTCAATTGAGGGATTATACTTGAAAGATATAATTAATAAAATAAAAATTTTATCTCGTTCTTTTTAAAAGATTAAACCTCACCCAATCTTTTGCAAAGGCGATGTTTGTCAACCTGTACGCTACAAGTATTACCATAAAACTTCCATTGGCATGCCTAAATCTTCGTTTTGATTGGTGTTGATGGGTATTTGTATTGTTTTGTTATTCGTTTGAACCCCAATAGTTGATTTATTCATAACTTATGAGTATAAGAAAATTTGATATATTTGAATAAGCATGTTACACTTCACTTATATAAATTTATTCGACTAGGAGGATTTTAATATGTTTATAGATAAAAAAATATATGTAATAGCAAAAGTTTTTGATAAACAAGGCTGTATTGCGTACAGATGTAAAACTGCAAATGAGGCAAGGTGTTTGCCAGGCACTTTGGAAGCTATCCGCAGTGAGGGTGTTCAAATAGTTATTTTAGATGATCCTGAAATTTACTCAGAATATGCACCTTATGAATTTATAGCTGATATGAAATTATTTATCAGTATGGTAGCTGACATTCCAAAATCAGCATAAAAATCAATAAAAAATTGCCATCAGTGTTTGAACTGATGGCTTTTCTTATATCTTACGCTGCGAGCATTTCCATGAAACTTCCTATCGGTATGCCTAAATCTTCGGTTTTGGTTGGGATTGGTGGGTATTTGTATTGTTTGATTATTTGTTTTAGCTTGATTTTTGCTTGTTCTAAACCTACTTCTATACTGCTACATTTTTGGTTTAGTTTTGGGAAATCTTCGCATAGTAGGATAAATCCGTCATCTATCGGTGTGAAAATTAATGGATAACTTAACACATCATCTGTCATGTCGGTTGGTGCGTCGTAAATATTTTCCATGAGTGCCATGCCTTTTCTTTTGTGTTCGTCAAGGCAGTGTGCATAGGTGTCTAGTGTGAATGATACCGAAAAATGCCCTAGTATCATTGACAGTGTTTTTGAGTCCATTCCTTGCTCCAAGGCTCTGGTTGCGAATGTGTGTCTGAGTGCATGAAATGTGAAGTGACCACAGTTTAACTCTTTTAACATTCTGTCGTAATGGTCTTTCATTGTTCGTGGCTCGATATATTTTCCAAGTTCGTTTGTCACCACAAAACCAGTATCTTCATATGCAGAGCCAGCGATTATCGCATCATTTTTCTGGATTTGTTTCCACTGTTTTAGCTCATTTACTGCTGTTGGAGGTAGTGGAATAATTCTTTTTGAGTTTTTAGATTTTGGTGTATCTAGCACAATTT
>JAWXUM010000077.1:0-9417 GCA_044432645.1 Clostridia bacterium | reverse complement strand
TAATCTTGCCAAAATGTACTCTTGTTTGTACATTCTTGACAGCCTTACAAGCCTGTTGAGTTCGTCTAGTTCGCCTGGTGAAACTCTGAAATTTACCGTCTTACTTCTGTGTCTGTGTTCCTTGTCGAAATCTGTTCTTTTATCTATTTTTTCCATATTAAAACTTCCTTAATTTTATTTAAGCCTTTGGCTATTTCTTTTTGTTTATTTGGGAACAGGTGAGCGTATCTGTAAGTAATATCTATGCTCTCATGCCCTACTCGGTCTGCTATTGCCACTGCACTGAAACCCATGTCGATAAGCAAACTCACATGGCTATGTCTGTGATTTTGAAACCTCAAGGCATCTTGCGACTTCTTCTGCTTTAATTAAAAAGCTTTTATACATAGATTGTCCTCCTTTGTAACAACAACATATACTCTAATTTTGACCATAAGTCAAGCGAATGTCGTAAACTTTTTTTATTATTTTTAATAAGTTCCCATACCAAGGTTTATAAAGGTATTTTGAGTGATTTTTTGCCCTAATGCACGTCTTTTTTCAAGATATTTTGCCAGTGATTTGCTATCTATTTTAGCCCAAGGAGTTGAAGCAGGGGTGTTATCTGCTGTGTCCATATTGCCCATAAGCCTGAAAACACCACCCACAATATGACTGGTGGGATTGTTGACCATAGAACTTTCGGATTGATTTTCCATGGTGTCGAAATGGGTTGATATTATAACCTCATAATCTTTGAAATGTTCGGCTAATTTTAATGCCATTTCGTGTGCAATTTCAGGTTTCACTTCCTCGCCTTTTTCAAAAGATCGCACTAAATGAAAGAACATTTTCCCACTATCTTTATGGTGCATTAGCTTGGTACTGATGAAATCTGAATAGGCACTTTGAGCTGTGCAGTTGAGTCCAGTGACATATTTAACGCCATTGTGATTTGTCTTTTTATCCAAGGCACAATAGTTCATAACGCTCGACATACTAGCTCGGCTTTGTGGTTTTTTGTAATTGCAAAAGCTGACAACTGCCACGGCTCACCACCTCTCTTTCTCTAAAATTGATTTTATATCTTTGCTGATTTGAGTAAATGCCTGTTGTGTTTCTTCCAGATTAACGGTGCAAATTCGGTTCATATTTGCAAGGGTGACGAGCTGGTTTAGGTTATTGCCGACCTTGTGTAGCTCGCTCAACAGTGGCTTAACTCCATCTATTATTACGATTTGTTTGCCGAGGCAACATTTTGTAACATAGTTGCTTTGCGACAGTTTTGCTTGTTTGACTTTTTGCTTTATAGTTTCAAGATTTTCACTTGAAATTCTAACACTTAAATTTGTGTCTTTCTTCAAATATCGTCCTCCTGATTCGTTTTTAAAGTGGTTTGGGTTCACCCGTTATTTTCTTTGGCTGGCATTGCGTGAGCAATGTCAAGTCAAAGGAGATGCTTGCTTTCTCCTCAAGGAGAAAAATCGTGAACTCGGATATGTTTCTGCATCCATTGTTACTAATTCTTGCATTTTTTTCATCTTCCTCTCTTTTTATAGATTATATTTTATCTCTTTATCATATTATCTATCATTCATTATTATCTTTCTCTAGATATTTGTTGATAGATAATTTACAACAAGTACAGAGATAGTAATAACAGACAGCCAACGTTTTAAGTTAGGAGAAATTTTAAAATGGTATTTGAATTTTGATAAGACACCCATTTTCAAAATAGAAGAAAAATTAAGAGAACATTTAAACAGCCTTGAACATAATGAAAAAATTCTACCTGTTTGGACTGATGAAATCGAAATATTACACACATATTTCATTACTATAGATAGTTTTTTAAAATTAGCTCCACCTTATAAGGACGTAATAGAAGAACAATATACTAAAACTGGTTTGTTATTTGGTTCGAGAGAATTTTTTCTCGCAGCAGAACCTTTAATAGAAATGTATGCAGACGGAATTGACGTAGACTTCACTATTACAGAATTTACACAATTAGTCCACTGGAAAATCAAACAATACGATGAAATTATTTTGGCATTACATAAAGTAGACGGTTTCTATTCAACTTTTTTAGATGAATTTTATCACAGCTCTAAAAAATACCCAAAATCAAACGACATAGCAGAAGCTTTTGAAAAATATATAAATAAATACGATATTAATTATTCAATTTATTATACTACTCCAAAGTTTATCAAATTTGAATCTAAACCAACTATTTATACTACTTCTGATAAATCAAAAATTGTAGTTGGTGAGATTTTCAGTTACGAAACTTTAGAGGCTTTATTGTACCGTGATTTTATCGGTTGCATAAAGAATGAGGTCATGCCAAAACGTTGCAAAAATTTTGGCAAATATTACATACCAAATTTTGGATATTATTCAGAATATTGCGATAACATCGCACCGAACGAAACAACTAAAACTTGTAGGGATATCGGAATTCAAACTGCTTTTGGGCAAAAATTGAAAGACAACCCAGTTTTGTTCGAATATCAAAAAGCATACAAAACTCATCATGCAAGATTTGTCAAAAAGAAAATGAGTAAAGATGAACTAGAAAATTGGAAAATTTTTGCAAATGACTTGAAAGAAAAAACTCTAAACGGCGAACTCAATTTTGAAGATTTTCTAAAACAAATAAAAAAATGACACCTTTTCAAGTTTAGACATTAAAATTCACTATAGAAATTTAACGTCATTCCCGTCATGGTGTCATATCTTTTGTTTTGTGTGCCTAAGCCTTGTTGAAGGTCTTTGTCTGTGCCGATAACTTTTGTAATTGGTGTAACTACCCTCCGAGCATAACTTCTACTTCAAATCCCTGTTACGTTGTTGTGCCTCTTGCGTTAAATCGTGCAGTTCCATTTGCACTTTATTCTTCTTCTAAAAAATACAGCGGATCATCGACAGCCATACTGCGACTGGCTAATCTCTTCTTTTGGTAATTTGTCAGTCGTGTTTCAAATCGTCTAGCAAGCCAAAACCCACACTTGAAACTTTCAATCGACCTTTCGTGCGAAATACTATCTTTACAATCAATTAACCTAAGAACATAATTTTTCTTATCGTTGTTGCAATTCTCAAGTAGATATTTTATACTTTCAGATAATCGCAACTGAATTTCCTCGTCCACGTCAAACTCTTCATTCTCTAAAAATAATTCTTCAAATATATTTTGCATATTTTCCTCCAATAAAAAAACTACATTTCAGATTTCTCTAAAATGTAGTCATTTTCTAATTCCATTTGTTTCGCTGCTATCAATGTATGCTTGACAATCAACAATTCAATCCCAGTTTGCTCCTCGACATCAGGCGAACCATTAAGCAAAAAAAACCTTAACAGCCTCACCCATAATATTGTACTTGTCCCCTAAATAAAACTCCAGTAAACTAATCCCAGCCATTCCCTCACCACCTTGTTTTTTGTTAAGCAACACTATACCACAAGTGTCTGAGAGTAGCTAGTGATTTTTATATTTTCACTTAAATAATATACTGTGATTTATTCTGTGGCTATTTTGGTTAAAATAGAGAATATTTATTTTCTTTTAATAAGACTTTCATTTCTCTTGGAGTTATGGTAGAATGGGTAAAATTACAGAAAAAAGGTTAGTTGAAGTTTTAAATTCAGCTAACCTTTTGGTGTTTTTTATGTTATCATTTTGTTATCAGTGATTATTTGCTTTATTTATTAGTGTATAAATTTTCGTTTTATTCGCTTATTATTGGATAAGTTTTCGTATATACGCTTTTATTTTGTATTTTGTTTCATTTTGGTAGCCTTTTGGAATTACTCCCACTCCTCCCACGAAAAATTTATTACTGTGTTTTTTCGTTATTAAGAGTGATTTTATTTGCCAAATTGTCAATTTTAAATCGACTTAATTTCTTTTGCCAAAATTTTTGTACTCAAATTGTACTCAGAAACTAAATTGACTTTATACATTTTTGAAGCATAACTATCAATGGTTTAATATCGAAAACAGACGTTTCCATGACATCTAATAAATAATCTGTTTCAACTAATGTCCAATCTACAGTATATCCATTTACTTGTAGTAACTGACGTATAAACTCTCTCGTTGCTCTGCCGTTACCTTCTCTGAAAGGGTGCAAATAATTAAGTTCAGCAAAATAATATGCCAATCGTTCTATAAATTCAGTTTCATTTAGATTTTTTAAATATTTCTCATTTTTCAATGATTTTAATAGATTTTCTAACTTAACTTTTATTGTATTAGGATTTTCAAAAACTGTATTGCCTTTAGCAATACTTTCTTTTCTAAAATGACCTGCAAAAGAATATATATCACCAAAAATATATTTATGAATATTACAAAGGTGGTTAGACGTAAATTTACCAGTTACCTTTGTATCTAATAAATCTAATTGGCGAATTGTAGTAATGTCATCTTCAATTTGTTTAAGAACAGTATTATCTTTTATAGCAAATTTGTTTCTAAGCACATTTGTACCTTTATAACAATAAATCGAGCCATTAACTACATAAACATCGTATTTACTAAATCCGTCGCTCATATTATACACCTTTAGGTATTCGGTATTTCAGTTTAATTGCCGCTACAGCTTCATTGGCACTAATATTTTTCTTGGACATTTCTTTGCACAAGTGAATCGCCTCTTTACTAGGATTAACTTTTTCTATTTTCTGTGTGCCTAGTGTATAGTTTAAATTCATTTCCATTACCGACGCCATAATAGCACCTCACAATCTTTTCTTTTATTATACCATTTTATTCACATTATTTCTATAATATATTATGAATAAAGATATTTTTGTTTTAATTTCTAAAGATTAAATTTTTTCTTTTATTGGTATAAATAACGTTTCAATCGCCACAACACCATTAGCAAGCTTATTAAACAAGTTTATATGTGTAGAAATAAACTTGTCCTTTTCTTCGATAATACTTAAATTATAAGTATTATAAGAACACATATTTATTGATGATGATGCACAACAAATATTCCCTGAATATACATTAACCGTTACTGTATTGAATTTTTTTGAAAAAGAATTATTAAAAAACAATATAAATGTGTGTATAATTAACTCAATTAATAACTTTTTCAACATTTCATTTGCAGTAGATACCTTCATTTTAACTGCACGGATTTCTTTGTTACGTGGCATATATGTGTAAAAATCTGTATAAAAAATCTCATCCCTATTTTTTATGTGTAAATCTATAATAACTTTATGGCTTTCTTTATTATATAAAACTTTATTGTCAATTAAAAAATCATCTCCATAATTTTTTACATCGAACAATGTTTCAATAAAATTCATTATCGCATCGTCATCATCATTGTCACAGGCAGCTATCCAATTATCAATACTTTTATTTTCTTCTAATATTTCAAATTCAATTTTTTGTTCGCTCTGTTCCCATATAATGCGTGCTTCTTCCATTTTTGTTTCATATTGAAGTTTAAGCTTATTATATCTTTCTAATTCATCAATCTCATGTTGTTTATTTTTATCTGCAACACATTGAATTCTTTGTTCATTTTCTTTAATAATTGATATTCTCTTATTTTCTAATGAATGAAAAATCTTTTCGAAAAATGTTTTTTTAGGAACTTTTAGCAAAACTGCTTGTTCAATAACAGGATTATTCATAAGTGGTTTTTGCTTATCATATATAAAATCAGTTTTTTGATATACCCTTTTTAAATCTCTTAAATCAAAAATATCTCTATTTGAATATTCATTTTGACTTATTTCAAAATATTGTTTATATTTGTCTTGAATATCAATTGTCATACTCTCTGCCAACTTCATTTGATCTAATTTATATTTGGCTTTTTCATAATCGTTTCTAGCTTTAATCGCGTTATTTCGCAATCTTATCTGTTTTTCTTGTTCTTTGAGTGTATTACTTTTATATTGATTTCCTGATGTTTTTTTAGAATTATACATATAGCTTCTTACTAATAATCTAGCCATATTATTTCTACCGCTTCTCATTCCATAAAATCTCATTATCCACCTCTGATTATTTTACACAAATATGATTTCACATTAGTTCACTCTAGTTAGTTTTGTTCATTTTATAGTATATGAATCACGATTTAAAGTTTTCTTTAACAAAAATTTTAAGATTTTCATTATTCGTAATATAATTTTTACTCACTAATAAAAATTTATATCCATTTATTTCATACACTTTTTCTTCAAATACATTCTTTCTTGTTCCATATCTATATAATCTTTCTTCGGAAAAATTTGAATTATATTCTTTTATAATTGGAACTTTTAGTTGAAAATTATCTGCACAATATTTGAGATTTGAAAAGCATGACAAAAGTGATTTATTTGTTTCCAACAATTCAACTATCATATTTTCGTTTGACACACCAATATCTACAAAATTAGAATCTTCTACAACAATATCCACCTGTTTTTCTTCAGTTCGCTCATTATCTTTGGCGTTGCTGATTTTATTGACTTCATAATAATGTCTTATAATCTTCTCTTTTAGCTCATCTTCGGTTAAGTAATCTAAAATAATAACACCACCAAGGAAGTTAACATATCTAATAATTTCAAAATATTCTTTTCTACCTACTTTAATATCATCTTTTTCTATACTAATTATTGAATTCAAAATAGCTCTAGTTATTGTAGGATTATTTGTAAAATTACTTGAAAATAGCGTTAATACTTTTGTAGGAAAATCCACATTGAAGTATTCTAATGCTTCAAAAGGGTTTTTCGCATTTTCATTATATGTAAGGCGACCGGCCCACCATAATCTTGCAAGAATATGTACTATTAAGCTTCTTTTATTTCCGTAGTTAAAAAATAAATTTGATAAAACCTTGTCGACTTTCATATTTTCATCATTGAATTTACATCTATATTGCATATATTCCCACATAATTGATGAATGGGCTAATCCTATCCAAAATCTTTCGTCGGATGCCTGAGTATCAGATACATTTCTCAACGCAGTATATAATATTTTGACATTGTTACAATCCGTTTTCTCTGATTTTTCTTCCGACATATCCATTTCGAAGTTTGGGATTTCCAATTTAAATTCGCCAAAAGGAGATATATCTTCACCTTTATATTTCAAATATTTCTCAAAAACCCATGAATTATCTTTATCTAAATAATGCTCTAAATTACTTTCTACATTCTTTTTAAAATATGTAAGAGCATCATCTTTCATAAACTGTATTTTCATCTGTGACTATCCTCCTCATAGTTATCTTCTTTGTCAAAACCTTTAAGCGCATTTGAAATTGGAAGTTTCATAACTTGCTGTGCTAATCCAATAGAAGTTCTACTTTCAATTAAATCTTCATCTAACTTTAAAGAGTAGTTTAAAAACATTTTTTCTAATGCTCTAAACCAACGACAATCTTTATATTCATCAAAACTTTCTTTTATTCTCTCGAAAGTAAAAACTAATACTGGAAATATGATAAAAGAGTTTATTACATTAGAATTATCGGATGCATACATAGAATAATTAGAATAGTCGTTAATATTTAATCCTATTATTATCTTATTCTCACTAAGATCTATTTCCATTGGCATTTCTTCTGCTATTTCTTTTTTGTAAACTGTGAATATTGATGATACGTTTGATAAATCATCTTTTTCCTTATCCACCTTAAATGATGATTGTGAACCAATGGCTAGTATTGTACCTTTTTCTATTTCAAATTTAACACCATCATAATCAATATTCCAATCTGCATTTATAAAAGATGTTATATCTTCTTTTGCTACAATGAATGGACATAGTGAAATTTTCCCCAATAAATTTTCATCTTTAAGTGTTATATTTTTATGCTTGGTTATTGATTTCTCAACTATTCTAAAAGAACTAGCTGGACTTTCTATATGGACAATAAATTCTGCTTGATTATTATCAATTAAATTTTGCAACTCTGGATTTGTAAGTATAAATTCTGAGTTGAGTATAAATTTATGTGGTTCTCTTTCAAGAGAGATTTCACATTCAAATTTTGATGTTTGATAATCATCATTTTGTTCCCATAATACTGGATGCGGATAAAGTCTATATTTTATATCCATGAACAACTACCCCCATTGAACATTTTTCATTATATTTAATCGAATATAATACAGAATAAGTTTTATTTTCTTCCAAATCACCAACAAAAATCTTGTTGCTTTTACTTATTAGTGATGTTTTATCTAGTTTCATTGCTTTAATAATTTCTACATTAGAGTTACTTTGTTCACCTGAAATAGAAATTTCAATATACGCATTTTTAGCTGATTTGTTTGGTGTGAACGATAGCTTGTATAAATTTTCTTTTTGGTTAAACATAAAAACACGAAGCTTTAATGGTTTAATTGATACTGAAGATTGCATAGGTAAATTACCAGTTTCGTCATTTCTGCCTTGTCCATCTTCATTTTCTCCACCACCATTATGAATATGTCCGTTTCCGTGTTCATAATCAGTGATAGGTTCATCACTTTCATCATCAAATATACCTTGTGAATAATCGTCTGAAGATACTTCTGTTTCTTCTACTACTTGAGAACCTTTTTCTATTTTAGACTTTTTGTTTTTTTCAATAGGAGAATAGCCTCTAATTTCATTGTTAATGCTTTCGTTTTCTGCTCCATCTACACCATTAGTAGTATCTATGTCAGGTATAAATTCTCCAGCTCCAACTGCATCCATTTCATCAAGAATTGTTGATCTGCCTATTTCTTTAACTTTTTCTTTGATAAATTTAAACAATGCTGCTTTTTTCTTCTTTGCTTGATTTTTTAGCTTTTCATCGTCACTATATCTATCTGATTCCCAATCATTATGTTGTGGGTTTTCCATTTTTCTAAAATATTCGTTAAGATTCTTATCTCTTAATATACATACAGCAGCAAATTGAATTGAGCCTGAAATATTTGCTTTATCAAATATTTTCATACCATTGCTTCTAGCCATTAAAACTTTTCGTCTAAAATCTTTTTTTACTAATACATTGAGTTCTAAATTCCCTAATCCCTGAAAGTCCTCAGTTATTTTAACCGTATCGGTATCAGTTAAAACTTGATAATAATTATATGTTAATGGGGAAGAGTCTTTATATTTTTCCATCAAATTATCTATAGTAGTATTATTTATAACAATATCATCAATAGTAACTTCTAAATCATTTTGAAGAATACTAATTAAGTATCCTTCTATTACAGATTTGATAACATTATCTTTCCATTCAGAATGATTTACAAATCCTAATATGTATACATCAGTTCCTTTTTCTGTACGTGTATATCCATCTAAATTAATTATACTTTTAACAGCTGAATTATCTGAAATTTCTCCGTAATAACCTTTTCCTTGTTTCATATCACCTTTAATAGTAGAAAATAGTCCTTTTTTATCATTAGTTT
>JAWXUM010000076.1:0-9571 GCA_044432645.1 Clostridia bacterium | reverse complement strand
TTATCTGATTTCACCTGTTTAATTTATCTTGCTTTATATTCTTTTTTAGCCATTTTCCAATGGCTTGCGTTAGCTTGCTGTTTTTTTGGCTTGCGCTATATGATTTATTTTTCAAACTTTTTTCCTTTCTAAATTTGACAGACACAATAAAAAATTAACTATTTAGATATTCAATAACTGAAATCTTCAAAATTCTATATTGTTCTCCAATTTTCTTGCTTTTTATAACATTTGATCTAATTAGTTTGTATGCCTTATTTTTACCAATGTGCAAAGCCTCACAAAATTCAGTCAACGTCATAACATCTCTATATTTTTCTAGCATTTTGATACACTCCTTTTGTAATGTAAAATTCTGAACTGATTATATTTTAATTTATTTTTTCATTTATTGCCAATGTACAAATATTTTTATTTTTAAATATTTGTACATTTGACAAATTTAGATTTTTAATAATTCTGTAGGAACTACTTTTGGATATATCAAGTATTTTTGAAACATCCCCTGCATTTAAAAATCTTTTTCATTATTGTAGTTTATGGTCGCTTTTCCAATCATAATATTTTAATAGTATTCATTTCAATCCACACACCTATCGAGGTGTGACTTTTATAGTTATTTTTTGTTACGCATTACTTTCATTTGCTGATAGTAGCCTAGGAAAAATATTCCTTGATCTTCAGGCCTCAAATGGCTAGGAAAACAATCCATATTATTAATGATTTCCCCTAACAAGCCGTCATAATAATCTTTTCTAGCTTTTGTAAGCATTTCCAAACTGTTTATAAAATTATATGCAATAAATCTTGGAATATATAATCCTGGTGTACGAGAAAGTAAATGCAAAGATTGTTCTACTCTAGATGTATTGGATGCTTCTAATTCTGTTTCACGAATAATGCCACATAGTCTTCCACAATTATAAGCAACATCTCTGTTTTCGGTATTTAACATTTTTTAAAATCTCCTTTTTATTTGGTATGTTTATATCTGAAAAATAAAATTGTATTTTATTTACGGATATTTTTTTACCCTTTCCATAATATAAGTATATCACTGGGTAACCGTCTTTTTCGTCATCTTTTTAAATTATTTTTTGTCGTTTAAAATGACAACCTCAATATTGTCTGAAATTTTGGTTTTTTCATAAATATCCAAAGCAACATTTTTTAAAATGAAAGTTGTACCTTTTTCGATTTCTGTTGTCCACCATTTTGCACTACCACCAGATGCCATTTTGCCAGTTTTTAAGATAACATCTTCTGAAATCTTAGCACCACTGTCACGACCATAAGCGTGACAGATAGATTTTCCGAACAGTTCAATTCCAGCTCTGTATTCACTAATTGCTTCTTTCAATGTGATTCCCAAGTCGATTTTTTCACAAGAAAAAATATCGGTTTCTCCATAAACCTCTTGCATGAATTCTCTTACAATGTCGATTGCGTACTCTGGTACATCCCACTGACTTCCGTTCCATTTTGCTGAACCAATACCTTTGATCTTTTTGATAAAATTTCGATTAAATGGTGTTGTAATTAATGCTCTGTCGTTAGCGACTGTGATGTTATATTTTTTCATAATTATAAACCTTTCTTTGATAATAAGTATTTATTATGTAGCCTTCTGGGTCTTTGCTCGTCCGTATATCCAGTTTTAAAAGCTATCTGAAGCCAAGTTAAGTGCTTGACGTATCGCAAATAAAATATCGTTCTGAGCTGTGAATCTTCAATCGCAGCGATAAAATCATTTAGACTTTCTAATTCAGCTACTCTACGAGCAGTTAGGTCTACTAATTCTTGTTGTAAGTCAATAATTGCAGCGACACATTTACCCACCTTGTCGCTTGTGTCTGTGCCAGCTGGCATATCTGACAGAATACTGGTTGTTGATGTCGCTAGATCTTTTAAATTGCAAATTTGGTTTTTAATTTCAGCGATTTCTAATTCTAAATAATAGAGTTGTTTTAATTTCATTTCTTCACCTCCAACGTTCGGAATAAGTACTCTTGTGCATTGCCTTTATGTCTAAGGGCGTTCATAATATTTTCATCGATAGTATTCCTTGCGATAAGATAATATACAATGACACTGCTAGATGGTTGTCCTTGACGATAAATTCTAGCATTAGTTTGCGAAAACTGCTCCATATTGTATGTCAAGGTAAACCAAACGAGAATGTGTCCACCTTCTTGCAAGTTTAATCCACACGCACAAGATTGGGGATTGATTGCAGCGAGTTTGATTTTTCCAGTATTCCATTCTGTAATATCTTTGCTGCTTTTAATTTCTCTCACACCAAAACGCTGTTTTAAACGCTCTAATTCATGCTTGTAATTATAGGCGATTAGGATTGGAGAAGTGGTGGTTTTGATGATGTTTTCTAAGCTATCTAGCTTTCTGTCGTGAATGTGATGTACGTGGTGATCTTCATCATACAGTGACCCTGACGAAAATTGTGTAAGCTTACCGATTAAAACAACAATATTATCGGCGATTACGTCTTTACCGTCAATGTTGATATAAAGTTCATCCTTCATTTGATCGTACAGTTTTTGTTCGGATGGTGATAAGGAAATATAATGAAATCGCTCATCTAAAATCGGCATAGAAATTCTATTATTAGATTTCATACAAATAGTAATATCATCAATTGCGGTCAGAATTTCATTTGCTGCATTGGGTTTGAGTGCATATTTAACAACATATTTTCCATGGTAAGATTCTGGAATGAAATATTTGTCGGTAAAATCTCTAAGTGTGCCACACAAACGTTGTCCTCCGTCGAGTATCTTGAATTGAGCGTAAAGGTCTATGTATGTGTTAGGAGATGGAGTTCCAGTCAATAAGACAACTCTTGAAGCATTCTTGCGTAATTTGATAACTGCTTTTGTACGCTGTGCTGAAATATTTTTAAAGGATTGAGCCTCGTCTAGGATAATCATGTCAAAGGCTACATCTTGTTCTGCTAACCATGTGAGATTATCTCTATTGATAATATAAATAAAAGCTTTTTTATTTACTGCCTTTAGTCGCTGCTTTTTTGAGCCTATAATTTCTGAACAAGCTAAGATGTCCAATCCAAACTTAGTTAACTCATTCTTCCATGTGTTCTTTGCCACTCTCAAGGGTGCTACAATAAGAACTCGGCTTACAACAAATTGATTCAAAATCAATTCATATAAAACCATGAGAGTGATAAATGTCTTGCCAAGTCCCATATCCAGAAAAACGGCTGAGATGGGATGACTAATAACGAAATCTACCACCTTTTGTTGATAATCGTGTGGTTTATACATCTAAAATCTCCTTTATTACGAGTTCGATTTGGTCAGGGTGATCTAGAACAAAAACTTTAAATCCTAACTTTCGTAATTGCTCAATTCTCTTGAATTGCAATGGTCGTGGCTTCTTTCCAGGGGCTTTTAGTTCGACAAAACTTAAAATCCCATTTGGAAATAGCAAAATTCTATCAGGGACTCCAACGAAGCCTGGACTTACGAATTTCAGAGCTAAGCCGTTGTGTTTTTTTACAGCTTTACAAAGTTTTTCTTCAATTAAATGTTCTAACATTTTTTCCTCCTTTGACAACCTCCTGTGACAACCTAGGGTGACAGGGGGTTGAACTTCTTTAATTACATATTTATTTTTTACAAGTTTATTATTTTTCTTGTCATCTTGTCATCTTGTCATAGTATATTGATATTAGCTACTTTAATTGATGACAAGATAGATGACAAGATTTTAAGGTCTAGTGTAAATTCTTTGTTGTCCATAAATTGGCAGTTTTTTTCTGCCAGCTTTTACCCAGCCGAGTTTCTTCATAATCATTGCGATTTTGTAAGAATCTATCGATGTCATATTTTGCTTTGGATTTCCTAAAGCCTCTGAAAAGACCTCTAAGTTTGAACAATGAGTACGAACCACAGTAGCGGGATTGGGAGATTTTCCTGATGGATAAGCTAAGTGATATAACCGATGAGTTAGATCCATATTATCCCAATCATCAGGGAGAAGTTTATTCAGATATTCCTCTACCAAACCTAAACGTGCATCCTCCTCGAGGTACTCTGTTTGGATGTTCTCTGCTTGTGCTTCCAAGTTAGGATCAAGAAACAGATCTTCGCCTTTCTCAACAAATAATTTCACTTCAGCCCAAATTTGATCAACTTCTGATTTTGTTAAATCCCAAGGCTTTTTTGTGCTATTACTATCACATTGTAAAACCCAAAAACGTCGATTGCCAGTGCTGTCGCGTAAAAAATCTGCAGCATTAGTGGTACCCACGAATACACACTGACGAGGGTGAGAAACTACTCGTTTAGCGTAACTGGCTCTATATTTGTCATCAGTAGTGCTAATGAATTGCTTTATATTCTCTTGTTCTGCCTTCTTAATCCCTGACAGTTCTGCAATTTCGACTATCCAAGCCCCCTGTAACTTCTCAGCAGCGGCTTTGGACTCCATATCGCTAAGTGTCAAGGAGTCAGAAAACCATTCGCCAGCTAACTTCGAGATCAGAGTTGACTTACCAATTCCCTGATCGCCAGTCAAAATTGGCACATAGTCAAACTTAATTCCTGACTGCTGAATTCTTCTAACGGCAGCACATAACCATTTGCGTGTGACTGCTCTGGTGTATGGGGAATCTGCAACACCAAGATAATCAATGAACAGCGTTTCTGCTCTTTCGCAACCGTCCCACAGGGGCAAATTATTTAAGTAATCCAATACAGGATGGAACTGCCTATCGTCAATTACAGTGGTAAAAGCTGTATCGTAAACAGCATTACTAAAAGAACCATATGTGATCTCTAAGTAAGTTTTAAGCTGAGCATCATCCGAGTCGCTCCAGCTGCCTGTTGTTGCCCAAGGAAGCTTGCCAGTGATTACAATTTCATGTGAGAAAGAATTGTATTGAATGTTTTTTAGCAGTTGGTCGTGTTGAAGAATAAGAGTGAGATTACGAACTGTGTTGTTTATCACACAAGTTTTGGGATTATATTGTAATAGTGCTTTCCAGTCCTTTGCAATTACAGCTGTTTTTTTCTCTTGATACAAGGCAATTTGGACTTCTTCTAACCCTAATACGAATTCCTCCATCATTTGATAAGATTTATTGGGGTCTGGGTCAGCAAATTTATGAACCCTAACTAAATCAAAAGAATTCAACCATTGCCCAAACGCTGGATCATTAGGATAATTGCTTTTTAGAAATTTGTTCTTGAAATTATAAGCTTTACCCACTAATGTAGACTGACTGTACGAAAACTTGTTCCCTGTATCGTGTGTATAGACATCTTTTAAAAATGTATCAATAGCATTTGGAATGCCATATAGCCTACAAAACGTTCCAACAATTCCTGTGTTTAATATTGGATCTGGTAAGTTTATTGGCATAATTCCTCCTTAATTTAAAAAGTCGTCTTCATCAATTTCGACAAACTCATCATCTTCTTGGATTGCACTAAAACTAATTTCTTCTTTTGGTTGCTGTGATTCGAGAGTGCCTTCAGCAACTTGTTGTACTCCCAAAATCTCTGCTGCGACTCCTTGTTGGGAATGCGAATAGGAATAAAATCTAATAGCTACCTTTACAAATGTGCCAGGAGAGAATTCTCTCTTGTTGGTGATTGGAAGGGCATCTCTATCCACCACTGTTGGCTGATGTGCACTATACGCATTTAAATAATATTTATTGTTAAACGCTAGCTCTCCAGGGTGTTCGATATCGCCATCACGAAGGGGTAAACGCAAATTGCCATTATCAAGCAAATTTCCACTTTTAATTGCTTCTTCGATTGCTGTGTTAATAACATCAAGGGACTCTTTATCATTCTTGTTAATTAAGAGCATAGCACCGAATTTTGCTCCTCCGTTGGTAAACTGTTTTGCTTCAAATAAGCTTGGATAATTGATTTGCACTTCTGTGCTAGTATAAATAGTACTCATTTTGTTTTCTCCTTTAATTTGTTAATAAATAATTGATAGTCGCTTGGTTGTAATTCAGAGAGTTTTTTAACTCCTAAATCTGCAAGGATTTCTTTAATTTCCTGTTTGTGTCCTTGGTCGGATTTTTTGACAGCTAGAGCTTTGACTTCATCAAAAGAAATATCTAACGAGTTTACAAAAACCAGTAAGCTGTCTGCTAATGCTTGTAGCTTGATTTGTACGTCTTCTAAATATTGACGTTCCATTGTGCCTCCTTATAGTTTTTTGCTTTTGCCATGATTAAATGATATTTATTAGAATTAATATCATTTAGACAATTTGCTCCAAGATTTAATAAAATCTGTCTGACCTCAAGATTTTTTCCGTCTAGACTTTTTTCGGCTAAGAATGAGCGTAACTCATCTAATGTAATTGTTGTATGCGAGTTTAAAAACGCTAACAAGCTATCTGCCAAGTCTTGAATCTTTTGTTGTAATTCTAGCATGATGTCACCTCCTTTTTTGGGGTATCCTTTTTGGGATAACCCTATGATACATCAAAAAAAATCGAAAAAATAACCATTTCGCAAGTTGATTTGGTTGGATTTTTTTTGAAAAATATGCTATTGGGAACAAAAAAAGCACCCCTAAGCAGGAGTGCTAAATTAGATATTTTATTTTTTATAGTATCCAGCCATTGAAATCTCTTTCATCAATTAAATAATGGCAAGTACCTTTTGCTATATGGTCTTGAATAATACTATGTGTGTCACTGATATATGACGTTAATATCATAACGGAATTAAACCGATCATATCCATCACTAAATTTGCAATTACCATTTATGTCGTAAATGTAGTCCCAACAATTTGAAATTATATTATACACTGTACGAGTAATGTGAGGTATTAACGTTTTATCTGTTTTAGATAAACGACTCCTTTTAGACTCAAACGCAAAAAAGAAGAAAATTTGTTCGAAAAATTCGTTTCGAAATTTAACAGAGTTTTTTAAACTGTCAAAATCTACTATGCTGTTATCTTGTTCTTTATACATTTTAACAAGCTCATTGACATACACACTATTGCTGTTTGTTTTTGTCAACATGTTATTAATAGTTGGTTTTTGCGTTTTGTCAATTTTGCGAGAACACACAATCACAACACTGTCTAATAAAAATTCTTGATAATCGTTCATTGAATTCGCATCATCAAAAATCTTTTTATATGCTATTTTTTGACTTTTTCTTAAAACGTCAGTTATCATTATTTTATTAAATATTATTGTTGATTTATTTTTGATATCAGGGATAGTATTGTATACTTTAGTAAACTTCATCTTGAAATTACCAATAATAGGGCTAATGTTATTAATACTATTAAATGCTTGATTAGCCGTTTTTTTAGTAATCATTCTTTCTTTTGCATAAATCTCACTCGTTTTAGTATCTTCACCAGTATCAGTGATGTTACTCAAGAAAATTCGTAATATTTTTTTTGCTTTTTTGCTATCATTATCTGCTAATAGATCAACAAATTCAATATAATCAAATTGCATAAACTCATCCCCTTTTATATTATTATACTATACCTATATTAAATTTACAATATTTAAATAAATGGTGACAGCAATGACAGCAATGACGGTAATGACGGCAATGACGGTAATGACGGCAATGACAGTAATATATGCAATTCACACTAACCCTGACTATTGACTTTAACTTAGTAACACGATATAATAATAAAAGAACTAATTTTACGAAGAAGGTTTATAAATATTATGAATAATTTACCTGCGAAAATTTTTGTGTTTCAGAATGAAAATATTTCTGTATGTTTCTTAAATGACACTATTAGAGTTTGTAACACATGTTCTAATTCACCTAATATAATTAATTGTAATAACAATTTTGTTTCAGAAAATCACGGATATTTTGACAAAGATGAACATGGGTATTATTATATTGACGAAGATAGTTATTATGGTTCTTGGTATAATGATATTAAGCTTACAGCAAATCAAAAACAATATTTACAAAATGGTGATACAATACGCATATTATCAGATGAAAATGATTGTGATTTTGTTACTATTGTATTTTTAACAGATTATGTCAAAACCTATGACTGGCATGCATTTGAGCAACTAGACCAAGTATATGAAATTGATATTGGACATGAAGAATGCACTATAAATATAGAAAGCGACTTAGTTTTGTCTAATCATGCTACATTAGTGTGCAACCAAGATGTTTGGGGTATTACCGATCATGGCAGTTATATTGGAGTATATGTAAACAATATAAAAATATTAAATCAAACTGAGTTAAGCTCTGGAGATTGTATTAGAATTGCTAATTACATACTTGTTTTTACTGGAAAGAGTATTATTTTCCAAAAGTATTCAGAACTTAATAGCACTTTAATTGAAGAACAAAATAGATTTCAGCCATTACCACATAATGTTTTGTCCATACGAATAAAAGAACGAAGTGTAGTGCAAAATTCAAAAAAAATAGTGTTATTGCAAGACCTTAATATGGATATTAAAAATGGGGAACTTGTTCTTATTTTAGGTGGTTCAGGTGCTGGAAAAACCACATTCATGAACGCCGTAATGGGATATGAAAAAGCTGACGGTCAAATTATGTACGAAAACACCGATATTTATGAAAAATTTGACGAAATCAAAAGCAAAATTGGCTTTGTTCCTCAACAAGATTTACTTCGTGGTTATGACACTGTTTATGATACAATTTGCAATGCTGCTCACATGAAAATCCCTATGGATATTAAACAAAATGAAAAAAAATCTGATAATAAATTTAAAAAAGCAATAAAAAATTTCAGTGGAGAACGTGAGATTAATCCTTCAGTTTCAAAGATATATAATTCTGTTTATAATGTCACTAAAATTAAAACATCAGCCGATAATAACAAAGAAAAACGTGACCAACGAATAGAAAAAGCAATTGAAACACTTGGCTTGGAACGTGAACGTAAATCTTTAGTTTCAAAATTAAGTGGAGGTCAGCGTAAAAGGCTAAGCATTGCAGTTGAATATATTGCCGATCCAAGTTTATTCTTTTTAGATGAACCTGATTCTGGACTTGATGGAATAATGGCAAGAACTTTAATGAAAAATTTAAGAACAATTGCCGATGAAGATAAAATAGTAATGGTTATTTCTCATGCACCAGATAGAACATCTAAATTATTTGACAAAGTAGTTGTTCTTGCAAAAAGTGAAGTTGACAATTGTGGACATCTTGCATTTTTTGGGTCTGTAGAAGAAACAATAGAATTTTTTGACACCGACTGTTTAGAAGGTGTAGTTCAAAGAATTAACAGGACAGACGAAGGTGGAGATGGCTTGGCAGACGAGTATATAAGTAAATATAAACAGTTAAAATAAGAATTATAAAATAAATGAAGGGGTTATTCATAGCAGTAGTATGTACTGGATATGAAAGAGGGTAAAAGTTTGAAAAATAGAACTCAAACGCACTTTCAAAAAAGAGCAAGCTAACGCAAGCCATTGGAAAATGGCTAAAAAAGAATATAAAGCAAGATAAATTAAACAGGTGAAATCAGATAACCTTGCCTTTGAAGAATAAAGATAGCCTCGTCGAGAGTTAA
>JAWXUM010000075.1:0-9693 GCA_044432645.1 Clostridia bacterium | reverse complement strand
CTTGTTTTGTGTAAAATAGAGAAATATTTTTATTAATTTTATAAAAGCACTAAATTAACATCTTGATTTCGGACGAGCACAGCTCGCCCCTACCATTTTAAAAATATATTTTCGGTATTTTGTACAAATACAAAACCTTTTTTGACAAGTAATGTGGCTGTAAAAAAATACAGCCACATTTTTTTATAAAACAGTTTATAAAGCAAACATTAAAAGATTGTAAATATTTAACGCTATTAAACCAAACAGCACAATTGAGAAAAATTTCTCTGTTACTTCGTCTGTCATTTTTTTGCTGAAATAACCACCTAAAATTGCACCTATAACACCACCTAAGCACATTACGCCAAGTGACAATGGGTCGAACACTGGTATTGTTCTTGTGATAACAGTTGTAGAAAAACTTGTAATTTGTGAGAACAAAATAATAAACAAAGAGTTTTTAGCAGAAACTTTAGGTGACATAGAGAATAAGAAATAAAGCACTGCTATGTTCATAGGTCCGCCACCTATGCCTAAGAACGAAGAAATAAGCCCTAAACTTAAACCGATAAATGCTACCAAAAATGGATTTCTTACATCATGTGTTTCTAGTTTTGTTTTGTTCTTTATGTAGAAAAGCACAACTAAATTAACAACTAACAAAATCGCAGATTGAACCAAAGAAATATTTCCATCAAAGAATGAACAGATATATTTTCCAATAACCCCACCGACTGCTGCACCTGTAGCAAGCCAAACACTTACTGAATAGTCCAGTTTAATTTGACTTTTTCTACCCCTTATAAAAGAAGAAACTGTCATAGTAAGAACTGTACAACATGACATAAAACTTATAGTTTCAGATGAAAGCATACCTGTTGCATCTAAAACCGGTTTGATGATAATTCCGCCACCTATACCACTAATAGCGCCAATTGTTGAGGCAAAAAGTGATATAATAAAAAACACAATAAACATTTTTTTGCTCCTAATCCTTTTTCATTTCTACTAAATTATACTCCTATTTTTTTGCAAGGTCAAGCGTTTAAACCGATTATTTAGCGTTGTAATGATATATCTGGAAGTTCGAAACTATCCTCAGTATCAGTTATAAAGTCCTTTAAAAGTTTATGTAATTCTTCTTTTTTGTCATTATAGAATGTATCAAAGCATAAATTTGACATTTCAAAAGGGTCGTCATTCAAATTAAACATAAAAACTTCGTGATTAGGACAACAAACATATTTGTAACCGTCCTGTGTCACAACTCCACGCCACTGTTTATTGATTACATGTTTGTGGTATTTACGAGGAATTTGTTGCAAATAAGCAGCTGTAGGTTCAGGTTTTGAGTTTTCTTTATAGCATTCATTGCTTTTGCTTACACACTGGCTAGAAAAGTCGTATCCAACCATATCGTTTGGAACCTCAATTCCACAAAGTCCTAAAGTAGTCGGCGCAATGTCGATGTGATTAAGCATAGCATTTGTGTTTTTTAAATTCATGTGACAATTGCCACCAACACGGCTTACAATAAACGGAATTCTAATGCTTTCTTCCCAAGGACTTGATTTATGTTGCTGTCCGTGTGAATACAAACAATCTCCGTGGTCAGACATGAAAACAACGTAAGTTTCTCTATCTATATTAAGCTGTGCAAGTTTATTTCTTATAATACCCATATTGGTATCAATATTTTCAATCATTCCATAATAGCCAGCAAGGTCATTTTTTGCAGTTTGTGACCAAACACCTGGTGGAACATTATGCCTAAGTTTTATATTTTCAGGATTTTTATAATATTTAAAGCTTCCGTCAGTGTCATATGGTGTCACATAAGGGTCGTGTGGTGGCTGAACTGATAAAACAGCAAAAAACGGGTCATAATCTTCTTTTTCTGTAACGTGATTTTCAATGTGATTTAAAAACATTTTTGTAAGCTCATCAGTTTCATAACCTTTAAGCCTTTGTGGTTTTTCGCAGTCATTACCAAAAACATAACATTCGTTTTGGTTATTATTGTTTTCATAACCCATGAAATAATCAAAGCCACCACGACGCTCTTTTGGTATATAATGAGTTACATAATTAGAGCCGTCTAAATGCCATTTGCCAACCCAAGCTGTGTGATAACCACTATCTTTAAACGGTTTTGTTATAGTTGGAATAGTTGGGTCTAAAGCTTTAGGAGTTTGAGTAACTCCGTTTTTATGTGCGTAAAGTCCTGTTAAAAGTGACCCACGAAACGGACAACACCAAGGTGTGCCTGAAACAGCATTTCTAAACACAACCCCTTCACGAGCCATATTGTCTAAATTCGGAGTTCTAACATTGCAGTCACCCATAAATCCCATAGCCTGTGCACGCATTTGGTCAACTACAACCCAAATAACATTTGGTCTTTTTTCACTGTGAAAAAAATTTTCCATAATCTACCCTTTCTAATTTATCAAATATTAAAACATATGTTATATTAAATATAACACAATATTTTTATAAATTCAACTTTTTTAACATACTTAACACAGAATAAACAGTCTAGCTATTGCTTATACTAATATATACTGTGCTAAGTGTTAAATAATTTTTAAGTTTACATTTTATACTTGATTTTTACAAACACAAGATATATAATGAAAGTACAAAACAACGAAAGGTGGTAAACACATGGGAATATTTGGAAAATTGGCTGGTTTTGCTGCTGTTGCACTTGCAGGAGCTGTTGTAGTAAAAGTTGCCCAAAAATATGATGAAAATAAAAAAGAAGAGGTTTGCGCTGCTGATTTTGTAAACGAAGAAGGCAATACTGTTATTAAAGATGTTAAAAAAGCAACTGCAGACGTGTATAACGATGCTACAGACAAAGTTAATACATCTGTTAAAAATGTTGCGCAAAACATTGGTATTAATACAAATGAAGTTACTGAAGCTTTTGGACATGCTTCAAGTGCTGCTGTTGGAGTTGGCAAAGCTGTTGCACACGCAAGCGTTGCTGTTGCATCTAAAGTAAAAGAAGAAGCTCCTATTGTTATTGACGGCGCTACTAAAATAGTTCATACAACTACAGAAAAAGTAAAAAATATAGTTAACCCAAAAGACGAAGAGCTTGAAGAATTTTTATACCAAGACGAAGAAATTTCAGAGTATGTAGAAGAAGAAATTACAGAAGAAACTAGCGAAGAAGTAGTAACCGAAGAAGTAACCGAAGAAGTAACTGAATAAGATTTATTTTTAAATTTAAAGGGCGTTATTGTGTACCGACCCAAAAAGTTAAACTTGATAGTGTAGCGACGAGAGTTGCTACACTATTTTTTTGCAGTTTTGTATAAGCTAACAAAACAAAAGACCCTTGAATTAACAAGAGTCTTAATTTTATTATTAAATTGTTATTTTAAACTTTTATTAAATATTCTATCATTTTAACTCGTTTTAATTATACACTCATCGACATTTAATCGTATTTTCATGAAATAATAATGAATAAACTAAAAAGTTCATGTTCTAAATTCATTTTCGGAGTTTCACAATATACATTACAATCACCTTTTCTTAAAAACAACTATCTATATATAATGATTACTTAGTTTTAAACTATACTCTCCATTGGCAGTTACCTCTTCTTTTAAAATAGTGAACTGGTTTGAATTTTATTTAGCCATTGGCCTGTACCTCTTATATTTTAAAGTTTGTAGCCCTGCAGACTACGATTTAAGTGAAATGGTTCTAAACTGTCCACGGGACTCACCTCTTTCGTTTTTACTAAAAGATTAATTAAACCAAGCTTTTTCTTTTATTTGCTTTTGTCTTTCTTTATCTTGTCTATATGATAACACAGTTTATGCACTTTGTCAACATCTTTTTTCAACTTTTTAAAATATTTTTAGTAATTTCGTCACAACTATAATTATTTTAGTTTTTAAGCCTTAAATTTACAGCTTTCCTATTGACTAAATACAAAACTTTGGGTAAAATAATAGTATCAACTATCCTTGAAAGGAGTTACTTAAAATGAACGAAGAATACGAAGCAGACTTAATCACCTTAATTGACGATGATGATACAACTCATGAGTTTGAAATTGTTGGTGAATTAGATACTGATGAAGGACACTTTCTAGCCTTAGAACCACTTGACCCTGATGCAAGTGAATTAACAGAAGCAAGTACTTATTATATTTTCGAATCTGTTTTTGAAAATGGAGAAGAAGAACTTGTTGAAGTTTACGATGATGAATTAATCGACAAATTGGCTCCAATGTTTGAAAGTCAATTCGAAGAAAGATTTTATAGCGAAGACGAAGAAGAAGACGAAGATTAATTAAATAAATTTTATCTGACTAATTCGCGGACCGTGCACATATAACCCTACACTCTTATTTTAGGGAGAATTACTCCTGTTGTGAGATTGCAGACCTCCCATTTATGGACGAAGGGAGCACGAAGCAATAGGGAGTTCACCCACCTGCTTTTTTGTAGCAGGTTATTGAGATGCACATTACGGTTAGTCGGGTATTTTTTTGCTTTTTTATAATTTTACATAAAAAAATACTCATAAACCACTTTACAGTGATTTGTGAGTATTTTTGTTGTTTTTAGCTTTAAACTAATTTTGCGCCTAATTCTTCGCACTCATTTTGTGCGTCGTCGTCTGGTGAATCGTTACAGATGAATGTTCCAACAACATTTGAGTTTTGGCACTCTTCTTCCCAATTTCTCATCCATTCGCCATCGCCCCAACCATATGAGCCGAATAAAGCTACTTTTTTACCTGTTAGGCTTTCAGCTACGCCGTCCCACATTGGTTGAAATTCAGATTCTTCTAAAACTTCATCGCCCATTGAAGGACAACCAAATGCAATACCGTCATAATTTGCTACCATGTCGCTTGTAAATTCATCACAAGTGAACATTTCTACTTCTGCGCCTTTTGCTTTAACACCAGCTGCAACGCTATCTGCCATTGCTTGTGTGTTACCTGTTCCAGACCAATATACTACTGCTATTTTACTCATAAAAATCATTCCTTTAAAATTATTTATTTAACCGACTGCTATTTGTTTTTTTAATCAACACAAAGAGCTAGTCGAGTAATATCAAAACCTTTAGCGTATCTGTCACAATACACCTGTGTGCATTTTTTGTACTTTGCGAAAATTTTCTTTGCTTGGTCTTCATCTGTGTAAGACTTCCAACAGCCAACCACTTTATAGTTCATACCTTTATACTTTATAAAAGCTTTTATGTCTTCTAAAGGATAGCCTAAAAACACGCCAATTTCGTGTGGGAAATCTTTGTTTATAAGGTGAATTTTAAGCACATCAAAACAACTTTCAATGTCAAAACTTTCATAACCTTTTTCTTTTAAAAACTGTCTTACTTCTTCATTTTTAAGTATTTCTTCTAGTTGACTTTTTCTGTATACATAAACAAGCGAAGTGTTACCCTTAATTTTAAGCACTACAAAATATATCCCTTTTACATTAAGCAATTTGTTTCTTTTATTAATGTCACTTTTGAAGTTTTGAATATCATCAAAACTATATGACACTAAATTACCCACTTTCATACCAGCTAAGGTAGGGGCGCAGTGTTTAACTAGCATTTCAATAGACATAACAAACTCCTTTGTAAACAATTAACAAGCGTGTTGCTCTAAAATTTCTTTAAGTGCTGCTTTAGAGCTTGAATGACAACGAACAACATTGTTGCATTTGCCTTTAGTAGCTGTTAAAGCACATTTCACCATTTTATGTGACACTGTGTTTGTGAACAATATCATTAAATCAGGTGAGCCAACTTGTTTTTTTATGCCCTCACACTGTGTAAAAACTTTTGCTTTACATTTAAACTGTTTACATAGTTCTTTGTATTCTCTTACCATACAATCATTTCCACCAATTATTGCTATACTCATTTTGACTCTCCTTAAGATTAATTAGTTAGCCATATCTAACTTATATATAGATTAGCATATGCTAACCTATTTGTCAATACCTATTTTTATTTTTTTATAACAATAAATTCACATAAGTTTCTTTTTCATCTCACAACTATATCACAACTTTTTAATATATTAGTACTTGTAAAAATAATCATTATTACTTAAAAGGGGATTTGAAATGAGTAGTGTAGTATCATCATTTGGTGGAAAATTTAAAAAATTCTTTACAAAAAAGAATATTGTTATCCTAGCATGCTCTGTGGGAGTTATCGCTATAGGTATAGGAGTTTATTTGGCTCTTAATGTTTTTGGCGCAAGCGACCAAACCCATACAGAGCTTTTATATTTAGAAGAAACAGCTACAAACGGCAACATTATAGTTGGTGTTTCAGAGTCAGGTACAGCTTCACTTATTACAACTGATATTGAAGTTGAATACGGAATGACTGTAGAAGAAATTTATGTAAGTTCGGGTTCATTTGTAGTCGAGGGCGAAGCAATGGCTTTAGTAAACTTAGACGACTACGACGCTGATGAAGCTGCTGAAACTACTTTAGCAGCAGCAGAACTAGCACTTTTAGAACTTGAAATTGAAACCGAAACCAAACTTGTTCAAGCTCAAAGCACTTACGACCAAGCTATTGAAGCTGGCGAAAATGCTTCTACAATATATAACTTGGCTATTGATGAAGTTAACGACGGTTATAACGATATTGTAGAAAATATTTCAGACTTAAATGATGAGATTGACGATATAGAAGACCAAATAGCAAACGGTTTGACAGACGACCAAGGTGTATCGGACGCTGAAGACGATGTAGAAGAAGCAGAAGCTACAATTGCTTCACTTACAATAGCTATTGTTACAGCTGAAGAAACTGTAGCTGCTGAAACAATTGCTAACGAAACTGCTCAAACAGAAGCTGACGCTGCTAATGCTTTAATTGACCCAGAAGACCCAACAGCTGTTATGGTTGTAGCTGAGATTAGCACTTCTGCAAGCGAAGAACTAGCCTCATTAGAAATGCAGTTAGAACAAGCAGAAGCAAACCTTACTGTTGCCGAAACTGCTTTGGAAAAAGCAGAGTCAGACTATGACACAGCTTATGACATGCTTGATGAACAACTAGAAGAATTAGAAGACCAACTAGATACACAAAAAACTGCAAAAACAAAATATGCATCTACAATGGACTCTGACAAACTTAAAGCACAAGAAACTTACGACCTAGCCATTGCTACTTATAACAATGCTGGAACAGTATATGACAATACTATAACATCTTTAGAAGAAGCTATTGAAGAAGCAGAAGAGTATATAGCTGAACTTGAAGAAGCCGACGATGATGATGATGAAACTTTAATTATAGATGAAAACGGTTATGTTTTAGCTCCATTTACAGGTTATGTTATGAGCGTTACAGAAATTGACGTCGACATGGCAAATGTTTCACCACTTTCAATTTCACTTGCAGACAGCAGTTGCTGTGAACTTTCAGTAAGTATAGCACAAGAAGATATAAGTGATGTTGAAGTAGGTATGGACGTTGATGTATTATTCGACGCTTATGAAGATTACACAATGGATGCTTATGTTGACAGCATTGAGATGACAACATCTTCTGGCATATCTGCCTCTGTTAGCTACACAGTAGTAATTCACTGTGATGTTCCAGAAATAGAAGACGATACTATAGCATTGTTCCAAGGTATGACAGCAACTGTTACATTCATCTTAAAAGAAGTTGACGATGTATTAGTTATCTCTAGCAAATGTGTTACTACAACTGACGGCGTAGAAACAGTACAAGTATTAAACGCAGACGAAACAATAGAAACAAGAGAAATAGTTACAGGGTTCTCCGATGGATTTGATGTAGAAATCACATCAGGCTTAGAAGAAGGAGAAATTGTAATTATCGAAAGTGCGGTGAGTTCTAATGCGTATTAATGAGATTTTACGTTTAGTTTTAATCAACATTAAACAAAATAAATTCAAAGTATTTTTAACCTCCTTAGGTATTATAGTAGGCGCTGCCACAATTGTTATGGTTATAGCAATTGGTGAGGGTGGTAAACAAGATGTTACCGAGCAGTACAGCACGCTAAACGCTGGTACTATCACCATAGAAACTTCATCTGGCTCAGGATTTGACTTAGACATGATGGAGGGTATGGAAGGTATGGAAGGCATGATGGAAGGTTTGGACTCCATAATGGGTGGCATGGACTCCATGATGAGTGGCATGACTGGTGGTATGACCAGTGGTGCAAGCAGTTCAGCTTCTGTTCCATCTGCAAGCATTGGTAGTGGTATGAGCAGTGCTGGTGGTATAAGCAGTGTCCCAGGTATGGACTCTGGTATAACTACTACAACTACTGTAGACATGGATGCTAACGCACTTAGCGAAGAAGAGCTAGACAATTTGCTTTACTTCGTTTCTAATATTGAATATGGAGCATTATCAGCTTCAACTACAACTGATGTTTACGGTGGTATTTTAGAAGATTACACAGAATATACAATAGTTGGAACTCAAGAAAGTTATCAAGATATTTCAAACTTAAGTTTATTGATTGGCGATTTTATAACTGAATCTGACGAAGAAAATGAAACAAGATGTGTTATTTTAGGTTATGATGTAGCCGTTGCAATGTTTGATAGTTTGACAGATGCTTATGATGCAAAAATTGAAATTGACGGTAGAGCATACGTTGTAAACGGTGTTTTAGCAGAAATGGGAACAGTTGTTTCTGGTATAAACCCAGACAGTTCAATATTTATGCCTTACTCAACAGCCGATAAATATTTATTAGGCGACGACACAACTCCTACAATTTCTTTGTTATCAAACGATATTAACAATGTTGACCAAATTATGGAAGACGTAGCTTTGGTTTTAGAACAAGACTTACCAGACGGCGACTTTGACATCACAGATGCTGGTGCTACTATGGACGCTGCTATGGAGTCAGCTAACACGTTGTCCTTGTTGTTGCTGGCAATTGCTGTAATTGTATTTATCGTTGGTGGTATAGGTATTATGAACGTTCTTTTTGTATCAGTAAAAGAGAGAACTCGTGAAATCGGTATTTTAAAAGCTATTGGTACAAGTAAAGTTAATATATTGATGTTATTTGTACTAGAAGCAAGTATTATCGGTGTTTTAGGTGGGCTTTTAGGTATAGGTTTAAGTTTAGTATTTATTCCTGTTCTTGAATATTTAAATATTACAATAGTAATGACAAGTTCATCATTCTTACTTGCGTTCTTATTTGCTGTAGTTACAGGCACATTATTTGGTTTCTACCCAGCATATAGCGCATCTAACCTTGTACCTATAGACGCATTAAACAACGATTAAGGAGAAAGAAATATGAAAATGAAAAGTATAATTGCTTTGCTTTTATGTGCAGGTATGCTAACACTAACAGCTTGCCAAAGCGAAGAAGTTTTAGAAGAAGTAAGCGAAGAAGAAACAAGCGAAGAAGAAGTAATTACCACTACAGTTACTGGTATGGTTACAGATATAATAGGCAACGAAGTTACTATACAACTTGTATCAGACACAGCATCTTCTACCATGTCAGGACAAATGTCTGGCATGATGGAGGGCATGGAAGACATGACCGAAGAAGAACTAGCTGAAATGCAAGAAGCCATGGAAAACGGCGAATTAGGCGAAGGTATGACTGGCACAGTTCCTGGCATGACAGAGGGATTGGAAGGCATGGAAGACATGACCGAAGAAGAACTTGCCGAAATGCAAG
>JAWXUM010000074.1:0-9697 GCA_044432645.1 Clostridia bacterium | reverse complement strand
GTTGGTAGTCCATTAGTATGGAAAAACAACTGAAAGAAACAAAATTTAATAAGTTCAAAAAATGGCGATAATAAAGCCATTCTTGAAATATAATCCTTCTTAGCTCAGTTGGTAGAGCATGCGGCTGTTAACCGCAGGGTCGTTGGTTCGAGTCCAACAGAGGGAGCCACGAAAACCTAAGTAGAAATACTTAGGTTTTTTGTTTTCTCTGATTATAGTTTATAATGTGACAGAAAATTGAAGTTTTAACTAAGTTTTTATGATATTAACTTTATTATTGTAAAAGTATATTTTGATATGTTATACTGTAACTATCAAAAATATTTAGGAGGGGTAAATATTTTGAGAATTGCAATTTGTGATGATGTAAAGTCAGATAGAGATACCGTTTTAAAATGTCTATCTCAAATAGAAGAAAATCATAGATTATCATTTGAGATAAACGAATTTAAATGCGGTAATGATTTGTGTGAAGATCTAAAATATAAAAATTTCGATTTGATATTACTAGATATAGTTATGGATGGTTTAACTGGTATAGAAACTGCCAAGCTAATAAGGTCAAGAAATATAAATTCTATGATTATTTTCATATCCAGCTTTGATGAAAGAATTAGAGAATTATTTGGTTATAATGTAATTGCATTTATTGATAAACCTGTTATAGTACCAGCTTTAGAGCCACATATACTTAAAATATGTAATATGATGAAAACAGAAAAAAATAGTATATTTTGTTATAATAAAAACAAAAGCAACTGTTATGTACATATTAAAGAACTCTTGTATTTTGAAAGCAATAATAATAATTTAATTATTAAAACAGAGAAAGAAACTATAAAGTTTAGAGGGAAAATAACAGATGTTTGGAAGAATATATGTGAAAATAAAGACTTTGTAATGCCTTCACGCTCTTTTATCTGCAATTTGCAACATTGTACATTAAATAAAAATAATATAACACTCAATTGTGGGAATTTTATCTGTACTATTGGTAGGAAATATCGTAATGATACTTTAGAAAGATATATGTCTTATCTTGAGAGGAGATTGTAATGCAGCTTTTCATTGCCGAAATTTGTATATTCATTTTAATATCAATTGCTGTGTTATATGTTGATTTAACGTTTTTGACTACTTTTTTTTCATCAAAACTGTCAGCAGAAAATAGAATAAAATTGCCAATATATTGCTTTTATGTGTTTGTTAAAACTTTACAATATATCTTCCTTCAAGCGGCAATAATTAATTTAGTAGTAACATTAGTAATAATCGGAGTTTTGACTTTAATGTATAAAACAAAGATTGCAAGTAAAGTAATGGCTCTCTTAATTAATTTAATATTTAGTATGCTAATAGAAGTTGTTGTTGTGTATGCTTATAGCGTAATATATATGGCAGATGTAGATGATATTCTAGTTTTAACAGTAGATAGGATTATAATAAACACAGTACTTATTGTAGTTTCACTAATATTTGTTAAAATATATCAAAAAGTAGTAAAGCATAAAAATAGTAAAATTAATACAAATTACAATTTTTTTGAAATATTCAAACTTATAATAATTCCAAGTTGTAGCATTTTACTTATAAATATATATCATTTAAATTTCTCGGATATTGGCAATCCTTATTTCGTTATTATATCTTGTATTCTGATTTTATTTATAAATCTTGTTTTTTATGTTTTATATGAAAATCTTGCCGCTACAAGCGAAATTAAAATCGAGAATACTATATTAAAACAACAGCAAGAAAAATATATAGATGAACACAACAAAACTGTGAATCATTATATAGAAATAAAAACTATAAAGCACAATCTTAAAAACAGGTTAATATTATTGAAGTCGAAAATTGATAATGATAGTAATGATAGTAACGACGAGCTGATTTTAGAATTAGATAATATTTTAGGTACACAATTGGATTTTGAAATACCGAATTATACAGACAATCTGGCTATCAACTATTTGTTAAGTTATAAAAATAGTAATGCTAAAGAAAAAAATATAATTATGCAAATACAATCTGATAATTTAGGAGAACTTAGTATTCAAAATGAAGCAAACCTTTGCGTTATATTAGGAAATTTACTGGATAATACTATTGAGTCTTTTGATGATGGTATAGCTAATATTGACAAGATTTCTTTAAATATAAACAAGGAAAACAAAAATATATTCATTAAAATTTCTAATCCATATAACCACAATTTGTTATATGAAAATCAAAAATTAATTTCTTCTAAAAATAGCCAAGAAAGTGGATTTGGATTAAAAAGCATAACGAAAACTGTCGAAAATATCGGTGGACATATAACCATTAATACAGAAAATAATATTTTTACTGTTAGAATTCTTTTACTTAATATCACAGAATAAAGCATTAACCTATTTCATTAATTTGAAGTGGGTTATTTTTTTACAGCAAAATTTTGTATTCTACCATCATTAGAGTGTATTCTACCACAAAAACATATACTTATGAAAAATTATGATATAATTATAAAAACATTAATGATAAAAGTATTGCTAACACGCTATGGATATTGTATAATTGTTTCAATATATTAACGTGTTAAAATGGAGGGGTTTTATGAAGAAGTTATTTTCTATTATTATGTCGGTAGCTATGCTCTTGTCCTTTTCTGCTTGTGCTGTGCCGAACATGGCTGATACTAGTAGTGATAATGAAAGCAGTACTACAAATGTAGAGATAGAGCAAAACGATGAAGAAGAAACAGTTACCACCGAAGAAACTTTGACTATTTGTATAGACTATGCTATGAAAAGCGAGATGGAAAGTATTACCGAATACTACAGCAAATCAAGTGGTAGCACTATAAATATAGAATTTTTGGTTTTGTCAAATGATGATGACGAAAAAGAACTGCAAATCTCTCAAATTCAAACCGAGATTATGTCTGGCTTTGGACCTGACTTATTTGTGCTTTACTCAAATAATCCAAAGTCTGAAAGTCAAATCAGTCTTTTTTCAAACATGGATAAGTCGATTTACAGTAATATTTTTTATGATATGAATAGTTTAATTGAAAGTGACAGCGACTTTGATTTAAGCGATTATAACCAAACTGTGATTAGTGCTGGGCAAACTGATGAGGGTTTTTATGCCTTTCCTCTTTTCTACTCATTCCCTACTTTTTTCATTGGTGATGAGTGCGAAATACCAAGTGAAGACGTGAATTTATATACTATCGAAAATATAAGCGATGACTATTTAAGAAGTTCTTTTTCTTCTATGACTAGATATTATTTCAGCTCAATTATTCCCCAAATAATTGATTATGATAGTGAGGAAATTTTGATAAGTCAGGAAGAATTTACTGCTTTAATAGAAAAAGTTCAAGATTTAAAGCAATATAATATGGATTATCGAGAAACAACCGAAGAAGAACTGATGAACCATGATTTAGATTATCTTGCAAGCGGATACAGTATTCAAAATGCTTTTTCATGGTGTGGCGAAGCTGATGTTTTAGTGCCACTTTACAACACAGACGGTAGCATTACTGCTTCTGTTATAACATATAGTGCCATAAATCGAAACACCGAATTTTGCGATGAATGTTTTGAGATTATTAAAATTTTGCTTGATGAAAATATTCAAGCTGGTTTAGGAATTACGTATGACGAAAAATATTATAGTGCAAATTATTATATAAGTAGTGAGTCAATCCCAGTTAACAATAACGCAGTTGTCACAATGATGAGTTATGGTCTTATAAATTCGGAGAACTTAACCACTCAGCTTTTAGACTGCATTGACGAAATTGAATACGCAAGCTTTTTGAATGATATTGACCGTTTGATTTTTGATAGTCTTGTTTGGCAAGATGAAGTTGACACCGAATATTTATACAAACAAATCAACACATTAATTCACGAATAACAGGTAATTTATGAAAAAATTTAACGGCTACTTGCTTGTAGCACCACTTTTTTTAGGATGTTTAATTTTTTATATTATCCCTTTTTTTATGGTTATTGGCTATTCTTTTACAGTTGGCTATGGAAAAAGTGCAACTTTTGCTGGGCTAGAAAATTATAGCGATTTACTGAGTAACGATATTTTTCTTTTAGCCTTTGGCAACACCATGCGTTTTTTGGCTATCGCTTTGCCACTTATCATTGTAATTTCTTATGTAATAGCTATTTTATTAAAGGAAAGTGCCTCTAAAAATCAGTTTTTTAAGTCGATATTTTTGCTACCATACATAATGCCAGTTGCAGGTGTTGTGCTTATTGTGGAACTTGTTTTTGCAAGCAATGGAATGATAAACGAAACACTTTACACTTTGGGACTGCCTATAAAAGATTGGCTGTATTCAGACAGCTCATTTTGGGTGGTGGTGGCAGTTTATATTTGGAAAAACACAGGCTACAGCACTATAATTTTAATCTCTGGTCTTGTGACAATACCACAGGAGCATTACGACGCTGCTTCTATAGACGGAGCAAGCCATTTGCAAAAGTTTTTTTATGTAACAAACCCACAAATGTGGAGCACAGTTTTTTTGGCAGTTGTATTCTCGCTAATCAATGCTTTTAAATGTTTTAGAGAGATTTTTTTAATAGGTGGAACGCACCCACACGATAGTATTTATATGTTACAGCATTTTATAAATAACACCTTTGAAAACATGAATTACTTTAAGCTTTCGACAGCTTCGGTATTTTTGTTTTTAGTTATTTTGGGTGTGTTTTTGGTGTTTTATATTTTTGTGTCTCGTAGGGAACGGTCTTGACCATTGCCAAAAATATTCGTAGGGCAGGGGCTTGCTCCTGCCGAAAATTACGCCAACCTCGGCAGGAGCAAGCCCCTGCCCTACAATTAAAACCACAAAGGAGGTCAAAATGAAACTATCCAAAATCTTCATATCTGCTTTATTTTTAATAATCGGTATTTTGTGCCTTGTTCCTTTTTTGTATATTGGAACAATGTCGCTTTCTATTGACGCTTATTACGAAATCTTTTTAAGCGATTTTAAATATCTTTCACGTTTTTGGTTAAGCCTTTTCCTTTGTAGTTCTGTTGTTTTTGTACAAATTATAGTGTCGTGCCTTGCTGGGTTCGCCTTTGCAAAGTGCAAGTTTAAAGGCAAAAATGCACTTTATTTTGCATTAATTATAATAATGGTAATGCCACTTCAAGTTACACTCGTGCCAAATTACACCATGTTTTTACAGCTTGGACTTTTGGATACATACTGGTCACTCATATTGCCGTCAATGTTTTTACCACTTGGTGCATTTATACTCACCCAAGCTTTTAAGGCTGTGCCTACCGAGATTATGGAAGCAGCTATGCTTGACGGAGCAAATGTTTTTGTAGTTATTTTTAGAATTTTTGCCTCAATGAACAAATCTGCCGTTGTCTGTGTTTCCCTTTTAATTTTTATGGATTGTTGGAATATGGTGGAGCAACCAGTGGCTTATTTAAAAGACTATTCAAAATATCCACTTTCTGTTATACTTGTATATTTACCACCAGAAACGCTGACAGCTCACCTTGTTTGCTGTGTTTTGGCAGTTTTACCAGTGCTTTATTTGTTCCTTTATTTTAACAAGGAATTAATTGAGGGCATAAGCTTAGGACAGGTGAAATGATGAAAAAATATGTAAAAGCTTTAATCTTTTTAACTGCTTGCGTTTTAATTATTTGCAGTATTTTGTCAAATTTCATATATAATCAAATGACAGTAACTGTCACCAAAGGCATAGCTTATACACAAGTTTACAATCAGGCTGTTTATACTGACGAAAGTGGAAGTTATATCTATGAGATTGTAGAAAAAGAAAGCTGGAACGGTACAATTTATAAAGTAGTTAAAAATTATATTGTAGTTGCTGAAGTTGGCGAAATCTACAGCACTTTGATGGGAACAGTGCAAGTGGATTATGCTGTAAACACTTCAAAAAGCCTAGCCGAAAATTCTTTTGTCGAAATAACCAGTGGTAGTGAAACAGTGAGTGATACATATATTGTAGTTTTAAGTGACGAAGTTTTGATTATAGAAGAAGAAAATGCAAAATCTATTTTTTACGAAAACGAAGTAAAAGCAAAACTTTTCACAAGCTTGGAACAAGATGTTGAAAGAGTTATAAGTTTGAACGATTGGGAAAGCTTTATAAATCAAATTCCAAAACTAATTATTAGTGGAGTTTTGATAATTTTATCTTTAACATTTTGTATTATTTTCTGTTTTAAAACAATAAAACAAAAGAAAAACTCTATAAAATACATAATTTCAAGTGGAGCTTTTCTTGTAGCTTTATTTTTTGTATTAAATTTTACCGATTTACCGTCGTCAATACTTCCAAGTGAAAATATATTTGATATTAAACATTATATTGATTTGTATTGCACCCTAAATTCTCTGTTATGACTACTATTAATCTACAAAATAATTAAAAATGTATAGCTATTTTATCTATTCTGTGGTATTGTGTTGTACTAACAGAAAGAAGGTGAAATAATGGCTGAAATATCAATTAGAGAGTTATACTATGGCGATGATTACAATGTAGCCCTAGAAGTTTTCAAAGAGTTTCAAGAAAACCATACTGACAAAACAGATGAAACAATTAAGCTGTTTTTACTAACAGTTAAACATTCTGTCTTAGGGGCTCTCACATTAATAGAAAATAAAGATTCCATTTCAGAATTACAATCTGAGATGGAATTTTTTTATGGAAAGGAATTACAATGAAAATTTTAGAAGAACTATATCACGGAAACATAAACCCAAACACGAAAATGTTTATAGGCAATACAAACTATGCCAAAGCAATGGAAAAGTTATCTGACAATGAAGAACTGCTTATAAAATTACTTGATGATAAAGAGAAAAAACTATTCTTAGACTATGTAAATACTCAAGCCACAATTATGGGTGAAAGTAGTGTGGAAGATTTTATCATAGGGTTTAAACTAGGTGCTAAGATTGCACTAGCAATGGTTTCAGAAGAAGATAGAATTTTCAAAGATATTGTGTGAGGTAATAAAATGCAAAATATATTTGAAGAACTATTCATAGAAAATGAAGAGTTTGAAATTGAAGAAGATGTACAAGAAAGGTTTGCCGAATCGTTAGAATATTTATTAAATAACTGCGATAAAACAGTTAGAAGTTACGCTATGCAAATAGTCGATAGCAAAGATTTAATATGCCACGGAAGAGCAATCGAAAGTTTCAAGTGTGGATTTTGGCTCGCTCGTAGACTTGAAACACAGTTGACAAATTATCAAAAGAAAAGGTTACAAAAACACAGTATGCCAGTTGAAGACCCACTATATTTTATTGAAGAAGAATAGCACCATCTAAGTCGTGTCAAGTAAAGAAAAGTTTTGCTCTAAGGACAACTCCCCCAAGGGCAAGACTTGTTTTTTTATTGTACCATGTAAAAGGTGACAAGATGCCGCTTTTTGAACGTTAACCCCCAACACTCCACCAGTGATTTAAGATAGAAGTTCGCTCCATAGAGTAGTTACCCCACCCCCTAGACTTACGCTCGCAAACACCAATGAAGCCACCGATGAATAAAAGTGCCGTAAAGATTGACCCTGTTATATAAAAAAGTGCCGATAATTTTTTGTTCTGATTTATGAAGAATGGCTTAAAATCTAGCTTTTTTGCCTTAAAACTTGTAAAAGTGCCGATAGTGACGATAAATTCTTGAGGGGGTTATTTTTAGTTAAAGGCACTAATATTTTATTGAAAAATATTATATATTTTAAATTGGAGTAAAATACGGTGAACGAATTGTTCTGGCTTATGTGGGTTTTATATTAAAGTCCATCAATAAAATTAAAAGTACAATAAAAATCGACCCTGTTTATTTAAACAGTGCCGATAATTTTTTGTTCTGATTTTTAAAGAATGGCTTAAAACCTAGCTTTTTTGTAAATTTTGCAGTGACAAAGCTGTATTTTATAGTCCCTTGAAAAAATCGACCCTATCGACCCTGTGTGCAAATTAATACGGTTTTGGTGCTTTTGTTTCATCATTGGGGTAGTTACCCTACCCACCAAACTTAGGGTGCGAATTTGCTATGGATTTAAACGAATTTTGCACTCAAACGTGCAATTTTGCACACGACCAACATCGTGTTTTGAGAGCAGAAACCAAGACCTAAGTCAGAGTTTGGCAATTTATTATTCGCTCCTAGGGTAAGTACCCCACCCCAAGGGCTTAAAGCCACAGACAAGGCTCGTGAGCCACAGTTTAGTGCATAGTTCGAGCGTTGTAATTCCACACGTAGTAAAAAAATAAATTCAAAAAGTTGTTGACAAACATATGTTTTTAGGTGTATAATACAAAGCACCGACACAAGAGTGTCGTGTTCCTTGAAAACCTAATAAGATGTGTGAGTACATCGGTAATGAAACGAGCGACAAGTTTTGGATATGCCGTGATGAAGTAAAATTCTAGCATAGTAAACCAGAAACAGTCAGACTGAGTAACATCAGTTTATTGCTATGACTTTCAAATTCCACACTATGGTACTTCTGTATGACACAGCAAGGCAGTAAGTCTTGAGAGAGCCGAACTTTTTGAGATAGATTAGATTCCGCTTTTTATGAGTTTTTGATTAAAGCAAAAACACTTGTACATCTTAAGCTGAAAAAATAGGCTCAGAAAAGCCGAAAACAAATTAAAAGAAAATTATAACTTGAAAATTAAATAATATAAAATAAATATAAGGTAGTAGTATGTCTAAATATAGGCATGCGACTGCCTTATTTCTGTTTGTTTATAAAAATGAATTTTGAAAATAGAGAATGTTTTATCAAAAAATAGAGTGTAAAAAATAATTTTTAAAATTTTATTGACAAACGTATGTTCTTAGGTGTATAATACAAAACACTGACACGATAGTGTCTTGAACCTTGAAAATTAAATAATGATGTGTTAGTACATCGGTGATGGGATGGCGAAAGCCTAAAGCGACACACCAAGGAACTCGCCAAGAGGGAGTGAAAACTTCGTAGCGAATGTTTCCTGTGGTAGTAACGCCAATTAGATTTGGTAGATTGCGATGACCCCAGATTCCACATTATGGTACTTCTGCATGGTGCAGCGTGGGTGAGAATCCCCGAGAAGACTGGTTCTTTTGAGACAGATTGAATTTAGATTTCTATGAGCTTTTTGGTTAAGCCCAAAACACTAACACATCTATTTGGACAAACAATAAAAATCAACTTAAAATCTAACTTAACTCAAACTAACAATTAATAAAAATAATTTAAATATATAATAATAAGGCAAACTTATTCCTACCAAGGGATAGGTTTGTCTTTTTTTGTTATCCAAAACAAAAAATCATACCGCTTACGTGTAAAAACGTAGGTGGTATTTTTTTATACAAAATTTTTAAAAAAAGAAAGACGAGGTACATTATGCAAAAATTTAAAACAATCACAGGAAAAGAATTATTGGAAAAAGATATTGAGCAAATTCCATTTGTTGTTAATGAAATCTTACCGATAGGTTTGTCGCTACTAGCAGGTGAATCTAAAATAGGTAAAAGTTGGTTATCACTTTGGCTTAGTGTTCAAGTTGCAAAAGGTGAAAAGGTTTGGAATTTTGATAGCAACATAGGAACTGTTTTGTATCTCTGTTTTGAAGATAACGAAATTCGTATTCAAAATAGATTAATCGACATCACAGAAG
>JAWXUM010000073.1:0-9817 GCA_044432645.1 Clostridia bacterium | reverse complement strand
ATTTAATTTCAATATTTTTTTCAGAGTGTCATCGACACTCTTTTTGTCATACACTTTTTTATATTCTAAAATATTCTAAACTTTTTTGCATTTTCTATTGACTTTTAATAGTTAGTCTCCTAACATGATGGGTTTGGGCTACGCCCTTTTCTTTGGCTGGCGATTGCTTTAGCAAACGACTAGACAAAGGAGATGCTTGATTCTCCTAAAGGAGAAAGAATGTCGTAACCTAAGCTAATCGTTACGACTTGGTTTTTGGCTGACACCAATGACGCCACTGACACGACATTTGGGTAGTGTGCAGTAGTAGGTGTTACCGTCATTGCTGCGTTTTTCAATTGTGCATATTAAAATCATCCTTTCAAAATTTAAAAAAGTGGGAGCAATATTCTTAATACGAAACAGGTGCTTTTTTACCCTCTACTAGACAACGGACAAAAAATCTAAAAAGTTAACCTACTTTGTAAAAATATTTTATTAATATAAATATCCCTACACTTATTTCCACACTTAGAGGGAAAAAGTACCCCCTATCTTTAAAAAATACCCTCTACTATATAGCTACAACCTCCAAAGCAAAAAACTACCATTAATTTATAATTTTTTATAAAAAAATATCCCTACACTTATTTCCACACTCAGAGGTGAAAAGTCCCCCCTAGTTTTGAAAATATTTTTAAATTATTTTTCACCCCTCTAATAGGTAGAACACGAGATAGCCTAAAAAGGGCAATGTTTTTAAAAATTTTTAAAATATTTTTGCAAAATAAAAAAGCCCTTTGAAATTAATCAAAGAGCCTTAGTGTAAATATAAAATTGTGTCTATATACTTATTATGTATTCAGAAATGAAAAAGTAATTGTTTTGAAGGACAAATAAAAACCGATGGTTAGGACAAATTAATTTTGAACTAATTTTGAGTTTAATTAATCACAGATACGAAAATATATAAATCTTATTCTGAAAATTTTTCTTTATATTATAATTATGTATCAAGATTTCAATAATATATAAAAAGCAATAACAAATAAAAACCAATGTCATAACAAATTAATTTACGAAAAAATAACTCTCTACTATATAGGACAGTTGTAGAGAGTTTGTAAACCAAAATTATTAAATTTTATTGCAGACACGAAAAATATATGATGTTCACTCTAAAAATTCAACGTCATTGGTGTCATGGTGTCATAGCTTATTTTATTAACAGAAAAAATTATAATAATTTTAAGTGTGGTAAGTGTAACTTGGCAAGATATTCCCAGTATTTATCACGTTCTTTGGATTTTTACAAGTGTAACCAAAGCGTAACCTAAGTGTAACTGGTAACACATAAGTAACAGTTGGGTAACACGTGTGTATGTGATAAAAAGTCAGCATTCATCAGCTTTTTGGGACTTGGTAACACTTACCACACTTGTCTTAAAGAAAAGCTGTTATGTATGAAAAAAATCTGTCACTACCGACACTTTACAAAAAAGTCTAGGGTTTAAGCCATTCTTAGGAAATTTATTAGTGACACTTTTTCGTTACTTAACCGACACAAATGACAGAAATATATCAGATAAATAACAGTTTTAATTTGCGAAAAACTCAGTGTTTGCAAGGGTTTCAAGGAAAAGTGACAGAATGACAGAAAAATAAAACAAGGATAACGTTCTGCATAAAAACTAATCTTTTCTCTAGTGTTTAAACAAAGTCGCAAATTGTGGCTCACGAGCCTTGTCTGTGGGTTTAACTTGGTGGGGTGGGGTTACCCTAGGAGCGAATAATAAATCAACAAACTCTGACTTAGGTCTTGGTTTCTGCTCTCAAAACACGATGTTAGTCGTGTGCAAAATTGCACGTTTGAGTGCAAAATTCGTTTAAATTAATAGCAAATTTGCACCCTAAGTTTATTGGGTAGGGTAACTACCCCAATGACGAAACAAAAGCACCAAAACCGTATTAATTTGCACACAGGGTCGATAGGGTCGATTTTTTCAAGGGAGTATAAAATACAGGTTTGTCACTACAAAATTTACAAAAAAGCTAAGTTTTAAGCCATTCTTTAAAAATCAGAACAAAAAATTATCGGCACTGTTTAAATAAACAGGGTCGATTTTTATGGCACTTTTAATTTTATCGATGGACTTTAATATATAACCCACATAAGCCAGAACAATTCGTTCACCGTATTTTACTCCAATTTAAAATATATAATATTTTTCAATAAAATATGAGTGACTTTAACTTAAATTACCCCCTCGAGAATTTATCGTCACTATCGGCACTTTTACAAGTTTCAAAGGAAAAAAGCTAGATTTTAAGCCATTCTTCAAAAATCAGAACATAAAATCATCGGCACTTTTTTACACCACAGGGTCAATCTTTACGGCACTTTTATTCATCGGTGACTTCATCGGTGTTTTCGAGCGTAAGTCTAGTGGGTGGGGCAACTACCCTATGGAGCAAACTTCTATCTCAAATCACTGGTGAGGTGTTGGGGATTTTTCGTTCAAAAAGCGATGCCTTATCGCCTTGTACATAGTTAAATAAAAAAACAAGTCTTGCCCTTTGGGTAGTAACCCTTAGAGCAAAACTTATCTTTACTTTCCACAGCTTAGATGGTAGCTATTCTTCTTAATAAAATATAATGGGTCTTCAACTGGCATACTGTGTTTTTGTAACCTTTTCTTTTGATAATTTGTAAGTTGTGTTTCAAGCCTACGAGCGAGCCAAAATCCACACTTGAAGCTTTCAATCGCTCTTGCGTGGCAAATTAAATCTTTGCTATCGACTATTTGCATAGCGTGACTTCTAACCGTTTTATCGCAGTCATTTAACAAATATTCTAGCGATTCGGCAAATCTTTCTTGAACATCTTCGTCAATTTCAAATTCTTCATTTTCTATGAAAAGTTCTTCAAATATGTTTTGCATTTTCTTACCTCACACAATATCTTTGAAAATTCTATCTTCTTCTGAAACCATAGCTAGTGCAATCTTAGCACCTAATTTAAATCCGACGATAAAATCTTCCACACTACTTTCGCCCGTAATTGTGGCTTGAGCATTTACATAGTCTAAGAATATTTTTTTCTTTTTGCTATCAAGTAATTTTATCAGCAGTTCTTCATTGTCTGATAACTTTTCCATTGCTTTGGCATAGTTTGTATTGCCTGCAAACATTTTCGTGTTTGGGTTTATATTTCCGTGATATAGTTCTTCTAAAATTTTCATTTTAATTTCTCCTTAATTTTTATTAAGCAAGACTATATCACAGAACATATATAATAGCTATATAAAGAAAAGCAAGTTATCAATTTCTTAACAACTTGCTTTGGAATTTTACTTTATTATTCAAAGTTTACCAAGGGTTCAGATTCTTCAGTTGCTAAGTTGAAAAAATAATACTCGTTAAAATTAGTTATATAATAAATTTCGTTCTCATAAATGTAAAAACTTTCAACATTAGAATTAATCGGATTGTTCATGTCATTTGATATAAATAAATTACTTGATTTATCTAAAACTATTAATGTATCATCTTCTAAACAAGTTATATAATATGCAGATATTTCATCAATAACTGTTTCTGTTTCCTTACTATTTAAATCATAAGAACATACCACATTCTCTTGTAAAGTATTAATAAAATAAATTTTTCCATCACCATAAGTTAGACTATACATTGAAGTGTCAGAAACCAAAATCACTGTATTCTCACCATTTAAATCGGCTGTATAAAGATTACCCTCCATAACATAATAAAGCTTTTCATCAAATATTCCAAATTCAGAAATAATATCTTCGGACAATGTTTCTTCTTCTAATGTTTTTATGTCTATTCTTTTTAAAATACCATCTCTACCTTCAGAATAATAAACATAACAGTCAAAAGCTACAAGTGGTGAAAATAATCCGTCAGATAATTTTTTCTCGAATTTTCCATCTAAACTGCTAACCATTAATCCGTCAGTGCTATTATAAAAAATATAATTATCAATTACACTATATTGACCAAAAAGAACCTCAACATTTGAAAGCTCTAAAAAGTCCCTAGTTTCTTTGTCAATTTCTATTAACTCATAATTTTCATTAATCATATAAATATAATTATCTGTCGCACAAAAGCCTGACTTAACTGCATTTTCAGAAGTATTTCCAACTTTCCCACTAAAATCGTAATTATTATAATCACTGGAGCATGCAGATAGACAAACGACTAGAACAACTGAAGTTAACATATATAATAATCTTTTCATTTTTTAAAACCTCTTTTCGATTTAGTTAAATAAGCAATAAATAAAATAATAAATATTGAATATACAAAAATAAAAATCATATCCCAATATATTACTTTTCCTCTATTTAATAAATTTGTACTAGAATATAATTTACTTAAGTTACCCGTTAAAAAAGTTACCACAATATTTGATGGCAATAGATAATCTGCAAATATACTAGAGCTTAAAAAAATAACCATAGATATAATTGATAATGAACTTGTAGGAAACATACTTGAAAAGACCAATACTAACAGCGTAAAAAATATAGCAAAAAGAAATCCTACTAAAAAATATCTAATTAAAAATTCACCCAAACTTAGTTCGCTTAACATTTTCGGAAACAAACTTGATAATGGTTTATCAAAATCATCAAATACTTTGTAGAACATACTTCCAATAAAATCAACTAAAAATGATAAAATATATATTAAACTCGTGATGCCAAGTGTCAAAACAATTTTATGTTTCATCACAACTTTTTCTCCAATAGCTGATGATTTAATTATCATATCCATAGAGCTTTCTTTTTCTTTAGATATGATATTTGAGTAAAACAATACAGCTATAGCAGTTATAAAATTAAAAGTATTTAACTGAAAAAACAAATTCCATCTAGTATTATTTATAAGTTCTGGTAAAACAAAACTGGCATATAAGTCTATGTTTTCTATATAATCATCAGGCATAGATAAGGAGAAAAACTCATTATTTTGTGCATTTATTTGTACTTCTTCTCGTTCTTCAATACCACTTAATAATGAATTTATTTCATTAGTTATATAAATCTGTGTGTAATCTTCTACATATCCATTTTCCACTGCAATAACTATCATCTCATCAAAGGTATCATTATAGCTTTGGTCATAATTCATGTTATAATTTATGCTAACTGCAATTTTAAAAATAAAAATAAGAATAATGAATAAGACCACTGGAATATTTATTATTTTTTTGAATTCGTACAAAAATATTTTCTTGTTCATCACTATCTCCAGTATACAAATTTCGATAATTTTTTATAAAACTTAGTAATTAGTATAAACATAACAATTCCAATTAAAAATACACACAAGTAAACAAACAGCGATATGGGAATTAATCTACCACGCATTAATATTTGAGAATTTAAAATCAAAATAGAATCTAAAGAAAAAATATTAATAATATTTATTTTTAGTTCCAAAATTATTGCAACAAAAATCGAAAGCATTATTATAGCAAAGCTTACAACAAATGAATTAACGTATTTTTTACAAAGTAATGATATTGCAGAGATCAACAATGCTAAACTTATGTAAGCTACTATTTTTTGAAATACTAGAATAATGAAATATTCAAGCACATTTAAATTGGATACTATACTGCTATCTAAAATTTGTATAGGCTGTAAGAACACTTCTGGAGTTTTGTCTGCATACAAAAACACTGCTAAATTTAGTAGAATAGAAACAATTACCGAGATTATTGTTAAAATTACAACACTTGACAATTTATATAATGAATATTTAATTCCAAACATTTTAAAACTAGAATTTAATAAATATTTGTTTCTACTATAATCTTTTGAAAATATAAGAGAGGATACGATTACTATGAAAATTAAAACAAGCCAATCATTTGAAAAAACCGTAAAAAAACTTTGCAAAGCTAAGGTATCATAGAACAAAATAGTTTCTATATTCTCCGTTTCCTCAATCATTAAGTTCCAATATAAAGTATCATCTTCACTATAAATTCGCTCCGTATTTCTCTCGTATATGTCAATATTTAAGAATAGGTTTTCGCTGATAGCTTCATTATAAATTAACTGCCCTGACAACCGTGATAATATTAGTAAATCTGTATATATTTTTTCTGAGTAAAACCCATCACTTTGAAGATATTCTTGGCTTTGATTGTAAGCTTCCTCAAATTCATTTTCGGAAACCTCGTTTTTTTCAATCATATTATAAGTGAACCATTTTTCTTCCAAATCATCATAAGCTGCACTATTAATTTTACTGTAATAATCAAGTTTTTCTGCAAGAATATCTCTAGCTTCATCAATTTCTAGTCCTTCGCTACTTCCTAAAACTTCATTATATTCATTCAAAAATTGCAAAGAGTTTTGATATTGAGCAATAGTAAAAATTAAACTAAGGATTAAAACAACTGAAAATATAACCAATGTAAAACCTGAAAATATATCCTTTAAAAAGTATTTTATTATCTTCATCATACACCTCAATCGTACATATTAAGGAAAATATCATCTAAGCTAGATATGTTTTGGTCGTGAACTTTGCTTATAACTTCGTCTATTGTTCCCTCAAGCATTACTTTTCCATTATTAAGCATAAAAATATAATCTGCTAGATTTTCGGTATCAGAGATTATGTGAGTAGATAAAATAATAATTTTTTCTTTGCTAATCGACTTTAAATATCCCTTTAAGATTAACCTTTCTTTAGGATCTAACCCAACTGTTGGCTCATCTAAAATTATAATATTAGGATTGCCTAAAAAGGCTGATGAAATAGCAAGTCTTTGCTTCATTCCACCTGAAAGCTGTTTTATCTTTTTATCCTTAACTTCTTTTAATCTAACTATATCTAAAACTTTATCTATTTCAGAAGTTATTTCGTGTTTTGGTATTTCTTTTAACAAAGCTATGTATTCCAAAAACTCCCACACTTTAAAGTATGGGTAACTGGGTGGGCTTTGTGGCACAAAACCGATTTTAGAACGATATTTCTTTACATCTTCATCCGTATTAATATTATCAAAATAAATTTGCCCGCTATCCATTGGAAGTGAAGTTGCGAGAATATTCATCAAAGTAGACTTACCTGTTCCGTTTGCACCCAGTAAAACAGTAATGCCTTGTTCAAACTTAAAGTTAATTTCATTAAATACCATATTTTTCTTATATTTTTTAGACAGATGCTTAATCTCTAATATCATGATTAAAATTATTCTCCTAGTTTTCAAATTCATATAAATATTTTTGTGTTAAGAAAACAAATGTTAAATTTTGATTTATGTATACTATTTGTCACACTTATTACAATCACTATTTCTAATACTAATACAACAGTAGCTTACGATAATACTTCATTAATGCAATGTCTATCATATTCTTCATCGTATATTACGTTTTTAAAGGTGATTGTAATTTCATCTCCCAGATTACTATTATAAGTGTTGGACTTAAGAATTAAGGACTCATCATTATATATGTTTACTTTTACGATATCTCCTTGATTTATTCTATATTCTGCACCTTCTACAAAAATTAATGTTTCTAAAGCTACTCCATATACCGCATCTTCTTCTATTTCAGTTATTTCTATATTAATTGACATTAACTCACTACTAATGTATCCCGTCACTTCTTCAGTCGGTATATCTTCTTTATTGAAATATCTTGAAAGATTTAAAACCAAAAATGCAAGTATGAAAACACCTATAATAATAAATATTGTTTCGTTATTTGAATTTGATTTAGTTGATTCTTTCATAAAATTATTCTCCTATAATTTCAATATTAAAAAGTATTAAATACCCTTCTAATATCTATAACCAATGAAAGAGGAATTTTGTGACAATTTTTTTAAAGATATGTTTATTTTATTTTTTCTATTGATTCTGCAACCTTGATTAATTCAGATTTTTCTATATTTCCAGCTATAAAAAACACATATTGGTCACCTTTAAGTAAAATATGATTTTGCCCCTTGTTTTCGTAAAATATCGCTTCAACATTATTAATATAAATTTTTTCTGTTACAGTAGCTTCTGTGTCTATATTCACTTGTATATTGTTAAGCAAATTTTGTTGATATACAATTATTTCATTATTTGCATTACTATATTCACAAAAATATGATAGTGATAATTCTTCTTCAAAAGTTTTCGTAAATCCTTCTGGAATATATGAAGGCTCATATATTTCATTTAAAACTATACCTTCACTATTTTGAGATTCCGAATTGTTAAAACTAATAGTAGACCATTCTTCATAGGTTTCGATAATATAGTTGATAAATGGTTCCCTGAAAGCTTCAACACTCAACACCGTGGTAGTCATTGCTAAAATCATAGCAATTATAATACAAGCCACTCTCTTTCCAATTGTATTTATTAATATAAAATATGGTTTTTTCTCTAATTGAATAAGCCTATTAATTTTTTCTTCAGTTTGTTTATTAGGCTCCATTTGTTCGTTATATTCCCCAGTTAATGGGTATTTATTATCAATTCTTTCATTTTGATACCTTAAAAGTGCCTCGCTTAAAATATCATTTGGAATAGATATAGCGTTTTTCATTTAATTTTGCTCCTTATTTATTAATTCGGTTAGTTTTATTCTAGCTCTTTCTAATCTTTTTCTTGCTGCCGAATTTGATATTTCTAATATTTTAGCGATAGATTTGTCGGATAAATCATTTACATACTTTAATGTTAAAATTTCTTTATATATGTCAGGTAGTAATTTTATTTTATCTAGCACAATTTGGACTGTCAGTTCGCTTGAAACATCTTCTTCAAAATTTTTAATATCTTCAATTTCATATTCTAACTCATCAAAAGAAATGGTATTTTGTTTTTTTCTCTTGTTGTACATTGTCTTAGAAACATTCTCAATAACTATAACCATATATGCCTTTGTTTTGTGACATTGAATTTCGTCCAATTTATTTAAATGGTGTGCTATTTTTAAAAAAGCGTTATGCAAAGCATCATTTGCAAGGTCGTAATCTTTTAAAATATCAAAAGCTACCTTTAACATTAACCCTTTATATGTATGATATAATTCTTCCATTTTACTTTTTTCTTCTTCTGTGTCAAGTAAACACAAATAAAAATTTAACATTATACTTCTCCTCGCAGTTTGTATATATTTTAATTTTATCATAAAAGCATGCATATTTACACCTATATTTGCAAATATTGTTATGTATCTAATTACATATTACCAAATGGATACTGAAAGTCTATCTCTTGCGTGACTTATTAAGTCTATTTTTAAATTAATTTTAATACAGTAGATTCCATTTTGCTTTCTGAACCATATTTGCTTACTCGTCGATACAAGCTTTCGCAACAATAACAGAACAACAAAGATTTAATACTTTTTATTTTTTTGCTAAATATTTATATCCGCCTTTTCCATCTAAATACTATTGTACTATTTGTTTCTTAAATTTATAACTATATTTTGACATGAAAACACCGACCTCCCTTTTGTTAAACTTTTTGGTCTAACTTTTGGGGGTCGGTTCATATCTGATTGCCTTTTGCGGATATTCAGTTAATTTATGTTTTTGTCCCTATTGGTGGGGGTATTAAGTCGAAACTTTGTGTTTTTTGTGCATTACATTGTCCTTTTTTATACGTTTTAATTAAAAATATAAAATCAAATTTGTAAAAAGTCATTTATGGGAGTAAGTTTGAAAAATAAATCATATAGCGCAAGCCAAAAAAACAGCAAGCTAACGCAAGCCATTGGAAAATGGCTAAAAAAGAATATAAAGCAAGATAAATTAAACAGGTGAAATCAGATAA
>JAWXUM010000072.1:0-9865 GCA_044432645.1 Clostridia bacterium | reverse complement strand
ACAGCCTTTTTCTACATACATAAGTTCTAACTCTTTGTGCAAATGCCACGAAGAGCATACATGATTAGCAGGTAAAATTGAAGTAAAAACTCTCATTTTAAGTGGTGCTATTATTGGTTCAATTTTTTCGTGAGATATTTGTTTCATATTATAAAATCCTACTTAATATAGTATTTGAAAGCAAAAAACCTTCTTTTGTAAGTTTAATGCTGTCATTTTCGCATGTGATTAAATTTTTAGGCAAAGTTTTTGCTTTTTTTATAAGAGCTTCAAATTTTTCTTTAGGATATTTTTCGCAGTCGTTTTTGCTTAAGCCTTTGCTAAGCCTTAATTTAAGCATTGCAAATTCTTCGAAATCGCCACCGTAACTGTCGAAAGTTGGAGCGTTGCCTTTTAAAAATCTGTCTAAATCCCTTGGAAAAAACATTCGCTTGCCGTCTTTGTAAAGGTGAGCAGATGGGCCTAAGGCTAAATATTCCTCACAGTTCCAATATTTTAAATTGTGACGACTTTCAAAGCCTTTTTTAGCAAAATTGCTTATTTCGTATTGATTATAGCCTAAGCTTTCAAGTTTTTGCGTCATAAACAAATACATATCGCTTACAATGTCCTCGTCTGGCAGACAAAGGCTGTCTATGTTTTTATAAAAAGGTGTTCCCTGTTCTATTTTTAAAATGTAGCAAGAAATATGATTTACATTTAAATTAGCGCAAAACTCAATCGACTTTTCAAGGCTTTCAAAAGTCATACTTGGAATACCAAGCATTAAATCTAGTGAAATATTGTCAATGTTTAAACTTCTTGCTAGGTTTACAGCGTTAACTACATCTAATGGAGTATGAATTCTGCCAAGCTTTGCAAGTTCGTTTTCATTTGCAGACTGTAAACCCATAGAAAGCCTGTTAATTCCAGGGTTGTAGTCCCAGTTCAAAAAAGCTGAATGAGGGTTAGCCTCTAAAGTTATTTCGCAGTCGTTTGACTTATTAATTTTGCTTAAAATTTGTTCAATTTGCTTTGGTTTTAACAAACTTGGAGTTCCACCACCAAAGTAAACAGTGTCTACTAATTCGTTTGTGCTTTCAAGCCTTTTACAAAGTTCAAAAACATATGCATTTGCTATTTCTTCGTCATAAACAAGTGAGTAAAAATCGCAGTAAGGACACTTTTTTTCACAAAACGGAAAATGAATATATAAACCTATCAAACCACAGTACCCATAGGAGTTCTGCCAGTTAAATCAAGGTAAAATGCAAAACGTGATGCCTCTATGTATGGAAGTAAAACGATAAACCCAAGTCCAAAAGTTAAAAGTGATAAAATAGACCAACCTATAAAGCTTAAATCAAGGCAAAAAAGTCTAAAACGGTGACCTTGCATAATGTTTTTTGAAACAGTTATGGCCTCGTTTGCACTCATGTATGGGTTTTCTGTTAAAATATATGAAGACATTGAGTAGCTGTACATTTTGACAATGCCAGGAATTATAAACAACATGGTCCAAAGCGTTGTGTAAATGTCGACCAAAAGTCTTAAAGTACCAGCTCTTGCTAAATTGTTGAATTGTGAAAATAATAGAGATACGTCACCTCTATTTCCGTAAGCCAAAGCAAATAAATAACGATTATAACCCAAATTTACTACAGCGCCTACAAAATAAAAAACCAAAGACATAGCTAATGTAATTAGAGCAAAATCCTCAGAAAGTGTTGATGACGAAGTGATGACAGAAGACGAATGCGAGCTAAAATAAGTTCCACCTAACAGCATAGCGACAAACGTGACCAAAATAGCTTCAAACCATCTGTTTTTTAAAAAACTTTTAGCGAAATAACGGTAATTTGATGATGACATAAGTTCTCTCCTTTATATGTAAATTAATAATGGTTTAAAGTTAGACAATTTGTCTTGAGTGATAAAATATTCGTCAAAACCTTTTGTCATGTGTAATTTTAAGGGCATGAGCAAATGCTTAATATTTTGCATTGTTATTGTGTCGTTTATGATAAAAATTTCTTTATTTTTAATGGTATAACGAGCTTTGTTTGATTTTTGAATATTTAAAAACAATTTTTCAAGCTCGCCACTTTCGTCATAAGCTTTGCAAATGTAGTCGTAAGAAATATTTGGGAATGTTTCGTCGCTTTTAACAATCACTTCGCTAAGTAAGTTTTCGTTTAAAACATCACACAAAACACTGTACCATGTGTTTGCGTTTTCTTTTATAACACAAAGATAAATTGTGAGAAAATTACTGTGTTTTTCAAAATTAAATTCATCAAATTCGCATAAATTTAAAATTGGATTAATAAATGCCATAAAAACCTCGCTTTTTGCTTTAATTGTATTAATTTAAGTAGGGAAAATCTGTTCTTACCAAAGGAATGCTTACGATGCGTTTCCTACAATTTAATATACAGTTTTCTTTTTAATCAAAAAGTTTACACTGTATTCATACCATACAATAAATAAGCCTAAGAATAATTCAAATAAAATACTTAACAATAATTTTATAGTTAAAATGTAAAAAAATCAAGAGTAAAATAAAGAAAATTTTTTAATTCTCACAAAATCTTCACATTTTTATCACATTTATACTATATTTTATATATAAAAGTTGTTTTTGTATAGAAGTTTTTTATAAAAATCTTGCAAAATTGCTTGAAATGCGTTAAAATAATAAAACATGAGCATAAGTTATGTGCAAAAAACTTATTTTAAATAAATTTAAACTAGGCTCAAATGAAAGGCAGGGCGAAAATAATGATCGAGGTTAAAAACCTTACTAAGTATTATGGTCGTAATAAAGGCTTGAATAATGTTTCTTTTACTGTAGAAGAAGGATCTATTGTAGGCTTTTTGGGACCTAACGGTGCTGGTAAATCAACAGCGATGAATATCATAACAGGCTACTTATCTGCAACTAGTGGTACTGTTAAAATTAAAGGCAAAGATACATTGGTAGAGCCAAACGAAACAAAATCTATGATTGGTTATTTACCAGAGCTTCCACCTCTTTATATGGATATGACAGTTAAAGAGTACCTAAACTTTATGTATGACCTTAAAAAAGTAAAATTACCAAAAGAAGCTCACATTAGAGAAATTTGCGAAGTTGTAAAAATCACTAATGTTTTCGGCAGACTTGTTGGTAACCTTTCAAAAGGTTATAAACAAAGGGTTGGTATTGCTCAAGCTTTAATTGGCAATCCTCCTGTACTTATTTTGGACGAGCCTACAGTTGGTCTTGACCCTAAACAAATTATCGAAATTAGAAACTTAATTAAAAAATTAGGCGAACAACATACAATTATTTTAAGTTCTCATATTTTGCCAGAGGTTCAAGCTGTTTGTGAAAGAATTCTTATTATAAATAACGGAGAACTAGTTGCTGACGGCGCTGCTGATAAACTAGCTCGTGACCTTTCTTCTGAACATAAATTAATTATCAGAGTAGAAGGAAGCGAAAGAGAAGTTTTACATGCAATTAAAGGTTTGGATTATGTTATTGAGGTAACAAGTTTAGGCGAAAAAGAGCCAGGCGTATTTGAATTTGAAGTTGAATCTGAAGAAGATAAAGATATTAGAAAAAATCTATTTGCTTTACTAGCAAGATGTGGTTGGCCACTATTAGCTTCTAAAAATACTGACCTTACACTTGAAGAAGTATTCTTACAACTTATTAATTCTGACAATTCTGTTAAGTATATTCAAACAGAGGAAGTAGAAGAAGCTGAAGAAGCTGAAGAAGAAACAGAACAATCAGAAGGAGAAAAAACAGATGAAAGCAATACTTAAAAGAGAATTTAGATCTTACTTTGTATCTCCTATAGGTTATGTTTGTGTAGCAGTTCTTGCTTGTTTATATGGATTTTTCTATGCACAAGTTATGCTATACGGTACATCTTCTTATATTTCAGATATAGTATATGGTTCTATATTTATGTTTAACTTAATGTTAATTCCAATTATCACAATGAAAAGTCTTTCAGAAGACAAAAAAAATAAAACAGACCAAGCACTTTTAACTGCACCAGTTAGCACAACAGGTATTATTATTGGTAAATTCTTAGGTGCATTTAGCATTTACTTTATAGGTAGCACACTTGGTTTATTGCCAGCAGTTGCAATGTCAACATTCTCATCATTATCATGGGGTATAGTACTTGGCAACTATGTTGCAACACTTCTTTACGGTGGAGCAGTTATTTCCATTGGTATTTTTATTTCAAGCTTAACAGAAAGCCAAATTATCGCAGCTATTGCTACTTTTGTTGTTTCTATGTTCCTATTATTTATGGGCGACATTGCTTATGCTTTGTCAGGCAACATTTTTGGCGTAATACTTACATGGTTATCATTCTCTGACCGTTATACAATATTCACAAAAGGAATTTTCAGTTTCTCCAATGCGTTGTATTTTATAAGTGTCATAGTGGTTTTCGTATTCCTTACAGCACGTAAAGTCGAAAGCCGTCGTTGGAATTAATAGGAGGAAATGACATGAACTTTAAAAACAAAAATCCAAAGGTAGCAAAAAAACCTTTGCCAGTAAATGCTAACAAGCTAAAATATAGCACAACAGCTTCTATTTTTACAGTGTTATTCATTGTAATTGTTATAGCTGTAAACGTTTTCTCTTCTGCTTTAGTTGAAAGATTTCCATCTCTTAATGCCGATTTAACATCTGACGGTTTATACAGTTTGTCAGATGAGTCAAAAGAAGTTGCACAAAGCATAGAACTTGAAACAGAAATTATTTTAATCGGTGAACAAGATTATTTTGATACAGACGCTTACTACTCTGATTACGGATTAAAGTACAGCCAAGTTTCAGCCTTAGCTGAAAAATTTAGCGAAGCTAACTCAAACATCACTGTTACTTATGTTGACCCTGACTTGCAACCTCAACTTATTTCAGAATATTCTTCTGAAAGTTTAACAGACAGTATGGTGTTAATTAGAACAGACTTAAGATATGTTGTTTTATCTGTAACTGATTTCTTTTCTGTAACACAAGACGAAACAACTTACGAATATTTTTATTACTCAATGGTTGACGGTGCTATAGCTAATGCTATCAACATAGTAAACCTTGAAACAGTTCCTACAATCGCAGTTGCAACTGGACACGACGAAACTCTTTCTACAGATGTTTTAACTACTTTTGATGCACTTGTTGAAGATAACGGATTTGTTATAAATGAGTTTGACATTGTAACAGAAGAAATTCCAGAAGAGGCAGACATTGTATTTATTCCAACTCCTACAACTGACTATTCTGTAGAAGAAATTGCAAAACTTAGGGTGTTCTTATCAAACGAAATAGGCAACAAAACAATTATGATAACTTGTTACCCAACACAAGAGCAATTCCCTAACTTGTATTCATTCTTAGAAGAATGGGGTATTATTGTAAACGAAGGTGTTGTACTTGAGTCAGATTCAAGCAACTATATGAGTGGTTACTCTTCACAAATATTTGTTGATGTAAACGCTGATAATCTTCCAGATGCAGAAGCTTATAGCAGTTTAGTATCTTACGTTTCAGTTCCTATTACATTTGCTTATGATGCTAATGACAATATTTCTACATTTTCATTTGTAGAAACTGCTGACACAGCTTATATTTCAGTTGACGGCAGTGAAATGGACGACCCAGCAACAGGCGTTTACACAACAGTAGCTCTAGCACAAAAATTCCAGTATATTGATAACGAATACGTTTATTCAAATATCTTAGTATTTGGTGACAGCGTGCAGTTCACTTCAAGCATTTTAGGTAGTTCAGCATTTGACAACAGAGAAATGGTTATCTACTTATTACAATTGCTTACAGGCACAACTGACAGCGATATTAGCCTTTACATTGAAAGTACAGAAATTAACACATATGACGTTGTTGCTTCTACAAGCACAATCTTCTTCCTTGGAATTTATGTGTTCACAATTGGTGTTCCATTAGCTATTTTAATTACAGGTTTAGTAATATACTTAAAAAGACGACACCTATAATATTCATTTAATAAAGAAAGGCATGTTAATATATAGGTGGGTTTTATCCACCTATATTGTTTAAAAACATGATATGGTCATAATTTTGAAAAATACCAAAAAGTATATTCTAATTAGTTTGGCTGTTTTGCTTTTGTTAGGTGGCGGATTTGTTTTACTTTACATTACTGACGACAGTGCAAATGTAGATTATACAGAAGACGAAGAAATTGTAGACACAACAGAAGAAACAACCTACTTAATCGACAAAACATATCAAGAGATTGATTATGTTGAGATTTCAGGTCCTAGTGGCGACTATGTAATTGTTCAAGTTGAAGAACTTGAAGAAGCAGAAGACGAAGACGCTGAAGACACATACGTGTATTCTTACTATATTGAAGGCTATGAAGAGTATGATGTAAGCACAGCAATGTCATCTTCAATGACCTCACTAACTTACCTAATTCCTAACAAAGAACTAGGCGTAATTGAAGACTTAGAGCAATACGGACTAAGCGATGCTGACTCAACTACTGTTACAATGTATTTTGACGACGGCACAGTGGAAGAAATTGCAATTGGTATTGAAGCTGCTTCTACTTATGGCAACTATATAAACTATAACGGAGAAGTTTATATCGGTTATATTAACGACTTCGTAATAACCGACATAGTAAGCAATGTTAACGTTTATACTTACACTATAGACTATTTATATGACGATACAGGCACAGCTATAACAACTGCTTTTGAGTACTTAACTATAAGTGGTACAAATTATGCACAGCCTATAGAAATAGTGCCAGATTCAACAACTTACAGTGGTTATTCAATGACTTCACCAGTCGAGTCAGACGGTCACCCTTCTACTATAAGCGAACTTGCAACTCTAATGCAAACATTTACTACCGATAGCGTTGTAGCTGTTGAAGTAACAGAAGAGCAACTTGCAGATTACGGTTTAGACGAACCATTTGCAACAATCGAATTTTCACTTAATGGTGTAGAGCATAAAATTTCAGTTAGCGAAAAAAATGGTACTAACAGATACGTTATAATTGATGATGTTACAAATATCGTTTATTCTATCGCAGCTACTTCTGTATCTTCTTGGGCAGAAAACACTGCACTTGAACTTAGAACAGCTTATGTTAATTTAACAGCTATTACAGACCTTCAATATATTTCATTTGAAAGTGACGAAGTTGAATTTACTGTTGAACTTGAAGAGTATGTAAACGAAGAAGAAAGTACTGATGATGCTATAGTTTACGATTACAACGCTTACTTCAAGGGAAATCAAATAGACTACGACGACAACGTTACTGCTATTTATTACTCATTCCTTGACATCAGTGTGTTATCATTAGACGAATTAGCTCACGAAACAACAGCTACAGCTTCTTTAGTATTTGAGTATTATGACGGCGAACAAGTTACTATTGATTATTATAAATCAACTGAAAACGACGACAGATACGTAGCATATGTAGACGGCGAGTTCAATGGTGTTGTTAGAAATACAAGTATAGAAAGCTTAATTACAGCAGCAGTTGAATTTGACGAAACTAATAGTTAATTAAAATTTTAATAAACGCAAAAAGAGGCTGAGATAAATTACAATTTTATCTCAGCCTCAGACTGTCAAAAAACCTATATTGTAAAAAAAGTTGCACAAAACGATGTAGGGGCGAGCTTTGCTCGTCCGTGGATAAAACAAAAAGTTTTGTCTTGTTTTGTGTAAAATAGAGAAATATTTTTATTAATTTTATAAAAGCATTAAATTAACATCTTGATTTCGGACGAGCACAGCTCGCCCCTACCATTTTAAAAATATATTTTCGGTATTTTACACAAATACAAAACCTTTTTCGACAAGCTTTGGCTGAGATGAATTACAATTTTATCTCAGCCTTTTTATATCATTTATGTGCTATCTGTTAGTATATACCAAAAGAAAGCATTAATTTATTTGTATAGCACAGTTGAATTATTTTCGAAATTAGTGTAAAATATATTTATAAAAAACCGAAAGGATTATTTCATGAGAATAAGAACTAAAAAATGGGCGAAACCAGAGCTTAACGCCTGTAATTATTTTATAAATGACCCAAAAGAGCAAAAAGGAAAATGGCAGGAGTTTTTTAAAAACGACAAGCCTATACATTTGGATTTAGGTTGTGGCAAATGCACTTTTATGGCAGAGCTTGCCCACCGTGACAGACATATTAACCACATAGCAGTTGACATAAGTTTTGACATTCTAGGCGTTGCTAGACGAAATATCAGTACTGAGTTTGGCGAAGAAATCGTGGATAACGTTGCACTTTGTTCGTACAATATTGAGCAAATTAAAGATTTTATTGCAAAAGAAGACAAAGTTGAGCGAATTTATATAAATTTCTGTAACCCTTGGCCAAGTTCAAAGTGTCATAAAAGAAGGCTAACTCATACAAGACAGTTAGAGGCTTACAAGACAATTTTGTCGGATAACGGTGAAATTTGGTTTAAAACCGATAACTACGATTTGTTTTTGTCAAGCAAAAGGTATTTCCAAGAGGCAGGTCTTGACATATTCTTTGTAACAGAAGATTTAAACAGCGAAACCGAAGTTCCAAACATTAAATCAGAACATGAGGTAATGTTTGAGGCTCAAGGAATAAAAACAAAGGCGATACGTGCCAGAATGAGAGGAAAAGATGAGTAAATTAGGATTTATAGGTGGCGGAAACATGGCTAGTGCTATGATTAAAGGAGTGCTAAGCAACAACCCAAACGCCGATATTATTGTAAGCGATTTAAATGAAACTATTTTAGAAAAAGCAAAAACTAACTTTGGCATTCAAACAACAAGCGACAACAAAGAGGTAGCAAAAGTTGCTAAAATCCTTGTTTTAGCAGTTAAACCTCATTTTTATGAAACAGTTATTAAAGAGATAAAAGACTTTGTAAACGAAGAAACTGTAGTTGTAGCAATTGCTCCGGGAAAAACTTTGGAGTTTTTAGAAAATAACTTTGGGAAAAAAGTTAAAACAGTAAGAACCATGCCAAACACACCAGCAATGGTAGGGCAGGGCATGACAGCTTATTGTCCTAATGAATATGTTACAAAAGAAGAACTTGCACAGGTGGTCGACTTTTTAAACAGTTTTGGCAAAGCTAGTCAAGTTACTGAAAAAATGATAGACGCTGTTGTAGCAGTAAGTGGCAGTAGCCCAGCTTATGTTTATATGTTTATAGAAGCTTTAGCAGACGGTGCCGTTATGGAGGGTTTACCTCGTGACGAAGCCTATAAATTCGCTGCACAAGCCGTGTATGGCAGTGCCAAAATGGTACTAGAAACAGGACTTCACCCAGCAGCGCTTAAAGACATGGTTTGCTCACCAGGAGGAACAACAATCGAGGCTGTTAGAGTGCTAGAGGAAAATTCGTTTAGAGGTTCTATAATGAATGCAATGAAAGCAAACGCAGAAAAATCAAGAAATATGTAAAAAAATAACGGCGAACATAAAGCTACCTACTAATAGGGACAAAAACAAAATATCATAAATCAAACTAATATCAACAAAGGCAATCAGAAATGGTTGCCTTTGTTGTATTTATGCCTTTAGGTAGTTGAGCAAAGCGAAAAGATACCCATCTGCTATGCGGGTGGGTAAGAAAAGGTTATATCAAAAAATCACCAATCATAGTACAATAAGAGTGTTCAAGTCTATTGTAAAAAAGAAAGGTGATTTAAATGGCAAATAAAAGTATAAATGCTAAAATAGGAATGAGCAAAAATTTTCAAATAAGAATGCACAAAAATGATAGAATATAGGTACCAAAAAAGAGAGGTACTTATGTTAATAAAAATAAAACAAATAGGCGA
>JAWXUM010000071.1:0-9920 GCA_044432645.1 Clostridia bacterium | reverse complement strand
TGGTGTTGGTGTCGCAGTCGCAGTTGGTGTTGGCGTTGGTGTCGCAGTTGGTGTTGGTGTTGGTGTTGGTGTAGCAGTCGCAGTTGGCGTTGCAGTTTCCTTAACAACGTCGTCACCAAGCATATTAATTATTACTGTGGATCCAATTTCAGCTGAAAGACCGCTTTGTGGACTTTGAGATAGTACTTTAAAGTTTATTTGCGTTGAATCAAGAACATTAACCTGTACAACATATCCTAGACTTTCTAAAATTTTTGTAGCCTCTGATTGCGTTAATCCAACTACATCAGGTATATCTTCTAGATCTTTGTAACTAGATACTACTAAACTTACAGTAGATCCAAGCATAACAATAGTGCCATCTTTTATATCCTGAGATATAACAGTTCCATCAGGAAGATCGCTTTCGTTATTATATTCGACTGATACAACTAATCCTAGTTGTGACAGTGTAGCTCTCGCTTCATCTTCTGTCATATCAACAAATGAAGGTAATGTAAACCCTTCACCTCCCTTACTTACTGTTAAAGTAATTTCTTCTCCTGGAAGCAACAATGTACCAGCTTCTGGATATTGTGAAATTACTAAACCACTAGCAACAGTGTCGTTGTATTCTTCGACAATAATTACTGACATCTCTTGAGTTTCTAAAATCGTTGTAGCCGTTTCTACCTCTTGGAACTGAACATCAGCTAAAGTGTACATACCGTTAGCATCTTTGAATGTCAAGCTTTCCTCGCTACCGGCGCTTATTAAAACGCTTACAATACTATTGGTGTTAATTAACATTCCTGCGGTCAAATCTTGTGATAAAATATAATTTGCCGGAATATGTTCTGAATAACTCTTTCCTACTATCTGATAATTCAAACTGGCACTTTCTAGTTTTAATGTAGCTTCTTCGATTTCATCGCTAACAATTAAAGGTACTCGAGTTAGTCCGCTGGCAACGACTAACTCGGTTTCTAAGTTTGCGTTAAACCCAATAATACCAAAACTAAACAATAAAATCAAAGTCATTAGGCAAGTTGCAAAACTTGGCACAGAAATTTTCAGCCATAATGGCCAGGTTAATAAATCGGTAGCTTTAATAGACCCATCTCGTCTTTTTATTGGTGTATCAGAAGTTAATTCTTTTTCGAAAATATCCATGCTTTCGGTTCTTTGTTCAATTTTAATATTTAAAGCATTTGCAATAGCTATTTCTTCATTTTCGGATATTTCTTTATTGTAATTTAAAATTGGCTCTAATAAATCTTTCTTTTTTTCTTTATAATAAGCATTTCGCTCTATAGAAATAGGTGGTTTTACACCTGTTATCATATGATACATTGTAGCTGCTAAAGCGTAAACATCGGTATATGCACCTTGGTCGCCACTGTTGCGATATTGTTCCTCTGGGGAATATCCCGCTTTTGTTATAACAGACATACTTCGAGTTTTCGTTGCTGTTTCATGCCTAGACGCACCAAAATCTATTAATTTTGCTTTGCCTTCTTTTGTTATAATTATATTGTCCGGAGAAATATCTCTGTGAAGTATGCCTTTTGCATGGATTTGTTTTAACGATTGAATGATTGGCATCATCATTGAAATTGTTTTTTCAGATGAATTCATAGGATTTTCACTTAAATATTTAGATAGTGTTTCACCATCTAAATATTCCATAACAATATAGGCCGTACCAAATTCAAAAAAACTTTCTTGAATTCTAACTACGCCTTCAGTGTCCCTAAATTCAACTAATTTATTGGCTTCACCTACGAATTTTTCCAATCCTACGTTAAATTGTTCTTCTTTTTCGCCTTTAAATACAATAATATCTAATTTACCTTGCATACGAGTAGAGAATTCACTTGGTAAATACTCTTTAATTGCCAACTTTTGTTGCAAATTTATGTCCCAAGCATAATAAGTAACGCCAAATCCACCATTACCTATTGCGGCACCAATAACATATTTATTGTTAAGCATTGTCCCTACATCCAAATATGAGTTGCTTTCTTTTTCGTCACCTTCCTCATATCCACAAAAAGGACACATACTTAATCTTTCGTCATATTTCTCAAAACATCCGCTACATAATTTCATTTATACCCTCCAAATATATTTATTATTTTTCAAAAACGATAATCTTAAAATTTTCAAAAAACTCACTAAAATCATCAAATGTAAAAACATATGAGTCTAATAAAGTTTGAGTATTTAATGGAAAAGAATCACTGTGATATTGAATATGCAAATAATCCTGTGCATAGTCGCTTATTAAAAAACTTAAAAATTTACTTGCAACCTTATACTGGTCATCGTCGCAAGATGAAACACTCCAAAGATCTGTATATTGTGCTACTATTTCATCTGTGTTTACTTGTTCCATCGTAAATCTAGCAGGTAAAGTAGTTTGGATATCCATATAATCGGCCGATGTTCCTTCATACTCCTCAATTAGTTCTTCTAAGAAATTCGACTGACTGTTTTCAAAAGCTTCGCTAGAATCTTCTTGTTCGAATGTTGTGTTTTTGTATTTTATAGAAATTATAAAACCAGTTGGAAACTTTGTATAGTCATTATAAGACGTTAAAAAAGTTTTTTCTGTCGAACTTAACTGAGAAATCGCATTCTTGGTGCTCATTGATGACTCGGTAATTTCTTCGCTTATATAAGAACTTTCAAATAAATTTGGCATATCACCAGTGCTGTATGCGTTTTCTATCGCTTGTTCATATGTTCCGCTTTCATAATAAACAATATTAATTTCTACATTCGAATAACTACTTGTGAATGTATTTGTTATCTGTTCAAATGAATTGATTTTAGATGAAGCCAAATCTTCATCTGCTGGAAGTTCGTACCAAATTTCAATACTACAAGTTGGTAAAGTTTCATTTTCGATGTTATTTATAAACATATTTACAATGCAAAATACACCAATCAATAAACAAAAAGAAGCTATGCTAAGACCAAGTGTACGTCTAAATTTTCTTCGCTTTCTTTCACCGACTACATCACGCACAATCACTTTTCCGTTTAATGCGTTTTCAAACTCATCTAAATTTTGGAAACGTAAATGAATTTCTATTGACATAGCACGTAAAATGGTATTGTTTATATTTTCAGATATTTCTGGGTTTAAAGCCTTAGGACTTTCCAAAGGGTCTTCGTTTATGCTAATTCTATTTGTAGATTCAACAGGCTTAACACCAGTTAGCATATAGTATGTTGTTGCCCCCAAGGCGTAAATATCTGTCCATGGACCTTGCTTATCATCTGAACGATATTGCTCTTGTGGTGCAAAACCAGGTTTTAAAATCTGAGTAAGTTCTGTTTCGCTAAAAGCCGACCTTGCCGCACCAAAATCTATCAACTTAACTTTTCCACCATTTAACACAAAGATATTATCCGGGCTAATGTCTCTATGAATTATATTTTCCTTATGAACATCTTTCAACGCACTAATAACTTGATTAGTGTAATCTAAAGCTGATTCAACAGATAAATTTTCTTTTTTCATTATAGAATTTAGCGGAGAACCTACTAAAAATTCCATAACCATATAAGCTGTTTGGTGTTCTTCGAAATATTCATACACATTTACAATGTTTGAACTTTTATTGAATTTTGCAGTACATCTAGCTTCGTCCAAAAAAGCATCTTTAAAATGCATGAATTCTTCTATCTTTTTTTCAGAATTTACTATAACATCCTGAGTGTTTTCGTCACGAGTTGCTAAACTAGCGTAAAAATATTCTTTTATAGCTACCGCTGTATTTAAGTTAATATCCCAAGCCTTGTAAGTAATTCCAAATCCACCAAAGCCCAAGGCATATCCAATAATGTATCTATTATGTAAAATTGTTGATGGTTTTAAGAAATAAACTTCTTCTGGATCGTCGCCAATTTCATACCCACATAGTGGACACATATCTAGATTTTCGTTATATTCTTCAAAGCAATTATTACATCTTTTCATCAAAAGTCTTCTCCTATACTATTCCAGTTGAATTTTGAATCGCATAAAGGCATAAACATCAGTTTAGAATTTCCAATCGAAATTATATCTTTAAATTTAATTTCTTTTGGTACAAGCAAAATATTTTCATTTAAATATGTTAATTGCTCACTTTCACCTGCTGATAAATAAAATGTTGATTTATTCGGCTCATAAATTATTTTACAGTGTTTATTTCTAGAAACAGATAAATCTGATTTGAGTGTAATATTCATGGTTTCGCTTCTGCCTATAAAATTATTACCAGCGAAAATCTCAAATGCTTCACCTGTATGATTACCCTCGATACAAACTAACCAGCCAGCAACAGGTGAATTAGATTGTTTTTTAGGGTTAAACACCGCTTGTGTAGCAATATCCAAGTTTGATTGTGCTTGCACCTGCATGATTTCTTTTTGTAAAGATATTTTTTGTGGCTCATCCTTGACAATCGGTTTTTCTTTTAAAGGTGTTGGTATTTCCTCTATTTTTGTTTCAGATGTTTGTGCTGCATTATTTTTGTTATTTAAAAATTCTGAAATTAATTTAGAAACTCCAATTTCTTTAGAAGAATCCGAATTGCTTTTCTTATTTGAATTTTTTTTGTTTAGATTTAAAGAGAAAAACGATTTAGATTCACTCTTTTCTTTTTTCACTCTTTCCTTTTCAGGCTCTGTTTTTTTTACACTTTCTTTTTCTGGTTCTTCTTCTTTTTTTACTATTTCCTTTTCGGGTTCTTCAGTTTTTTTCTGGCTACACCCTATATTAGAAGTATCAAATACGCCTAAAGTGGATACTTTATCTGGAGTGTCAGAGCTTGTATTGCTTTTTTTATCTACCTCTTCTATTTTCGGTGCAAACGAATTGGTACAAATAGGACAATCGTCATAAATATCGCTGTTATAAAAATGTCCATTCGGACATTTAACTTTATTTTTTTTCATAGTCAATCCCTCTCCAATAAAATTACGAATTTTCAATACTAATTAATATGCATGTAGTGTTATCTTGACTCCCAAACGAGAACTGAGTTGCGATTTCAAATAAATTATTCAAAGAATTTTCGAAGCTTGAACCTGTTAAAATTTGATAAATGCTTTGATCATCCAACACTTTTGTTATTCCGTCTGATGTAATAAAAATTTTATCATTGTTTTGTAAAGTAAATGGGGTTGTGTTCAAGTCAAAGTGTTCTATTCCATCTAATCCTAAAAAGCTAACCAAGGCGTCTGGTCTGCTTGTATTAGTTAGTTCTTCGTTATCGCTACAATCAAAATTTTCAATAAGCCATTTAACATTATGGTCATTTGTAATTTGAACAATTTCATTTTCTCTTATAATATAGATACGAGTATCTCCGATTGAAAGCCAAAATAATTTATCTTTTTCTATACAAACTGACGAGAAGGTAGTACCTGCCATAAGACAGCCTGTACGTTTTTGAAATTCAATTACACTTTCGTCTAATTTTTCAATAGAATTATAATAAAATTGTGGATAACTTTGCGATTTTGGTTTAGAATTATATAAATCTATTATTGTGTTAACAGCGGCTTCGCTAGGAACTTCATCCGACGAAATTTCACCCATACCATCACATATTACCGCAAATGCCAACTGGTTAGACTTTGAGTGATACATTTTATCTTGTTGTTGCTTGCGAGTACCTATTATCGTTTTTGAAATAATTTTATAATTCATCATAACACCTAACAAAAAACTGCAATAGCTGTTAAATTATCCATATCTAAGTTTTTTCCGTTTTTTAAAACTTCATCATGCATCAAATTTAACCATTCGTCAGCAGTTTTTGATTTTTTCAAAAATTTACACATCATTTTTTCTGTACAAAAATCCCAAAAGCCATCACTACAAAGTAAAAAAGCTTGACATTTAGATGTGTCAATAGGTTCTAATACTTGGAATTGTGGAGTGTCCCAAGGAATACCTATTACACGTAGTAATTTATTTCTATCCGGGTGATTTCTTATATCTTTTTCCTTAATTTCCTTTGCTCTAAATAACATTTGAGGCACGCTATGATCAAGCGTTCTATGTGAAATTTTATTTTTGTTAAAAACATAAACTCTGCTATCGCCAATATAAGCTATATTGCATTTTTTATTATTAACCAACAACGCAACACAGGTAGTTTTCATTTGAGTAGGAGCATTTATTCTTTTTTGTTCATCGAGTATTCTTTGTTGTGCAAGAGTAATATTTATATTCAAAAAATCATCTTCCAAAATAATTTTTTTCTCGAAATTTTCTTTAAAAGTATCTACAACAATTTTAGATGCTACTTCCCCTTTACCATGTCCACCAAGTCCATCGGCAACTACATATAGGGCATTAACCATATTTTCCGAAACATAATATGAATCTTCATTGTAATCTCGAGTTCCATTTTCGCTTATAACCGCACTAATCATTATTTTCCCCCATTTGATTCATTTGCTTATATTATACCAAATCTTTATACGAAAATCAAATTTTTATACAGTTTTATTCGTTTTTTTTAAGGTAATTTTCTACTCAAGTGATCAAATAACTAATTTACGGCTGTTGCTTGTAAAAAATAAAACCTACAACAATGTTTAAATTTATGCTCGATTTTATTAATATTAATTGAATTTTCCAATAACGAATAATCCTATATTTTATTTTTGTATTTTAGATTTTATTCTAAATTAAAGTTGTATATCATTTAATTTAGTGTTATAATTAAAAATAAAAAGGAATCAAATTTTTCTATATACTTTATAAGTTTCGAGCTTGACTATAAATAAACTATAAGAAGGTGCAAACGGATGAACACAAGTGAAAAAATGGAACTTTTATCGATAAAATCGGAATTCAATTCGGTTATCAGCGAACTTGAATCTATTTCCAATGCAGTGCGTAGTAATTTTACTGGTATAGGTAACGATAAATGCTCTGATAGTATTGATAGAGTTTTAAATCAATATTATAGCATTATAAAGAAACTTAACAATTTAGACACCACCACCGTTACTGAAAGCTTTGCACAGTCCAACTATACAGGGGAGGACTAAAATGGCAGATATAAATGTAGATACAGATAAACTTAACCAGTATGCTCAACGTATTTCCAGTGTAACTTCTAGGGTTAATGCACTTGACCAACGATTAAATGCGCTTTACCTACGTGTAGGTTTGCTGGGACTGTGGAACATTACAAAAGTTGATGCAGTGACTAACTATAATTGGGTACTTGTTCGTTGTCAATCTTATTTATCACAAACGGCATCTGAGTTTGAAGTGGCAGAAAAACTTATTTCAACAAAGACTCTCTCGAGTTTCAACAAAAATTCAACTTCTGATTATTTTTCATCTAACTTAGTTACAGCTTGGAATACAATAACTTCATTCACAAGCAATGTAAAAAATGATGACAATACATCAACAGGCCAAAGTTTTACTGCGAGTGCAGAATGGTTGGGATATGAACTATCTGACGACAGCCTTGGCATAACTGCATGGCTGGGAAAAGCTAGCGCGACCTATGAAAACGAAATGGGATATGTCGGCGTTAATGCTTATGTTGGAAAAGTAGAGTTAGAAGCGGATGCTGATTTGGCATTCATGAAAACTACTACTAAAAAAGTTTTAGTAGATGGTGTTTGGGTAGAAAAAACTGTTACGGAGTTTATTAATGCAGAAGTCGGTGCTTCAGCATCGATTGCATTGTTAGAAGCTGATGTTGACGGAAGTGTTGGCGACGATATGCTTGGCCTTGATTCAAAAATAAATGTGTCCGTCGGAAACGCAGAAGCATCGGGTAAAGGAGAATTTTCCATTACAGATGAGGGAGTAAACGCAAATGTAAGCGGAAAAGCACTGGTATCAGCAGTTGAAGGAAGTGCATCGGGTACAATTAACTTTTTAGGTTTTGAAATAACTGCGAAAGTTGGTGGCTATGCTGGCGCTGTTGGTGTTGAGGGAAAAGCAGGCATAGAAGACAACAAGTTTGTTTTAGAAGGCGGTGTTGCGGCTTTTTTAGGACTATCAGCTGGTATCGAAATTGGCTTTAACGAACAGGGTTGGGATAATTTCACCGATGGTGTCGAACAGGGCTGGGATAGTCTCACTGGTGGAGTCGAACAAGGATGGGATAATTTTACCGATAGTGCCAGTGACTTTGTTGATTATTTTAACTTTTGGAATTAGATAAGGTTAGGTATCATGTTATGAATGAAAAAGGTTTTAGATATGAGTTTACAAAAAATGAATTTAAATATTTTTTGTTTGCAAAAAAAAATTGCCCAAAATGTGGCAATAAACTTCAAAAAAGCAAATGTGAAGAAACAGTTGACGGTTCAATATACAGCAATGTTTCGGCCCCTCTTTATATTAGCAGTCAAAAAGTAAAGCGTTACTTTTACTTATACACATGTAATAAATGTGATTCAAAATTCGAATTAAACGAACTTGCAAAATAAGAAAGGAGCATATATATATGCATAAATATTTACCAATTGGTTCGGTAGTTTTATTAACAGAGAGCACTAAAAGAATAATGATAGTAGGTGTTAAACAAAAACAGTTTGATTCTGATAAAATTTGGGACTATAGTGCATGCTTATATCCCGAGGGAATTCTTAATCCTGATAAATTATTTCTGTTTGATGCAAAACAAATCGAAAGACTTTATTTCGTCGGTTTTCAAGATGGTGAAGGATTATCTTTCCTAAACAAACTAAACAACTTAGAATCAGAATAAGAACATGTCCTGCATTTACACTTAAATAATATTATTTTAATCGAAATTTGGTAATTTAAAAAAGTACTGAATTTCGATTAAATTTAATTGTTTTATATCATAAAAAACTGCTCGTAGTCAGTATTAAACTCTATGCTTAACTCATATCCTCTGCCAAATTCTATTCTTGAGATAAGCTGACAAATTATCATTTTCTTTTGTTCATTACTGGCTTCCGAAAATTCATCTGACCATGTTTTAAACTGGGTGTAGTAGTGGTCTAGTTTCTTTGTCATTAGTTCTCCGTCAAGTATTTTCATTTCCATATCTGTTAGTTTTTGATCGTTTTCTCTTATTTGTTCCTTTGCTGATTCTATCGCTTCTGATAACATTTCAGGTGAGAATGTACTCTCTCCCATTAATGATTTTGAAATTTCATCTGTTAAGCCTTTTAACCTTTTTCTAAGTTTTTCGGTTTCAGTTGCTAGTTTTTTTCTAGCAGTTTTGATTATACTAATTTCTTTTTGATATTTTCTTTCTAGTGCCACACTTTTAGGAGTGGTTTTAATTTTGCCTTAATATTCACAAACTATTTCACTGTCACCGCCTGTGATAAAATGTAAGAAAAGGGCGGATAAAAAATGTAGTATTTGGACGAAAAAATGATAAAATACACTCAAAGGAAAAGGAGTGTGTTTTAATTGATTCGCCTTTGTGGGTTTTGCGTTTCATAATCTCATTTTGCCCTTGATTATGTCAGAAGCTTTTATCTCATTCATCTTCTTATTTTGAAAGTACGGCATTAATTTATCATCAATTATACTCTCTTTTGTTCTCCAAGTATTTTCTTTAACTCGGTGTTTTGTGTCTTCGGTATAGATTTCGACAAAACTTTTGAAGGTCATATCTAGGCGAAGTTGGGACTGACTTAGCAACTCTCGTTCCCATTCAAGTCCCTCACGTTTGGTCTTAAAACCACGCTTTAATTTCTGCTTGGTTTTGCCTGTGTAGTCTTTATATCTAACGGAAACTAGCCAGTTTCCGTTTTTTAATGTGTCTTTACATACGGACATATTTTCACCTCCTTATGCTGAAATTCCGTAGAATTTTTCTTCGAAATATATTCGGCTGACCTTTCCAGTAAGCGTCATATATCCTTTTGCTTCTAGTTCTAAATTTAGTTTTTTGATGATTTTGTAAGCGTGTGAT
>JAWXUM010000070.1:0-10262 GCA_044432645.1 Clostridia bacterium | reverse complement strand
CGCCTATTTGTTTTATTTTTATTAACATAAGTACCTCTCTTTTTTGGTACCTATATTCTATCATTTTTGTGCATTCTTATTTGAAAATTTTTGCTCATTCCTATTTTAGCATTTATAGTCAGTAAATGTCAGTTGACAATCTATGTAGTTTGTAGTAAAATATATGTAGTTAAACTACCTTGATAACATTATAAGTATTTTGGGTATATTTGTCAATAGGTTTTTAGTATTTTAACTACATATTTTTTTATAGAAAGGAGTTCGATTATGACATTCGGTGAAAAAATTAGATCAGCTCGAAAGAAATTATCACTAACTCAAGCAGAACTTGCCAAAAAATATGGTGTAACTGTTAGAGTAATTTACACTTATGAAGCAGACCACGCAAGACCAAGAACTATGGATGCTTGCAAAAAGTTAGCCAATATTTTAGATGTTAACGTAAATCACTTATTAACTGATGATGAGCAGTTTATTGTCGAGGCTAACGCTGAATATGGACCACATGGGGCAAAACAAGCAAAAGAACTTTTGGAATCTGCAACAGGTCTTTTTGCTGGGGGAGATATTGCAGAAGAAGACAAAGACGTATTGATGAGAGCGATACAAGATGCCTATTGGATGGCAAAAGAAAACAACAAAAAGTATATTCCTAAAAAATATCGTTCTGAATAATATAGGTCATAGGAGAAATAAATTGTATAACTCTTTATCTGATATTGTTAAAAAAGCTGATTCTATCTACAAGAAATGTGGAACGAATGATCCATTTAAAATAGCTAGGGAACAAAAGGTCAATGTTATTATGTGTGATTTTGAAAGACAAAAGGGAGCATATAATATAATTGCAGGTAATCGTTTTATTTATTTAAAATCTGATTTACCTGAATATATGATGAAAATTGTTCTTTGGCACGAACTCGGCCACGATGCGTTACATCGTGATACAGCTAGAAAAAACCATGTATTTAATGAATTTAATGTTTTTGAAATGCAAAATAACCGAATGGAATATGAAGCCAATGTTTTCGCTGCACAAATAGCACTACCTGACGATGAAATGCTTTTCTACATAAAACAAGGCTATGATATTCAGCAGATTTCAAGTGCTATGTATTCCGACATAAATTTAGTGTCGCTTAAAAATGATATACTAATAGAACAAGGTCACCACTTTAGAAAGCATGAACATATTAATACTTTTTTGAAATGATAAATATTTTATCCAAAATATTTATTGACTTAATATAATTTAAGTTTTATAATTATATTAATACAGAATAAGGAGGATGACAGTTATGGCATGGGAAGATGGAACTATAAAGCAAATAAATATTTCAATTGATGCAGCAAATGCATCTTCTTCTAATTCAACCAAAAGAGATTATTTAAACAAAGCCTTAAATAGTGCTAGATTATTAAAAGATGCAAAAACAAGAAAAAACTATGAAATGCTTATCCAATCAATGCTAAGAGATTTATAATATATTTTTATATAATTATATTATGTGTAAATTTTATAAATAGCTCTTTTGTAGAAATCGTTTAAACAAAAAAGCCTCGACTTACGATGAAGTCGAGGCTTTAGTTTGTTTATTATGCTTTTGATTTTTTTACTTTGATAGTTATAATTCCAAATAAACTTACAGATGCTAATGCAATCCATAAAATATTGTTGTTTGAGTCGCCTGTTTGTGGTGCTTCTTCGTCTTCTTCCTCAGGCTCTTCTGATGGTTCTGGAGATGGTTCTTCAGTAGATTCTGGTGTAGGACTTGGGTCTTCTTCTGGCTTGTCTGTAGGTTCTGTAGTAGGAGTTACTGTTGGTTCTGGCGTTGGAGTTGTTTCCACTTCGTCAGGGATTAACTCTGCTACAAAAATCCAATCTATTTCAGCGTTTAATGCTGCTATTTCGTTTCCTACTGTAAGTGGAATATTAAACTCCACTGTGAACTCTTTTGTTGTATCTTCTGTGAACATACCAAGAGTTATTCCGTCTGCCAATGTTCCATCAGAAACTTCTTCACCGTCATAGTAAACTGTGAATTCTACCAATTCCATTAAAGTTTGATAGACTTCGTTTTCGCTGTCGGTTTGAAGGTAAATTGTTACAGTTTCATCTTCGATATTTGTTACTACTAAGTCAATATCCTGTGTAAAACTGTCGCCGGGAATTGCCCCTTTAAATTCTGTGAATAAATCTGGGTTTCCGTTGCTTGCTAAACTTGTGTTTTTATAGCTAAATTCTTCTGTATTAGCATCAAATGTAACCTCTGGCACTGTGTCGGCTGCAAAAGCAGTTATAGACATCATAGAGAGGAATGTTAATGTTAAAACAATACTAAATATTTTTTTCATCTTTCTTCCTCCTTATTTATGTGTAGGTACTAAATCTGTACCATCTAAATATTTACCAGAAGTGTCCTCGTAATTACTGTCAAATCGTTGTGTATAATTTGTATAATTGTCAGTCGGTACGGTTGTATCATCATCTTTTAAGTATAGAATTGGGTTTCCGTTTGCGTCTATGTATTCACTTTGAGCTACATCTGTCCAGACTTCTACTCCACTTTCAACTTGTACACTGTCTGAAATAATTGTTAAAACTACAATTACACCGTCATAATATACTGTTTGGTAAATAGAACTTACAAGGTCGTATGCACTCTCGCCTGGAGCAAGTGAGTATTTGTAATAATACACACCATCTCCAATTGGGTCAAGCATCCAGTCTGTAGTATTTAAACCCTCAACATCGAAAACATTTATAATTGTTGTTGTGTGATTGGCAAGATAACCATATTCATCGAATGAACTTGGTGTTGCTACTATATCACCTGTTTCGTAGTATTTATTTCCGTCGTCACCTATATAAGTCGCAAGTGATCCGTCTTCTTCATACACAGCTTCCATAGTGCTTACAACGAATTTTAGTCTTACATAAACGTCAACGTCGCTGTCGGCTGAGTTTGTTACTGTTACATCTTCTTTAGATATACCGTCAAATTCTTCGATAATTTCTGTTTCAATCTCGGGTGTTTCAAATTCATTTACAATCTTAGTTGTAGTAGCTGTTTGATATGCAAGGGTTACAAAGACAGTTGTTGTAACTATCAAAGCCATACAAAGAAGGGATACTAATAGTTTTTTGTTTTTTGTAAAGAAAACATTTTTTTGTTTATAGCGTTTATTATTTTCACTCATTAATTATACCCTCCTTGTGTTGTTGGGTCAGCTAGTGCTGAATATATGTTTTCTGCCAATGCTGAGTATGACAACCAATATTCGTTTACAATGCTGTTGTAAACGTCTAAATCGACTTCGCTAACATCAAAATAAACTGCTGAAACTGTTGCGTACATATCGATAGTATTTGTAGAATTTAAATCGAAATCACCATAATCATCTAGATAAGTATTTTGTTCTTCTATAATTCTAGTCCATTTCAAATAGTCGTCGCTATTGTTTTTGTCCAAGTAATCTCCACTGTTGGAAACTAGGATTGTAGCAGATGAACCATCGGCTGATGTTGTAACCTTAGCAACTGTATCGAAAGTATACTCGGTTAGATAATATGCGTATTCATAGTCTAGGTAATTTTCTTCATCTTCATCAGTGTTTTGGTAAGTACCAAGTAGACCGTCACCTAAATCACCAATTGTTTCATCATCGTCAAGAACTGTATCATAATTGCCCTGTGAAGCTATTCTAGCTTGAATTTCCTCATAATAATCTATGATTTTGTAGGCTGTAACTGATGTTGTGTTTGTTTGGGTAATGTTACCGACAACATCAACAGTCATAACAGAGGTTGTGTCGAATACAGGTTTGGCATCATTAAAACTATTTATGAAATCATCTATAGATATAAATGTTGATGAATTATCCTCATTAAAAAAGTCCTCTAATTCAGCAGTTACATTAGCATATGTTACTGTGCGAACTTCAACGCTACCGTCAGCTTGTTCTGTAACAACGTTTGCAATAACATAAGTTACAATGTTATCATCAATTTCTACATCGTAAACACTTACTGAAACTTTACCATCAGTAATATCAAATGAATAAACGTCTTGAGATACATAATTTAAATTTGTAGTAACGTCATTGCTTGTGTCATCATCATTATTAACATAATCAACGTATTGAGTTGTTGTAGTTGTTGTGAAACCTGGTTCGTATCTCCATGCCCATGAGGTGTCCTCTGTTACCTCTATTTCTAGTCCACAATATAAATCTGTAACCAAAACATTGAATGTGTAGTACTCTGTACCATCTGCGCCAGTCCATTCAACTGTTTCAACATTGCTCATGTCAGGGTCTATGATAACTTCCAATGTTTTTTCGTAATCGATTATTGTAGCTTCATAAACTGGAGTAATACCGTCATCTTCATACAATGCTTGTGCATCATAAGTATCACCATCATAAATAATTGTGAAGGTTGATTGTTCTATGTAGTAATCACCTTCTGTTTTAAACGACAAGTCCTCATTAAAGAACATTGCAGTTATATCATAATAACCTGAATAAAGTTCTGATTCTGTAGATGTAAATGATACGCTTGTATCATTTGTATATACTGCGAACTCTGTTTCGCCACTATAGTAACCTGTTGTGTCGATATATAAGTCTATAGTGCTGTTAACATCAATGGTATCTTCAAAAACAGTTAGGCCATAGTTATCTTCATAATATTTTTGTGAAGTTATAAATTCAGCATCTGTATAAGTTATATCGAAAACAAATGATTGTGGGTATGTGTCGTAAGTTTCTGCTTCTACAGTCTTACTAATTTCTAAATCGTATTTATTAATATTAACACTGAATTCGATTGATTCGTAATCAGCATCATCAAAATAATCATCACTAGAATCATATCTTGTTGTGTTATTATAACCATCGGAAGATGTGATTGTCATTGAGGAAATGTAGAACTCTTTGTCCTCACGAACTCCGTAAGAGAAGAACTCGTCTGCTGTGTATTCGATACCACGTCTTGCAGTATAACCAAATTCTACAGTAGGTGGAGTTTCGTTATTTGGTTCTGGGATAGCGTAAGTATAACTACTTACAGTTTCCCAAGAAATATTTGAAGTTGTCAGTGTGTTATATGTATCCTCCGTACCACTTTCGTCAACTATAGAGATAATATTGTCCTCACGTAAATCTACAGGAGTTGCATAATCAACCCAAACGTCATTAACGTCTATACTTGGGTGAAGAACGTAAACACGCAATAGTTGTGATGAAGTTGTAACTGTACTAACTGTACCAACTGTAGCTGGTTCAATTGTAACTTCAACAAGATAGTCTGTGTCTTCTGTTGGAATTATAAGTGTATCTATACTATAGTTACCTGTTGAATCTGTTGCAGATTGACCTGCTGGAATGTACGCTTCATAAAGTACGATTTTGTTTCCATCGCTATCTGTAGCGTATGTGAAAAATTCCTTTTTATTATCGTCATACTCAATATCAGTATACTTTTCTGAATCAGGATAAGCATCATAATCTTCTTTGTTTATGCCCTCCACTGTTTCTGTTTTATAAAGCGTGTAGGTGATATTAACATATTTATTTGTTTCACCATCTATAGATTTACCGTCAATTTCTACAAGGTCAACAACAGACACTGCGTTGCCTAAGTAAACTGTTTGGTCATCTACGTCAATTGTAGCATTAATTTGAATATCTGCATAAGGAACAGGGAAAACTTCTAGTGAATAATAACCTGTATAGTCTGAATTAGTGTTTGTAGTATCATATATATACACGCCAGATGCTGGTGTGTTAGTATCTATACCGTTACCACCTAGTGAATCACCATCTACTGTGTCATCACCTAAAGTTCCACTTGGTGCTTCAATCTCGAACTGGACAATTAGTTTAGCACCATAATCGCCTGAACTATCCGAGCTTTTATCTGTAGTTGTTACATAGTATTTGTTATAGTCAAAACCTTGAACAATAACCATTTGAGTTTCGTATAGTTCGACTTTATTATCATCAACTATGATATAATAATATGAATCGTCAACATCTGGATCTTCGTTTGTGTTCTCAGAATAAGAAACATCGCTGTTATAGTAAACCACACTGGAATTATTTGGGTCTACATATACATTTCTTACTATTATAGAAAGATTTTCGTTTACAACGCCAGTATCACCATTAACAGTGTCGTAAATTAATTCTTTCTCGTCCCAAAGGTAATATTCGCTTTTTTCTGTATCTGTTTCAGTTGTGTCAGGGTCTTTGCCTTGGCTATATGCAATGTATAGGCTGATTTCAGTTTCTAATAAATAATCACCATAGCCCATGCCTACATAATTATATGCTCCTGTGATATCTTGTACATAGTCACCATTACCAGTACCAACAGATTTGAATTCTACTGGAATTATGTATTCTTCTGTCATAACATCACGAATTTGAGCAGTTTGGTCGAGTTCAAATGTAGCATAACCCTGCATCATACCAGCAACTGTTTCAAAAATGTCTGACAACATAGTTGATACATCAGTTTCTTCGTCAGCGGTATCAATTGGATAATAGAAATCTGTGTAAACAGTTGCACCTGTATCATCTTCTGTTGTACTTCTTTGATAAATATTATCTATATCGTAAGAAGTGCTAGTTGTTTGGGAATATAGGTTAGATGAACTTGGGAAACCTGTAGAAGAACCAAATTCATTTGCATTTACATAGTTACTTGAAAGTAAATCTAAGAAAAGGCTGATAAAAGTTTCGCCTTCTTGTAGATAATAAGTGGTTGTGCCTCTGCTTGTTGTATAATCATCAGAATAAGCTGAACTATATGCAGCATCTTCTTCGACATAAATATCATCAAGCATGCCTATACTAAATACGGTTACACCGTCTTGTTTCATATTTGTAGCAGATTGCAATGCATTATTTACATTGGTAGTTGCTGTGCTATCGCTACTATATGCGTCATACGTGTTAAGTGTGGTAGGAATACCATCTGTAAAGATAACACAAAGTTGTGTACGTCCTGTATCTACATATTCAGGTTCAAGTCCACTTGTTGTTGTGTTGCCTGTATATTTTGCATCAAACAAAATATCCTCTGCTTCTTCAACACCAAAAGCAATTTGTGTGTAATGCTCTAGGTTAAAGGTATATACACCAGTAGTTGTGGTGTTACTTGTGTTGCTTGGATTATTTGTATTAGTAGCAACGCCATCTGTATTGCCACTTGCACTTGTATTTACCCAACCTAAAACAGTATTTGCTATTGCAGAATAATCGTATGTATCATTTGCTGTTACTTTATTAGCTGTACCATCTAGTGCGTAAACAGTTGTAGCACCATTATTTGTAAGAGTTCCACCACCATCATCATCAGGACCACCGTTATATGTAACGATAGAAACACGGTGACCAGCAGTTACGCTAAGGTCGGATATGAATTCTACAACAGCTTCGATAAGGTCGCTTTGACGGCTCTCGCTGTATAAATAACCAAAAACAGCTATGTATTCTTCTGAATAATCACCTGTCCAATAATCTAAGTAATCTTCATCATCAAATGTGTAGTTTTGACCCCAAGTGTAGGTTGCCCCATCAATCGTAACAGTGTAACCACTATTACCACCACTTGTATACTCTAAGTCTAAACTATTCACGTAAGTTGTTTGGTCGTCAGTAGCAGACCAAATACCATATAAAGGAGTAACTGTTACTGTTTCAGCTTGCACCCATGTTAGATTGTATACTTCACCATCGTCTTGTGATGTATCACCATCTGTATCACCAAGCACATAAGTATACTCACCGTCAATTATACCGATATTACCGTCGTCAAGTCCGTTGTCCTCTGCTTGGCTTGCTGGCCACATCATACTTGTTGATTGGTCTAACACAAGAACGATATCGGCAGGTGTTGTGGTTGTTGCAGTTTCGGTAACTGTACCAGTTGTGAAAACTTCAAGGTCAAGGGTATATTCATATTCATCTACACCATTGCCATCTGTATCGCTGTAAGAATAAGTAACATATTTACTGATAGATATACCATCGCTCACTGTGTCACCTGAACCACCAGTAGATGTACCACCGCCACTGCTATCATCCTCTGCAAAAACGCTTGTTATCATAGGTGCTGTGAAAATTGCTGTTCCACTCATTAGCAAAGCAAGAGTTATTGAAATTATTCTTTTTTTCATTATTCAGTTACCTCGCTTTCAATTTCTTGGAAACCTAGTACGTCTAGCACTGTTTCGCCATTTGTTTCGTCATATTCGTTATATTCTGATTGTACAGATTGTGAGCCTACAATAATAGTGATAGTACAACCTATATAATCGTTATCCATTTCGGTTGAAAAACAAACTTTGTCAAAAAGTGGTGATGTTGTTTCGTCTACTGAAACGATGTCTGTGTATCTGTAAAATCCATCTTCGTCTAGCACCCATTTATCGGTGTCTACATTAAGAGTAATCATATTTGGGTCAAGGGTATCTGTGTTACCCTGTGCATCTTCTATTTGAATTTCGTAGGACACTCTACAATAGAAATCTTCTGAACCTATATTTGTTACATAGGCTTTTTGCTCGACTGTGTCACCAGGCAAAATGGAAGTAGCTTCGCTAATTGGGATAAACTCCCAGTTTACTCCGTCTGCCTTAATTTCTTCGTTAAGCTCCATTTTCACATAACCAGTTGTGATTACGTTAGTTGTGGTACTTTCTGTTGTAAAATATGCAAAAGTTTGGGATATTGCAACTCCGACCAAGAGAGCAATGCAAGCTATACAGATGTATAATTTTTTCTTTTGCATTACCACACCACCTTTCTGTGTTGTTTGTATTTGAGTTTGTTGTGTCATTTTAGTTTTTTGTGTATTTCGGACTAGCACAGCTCGCCCCTACGGTTTTTATTTTTATAGGATAAATCCTATGGTGTTTTAAGGGTTATTATCGAAATGTTTTTTTACAAACAAATGATAATAGAATTTGTTTGTACTTGAATTTTTTAAAGGGCGGGCGAACAAAGTTCGCCCGTACAAAATGTAGTTCCCTTTTTTAAATTTGGATTAGGGGTGATTATGCACGATCATCTGTTGTAGTACCTTTAGCTGCATTATAAATATCAACATTAGTACTTAAATCATCTAAACCTTCAGTTTGGATTGCATAACCTGTGAATGTTAGGTCTACTGAGTAGTATTCATCTGTTTCACCAGTAACTGTCAACAATTCCATCATTGCAGATGTAAGATCTTCTGGAATAGTAACTTCGTCATCTGTTAGAATTGGGTAGTCAGCTGATACATAATCGCTACCTGTTGCACCATCCATTTGGTCATCACTTGAAACTGAAAGAAGAGCACCAGTGTTATCAACTAAAGCGTATACATATGTAATAGTTGTAAATGTATCGCCTGTAGTAGTTGTTTCTGTTCCTACTTGCATCCAGTACCAGTCTGTTGTACCAGTAGCAGTAGTCTGACCACCTGAATAAATTGAACCACCAGCATTTGCTTGTGTGTTATTAGCAGTAGTTTCTGCATCATATAAACCATTAATTGAATATACAACATAGTCAGAGAATGAATATGTTGAACCAGAAAGTGCTGCTGTTGGGATTGTTTCAACTACTTCGATAAATACATAAGATGAGTCTGCTGTTACTGTGATAGCAGGGTCTTTGTCTTGTGTTGTACCAGGAGTTAATGTAAAGTCGTGATAAGTTTCGTTTAATTCGATACCAATTGATTCATCAACTGTGAAGTTATTAACTAATGGGTCTGTTGAGTCTGTCAAATAAGCCAATGTGCCTCCGATTGCTAGTGCTGCGACTAAGCAAAGTGCAATGGCAGGTTTTAGATATTTTTTCATTGTTTTTCCTCGCTTTTTATAATTTTTTATTTAATAGGGTAGTACCCCTTAAAACCAAATGTAATTATCTTTTGTATCGTAAGGCTTTTGTTCTGCCTTTTTTCTGTGGTTTTGTAATTTCTGATTTTTCTTCCAAAACTTTTGCGTGTTTTTCTTTTTTATCTTTTATCATAATATCAACCATATATACTATAATTATCCATATAAGCATTCCTGCGATTATTATATATATCCACGGTGGAGAGGTTACATAGTTTGATATATATCCTAAATACGGAACTCCAAAATACACTTTACCTATTATTCTATCAATAGTAACTGGTGTTCCATCTATTGTGTCATTAGCTAAGCCTTGTGTGTAGTAATATCCGTTTTCTTCGTCTATTTCAACAACTTGGT
>JAWXUM010000069.1:0-10666 GCA_044432645.1 Clostridia bacterium | reverse complement strand
ATGTGAGCATATTAAAGCTCTTGACTTGTCTGCAAGACAATGTAAAGTGATAGAAACTTTACCAAAAGATTTATTAAAGCAAGTTATAGACATTGTTTTTTCTGAAGTTGAAATAATTTAAACAAAAACCTCCCACATTAATAAAGTTAAAAAGTGGGAGGTTTGCTGCGTTTTTGTAAGCAAAATGCAGTAAATATATTCAAAAATAATATTTATAATCCCATCATTTCACGAACAACTCTGTCAGCCATTTTAACTATACCGACTAAAACAAGCATATTAAAGATTAATTCACCAATATACGACCAGACCATTGTTGCTGCTACTCCATCGGATATTGCTGGCTCTGTGGTTGCGAATAACGAGAAAATAATGCAACCTAAAATTATAATTGCACCCTCTAAACAAACTGCACTATATCCTTTTAAAAAACTTTTACCAATGTTTTGTGTAGGCTCGCCAGCAAAAGTAGAAAATGGAATAGGTGCTATTGCTGTATAGAGATACAACTTAAAAAACTACCATAAACGGACATTTCCATAATAAATGATAGTACAGTTACAAACAGGCTACCGATTAAAGTTATTGCCCAAAGTGGTATGCTCTCAAAAAAGCCAGTATTTTCGATTGCATCTATAATTTCTTGTGGCAATACTGTTTCTTGAGAAGTTGTTATACCTGAACTGTCCATATTTGACATACTGCCATTAAATTTTTCCTTTCATAAAATGTTTTTCTTGACGTATAATTATATTGTAATTATAATATAATTATTAGGAAGGTGAGATTATGAGAGAAGAATATGATTTTTCAAACGCAAAGAAAAATCCGTACACAAAAAATCTTAAAAAGCAAATCGCAATAAACATTGACAATTCCACCATAGATTTTTTTAAAGACCTCAACAAGTTTAGGCATCCCATATCAAACACTTATTAATCTATATCTATCTGATTGTGCAAATCAAAATAGAAAACTTAACCTAACTTGGAAATAAATTAAGCTGACCTGTGATTTTTCATAGGTCAGCTTTTTTGTGGCATTAAAAACTTTTCTTTCAAATTCTTCTGCTTCTATTTGGTTGAGTCGGAATTTTATTGAATATTTCTTTTTCTTCGTTTTGTTCGGTATCTTTACTACCATCAAGAATAGCTTTTACTGTTGCTACTATTCCTTCGTCATAACCTTTATCGTATCCAAAGTCATACCCTGCATAATAACACTCTTCATCAACACCAAATTCACTTGGCTCATAGTTTTCAAGATAGGTTAGTAAATCCATTTCTTTAGCTTTTTCAATTTGTTTAGGGGATACATAGGGCATATTATATCATCTTTCTTTTTTATTTTTGAATGCAAAAAAGCCTGTCAGTAAATCGACAGGCTTAAATGTTTATTCTGTTTTATTAGCTGAATTTTGTACGGTGTTGATGAGCTTGTTTTGTACAGGTGTTGCTCATTTTTTGGTATCCGTAAATTATTCTTTAGAAATAAAATGTTTTGTGTGTTTCGGTAAATCATTAATTTCATTTTTCAAAAATGTAGGATAAATAATTATATTACTCAATTCTTCGATGGGTATCCAACCTAAAATGACGTTACAATTATCTTTTTGAGAAACAAATTCACCAGTATCGGGAATGTCGTTTTCATTTGCAAGTTCAATGATATAATAAAATGCTATGGTATGTGTTAATTTATTATTCCATTGACAAAGTAACCCATCTTTTTATCTATCATCATTTCTTTCCTTATGGGATTTATTTTTTATTTCAGCTAGTTTTTCTTATCATTTTTTCCACAGGTAAGTCTTGGCACACCTAATCATTATCGCTTTACTTTTCGGCTCTACCAACTAAAATTTTTAGGGCGATTATAAATAAAAGCCTCGACTTGTGGTTAAGTCGAGGCTTTTACTTATTTATTATGCTTTTGATTTTTGAGCTTTGATAATTATAATTCCACCTAAACTTATTAACGCTAATGTAACCCATAGCATATTACTATTTAAGTCACCAGTTTGTGGAACATCTTCTTCGTCTTCTTCGTCTTCTGTTTCGTCTTCTTCATCTTCTGTTGGTTCTGTAGTCGGCTCTGTGGTCGGTTCTGTGGTTGGTTCTGGAGTTGGTGTTACTTCTACTTCGTCAGGGATTAACTCTGCTACAAAAATCCAGTCTATTTCAGCGTTTAATGCTGCTATTTCGTTTCCTACTGTAAGTGGAATATTAAACTTTACTGTGAACTCTTTTGTAGTATCTTCTGTGAAAGCACCAAGAGTAATACCATCTGCCAATGTTCCTACAGAAACTTCTTCACCGTCATAGTAAACTGTGAATTCTACCAATTCCATTAAAGTTTGATAGTCTTCATTTTCACCCTCTGAGTGTAGATAGATTGTTACAGTTTCATCTTCGATATTTGTTACTACTAAGTCAATATCCTGTGTAAAGCTGTCGCCGGGAATTGCCCCTTTAAATTCTGTGAATAAATCAGGGTTGCCGTTGTCGGCTAAACTTGTGTTTTTATAGCTGAATTCCTCTGTATTAGCGTTAAAAGTTACCTCTGGCACAGTGCTTGCTGCAAAAGCAGTTAGCGACATCATAGAGAGGAATGCTAATGTTAAAACAATACTAAATATTTTTTTCATCTTTCTTCCTCCTTAGTCATTTTCTGCTATGTTGTTGTTAACCAAATCAACATCAAATGAATTCACATTGTCGGTATCGTCATAATTACTTGAAAAACGTTGTACGTAATTTACAAATTTTTCTCCTGTTTCACTATCTGTTTGAGGATCAATTGAAGTGATACTTCCATTTACAACTGTAACACTTGTAATATCAGTAAAATCATCAGCTGCTATACGGTTGTAATTTGGCTCTGCACCTGTTGTACCTTCAACGTATGTTGAAGAATATAAAATTGGGTTTCCGTTAGCATCTGTATATGTATTACTTTGATTAACATTTACCCATGCGTCCTCTACACCGTCCACTTGAACGCTGTCTGTTAGAACAGTTAGACGAACAATTGTATCTTCGTAGTAAACCTCTTGAATAATGTCTGTAACAAGGTCGTAAGCAGTTTCGCCAGGGGCTAGTGAGTATTTATAAAAGTAAATACCTGTTTCTTGGGCAGAATCCGTAAACCAGTCGGCATAGCCAGAACCTGAAAAGTCAACATTTAGGCCAGTAACTTCTAAAACATTCATTATATTAATTGGTTCGTTTAATAGATAACCGTTAACGTCGAATGAGTCAGGTGTTGCGATAATATCGCCTGATTTATAGAACAAAACTAAATCTTGTGTTTTATCATATACATATGCAGTTGTTTTTTCATCGTTTGTATAATAGCCAGCAATTGTACCGCCTTCGTTATAGTCTACATAAACGTCAGTTCCGTCTTTGTCAACCATAATTGGGTAACCCTCGCTGTCGTATACGGCTTCTAGTGTTTGAACAACAAATTTTAGTCTTACATAAACATCGGTGTCGCTTTCTTCGGTGTTTGTAACTGTTACATTTGTTTTTACAACACCGTCAAAAGTTTCCTCAATTTGAGTTTCAATTTCTGGTGGGTTAAATATATTTGTAATAATTGAAGTTGTATCGGTTTTATATGCGAGAGTTAAAGCGATTGTGGAAGTGATAATTAAAGCGATGGAAACTAATGAGATTAACATTTTTTTGTTTTTTAGTTTGCCTATTTTTCTTGTAGATTTTGCTTTTTTAGCATATCTATAATTTCTGCTCATCAGTCCACCTCCACTGTATCATATTCAATTGGGTTATAATAGTTTTCGACTAGTGAGTTATCGTCTAACCAATATTCATTAGTAAGTGTATTAAATACATCTAAACTAACATCAATTGAGTCAAATTCAACTGCGGCAACAGCTTCTGAAACGTCTAGTACTTGGAAAGCGTAAATTTCGGTTTCGGTGTATACTAAATTACCATCTGTATCGTACACATATTCTTCGTCAGTTGTCAGTACAGGTGTATAAGCTATTTGGTAGTAAGTAGCTTCTGCTAAAGTTGTTCCGTCTGCTTCAAAAAGAACCTCATTTACTTTGTTACCACTTTCGTCATAGTAATATGCTTTGCTGTATAGTAAAATATCATCTTCAAAATCAATATGTTCTACATATTGTTCATCGTCAAACAATACTAAAACTGTTTGACTTTCATAATTCATATAACTAATATAATTATTGTATTGTGCTCCATTTTCTATATATTCAACATCTGATGCATGATAAAGTGATGAGCCAAGGTAAAGTCTATATGTAATTCTAGTCCAATCTGCGTATTTGTCGCTGTCATTTTTGTTTAAATAATCTTCGCTGTTATAAACTAAAATTGTAGCAGTTTTAGCGTCATCACTAACAGTAACCTGTGAAATTGAGTTGAATGTATACTCTGTTAGGTATTTGTCGTATCCAGTATCTAAACCATTAACATCGCCTAATGCGCCTTCTCCATTGTGAACTTCGTCATAACTTATAATTTTATAACTATCGATTTCTTCGGTAGTTGTTTGAGTTATCGTTCCGTCGGAGTTAACAGTCATTATAGCTGTAGCATCGTATATTACTTGCTTTTTTAAAGTTGGATTAGCATCAAAATATGCGTCAATATCAGCAAAACTTGATGCTAACTCGTCTAAATCGTAACCATCTAATGCACTATTATATACTTGAATATATACTGTTCTAACTTCAGCGTCATCATCATCGCCATATGGTGAAACTATATTAACAATAAAATAACTAAATTCTTCTGTTTCATAAGCATTAACAGTTGTTCTTACATATCCGTTTTCCTCATCTGCTAAATCTTCGTAAGAATATTCACTTTCGATATAGTTTAAGTTCATAAAAGTATCGGCAGTTGTATTTGAATAATACTGTGCATATTGTGATGTTGTAGAAGTTGTAAAGCCGGGTTCGTACCTCCAAGACCAGTCGGTTTCTTCGGTTACTTTCATTTCTATACCACAGTAAAGATCTGTAACTGTTGTAGAGAATGTGTAATAACGTGTGTCGCCAGACCACCACTCGACAACTTCAACGTTGTCCATTTCTGGGTCTATTACAACTTCAATATTTTTTTCAATATCATTAATTTCTACTGTTTCGTAACCTGAGTATGTAACAGTATAAGCTTTACCATCTGCATAAATTGTGGAATTTTCCATGTCGATATAATAATCTGAATCAGAATCATTCAAAGTACCACCTGCATTTACGAATAATTCTGTCGCTTCATAATATCCATAAGTTTCATTATATACAAGGTCTTTTGTTAAATCTACATTTGAGTAAATTGGGTAAGAGCCAGTTGCTGAATAAGTTTCGTAATCTGTTGTATCAACATAGAATTTTGTATTATTGGTACTGTCAGTAGCGAAAATTGCAAATCCGTTAGGTCCTGTTGCAATAGCCTCCTGAGTTACAAACTCGGAACCTGTGTAACTAACATCAAAAATAAATGATTGTGGGTAAATGTCGTAAACATCTGCCTCAACAGTTTTTTCGATTGTTAGGTCAAAACGGTTTATGTTTACACTAAAATCGTTTTCGTCGATACTTTCAACATCATAATCACCCATTTCGTAATATGTTACGTTGTTATAACCATCGGAGGAAGTAGTTGTCATGGAAGTAATTTGGAATTCTTTATCTTCACGAACTCCATATTCTTCAAACTCGGCAGCTGTGTACTCGATACCACGTCTTGAAGTGAAACCAAATGTTACAGTTGGTGGCACATCGTTGTTAGGCTGTGGTATATCTTCTCCTGCTGTTTCCCATGTAACACGAATTGTATCGAAAGCTTGAACACTATCGTCAGCTACTTGTAAAACGTTGTCTTCACGTAAATTTACAGGTGTAGCATAGTCAACCCAAATATCGTTGGTTTCAATAGTTGGATATAGCACATAAACGTTAAACGGATCAGTTGCTTCATATACTTCTTCTACTGAACCACCGGTTGTTGGTGTAACTACAGTTGTGATAACATAAGATGTTGTTGCAGTTGGAGTTATAAGAGATTCAGTATCAAAAAGATCCTCTGTAGCATCATAAATTGATTCTCCTGCAAGAATTGTTACTGTTAAAAGTGGATCTGTATTTTCAGTATCAACCTCGCCATTACCATCTAAATCTGCGTAAATTGAGAACTCTATATCAACATTAGCATTAGCAACACCCATGATTGTATGTCCGTCAACTTGTAGCAAGTCGACAACACTTACACTGTTGCCAAGGTATATTGTTTGGTCGGTTGCTTCCAAAACAAGATTGATAGGAATATCTGCAATTGGAAGTGGGAAGTCTTCTAGCATTGTGTATTCGCCATCTTCAAGAATATAAACACCAGAAGTAACATGGTTAGTTTCGATAGCGTTACCACCGAATGTGTAATAATTTTCGTCTTCTACCTCTGTACCTGTTAAGTCTATTGTTCCATCGTTAGGCTCTATATCAAAAGATATAACCAATTTACCACCGTAGAAAGCAGGGGCATTACTTGTTTCGGTTTCATCAGTTTCATCAAAATAACGAGCTTCGCCTGTAACGTAATAATCGTTATAGTTAAAACCCTCTACTATTACTTGTTCAGTGTCGTAAGTATCACCAGTATATGTAGGGTTACCGTCTTCGTCGTAAATAATATTACCGTCATCATCTCTAGCAGCTGTGTTAACAGTTACAGTTCCCATTGTAACGGTTAATTCTTCCCAGCCTGTTGTTATGCCATCGGTTTCATTATATAGAACTACTGGTGTTTCCGACCATGTATACCACTCGCTGTCATATTCGTTGTATAACTCTGTATCTACCTCATCATTTAAACCAGTAGCATATACTAAAGAAACAGTTAGGTTAGATGCACCTTCTGAAATTGAGAAGTCATTTGTCATAATATCACGAACTTGAGTAGTTGCGTCCAATGTGATTGTAGCAGAGCCAGTCATTGCACCAGCAACTGTGTCAAAAATACCACTCAATGTATCAGCTATATTTGTTGTTGTTTCGGTATCAATTGGGTAGTAGTACTGAGTATAATTGCCATCAGCATCTGTGTTTTTTGTAGTATTTGTATCTATTTCATAAGCAGTTGATGTAGAACTTACATCATATAAACTACTTGAATTTGGAAAATCATCACAAATCCATGAGCTTACATTATAGTTGCTAGATACAACATCTAAAAAAGCACTGATAAATGTGTCACCATCTGTTATATAAGAATTACCATTCGCATAGCGATCACCATAGTCATATGTGCTTACAGTGTATGTATTATCATAATTAGTATCTTCTGTTTGCTCGTAAACACCGTTAAGCATACCAATTGTAAACACAGTTACACCAGCATTTTTCATATCACTAGCAGATTGTACTGTTCTGTTTACGTTGCTATAAGTGCTATCATCATCATTTGTTGGAATACCGTCAGTGAATATAACACAAAGCTGTGTACGACCTGTGTCGGTATATAAATCGGCATCAGTTGCTTTAGCAGTTGCTAATATACTTTCTGCTGATTCAACACCAAAACAAATTTGTGTGCTGTGTTTTAGGTTGAATGAGGTTACACCAGCAGCAGACGAATTATCTTCGGTATTATCGTCGCTATCAGCATCGGTTTTATTAGAGGCTAGACCGTCTGTACTATCACCAGCTACATTAACTGCATTAACCCAAGATAACACTTCTTTAATTACAGCTTCGTAATCATCTGTAAGGGCAATAGTTTCATCAACGCCTGTATTGTATGTTACGATAGAAACACGGTGACCTGTGTTGTCTTCTTCAAGTTGTGCGATAAAATCAACAACAGCTTCAATAACATCACTTTGTCGGCTTTGACTATATAAATATCCAAAAACTGCTATGTATTCATCGGCATATTCACCTTCCCACAAAGCAGGGTTTAAATTATATGTATCGCCAAAAGTGTAGGTTACACCACCGATTATCACGGTATTATTATTAGTACTAACAGTTAAGTCATACGCAGTTCTTTCTGTATTACTAGCAGTCCAAATACCATAAAGTGGTGTTACAGATACAGTGTCATATTGAGTAAATGACAAAGAACCAGCAGTTGTAACATTGCCATTACTGTCAGTAGTAGCAGAAGTATATGTATAACTACCGTCTACAATACCTATGTTACCATCATCCAAACCGTTATCTTCTGCTTGGCTTGCTGGCCATATCATAGAAGTTGATTGGTCTAAAACTAAAGCTATATCGGCTGGTGTTACTACTTCTGTTGTTTGAGTAATTGTACCAGTTGTAAATGTTTCTAGGTTTAGTGTGTAGGAATACACATCATCGCCTGAAGTATTATCTATTGTATATGTAACTTCTTTAGAAACAGATACACCTTCGGTTGATTCGTCGGCATTACCACCAGTTGTGGTTTCAGCTGCTAAAACTTTTGTGATAATTGGAACTGAAAAAAGTGTTGTTGTCAACAAACATAAAGCTAGGCTTAGAGCTAATATTTTCTTTTTCATTACCTACTAACCTCGCTTTCAACTTCTGGGAAACCTTGTACTTCTAGCACACTTGTTTCGTATTCGTTATATTTGGACTGAACTGATTGTGAACCTACAACAATTGTAATTACAGAGCCAATATAGCTGTTGTCCATTGCTGTAGAGAAGTAAACTTCGTCAAAAAGATTACCAGAATAATCGCCAACGTCGATAACGTCGACATATCTGTAAAATCCATCTTCGTCTTTCACCCAATTTTCAGTGTCTATATTAAGGCTTACAACACTATTATCAAGTATGGTTTCACCGTCAGCGGCTATTATTTCTACATTAACAGAAACTCGTGCGTAAAAATCCTCTGAACCAGTGTTTTTTACATAAGCTATCTGCCCCACTGTGTCGCCCGGCAATATGGAAGTTGTTTCGTCTATTGGTAAAAACTCCCAACTTAATGTGTCGGTACTTAATTCTTCGTAAAGCTCCATTTCCACGTAACCTGTTGAGATTACATTAGTTGTGGTACTTTCGGTTGTAAAATATGCAAAAGTTTGATATGCAACAGTTCCCACAAGCAACGCTATGCAAGCGATACAAGCGTAAAGTTTTTTCTTTTGCATTACCACACCACCTTTCTTTGTGTTGTTTGTATTTGAGTTTGTTGTGTTATTTTGGTTTTTGTGTTTTTTCGGACGAGCACAGCTCGCCCCTACGGTTTTTATTTTTATAGGATAAATCCTATGGTGTTTTAAGGGTTATTATCGAAATGTTTTTTTACAAACAAACGATAATAAAATTTGTTTGTAGTTAAATCTATTAAAGGGTGGGCGAACAATGTTCGCCCCTACAATAAGTAGTTCCCTTTTTGATTTGGGTTAGTGATTATTATGCTACTGTACCTGTTGTGCCACCGTCTGTAGCGTAAATTGAATCTTGAACTAAGCTATATACATAAGCTGCAAATGTTGCGTCACTAGACTCATCTGTAATGTTAGCAGATTGAATTGCATAAGCTTGGAATGATAGAGTTGGAGTTGTTTCACCTAATAAAGCAATCATAGCTTGTGTTACAGTTGTTGGAGTTGTAACTTCACCAGTTGCATTATCTGTTGAGCCAGCTAAGATTTGAATACCAACATCACCTGAACTTGCATCTACTTCTGTTAGAGATTCTAAAGTAGTATCATCTGTGTATGCGTATACAGATGTAACGGTTGTATAATCAGTATCAGTAATTGAAGTTGTAGTTGAAACTAATTCTAAACCAGTGTTTATGTCATAGCTAACATAATCAGAGAATGTGTATTCTGTTGCAGATGTACCAAGTGCTGCTGTTAGAATTTCTTCTGTAACTACAACAAAAACATAAGCGTCTGAGCTACCTGATTCTACTGTAACTTCAGGGTCTTTTTCTGTAGCTTGACCAGGAATAAGTGTGTAATCTTGCTCAGTTTCAGTTAAGTAGATGTCGATATCGTCATCTGGTGTAAATGTGTTTGTAACTTCTGCTGTTGAATCTGTTAGGTATGCAAGAGTTCCGCCAATTGCTAGTGAAGCAACTAGAACTAATGCAATCATAGGTTTTAAATATTTTTTCATTGTTTCTTTCCTCGCTTTTTAAATTTTTTATTTAATAGGGCAATACCCCTTAAAACCAAGTTTATTTTCTGTATCTTTTTGCTGTTGTTTCTACTTTTATTTTTTTCGCTTTGGTAGTTTTTTCTTCTTTTTCTTTAGAAATATCAATCATATAAACAATAATTGCCCATATTAAAACAACTGCGATTATTATATAAATCCATGGTGGAGAGGTTACATAGTCTGATATATATCCTAAATAAGGAACTCCAAAATACACTTTACCAATTATTCTGTCGGTAGTTACTGGTGTTCCGTCTGCTGTATCGTTTGCTAAACCTTGTGTGTAGTAATATCCGTTTTCATTGTCAATCTCCACAACTTGGTGAGTTACAACTGTGGTACTGTCTACCATATAAAATGTAATAACATCATCAACCTCAATATCATCAGCAACAACTTCCTTTACATATACAACCGAGCCTGTTTCGTAAAGTGGGGACATACTGGAAGACAACACAGCGTAAGGTGTGAAACCTACCAACTTAACGCCAACCAATAAAACAGC
>JAWXUM010000068.1:0-10709 GCA_044432645.1 Clostridia bacterium | reverse complement strand
AGCAGAATATTTTCTGTTCGCTCATACGAAGTTGTGACTTGCGACATGGCAACAGACAAACCCTCTAGCACAAATTTGTTATATTCGATATATTGAAAACGAATATATAAAAAGGGGATAAGTCCAAAGGCAATACTAGCAACTGGAATTAGGTATAAGTTACCGATTGCGATAGATGTGCTGATTCCTAGCAAAATTAGGCAGACCGACAGAATTATCATAAAAGAAAACTTGCCACCTTGACCTGTAACTTTAAGCATTTGTTCGCTTTCTCGCAAAAACTTGATTAACTTGTTTTCTTTCTGATTTACAATGTTTTTAAGGCTCTTGTTTGTTGTGTCCTGTGCGTTGTCGATTAGCTTTCTAAAGTCTTTTATGCTAACTCCAAAAGCTAAAAATATAGCAAATGACAAAAATATCACTGCTATGCTTATTAATATTTCCATATATTTTCCTTTCGTTTTTTATTTTTGGGCAGAAAAATGCCTATCATTGCTGACAGGCACGTTCTTTTATAAAATATTTTCAATATTTCTACCACCATATATAACACGGATAATATCGACTATTGAATTTTCTTCGTTTATTTTATAAAAAACACAATAATTATTTACTGGAATAAACCTAATTTCAGTGCTTATTTCTTTATCATAAACTCGGTATTTTGTTGGCATATTTTCAAGCGAATAAATTTTTTGTTCTAATCTATCTAGTTGATTTAATGCAGTTTGTGGAGATAATAAATCGTATGCAATATACTTATAAATGTCACGCAAATCTTCTTTTGCAACTTTTGAGATTTTTACAGCATATTTCATATTCCAAGTTCCTTACGCAAATCACTAAAAACTTTTTGTGCTGGTTCGGTTTCGCCTTTTTCAATACTGTCAATCCCTTTTTGCAACTCCATTTTAAGTTGTTCTTTAGACATAGAACTCAAATCTAAAGTTGGAGATGGTATTTTGACCTCGAACGGCAACCCTCTTTGAAGAATAATTTGTTTATAAAACATATTAATTGCGTTTGATGTTGGTATTCCTAATGCAGATAAAATCCCCTCAGCTTGTTCTTTAACATCTGGTTCAATTCTTGCATATAAATTAGCTGATTTTGCCATACTAAAAACCTCTTTTCTGTAATATATAACTTATTATACTTTATTGTATGCACAATAGCAATACATATTCAGAATTTATATGTTATTTTTAAGTTTCTCGATTTCTGCCCTTGAAATACCATACATTTTCATTTTGTCTATTAATCTATTGGATGGAAGTCCTATTTGTTTGTGATAACCTTTTATTTTGATATTGCCATTTTCTACGTTATTTTCTTCAATCTCGTATTTCCATAATGGGTTGTAATGTGCTTTGTTTTCATCGTCAACATGACATTCAGTAATTCCCATTATTCTTCTGACATTATCTTCTAAGGTATGCAAAAATACTACAATTGGAAAGGCTTCTTGTGCTTGGATTAGTGCTGTTGGGTAGTCGGTATTATTGCCTTTTCTTGACAAATCTGCAATTCTTTTGTGTGCCTCAATCGGTGAGCCTGCATGGGTTGTGCTAATTACTGGGTGTCCACTTCGACTGGCTTCAACTGCTGCACTGGCTTCACTGTCACGCATTTCGGCTATTGAAATATAGTCTGGATTAAGCCTTAGAGAAATTACAACTAAATCTTCTTGCTTAATATCCAAATCTGCAATTTTACTTTCTCTTGTGAGCATATGAACTACATTGTTAATGGTTTTTCCATTTTCTTTTTTAACCAAGTCCATTTCTCTAGCTGAGTTTTCAATGGTAACAATTTTCATATTGTTTGGTAAGGTCGATAATAGATATGATAAGAAAGTTGTTTTACCTGTGTTTACTTTTCCAACAACAAGAAGTGATACACCTCTACGCATAAATGTATTAAGCATTTCGATTTCTTTTTGCTCTGCAAAGCCTGTTTTTGTGTACTGTTCAATTTTGAAAACTGATTTTGACAACTTACGAATATAGCAAGAAACTCCAATATTTTCGTCAACAATAGGTGATTTTACGGTTGTAATTCTAATGTCAGAACCTATTGAAGTTTCGGCAATCGGCATGGCTTCGTCCAAAACTCCACCTTTACTTTGAATTAATCTTCGCATAATGTCTATTGCGTGGTTTGGACTTTCAAAGGCATCTATATACACAAACTCGCCAGTTCTCATTTGTAATATAATGCAATCCCACGAATTAATGTGTATACCCTCAACAAGTGGGTCTTTCAGTGGTTCTGTTAAAATCGAATATTCGTGAGTGTCGTTATACAGTTTTTCAGCAAGTTCATCTTTAGTAAATGGTGGAATTTTAATATTTCTTCTGCTGATTAAAGATTTATAAAAATTGAGGATAATTTCTCGGCTTTTATCGGTGTTATCTTCTGCGTTAAGTTGCCAATAGTTTTCATTTACAACAGCTTGAATTTCTTCTAACAACTTTGAATACTTAGACATCTAAATTCACCACTTCGCCACCATTTTCATTTATATATGGCAATGTTTGGATTTCATCTTCTTCCAGTTCCAAAGTCAACGTAATTTGCTCCTCTAAATATGATTGCTTTGTATCATCTTCACCACGATGTACTAACGCAAGGTGAATTTGTCCTGAATACTCATAATTATTTAGTAGCAATGCTTGTTCTTCTGTAACTAACATGGTAAGAGTGGAAATACTTTCAGCAGTAGTTTCAGTTTTTTCAAGTCCTTCAGATGTTGTTGCATTTAAAACTTCTACATATTTTAGCTCTATGGGTTGGATTGATTCTCCATTTAGATTTACAAATATAGTCACAATATCGCCTGACAAAATTTTGTTTGAGTTGCTACTTGCTAGGCTTTTAACTGAAATTGAATAGGCGATTTGACCGTCTGCAACTTTTTCTAAACCTTGTAATACCTCGTTTTGTGTATCTACAATAGAATTTTCATAAATAAATTGACCACTGATTAAATCATAGCTTGAGAATTTGCCGATAACTTCTGTTTTATCAGTTATTACTTCATCCATACCAGTTGAATTTACAGTTACTTCTTCAATCATTTGTTCAGTGATTTGCGTTCCTTTGCTTGTGTTAGATATTAATTTGTACGCTGTAATATCTTCTGAATTGTTTGTTTTTAAAAAACTAAGCACACATACTGCTGATATAATTACACAGATTGTTGCTAAAAAAATTCTGTTTCTAATTAGTTTCATAATAGATTAACTCCTTTTAAAATCATTACCACCATGCACCCAAAACTGATATATGGGACAAGTGGATAATGTCTTTTTAATACGTTTTCTTTTTTTCTTACTGAAATTATCGCTTCAAAAATTAATGAAAACGATAAACCAATTAATAATGCTATTAATGTTGGAACTGTTCCAAGTGCAAAGGCGATAGTTGCTGTGATTTTAACGTCTGCACCGCCTAAGTTTGACATTAAAGCCACAATAAAAAACGCACCACCACAAACAGCCAAGCCAATGACCGAGTCTAGCGATACGTTAATTAAGCCTATTAAAAATATCATTATGCAGTATTTGTTATCAACAATATTCTCTCTTAAATCTTGCACCGAGGCAAAGAACAACAACACTAATAATGCCAAAAGTTTGACAAATTCCCAGTTGATTTGACTTACTAAATTTGTGCCTATTGGGTCTACTGTGACGAATAAAATCCCTGCCACCACAAGCAAAAACAAAGGGAATACCACTGGCACACTAGCACCACCACCTTTGTCACGAATTAGATTTTTTATTTTATGCATTTTATTTTCCTTTCCGACCTGTCATCATCAGTAGTAGTGGGTCAGTTCTACTAGACAGCCTTTTCAGGCTGTTTCGACTAGTTGATTTTTGTTTTTAATTTGATATAATAAAAATCAGTAAATAATTGTCTAAAAATAACTACATTCTTACTTTTTCTGTTATTGTTAATATTCATTGCTTGTAGCAACGTGCAATTAACGCTATAATTTAAGGGCAATATACAATTTAAAACAAAGGAGATTTATATGGTTACCGAAAATATTAAACAATTGCGAAAGTCTAAACATCTAACACAAGAGGAATTTGCATTAAAGCTAAATGTTGTACGACAAACTGTTTCAAAATGGGAAAATGGTTTATCTGTACCTGATTCAGAAATGTTAATCAAAATATCAACTACATTTGAAATTCCAGTTTCTACATTATTGGGAGAAACATTAGATTTTAGTGAAAATCAAGATAGCCAAGATACCGTAAAAATACTTTCAGAAAAACTAGCTATCATAAATGAACAATTATCTAAAAATTCAGAAAGAAAAAGAAAATTTATTCGAATATTTTCTTTTTCCAGTTTGGCAATTTGTCTTAGCTTAATTACAATTAATATAATAGAAGTCATTAAAGATAATTCATTAAATTCGTCGGTTAGTATAATAGGAGGAGCAGATGGCCCAACTAATATTTTTATAGCATCTTCTACTGCGTTCAATCCAATTTTCATAATTATAATCAGTCTAATAATTTTAATCTCAGCATTCGGACTTTATATAACAAAAAACAATAAATAAAATCAAAGTATAAATTATGTAACCTAGTGGTCGAGCGTAAAAACTCGACCACTATTTTTAAACTTATTATGGTGCGAAATTGAATAAACTGTCTGTCTTAGTTGCTAAATTAGCCATTACATCTGCGAACCATTCTGTTACTGCTGGGGCGAAAAATGCACCAATTAGAACAACTACGAATACAACTAATAGGATTGTTTCAGTTGATTGTGTTAAGCCTTTAACGTCCTCGACTACTTCTTTTGCTTTTTCTGCTACTTTGCCAAATGTGTTTACTACTGCGTTTTTTGCGTTGTTGAATAATTTTCTCATATAAATTCCCTCTAAATTCTTTCTTTTAATTAATTTTATTTTTAAAACTGGAGAGCGTTTTCACACTCTCACTCTCCTTGCTTACGATTCATTATACTTGTGTTGTTGGTGCAAATTTAAATAGGTTTTCTGTTTTTGTACCAAGGTTTGACATTACATCTGCGAACCATTCTGTTACTGCTGGGGCGAAGAATGCACCGATTAGTACTACCACGAATACAACAAGTAAAATTGTTTCAGTTGATTGTGTTAAGCCTTTTACGTCCTCGACCACTTCTTTTGCTTTTTCTGCTACTTTGCCAAATGTGTTTACTACTGCGTTTTTTGCATTGTTAAATAATTTTCTCATGTGTTTTTCCTCATAAATCTTTCATAATTTTAATTTTGTGTATAAAAATAGAGAGTGCTTTTTGCACTCTCCTAAACAGCTTGTTGTTAAGTTTTTTGTTGGACTTCTAATGCTTTTCATATAACCTCTTTTTAATTTAAATCATTATAGTTTTCACCACAATATATTGAAACATTTTCATTTGATTTTTTATCACAAGCAATTTTCCATTGTCCTGCCATTAAGTTTTTATCTGAATAAAGCAATGTTGTATCATCTTTTCTCATGTTTTCGGTTGCATTTATTAAGTCAATTTCATCTCCATTAGGACTTATCAATATTAAATCAGGTTCTTTGCTATCCCAATTAGCAATTATATTTATACAACTTTCATTTTCTAAATAGATTAAATCTTTTACTACTAAATTAGAGTTAGAACAAGCTGTTGTGCAAACTATTATGCTGATAACAGATAGTAAAAATAATATTTTTCTTTTCATTTTAATCACCTTCCTGTAATTTCCCAATCGTCATAAATGTCACCACTAATTTCGATTTGGGTATTGGTTGATGTTGTGTTTATCATCCCTGCTGGTGTCCACAAATTATATCCGTAAGCTTTTACTGCATAGGTTTCGTCTGGAAAGTATATCGGTATAAAGTGTGTTCGTCTGTTGTCGGTTACACCTGATTCTGTCATAGTGTTTTCATTTCTTTCAAAGTAAAAACTATCACCAATTTGCTCTAAAGTTCTGTATTTATCTATTGATGTAGAATACATATATTCAGGCAAATACATATTTGCACTTTGCATTTCTGTGTATGCCTCTGTGCTTGGCATTGTGTATGAACTATAACTGTTAATTGCTGAATTGACTTTGGTTTGAACTCCATAACCAGACTTCATTGTGATAGAACTTCCATTTACAAGTTCCGTTTTACAAGCTGTGTCGGCTTCCATTGTTACAGACAAACTTGTTTCAATCCCATAAGTTATTTGTTTGAAATTGTTATTGACCCATTCCCAAACTTGCCAACTTGCGTTATTGTCGATACTCAAACCAGTTATATTTGAATTTGAATTAGGAACTGTAAAACCTATTGGAGTATCTTCAAAAATCGTGTCATCTGTTTGCGAATTTACAAGGCTTGACACGTTAACTGTATATGTTTGAGTGTTGTTACTTGAGTTTGTTTCTTCTGACGATGACGAAACTGTTATTTCATATTTCAGCTGTTTACTACTGCTCGGAATTGATATTTTCCAATACACAAGATTTTCTTCATATTTAGGAATGACAATTGATTGTGTACTGTTTAAAATCAATGAACTTACATTGCTTTGCGATATGGAATATACTTTTAAATTCACATCTACATCATTGCTTTGGGTAAAATTTATTGCACCATTGTTTACAATATCAAAACTTGCAATTATTTCAGTATTAGCATAATAAGTTGCATTTGGTGTATTAAATTCTGGGTATAAATCTGTTACTTGTTGCCAAATAGCATACAAAGTTATCGCCGAATTACTGGTGTATGTTGAGCTAGGTTGATAATTAGCTGTTGTATCTGTGCTTGAAGTTCCCCAACCTTTGAAAATATAGCCAGTTCTAGTTGGAATTTGTGAAGATATTGTAAGATTAACTCCGTAATATTTCACCTGTGAACTTGGTGCGTTTGTACCTCCATTTGCATTGTAACTTACTGTGTATTCGTTTGGATAATAATGTCCGTTCGTCCAATAATCTCCTGTAACTGTCCACGAAGGTACGTTAAAATGGCTGAAATAGTAACCTGTTGGAGTTGTAATTCCACTTGTTGTTGCTGTGAAAGTTGTTCCATATGCTGCTGTATATGATTTTGAGGTGTAACTTTCCCAACTGTTTGTATCTGGTTTCCATTTGTAGAAATTAAGTGTTTGGGTGTGCAAACTTAACAAGTTTAAATTTACAGAAACATTACTATTAATTGTGCCACTGTAGGAACTTTGTCCGTTATTCATCTTTCCAGTTGCCATTTTAATATCTTTGATTTCATAAGTTGAACCTTGTGGGTGATAGGCATAATAGTCGGTGACATCATTTGCGACTAAACTTCCGTTAACATACACATCTACAGTTGCCCAGTCATAAGTTCCACCGTAATAGGTGTTGTTTAAATATGCGTTTAAATCTAAAGTGTAATTCTTTTTCCATTGTGCATATAAAGTAACATTACTATTTGAAGTGAAACTGCTACCTTGATAATAGCTAGTTCCTGTTCCATCTGCCTTGGTGTTCCACTGGCTGAAAGTATATCCACTTCTTGTTGGAACACTTGATGTTAAAGTTAAATTTACACCACCATATTTTGTTTGAGAATTTGGTGCATTTGTACCATTATTTGCATTGTAGCTCACTGTATATCTATTTTGCCAATAATCAACATGGAACACATTGTTTCCCATATAACTCCAACTGTTATATGTGTAATAACTTGGATTTGATAAAATACTTGGTGTGTAAGAGTCTACATCTGTAGTGGAATCATATTTAGTATCAAACTGTGTCCACGAACTTGATGAAAAACTGTATTTCCAGTATTTTATAGTTACTTCAACGATGGGGTCTTTGTACGATTGAAACGCAACACCAACACCATAGCCATTATCAAGTATAGTTCCAAAAGTTGCGATACTTGATAATGTGGGAGCATTTCCCCATAAATCACTCCATAAAGAACTGTCACTATCGGTGTGTAAATAGTTAGGGAAGAATTTCTGTGTGTAGTTACTTAAATAACCCCAAGTTCCATCTCCCCAACCTTGAGAATATACATTTCCAGTTTTGCCGAAAACTTGCGAACCAACAATCACTATATCTGAAATTGTCATTGTAAGCTTTTCGTTATTAATTACAACCATAAAAAGTGGTTCTATTAGTAATCTGTCACCATAATACATATCATCTGTGCCATTTGGTAAACCCATTTTTTTAAGTAAAGTATCTGAATTATTAATCACCCATGTTTTTATACTTCCTACAGACGGCAAACTTGAATAGGTTTCAAAAGTTTTAGTTACAGTTGTATATGCACCATTGTAATTTGATTTTAATTGATATTTATTTCGAACTTCGTGAGAAGAGCTTTCGACTAAAACTTTTCCATATGTTGTCATATATGAATTACTTCCACGCAGATAATCTTGTATAACTACTGTATTTTTATCTGAGTCTATAACTGAAAATCTGTAACCGACTAAATTGCTTTCACTTGTATATGGCACAGAAAATCCACCAGTTGCAATACCGGGGTTATTACTTCCTATGTTTGTCGAACCACTCCAAGAAAGAGCAAAAGCACTGCTACTAAAAATAGTAGCAATGCCCATGCAAAGTGTTAATGTTATTAACTTTTTAATTATTTTCATTGTCCACCTCATTTACAAGTGTGACATTCGCCAGCGTAGATTTCTTCTCCACAGTAGTAACATATCGAGTCACCCATAGGTTTTAGACAAGTTCCGTTTGTACCGTTACCTTCTTCTTTACCACATATTTCACAATGTGTAGATTCATATTCATTGTAACTATCACAATTTATGGATGTGAAAATATGGTTTGCATAATCATATGCAGGACAAGTTCTTGATCCACATACAGTACACCCTTTTTCTACATATCTATTCCACGCAAAATCTGATGTAGTTACAGGATTTGCTATCATACCAGGATATAATGTATCTCCATCCTCTGGAGTCGGTGTTGGTTCAGTGCTTGGGCTTGGATCTGGTGTTGTTTCAATTTCTGGTTCAGGTGTTACAGTAGGTGTTGTGCTTGGTTCAACTGGCTTTGCTGTTTCTGTCGGCTCTGGTAGTTCAGGTGTAGTTGTTACTTCTGGTTTTGTTGTAGGCGATGGTGTAATCGTTGGTGAAGTTGTGCTTTCGTTTTCTACTGGCTCATCACTCGGTTGTGGTGTTGTGGTCGGTGATGTTGTTGGTGATATTGTCGGTTCTACGACTTCATCTTCTTCATCAGTACAGCAATCATCGTCACAATCTTCATCATCTGAACACTCAGGTTCTACCGTTGGTTCAATTGTTGCCGATGGTGTTGGTTCGATTTCCACACTTTCATTTGGCTTTGCCAACATAACTCCAACAACAGTTCCTGTCACAATTACTGCTGATAAAACTCCTGCGATTATTCTATTTTTCTTCATATTGATTTCTCCCTTCTTTTGTAAGTTAAGTATATACTAATTAATTTATAAAGCTATTGTGATTAATACAGAAGATAAGCTATTTAATTTAATCAAATTACATACTTTGTTCCATACTTTGGGTTTGATTTTCTAATTCGACCTCTTGTTTTAGCTTTTCTTGAAGCCATTGTGGATAATATTCTTCTTTAAGCTCACCCAAAAAATCAGACCTACTAAACGAGCAAGATGTATTATCATTCATATACTCACCGAAAACAGTTCGTCCAATAGCTGTCGGAGAACAACCAAAGCCACCACCACATTTAACAATTTGATCGTCTGGTGTTTTGTATTCGTCATAAAGAAATTCAGGGTTTAAAACCATGATTTTATTTGTATAATCTAAACCAGTTGGGTCGTTACATTGGTCAAATTTAATTAAATTTAAGTTTTCGTATTCCTTTTGTGCCTGTTTTGCAATCAAATTAATAAGTCCTGTGTCTGAATTTACTGCATACTCGTTAGCCATATTAGTTCCTTGAACCATATCTCGTGGAACATATATTGAACTTGCCCATTTGCGTGTTTCTTTATCAATACGTTTATCGCCAATTTTTTTCTGAACGGAATTAGCGAGCACGAAGTTAGTCCTATCAAAGCCAAACTCAGCTATGATTTCTTTTGCTGAGTCTTTTTTTAGCTTAAAACCATTAAAGTTGTTTTTTAAGCTTTCTTCAATAGCTCTTGCACATTTTGTGTTTTCAGTAAAAGATACAACATATTTTTCCAACTCATTGTTCTTTTTCGCCACTGATCTACTTGAACTATAAACCTCAATTTTTTTATTCGCCATAATTCACCTCATAATCTACTGCATCTCTTAAATCTGTTAAGTCGATTTTTTCATCATAAAGTCTTTGTAGCACACATTCAGGCAGATAGCAGAACTCGTTTTCGTCAGCTGGTTCTAGCGATACTGCTCCAGTTTCTTCATCTACTTCAAATCTGAATATTGTGTCACCACAATCGATTTCATCTTCAATCCAATTAGGGACTTTTACAAAGTTTTCACTTAAACTTTCAAGAAAATCTTCGTTATCTTCTGTAAATTCACAAGGATATTCTTCTGCCAAAAATTGATAGCATTTCTCCACTAATGGTGCTGCCATTTTTATAAATTTTAGGATTTCTGTTACTTTAAGTTCTTGTTTTTTCATATAATACCTCTTTCAATTTTTCAATGGTTTTTCTGGTTTATGAATTAACTCATAATTCAGTATTTCTTCTGGTTCTTCA
>JAWXUM010000067.1:0-10845 GCA_044432645.1 Clostridia bacterium | reverse complement strand
CTTTTTCATATAAAGATGTGATTGCATCTTCGAGTTCTGTGTGAATGTTTGCGTTTTTCTTTGCTAAATGGAAGTTAAGTGCATCGATTTTTTCGCTATCATAACGCACAATAATATTTGTTTTTTTCATAAAATTTCTCCTTTACCAATCAAATCCGATTACTTCTATTCGTGGTTCTAGCTCTTGTTCATCACCTGAAAAAATTGGAATATCTTTAAAATATTCTTGATATTTTTCAATATCTGTATCCTTCAAAATCTTCTCCGTCATCGCCACAAATAAAAAATGGACCGCAGATTATATCACTGCCAATCCATCTGTTTGGGTTCATCCCATTGATTTTTCCTTCCTCATTAAAGATGACACAGTTGCCATCGCCCATGTTTCCAATTTCAATTAAACCACCAACTTCTTTTTGAAGCGACTTTAAATTGTTTGGTATTTCTTTAATAACTGGTGCTTGGTTTTCTTCGATTTTCAAAATTTTAATGTTTTCTTGTTTCATAAATTTCTCACTTTCTATTCTTCAATATAATTTATATACGGAATTTTAAGCCAGTGGGTGAAGTTCCTTTCGCTGACTTTTGTTTTTACAACTCCGTATTGTGTTCCCATTGCTTCTATAATTTCTCCATTGCCTATATACACACCAATGTGTCCATTGCACCAAACTGCTAGTCCAACTATCTCAGGCATTGTGTCGATAGTTCCTTTTTCGATTGCGTTGTTATACATCGTATCTGCTCCAATATCTGGCATTCCATTTGTTGCATAGTTGATGCTTTCTGTTTCAACATTGTACCAAGAGTACGATTTTATTAGTCCAATACAATCTGCTGTTCTACCATTTAACCAGTTTTCAAGGATGAATTCAGACCAATTTCCAACTCCGTCAGGGTATTGTGCCAACTTACTTGAATATAGTGATGGAGTTAAAACTTGCCCAAATGTTCCCCAGACATAACCCCAGTTATTTTCATATGCCTGTATAGCATAATTTGCTAAATCAATATTATTTTTATCGTCTGGGACAGTGAAAATATTTGAATTTATATCTTGATTTTCAATAGATTTTACATATTTATAAACTTCATCTATAACCTCAATGGTCGATTTATCAACTTCAATACCATATTCGTTATAGATATTTTCGTATGCTGTGTCTATATCAACACCTGTAAAACACGCAATAAAATCACTAGCTACAAACTCGTTTTCCATGTTTGTATATAGTGCTAAAACATAATAAGTGGACTTGATTTCTAGCACATCAAGTCCACTATCTTCGTCATATAATTCATCTATTTTCTTAAAATCTTCTTGTAATATCACAGATAATTCTGCCAAATCTTCTTCAACCCCTGCACCTAAACTTTGCGAAAAAAACACAGAGTCGATAAAAGATGTATCCTCACCACTACCTTGTAAATTAAAAATCAACATATATATTGAAATAACTATTAAAATTATTGGTGCTAAAATAATTACAAGTATCCACCCAACAACCTTACGAGCTTTTTTGTCTGTCACGATTGCAGTGGCAACTTTTGCAACAACTACACCTACTGATACTGCCATTTACTATCACCACCCATCACAGAAAATCTAAATTCATATTATCGACCTCCTGCTTTTCCGAATAATTTTTCTTTGTATTTGGGTGCGTGAACCATTAAATTGTACCTCTCATTCCCGCATTTAAACAGGCAAGTTCCACGCTGTGGGAACTTGATTAGGTTAAATTCTGATTCTTCAAGTTGTAATGTTTCGGTGTAAAAAGCTTTATCAATTGTTCCTGCGTTAAATAAAAACTGGTGTGTTGGTATTGAAAATAGTGGTTTTGTAAACTCTGAAATACCTTGGATTGCAAAGTCGTCAAGGTTCTGACTTGCTAGTATTACAGCTGATTCTTTCTTACGAACACGCTTCATAAAATTGCGTATATACTCAATTGCAACCATATTTGTAAGGAATAAATAAAGTTCATCTATTGTTGCGACTGTGTTTCCCTCGGTCAAAAGTTTGTCACTCATGTAAGACAGAACATTGAAAAGCATTGCATTTTTCACATTTTTACTGGCTTGAAGCAAGCCTTTAACACCAAATACAATGAACCTATCACTGACAACATTTGTGTGACCATTGAAAAATTTACTTTCAGCACCTTTGCACATTGAGTGAAGTCCTAATAAAATTTCTTGCAATATTTCTTTAGTAAAAAGCTGATATTCGCTTTCATCATACTCTTTAAACTCATTTTCTAAAAGTTCGTAAAGGTCTGATAAAATGGGATAATCTATGGTTTTTATTCTTCTGAAATTACTGCTATCGGTAATATTAAATTTTTCATATAGCTTGGATAACAGAATTTCAATGACATCAATATGTTTGTCATCAAAATCTTTGTAACTTCTAAAAAAGTCTTTTAAAAATGATATATGCTGACTAAGTCTAGCTTTTTGAGTGAATGCGTTTGGAACATCTTCATCGTATTCTTCTTGCTCATTACTCCAAATTTTCACTTCCAATGGGTTGATAAGATAGTTTCCAGCCATTAAATCAATGAATGAACCACCAAAATTTTCACATATTTCTTGCATTTCATCTTCTGGGTCAAGAGTGATAACATTTTTTCCATTTTCTAAAAAATTGCACACAATCAGCTTTAAAAGATACGACTTTCCTTGACCTGAGTTGCCCAAAATCAGAATGTTTGAATTTGTTTTATCGTCATCTCGTTTGTCAAAATCCACAATTATATTGCTACCAAATTTGTCACGACCTAAATAGAAACCATTGGAATCGGTTTTACCTGAATAATTAAATGGGAATAAATTGGCAACAGAACTCGCTGGCAATACTCTTTCAAACTGTGTATTAAAACAGTTTCTACCACTAGGCATTACAGATAAAAAACCCTCTTGTTGTTTTAAATTTAATCTATCTACATTTAATTTGGAACGTACAAGCTCTGTCAGAACATCTGTTTGCAACATCTTTAAATGCTCCATGTTATCTGCAATTAATTCTATAAACACAGCACAGTGGAGGAGAGGTTCTCTATTTCTATGCATTGTGGATATGATTGTCGCTACATCTTCAAGATTGCTTTGTGCAGTAATATTTTCCTTTAAATCGTTGTTGGAACTGTTAAGCCTGTTTTTGTTTGTTGCGTTATGAATAATTTGCTTTTCTTCATTTGCTGTTACTTGTCTTGTGTAAATGTGCAAAGTCACTCCATCTTTTTCGCCTAAATGTTTAAGAATTGCTTGTTCGGTTGTCGATGTAGGATATTCTCTTAGTGCATATACGCAACGGAAAGTATTGCCACAAATGAAATGGTCAATGTTAAATTTTATCGCTGATGGACTAATCATATCCATATAACTTTTTATTTGTGCATCTTCTTTTTGGATAACTATTTTTTTCTTAGCCATTAAATAACCCACCTTTCTCCGTCATAGTCCTCATATTTTTCTGTCGTAACATTCTGCTCAAAGTATACTGATAAAATTCTTTGTATATCTTCTTGGTTTGCTCGTTTAAGTGAAAAGCCTGCATCTTTAAAGCTTTTTTCTATTCGTGCAAGGTATGAAAGTATATCATTTTCTTTTTCATTTACAAGCCTAATCACAATTAAAAACTCACGAGCAGTTGCCATTGTTACTTGAATTTTATCTAAGTTTTTGTTATCAAGCTCTAAAAGTTTCCTGACAATTTGATTTGGCTCATCTTCAATTCTCTTTTTAATGTATTGCTTGTTTTCATCAAAGTTTTCTTTGGAGTTCATGCAAATCATTTCTACATCTGATATACCTTTTAAAATTGTCATAAGTGAATGTACTCTTGATGAAACACTATCTTCAGACAAAACAGATAAATTACTAGGTTTAATCATAAAATAAACCAGTTCACCATATTTTGTTTTTATGCTGTAATCTGTAATTTCATCAATTCCAATAAGGTCTTTGCTTGAATTTTGTTGTTTTTTTAACATAAAAATCCTTTCTAAATAAATTTAATTAAAGCATTACGCTTTCCAATCATATCGTTGTTGTTTGAATAGAAAATAGAAAAAAGCACTTTGAATAAGGTTCAAAATGCTAATTCCATCTACTTGTATTGAGAGTATTGCATACACTACTGTTATCACCATTGGTATTAATATTCCTGTTTGCACTAAGGCGAAAACAGAAAGGATAACACCACCGACAACAATAGTTGCATCTCTAAGTTGCCACATCCACAATGTAGCTTTTGACTTTAAATTGTCTGGATATATAAATATTTCAGCCACCTCTTTTCAAACTATGTTTAACTCTATCCTTTTCTTCTGATTTTTTAGCATCATTAAAGCGTTCCTTACTACCTACAAGGTAGCCAGTAATTCTCCGAATTCGCTCAAACTTTATGCCTTTGCCGACTTTAGTTTTGCTTTCCATAGTTCTCCTTTTGTAAAAAATAAGCAACCCCACGCATAACGAATGTTACACATGGAATTGCCACGCTGTTGCCCAACGCTTTGTATCGTGGGCTATCACTTGCTTTTGGTATATTTGTCCAATTTGGTGGAAAACCTTGCAACAATTCGCATTCATATGGTGTCAAACGTCTTACGAGGTTTCGGTTTACAATACATTTATCTTGGCTTACATACTGACTACTTGGGCCTTTCCAATCGCCTGAACACAATGCTCCAATTGTTTTTTGATATGGTTGAACTATACATTTATCTTGGTTGACATAGCAAGTGTTAACCCCTTTATGATCTCTGTGCATCAATGTACCAACGACATAATGTTTGCATTTGCATAGTTCTAGTTGCCATCAAAGCACCTGAAATTCCGTTTAAATCTATGACTTCTTCACGTTGATTTATATGAAATGCCTCTATTTCATTTACACCAGTTCTGCCTGTATCATTAGTGCATTCTCTAGTTGTGGTGGCAGTATTTTTTCTTTCGCCTTGGCTCGTCTTAGTATTCCTAAACAAGCGGTCTTGCTCAAATAATATTTCGGAAGCGGTGTGACCTCCAAAATCTGCGACAAGAAAGATTCTCTTACGTCTTTGGGCGACACCCCAGTATTGAGCGTCCAAACATCTCCAAGCAAGTGAGAATTTATCTCCCAATATGCACCCAGAAGATTTCCATGCCCCGTTTGGAGGTCGAGGTAAAGAAAGTCGCTCATCTGCAATTCTGATGGTTTCTTCAAGGACCGCTTGGAAGTCTTTGTAACCGTTGGAGGAGAAGGCTCCTGGCACATTTTCCCAGATAAAGTATCTTGGTCGTATAAACTGAACTGTATGACCTCGTCTTGCATCAGCTTCTCTCATCTCCTTTGTTATCCTAATTTGCTCCATAAACAGTCCTGACCTTTGACCTTCAAGACCTGCTCTTTTTCCTGCCACGCTTAAATCTTGGCAGGGGTGAGCCTCCTGTGATTATATCTACAGGAGGCAAAGTTGCACCATTTAATTTTGTAATATCTCCAACATGGTGCATGTTTGGAAACCTTATTTTTGTTACTTCTATTGGAAACTTTTCAATTTCAGATGCCCATATTGGTTCAATTCCATTTCTAACTGCTGCTAATGGAAACCCACCAATCCCATCAAATAAACTACCCATTGTCATATTTATTTTCATCATCTCTTTTCTTTTATTTAGCAACACTTGCTATTGTTTTTACTGTTGTGGCTATTGTTTGTGTTGCATGAACAGCACCCATCATATTACTTCTTGTTGAGGTATCAAGTCCGTAAACTTCAGCAATTCTTGGAACTTCTCCTGCTGATAGCATTAATCCTATTCCAAGTATCATATTTTCTCTAAGCACCAACATTCCTATTGTCAGTATGGTTGTTTGTAAAAATGTGGTAATACAAAGTGCAATGATTTTTTTAAACCAACTTGTAAATCCGTCCATATATCCTCTTGGAATTGAAAAAATATATAAACTTCCTACGCAAATTTGTGTGAGTAATATTCCACCACGTTTTAAATTTGCAAAGAAAACTTTCACAACTGCATATATAAACATAATCAAACCTATTAACATGAATAATGCATTTGTAATCATATATTGTGATGCTAAATTGCTTGCTAGTCCATCGACTGAAGTTTCTCCGAATTCTGTCATTATTCCATCTATTAATTCTTCATAACCTTGACCCATACCAGTAATTCCAATTGTTATTGTCGCTTGTAATTTCACTGCTAAAGTGTAAAGTTCAATCGGTAAAATAGTGAAAAGTGATACTGCTAAAAATCCTTTAATTGCATTGAGTGCAGTATCTTTTATGCTTCCTCGTCCTGATTGACATTCTATTGCAGTTTCAAAAACGGATACTATTAGTCCCACTAAATAAAACGCCCAACCTAAATATTGAAAAAATAGGACAATAGCTTTTATCCAATCTAGTTGGAATAACTCCACACTCATATATGAAATCATTGAAAAAAATGTTGAGAACATAGCCACTGATTGAACGTATGCCCAGTCAATCATTTGATCCATAACTCCACCAAAAAACATATCAATCATCCTTTTAAGCTCTCCTTTCAAAAAAAATAAACGCAGGGTTTAATCTGCGTTTTAAATATGAAGCACCAAGCGATTATTCTTCACTTAGGAAGTGGTCACTTGGTGCTTTTTCTGATATAACTTCTTCTATGAGATTTAATAAAAAATCTTTTTGTTTTAGATTATTTGCTTTAAGATATTCTTTTAATTTTAAGAATAAATCCTCTGGTATTTGCACTGCTAATGTTCTTGTTTTTTCCATTTCTCCACGCTCTTTCATTTCATAATATTCTATGAGTAATTCTTCAATGTATTCATTTAATGTGTGCCCAGATTGCTCTTTTTCTTTGCTAATTTTATTGTGTAAATCAATATCTATTTTAGCACATAAACTTTTTAGATTTGCCACTTAGCTCACCTTCTTTTCTATTTTGGTAAACCAAGTATATACTAATTATATACATAAATCCATTAACATAAGCAACGAATTTCTCGCTTTAAATTGTATTATTTTTTATCAAATGCTTACCACTGGACCACTACCTGTTGCACCACCAGTTGTACTTAAACCGAGAATATCCCATAGATATAGTGGTGCTGTGAGTGTGAAAATTAAACAAACGAAAAGAATAGCTGGGGCCGTAAATTCGAACTGACCGTGCTTTTTGTATTCAAAATAATTTGTAGCGATTTTGACAAATAAAAATATTGCTAAGATCATATCTATTGCGGGGAACACCACATTATCTACAACAGTTATAATTTGAGATGAAGCATCGCCCCATGCACCCTCGATAGCTCCTGCAACATCTCCAGTTGCAAAAACAGAAGTTGACAGCAACATTGTCATCATCGTTGCCAAAATTATGCTTACTGAAACTCTTTGAAATTTTTCTAATTTATTTATTTTCATAGCTTTCCTTTCATATATCTAAAATCTCTTTTAGAATTAATTTTATTGTTTTTCTGAATTCTCTGCTGTTTTTGAATGTTAAATCACCCAACAAATCACCCTCTTGGAACTGTTCTTCTAACTCGGATGAATTGGAAAACTCAAAGGCAATTTTGCCAACTGACATACTCATTTGCTCTTTATTGCTGTTCGGTTTAACATTTGACAAGACTTTGTACATTGCAATTTCATCAAAACCTTTATTGTATAAAACGGAGAGTTGACTTGATAAAAAGCTGATTGATTTTAAATCGCAAGTAATTAAATTGACCACAAAGTCGCTCTCCAAAAGTGCTGTCGTGCTTATAACTGAACTTGCAATATTGCTTGAACAATCCACAATAACAACTGAGGCTAATTCTTTAACGCTATCGAGCAATTCCTCGGCTTGAATATCTGTATATGACGAGTGAGAATATTCATTTTCGCTTTTTAGATATGACAAAATGCTAAGGTTTGGATTGCCTTTAATCAACATTAAATTTTCTTTTACTAAAGTTGGTGTGATATTCACTTTTGAAAGAAGTTTTCCAAGGGATTTTTCTTCTTCGTTTACAATGCTAGACGGTGGTAAAATGCATGGTAACATTGGAACAACATTATCACAAAGGATTAATGTCGTATTGATTTTTTGCTCTGATATTGCCTTTGCAAGTTTTGTAGCTACTGTTGTTTTGCCACTGTTTGGAGAACCCCAAACAGCAATCACAGCCTTTTTCTTGATTTCTTCGGGTTCTTTTTCTTTTTTGAAATTAAACATCACTATCACCACTTTCATATTTTTTGAAGATTAAATCTTCAAGTTTTTTGCGTTCGTCTTTGTCAATTACAAAACAATAGTCCTTGTATTCGCCATCTTTGTTTTTGTAACTTGGCATTGACAGAAACAAGCCTTTTTTGCCTTGTATGATTTTAATTCCAGTAATAACAATTTTATTCTCAATTACTACTGAAACAAAGGCTTTTAAATTTTGGATTTCCATTTTTGTAATATTTACACTGTACTTCATTTATTCTCCTAGCTAAATCTACTTGTTAATTTACTCGTTATGATAATCTCTTTATCAAAGGTGATTATCTGTGAACCTAATATCTCAAATGGCATTGTCAAAGTTAGCTTTAAAGTTAAGTCTAAATCGTTGTTATTGGTTATTGAAATGTTTGATATTTCAAAATTTCTATCATTGCCAGTTGCACCTTTTAGGTTCGTGCCTATATTTAATGCGTTTGATAAATAATCAATATATTCATCTTCTTCGATTTCTAAAATATAATCAGTGCCATTTTTTATTGAGTCTATTTCATTTTTTGTTTCTGTGTTTATATATTCTTCTAGTGCTGTTTTTGATGTGTTGGATATATTAAGTGTTAAACTTCTAAACTCATTACTGCCAAGAACTAAAACTGTTACCATACATAAGAAAATCAATATAACTACCGTATATATCAAGGTGCTGTTTCCACGTTTATCTTTTAAAACCTTTAACATATCACACCTATTTTCCAATAGTAGTCTGAGCGACCAGTTTTGGTTATTTCAAACTCCATGGGCAATTCGTATCCTAAAATATTTATAGTTTCAGAAGATTTTGCTGTCACTGTAATTAATTCGCCATACTGAACTTTTGCTCCTGTTAAATAACTTGCTGAATATGACATTGTTGGTTCAATTTGCAAGCTGTTTGCTAGTTGCTCATATCTATCGTCAATGTCATCACCACTGGTAATTCCATAATCGCAAGTTGTAATTACCATTTGATTCGCAAACTCATTCAATACAGATTGCATATTTGAAACACGGATAAAAGTTAGGGAGATTACAAGCATAATTGTTATGACAAATAGTCCAACTAAACTTGTTATCATTTGAGAAATTCCACGTTTATCTTTAAAAATCTTTCTCATTAAAATCCCCCCATCAGCATATTGGAAGACGTTAAACCAGTTATTAGCACAGCAAATATTGTCACAACTGCAATTGCGAACAGTATCATAGATAATTTTGAGATTTTAGGTTCTTGTTCCATGGCTTGCCTTTTTAAAGTTTGTTCCCATTCAGAAGTTAATTCGTAGGATAAATTCTCAAAATATACTGTCATGTCATTGCCTTGTAATGATGAAATCAAGCCATTTACCAAACCATTTACTGCGTTAGAATTGTTTCTTTTGCTCATGTTTGCCAATGCTTTTTCGTAATTGCCAGTTTTCATTTCAGCTAAAGTTAATGTTAATTCTTCAGTTAGAGGAGTGTCAAAGTTGGCTTTGTACTGCTCAATTAATCTGATTATATTTCTTTCTGATTTAAGCGAACTTGTCATATACATTGTAAATTTTAGAATTTCGTTTTCAATGTTGCGTTGTCGTTTGTTACCTTCTTCTTTGAGTGTGTTATAGCAACGTCTATATAAATAAGCTGATAAAATCACTGGGAATACGGCGAGCATTGGATTTGCAAATAAAAATACCACTACCAATGGCAGTGGCAAAATCATATATACATAACTTTTTGCTGTGAATTGCTCTGGTGTTTCACTGGAATGTGCTAGGGATAAAAGTTTTTGAATTTTGCTCTTTTTCATTACGGATAGCTTGATAAATTTAGATAGTTTTTCGCTAAAATTATCTATATATTCACTTAGCCAACCTGTTTTTTCATAGCCACTCATCATGGCTCTTGCTCGTTTAATATTAAATCTTGGCAGTTTTAATATTATTGCAAGTATATTGTAAAGAGCAATGGAAAGTAGAATTATTAATATCTGTTGCATATATGCCTCCTTACAAATCGAACTTGACTTCACGAGTTATCAAGCTTACTTTAATACCTGCAAAAACCGAAACTGTGACATTCAAGGCGATTAACATATTTCTTAAATTTTCTGGTATTTCTATCATCAAGCCTTGGGGTAAAACATAAATTCCAACGTATAAGAGGGCGAGTGCTGCACACATCAAAACCCAAAAGTTTTTTGTTGCATTTGATAGAATTGTTTGCAGTTCTCCAGTCACAACCTTGACTTTTGATAGTTTTGTAACAATCGGTGCAAGAACATATTTTAGTGTTCTGTTTCTGGTACATCTTTTAAGTGCCTCGCACCATTCAATCCAAACGCTATTATCAATTTTATTTTTCATATTATCAATCGCTTTTTCATAGTTAGGGTTGATATTCTCAATTTCATTGATGAACTCTAAAAAGATTGTTTTTACTGGTTCTTTTACATCATCAACATTTTCTTTGAAAGATAGCAGAATATTTTCTGTTCGCTCATACGAAGTTGTGACTTGCGACATGGCAACAGACAAACCCTCTAGCACAAATTTGTTATATTCGATATATTGAAAACGAATATATAAAAAGGGGATA
>JAWXUM010000066.1:0-10958 GCA_044432645.1 Clostridia bacterium | reverse complement strand
TAACAGTTAGGTAACACTTGCAGATTTACAAAAAAGCTAGTGTTCATCAGCTTTTTTGGACTTAGTAACACTTACCACACTTGTTTTTATGTAATGCTTTACATTGTGAACAAAGTCGCAAGCTGTGGCTCACGAGCCTTGTCTGTGGGATTAACTTTGTGGGGTGGTATACTTGCTCTATGAGTCAATAATAAATCGTCAAACACTGACTTAGGTCAGTGCAACTGCTCTCAATACGCCCTGTAAAAACGCACGTTTTGGTGTCAAATTCGTTTGAATCAATAGCGAATTCGCCCCCTAAGTTTGGAGGGTGGTGTAATTACCCTATGGAGCAAACTTCTATCTCAAATCATCGATGAGGCATTGCGAATTTTTTTCTCAAAATGTGCTGCATCGTCGCCTTTTACATGATACAATAAAAAACAAGTCTTGCCCTTGGGGTGGTTACCCTTAGAGCAAAACTTATCTTCACTTGCCACAGCTTAACTGGTGGCTATTCTTCCTCTATAAAATACAGTGGGTCTTCAACTGGCATGCTGTGTTTCTGCAATCTTTTCTTTTGATAATTTGTCAGCTGGGTTTCAAGCCTACGAGCAAGCCAAAATCCACACTTAAAACTTTCAATTGCTCTTGAGTGGCATATTAAATCTTTGCTATCCACAATTTGCATTGCATGAGTCCTAACTGTTTTGTCACAGTCGTTTAATAAATACTCTAACGACTCTGCAAACCTCTCTTGTACATCTTCGTCAATTTCAAATTCTTCATTTTCTATGAACAGCTCTTCAAATATATTTTGCATTTTACACTCCTAAAAAAAGTTAGACCAATGTATCTTTATCAAGAATACATTGGTCAGTTTTGTTGTTATTCAGTTCGTTCATTACCTCATAAGCCAAAGTAAAACCTTTGACAAAGTCATCTCGTGATTTTAAATTTGTTACCATATATAAGTCGTCCACAATTTTTAAGACGATTTTTCTATCTTCTTTACTAATTCGCTCGCGAAATATAGCTCTGTTGTCATCAACAATATTTTCGAGTTCTATTATTTGTTCACATTTTTCAGAGCAACATATTTCGTGTAGTTTATCGAATATTTTCATTTAACACCTCCATAAAAAAACTACATTTCAGATTTTTCTAAAATGTAGTCGTTTTCTAGTTTCATTTTTTCTGCTGCTATTAATGTGTGTTTGACGATTAATAGTTCTATACCAGTTTGTTCTTCTATGTCTGGGGAACCATTTAATAAAAAATCTTTCGTAGCTTCACCCATAACATTGTATTTATCACCTAAATAAAATTCTTGTAAATTAATTTTAGTCATTATCTCACCACCTTTCTATTAGTAACACACAATACCATAACTATTTCAAAATAGCTAGTTATTTTGAAATAAAAATTTATTGAAATTTGATATCTAGACAATAGACTTTTGTGAAAAGTCGTGATATAATTTATAGTAGGATGTTTAAGGATGTGAGGTAAGATAATGAGATATATTGGGAGTAAGTCTACATTGGTAGCTGAAATAGAAAATGTAATAAATGAAAATACAATGGGTAATGAACAAAGTTTTTGTGATCTCTTTGCAGGCACAGGTGCTGTTGCGAGATATTTTAAGTCTAAATATGAAATATATTCAAACGATTTATTGCATTTTTCTTATGTGCTTCAAAAAGCAACTATAGAAAATAACCAATTACCTAATTTTAAAAAATTAAAAAAATTAGGAATTGAGGATCCATTTATATTTCTTGAAGAAACACAAATCAACAGCTATGATGAAAATGAATATTTCATAACTAAAAATTATTCCCCTAATGAAAATTGCGACAGAATGTATGTGTCAAATAAAAATGCTACACGCATTGATTTTATTAGAAATACTATAGAACAATGGAAAAATGAAGATTTAATAAATGAGTCAGAATATTTTTATTTACTTGCTGGATTAATAGAGGGTGTTCCCTATATTTCGAATATAACTGGAACTTATGGTGCTTATTTAAAAGATTGGGATAAGCGAACATTTAAAGAATTTGAAATGATGAGATTAGATGTAGTTGATAATAAAAAAAATAATCGCTGTTTTAATATTGACTCAAATAAATTAATCGAAAATATAAAAGGTGATATATTATATTTAGATCCTCCATATAATTCAAGGCAATATGCTCCTAACTATCATTTGCTAGAGACAATTTCAAAGTATGACTCACCAGAGATAAAAGGTGTAACTGGGATGCGAGATTATTCGAAACAAAAGTCATTATATTGTGTTAAATCAGAAGTAGTATCTGCTTTTGACGATTTAATTTCTAAGGCACAGTTCACACATATTGTTGTAAGTTATAGCAGTGATGGTCTTATGAATGCAGAACAAATAGAGAAAATTTTAAAAAAATATGGAATTCCAAACACTTTCAAAAGATATGATATTCCATATCGGAAATATAAAGGAAAATTGTCCAAACAAGCTAACGAGCTATATGAATATATTTTTTATATAAAAAAAAATTATGTGATAGAAAATGTTGGTGTATCGTTAACACCAATTATACAATCAAAAACAATTCAAACAAAAAAATACATTAAGAGTCCGATGAATTATATTGGTGGTAAATATAAATTATTACCACAAATTATTCCTTTATTTCCAGTGGAAATAAATACATTTGTAGATCTTTTTTCTGGCGGTGCTAATGTTGGAATTAATGCTACAGCTAAACAAATTATTTGCAATGATATTAACACAAAGATTATTGAAATGTTTAAAGCTTTTCAAACAATGGAAGAACAAGATATTATATTTCAAATTGAGAGAAATATTGCAAGCTTCAAGCTATCTAAAGAAAATAAAGAAGGTTTTCTTAAATTCAGAGAATATTATAACAATAAGCCAGCTCCAATAGATTTGTATACTCTTGCGTGTTATTCTTTTAACTATCAATTTAGATTTAATAATGATTTAAAATATAATAACCCTTTTGGAAAGGACAGAAGTCAGTTTTCTAAAAACATGAAAATGAATTTGTTGAGTTTTTTAAAAAAGCTTAAAAATTCAAATATTAAATTTTCAAATATAGATTTTATGGAATATGATATATCTAATTTAACTGAAGGTGATTTAGTTTATTGTGACCCACCATATCTTATTACAACTGGAAGTTATAATGACGGCAACCGAGGGTTTAAGGATTGGGGGAATAAAGAAGAAATTGAACTCTACGCTTTTTTGGATAACTTAGATAGACAGAATGTTAGATTTGCATTATCAAATGTTTTATCTCATAAAGGAAAAACTAATGAGCTATTAATAAATTGGAGTAAAAATTATAAAATCAATCGTTTGAATTTTGACTATTCAAATTCAAGCCATAATACTGTAAAGGGGGTAAGTGAAGAAGTGTTGATAACTAACTATTAATACTATTCATTAATAAATTATGATAAATATTTTACCTACACATGTGACATCGTTTAGAGCCTTCGGTTGGATACAAGATCCAAGCAATTTTAGAAGTCTTTGTGACGTAGTTGCTATTTTTGACGAAAACTCTGATAAACACAGCGAACTAAAAGAGAGGATAATTCCAAATTTAATTAGCGAAATTGATGGACAAGAAAGATTATTATCAGCTTTGGATAATAGACCTTTAAAGTTACTATATACTGATTTGGTAGGTACTTCATTTATGCCTCGTAGCACTGCTAGATGCAACGGTATAGTGCAAGCTACGGTAAAAGGACAAAAAAGAAGTTTTATTAGTGATTGGCCAGCCGATAATTTTATTAGATGGGCACATGCGTTTGGTTTTATTAGTTATAACTATTCAAATGATACTTTTCAAATTACTGAAACTGGTTTGCAACTTACTAATGCGAGAACTATGAATGATGATTTGAATGAAAATGAAAAAGAAATATTAATATCAGCAATTTTAGCATATCCACCAGCTGTTAGAATTCTTAATTTGTTAAACGAAACAGAATACACTCATCTTACCAAGTTTGAAATTGGTAAGCAATTAGGTTTTGTTGGTGAGGACGGATTTACAAGCTTACCACAATCTATTCTTCTTAGGCAATTAGCTGTTATTGAAGATAAAAAAGAGAAAAATAAAATGAAAACAGATTGGGAAGGTTCATCTGATAAATATGCTCGTATGACAGCAAAATGGCTAGCCAAATTAGGGTTAGTTGAACAAGTTCCGAAAAGTATAAATGTGGAAATTTCTGGAGACACTCGCGTAGAAACCATCGGACAATCATATAGAATCTCTGCGAATGGTATTACAGCACTTAATAGAACTATCGGACGCAGTAGATATCGAAGAATATCGAAAAATGTTTGTTTTGAGATGTTAGCTACCAAGGGTAATGATAGAGAATATTTACGCACTAGAAGAGCATATGTGTTGAAATTTATTTCAGAAAACAACTCACAAATTAGGTTTTGTGAATTATTAGAAAAGTTGTGTGAAGTTAATTTTAATGAAACAATTGATACCATTAAATCCGATGTAAATGGTTTGATAAACTTAGGATTGAATATAAGTTTATCAGAAACTACTTGTAAGTGGAATGATAAAATTAATGATTTTACTTTGCCTCTCGCACAACGTTTGACAAGATCAACATTAACAGAAATAAAAGAAGAGTTAAGACCTTTAATAACTCATATTTCACATGAATATTTATCCTTGATTGATTTAGCTTATGATAGTTCACAAAATAGACTATTTGAAATGAAAACTCTGGAATTGTTATTGGAAGAATGTGATTATAAAGGACTACATCTTGGGGGAAGTCGTAAACCAGATGGAGTTATATATTCTGATAGTATGAACGAAAATTATGGTATTATTATTGATACAAAAGCTTATTCCAATGGATATTCTTTACCAATATCTCAAGCTGATGAGATGGAAAGATATATCAGAGAAAATGATACACGAGATATTTCAGTTAATCCAAATCAGTGGTGGCTTAATTTTGATGAAAATATAAATAAATTCTATTTTATGTTTATTTCAGGTCATTTTACAGGTAATTATATTTCTCAATTGGAACGATTAACCAGAACGACCAATAGGCAAGGAACGTCATTAAATGTCAAAAATTTAATTTTATGTGCAAATTTGTACAAGTCAGGTAACTTAAATCATTCTGAAATTGAAAGAAAAATAAATGATAGCTTTGATTTTACTTGTTAACGAAATGGAAACTTAAAAAATTAAATGGGGTGAAATAATTGTATAAAGAAACTAAAAGACTAATAAAAAAAGCATCGCTCGAAAACAAGCTGGTTGTTTTTGTGGGAGCTGGAGTTTCTAAGAATTCCGGAATTCCTTTGTGGGGAACAGTAATAGAACAAATAAAGAGTAAATTAGAATTTGATTTTAAAGATGAAACAGATTACTTAAAAATTCCACAATACTATTTTAATGCTAGAGGGTTTAAAGAATACAATGAATTAGTTCAAGAAATTTTTTCTTATCCTGATAAATCGCCAAACAACTTACATAGAAAGATTTTTGACTTAAAACCAGCTCATATTATAACAACTAATTATGATGATTTTTTAGAAAAAGTTGCCGATGAGAATGGCGAATTTTTAGAAATAATTGAAAAAGATACTGATATTCCTTATGCGAAAAATGACCGTTTGTTAGTCAAAATGCATGGAGGGTTTAGTAATAATAATTATGTTTTAAAAGAAGATGACTACCTTAATTTTTCCGAGAATTTTAAATTAACAGAAACCTTAATTAAATCTCTAATTGCTAGAAATACTGTTTTGTTTGTGGGGTATTCATTTAATGACCCAGATACAAAACAAATATTTCATTGGGTCAAAAACGCACTAGGAAAGGATTTTCAGAGAGCATATATGCTTGTTTGCGATAACGAATATAACCAGACAATAAGTGATTATTATAAAAATCTTGGTATAAATTTGGTCTACTCTGAAAAAATCAAAGAGTTTGACTGTAATAATAACGATATTTATGAAAATACTCTTAAGGCATTAGATTATTTTATTTTGAATGATGAAATAGATGATTTTGAGCAAGTTTTATACAACAAGTTATCTGAGTATGAAAATTTAAACTATATACCATTAAAATATATTAGGAAAGCTATAAACAAGTCAAACCCTTCGTGGAGTGCGACTGTAATAGGGCAAGGGATTAGTATATATTGCAAAAATGACACTATATTTTGGGATGAGTTTAATAAAAGTGATAGTATAAATCATTCAAAAATATTATCCATATTTTCAAAAAGTCAATTAGAGAGTATAGAGTATTTTAAACAATCAAACGAACGACACAACTGTGATGTAGATACTAAAAAAAGATTTAATAATTCTGAATATTGGGATTTATTAGAAACAAACAACTTAGTGGATTTGAACAATTTTGCTGAATCAATTAATATTTATGATTCAAATGTACTTGTGGAAGAGAAATTAAAAGCGACTTTTATATACTATAGAACACAAAATTATCAAAAATGTCTTTTAGCTCTTAAAGCAATATCTATATTATGCAAAAAGAAAAAAGACTATTTGTGGCATTTTATTTGTGAATATAATATAAAGCAATTATCGCACCTAGATTGGCGTGACACAACTAAAATTAATATAAATTTACAAGAGTTAGTTTATAAATACAATTTAATTTCTGATGAAGATAGTTTTTTATTGGAATTATCTAATTATAGCTTTTTGTATAGCGAATGCTATTTGTCTAATGAGATGTTTAATAATATTAAAACAGATAGTAAAATAAATTTTAACATTCAGGAAATTGATAAGTTAGAGAAAAGTGTTATTGATTTGTATAATTTTATATCATATAATTTTATGATGGTTCACAATTATAATGAAACTAAACATATATTTCGTAACTATTTTCACGCTTGTGTAGCATCGCATTTCACCCCGACACGCAATCAAGAAATGATTACAGGTATTATTGTTGGAAATTATTCATTACCTGAACTTTCAAGCTTTGCGATTATATGTAGTACGGAATATTGTGATTTGAAATTTTTAAGAAATATATTTTCAAATTATAACAATAAACTTTTGAAAATTTCTGATGAAGCGTATAGTTTGTTATATAAAAAAATTCTAAATTATCAAATAGCTTCAGAACGTAACTTAATCCAAAATATTGATGCGTCTAAACTTGATAGATTGGTATATTTATCATCAAAAATAAAATTTTCAGATGAACAAATCTCAAAATTATTAAAAGAGCTTATCAACATACTAAAAAAGGAAATTTTTCAATTTGAATATTTAAATTGTTTTAATAGTTTTATGCTAAATATAGCTAGAAATAATATTGATTTAATTAATTTAAGTCAAATAAAAGAAATAATTGAGATTATCCTTTCTATTAGTGAGACTAGTAAATCAAATGACGGACGATATAATTGGGATATTTTCAATACCATTTTTGACACTTGTTTATATATTTTAAAAAATCAAAATTCAAATATAAAGTTTGATAAAAATAAAACTTCTAGATTTATTAATGCTAAAGGGAAATTAGAATTTTTAAAAATTTATGATTTTTGTGATGATATATCAAAACAATTAATTTGCGATTATGTCAATAGAAATAAAGTCAAGCCATCTTTGTATTTTGATGCATTGCAATTAGGGATAATCGTACCAGATTTAAAAACCGAACAAATAATTTTAGATAAAGTAACAAAAGAATCAAGTGAAAAAGATTCTGGGGTTTCGCTTTTAAAAAATTCATATATTTCATTGTTAAATCACATATCTAATTTATACATTAATGATTATTTATTAGAGCGTGAAAAATTTAAACCTTTTTTTGATAAAGATACTGATGTGTTTAATTTTTTAATTGATCCGACTAAATTTCAATATGATAAATTTAAGTTGTCTTGGTTTTCTGAATACAATTTCAGTTCACTCTTAATAAAAAATACATTAAAAAAAGGTAATACAAAAGAAAATATCGCTAAAGTTTTTATGGCGAAATATGAAAAAGAAGGTTTAAATAAAGCTGAATTGGATATATATTTCAAATATTTTATAAGTGAAGAATAATTTGTCAAGCTTTGTTAGAATGTAGAAGTTTGATATTAGAAGATTTCGGTTGGAAAATTCTATAAGAAAATAGAATTTCAGGAGGAATATTGTGAAAATTAAAAAAATAAACATTGAAAATGTTCGTGGAATTTCATCACAAGAAATAATAGCAGATATATATCCCAATAAGCCTACTTTTTTTGTTGCGCCTAATGGTTTTGGTAAAAGCTCAATTGCAACTGCTTTTAATTCTATAAATCGCAATAAAATTGATGTCATTGAAGAAAATAAATATAAAAACGACAAAGAACTAAATTCGATAATTGAGTTATATGACGAAGAAGGTTCATATATGGCTGATCGCACATCAAACACAATATCATCAAAATATAGTGTATTTGTAATAAGCAGTCAAGTAAAGCCCAAAGCCGCGACACGTAACTTTGGAGGATATGCATCGTCTGTGCCATCTTTAGTTGTTGAACCAATTATATTATATGATAAAATACCCAATAAAAAAGATTTTGCTTATTCATTATCAAGTATGAAATTAAATTTTGGATCTTCGGCTGGTAAAATATTAGTTAATTTAAAAAATGTATTATCATGCCCAAACATAGTTAGTAAAATTTCAAAGTTGAAAAGTGAGTTTGATAAGTTGCTACAAACACGCAATAACGATAAGATATCCAATTTCATAAAAACTATTAACCAAATAAATGGGACTGCAACGCAAATAGCTAACGCTGATATAGATTTGACTCAATTAATATCAATTGAGTCCTTTAATAAAATTTCAAACGAGCTTGACTTCTTGTTCGAAGATAAAACAACAAATGAAAAAGCAATCAATATTATTCAACTCAAGGAAATTTACAAGGAAAACAGAAATCATTTATCTTATATTTTTTCATATTACAATTTTTTAAATGATAAGTGTGAAATAAACGAGATGTTAAGTTTTTTCAATTGCACATGGAAAAATATAAGAGCTTGTAAAAAAGGAAATAAATTTATACTTGAATTTCCGAAAGCAACCCAAATATCTAATGGAGAACGTGATATTCTATGTTTTATAGGTAAATTATTCGAGGCAAAAAGCAAATTGCGCAAAGCTAAAAATATTCTAATAATAGATGAAATTTTCGACTATTTAGATGATGCTAATCTTATAGCTTCACAGTATTTTATAACTAAATTTATAAAGCAATTTAAAGATTCGGGAAAAGAGTTGTTTCCAATTATACTTACTCATTTAGATCCAATGTTCTTTAATACATACAGTTTTTCAACTAAAAATGTGATATACCTTGAAAAAACATCTCAAATATCAAATAAATATAAAATCAATAATATGCTAAAAGATAGAGATAAGTGCAAAAAACAAAATAAATCTATTTATGATATAATTTCATCAAAGTATTTGCATTTTTCAAATGATAACACCACGGCTGCAATTGAATATTTAACTGGAATTGATGTCGACAATAATATCAATACCCCTGAACAATTTAAATCTAAAGCTTTCGAAGAATTATACTTATACACTTCAGGATATAATTATGATCCAGCATTGGTGTGCTGTGGACTAAGATTAAAAATTGAAGAAATGGCATTTAATCAATTGCCAGCAGACTTTCAAAACACTTTTCTATCAATGTTTAAGACATTAGAAAGAATATCGTATGCTAAGGAAAAAGGAGCAACTGTACCCGAAGTGCATTTTCTGCTAAGTATAATTTATAATGAAGCGATGCATTTAGATTCGCAATGCCAAAAACTAAATCCAATCGCTTATAAATTGAAAAATAAGGTTATTAAACATATGATTTCTGAATTATAATAAATTATCGCGATGGAGTTTAGATTTATGCGTGGCGACAATATTTTCTATGGTTTATAAAACTTCCTTGATTTTGACCCCAATTTTGCCCCCAAAACGTGAAAAAATGCATTGTATTTGTTGGTACAGCTTATCACGCTATGTACTGAAGAATGGCTTAAACACTGGACTTTTCGGCATTTATTGGATTTATTTGTACACGAAAAAACATCCAAAACGCTCCTCATAACCCGAAGGTCATAGGTTCAATCCCTATCTCCGCAACCAAACTTTTTAAAAGTAAAGCTTGCATAATGTAAGCTTTATTTTTATCTCAAAGTTCATAAAGCTTATACAATTTGTTTAGATTGTATAAAAAATAAAGTCTATTTAGGCAGAAACTTGTCGGTTCTTCACTGACAACGCTCCTCAATAATAAAAAGCTTCCACCTTTTTATTTAACTAAATAGCCTTTATTTTTTACCCTTTTCCAAACAAATCAACCCCTGACCCATAACTTGACCCATACGGGAAATAAAAGAGAATAATTTTGAATAAAAATTTAGGAGCTGTGACATTAAATTTGTCATAGCTCCTGTTGATTTTATATTTTTTGTTGAACAAAATGCTCATAGCACTAAACTGCTAACGCAGTGGCTTTCAAGAGCGAAAGCTTAGTGCTTAAATTGAAACTGCTTGAAAATAGCAGTTTTTCTTTTTGTATAAAATCCTTTAAAATGAGTATAGCAGAAAACATCTGCAAATTCAAATTTAAAGGAGCTTTTTAATTATGACACAGCAAGAAATTTTAGACAAGTTGACCACAGATATTAGATTACGTGGTATGAGTGAAGATACAGTAAAAGAATATTGTACACGCTCAAAGGTATTTATGCGATATTTTGATAAACCGGCAGACGAAATGGGAGAATATAAATGTCAATATAAAAATGCACAAAAATTATAATATAAGAATGTACAATTACTCATCTTGATTGAAGATGTTTTGCAGTCTGAAAGACCTGCCTTTAATAGTTACAACATTTGCGT
>JAWXUM010000065.1:0-11393 GCA_044432645.1 Clostridia bacterium | reverse complement strand
AGTACATCACTCAAAATGCACTCTCAAAAAACACTTTTTTAGATAGAAAAAGTAGCCAATAAAGGGCGTAAACACTGAGTTTTTTCTCAGGTACATCTTTATTGACTACAGTATATGGTGCGAGTGTTCTTATAGGATTTATCTCAAAACACTGATAAACACTGGGGTTACAGACAACTGAATAAGATATTTACAACAAATAAAGGAACATTTTATTGAAAAATAAGATGTTCCTTTTTTATTTTAAGGAGGAAAAATGAAAGCTAAAGTTATTGCAATCGTTAACCAAAAAGGTGGTGTTGGTAAAACAACCACTTGTGCAAATTTAGGAATTGGACTTGCTCGTGAGGGTAAAAAAGTTTTAATGATAGATTGTGACCCACAGGGTAGTTTATCAATCGCACTAGGAAACTCGCAACCAGATAACATTCAAATTACATTGTCCACCATTATTAAAAAAATAATTATGGATACTCCTTTAACTCCCAAAGAGGGAATTTTAACACATGACGAGGGTGTAGATATATTACCCTCAAATATAGAACTTTCATCAGTGGAAGTATCTTTAGTAAATACAATGAGCAGAGAATACATTCTAAAACAATATATAGAAACCGTTAAATCTGATTATCAATATATACTAATTGATTGTATGCCGTCATTAGGTATGCTAACAGTTAATTCATTAGCGTGTGCAGATAGCGTAATAATTCCAGTACAAGCACACTATTTACCAATTAAAGGTTTAGAACAACTACTTCAAACAATAAATAAAGTACATAAACAAATAAATACAAAATTAACCATTGACGGAATATTAATGACAATGGTTGATAGCCGTACTAATTTTGCAAAAGATATATCTTCCCTACTTCGTGAAACTTATGGAGCGAAAATTAAAATTTTCAAAACCGAAATACCACATTCCATAAGAGCAGCAGAAACATCAGTTGAGGGAAAAAGTATTTTTAAATACGACCCAAAAGGCAAAGTAGCACAAGCTTATTCAGATTTTACAAAAGAAGTATTAAAAATTGAAAAAATTAAACAAAAATCGAACTTTGAACGATAAGAAAGGTGGATAAAATGAAAAGCACAGCTAAAAACATTAATCTTACATCTTTAGAAGATATTTTTACTACAGAAGAAGTTAGGCAAGACGAAGCTAAAGAGAAAATCACCGATATACCTTTAAATGATTTATATGAGTTTAACAAACACCCTTTTAAGGTTCTTGATGATGAAAAAATGCTAGAAACTGTTGAAAGCGTTAAACAATATGGTGTATTAGTACCAATAATTGCACGACCACGAAATGACGGTGCATATGAAATAGTAGCAGGTCATAGAAGACACAGAGCAAGTCAGCTTGCAGGACTTGAAACAATACCAGTAATAATAAGAAATCTTACAGACGAAGAAGCTACCATTATTATGGTTGATAGCAACTTACAAAGAGAAACTATATTACCAAGTGAACGTGCTTTCGCTTATAAAATGAAATTAAATGCTATTAAAAAGCAAGGTGAGCGTACAGATTTAACTTCCCGACAAGTTGTCGGGAAGTTAGAAATGGCAGATAAATTAGGAAAAGATACAGGACAAAGTGGCAGACAAATTCAACGCTTTATCCGTCTAACCGAATTAATACCAGAGTTCTTAGATATGGTAGATGAAAAGAAAATAGCTTTTAACCCAGCTGTTGAACTTTCTTACTTAAAGAATGACGAGCAAAAAACTTTAATTGATGTAATGGAAGCTGAACAATCTACACCGTCACTATCGCAAGCACAAAGGCTTAAAAAATTCAGTGCAGGTGGTATGTGTACCTTTGAAGCAATGACAGCAATTATGAGCGAAGTTAAAAAAGATGATATAGACAAAGTAACTTTTACATCGGATACATTAAGTCAGTATTTTCCTAAGTCTTACACTCCTAAAAAAATGCAAGACACAATTATTAAACTTTTAGAAAGTTGGCACAACCGACAAAAACAACAAGAAAGATAAGGTGTTTATATGAAAAATAAAGTTAAAGAGTTTGAAGAAAATTTCAAAAAATTGGTTTACGACAATTATGCAACTGAAACACTAACTAAAGATGAAATTTTTGATACATATTTGAAAGAATTAGATTTTAAAAATTTATATGAAATATTTCATTACAGACAAGCAGAAATTAACTCTTATCTTCAATTAATATTTAAAAAAGGAAGAGATGTTGATAAAACAATAAGAGTTGGAAGCAATATTAATGGAGTAATGCTTTCTTATCATTATCTACACGAAGACATATTGTTAGAAAAAAATGATATTAAATTCAATAGTTATGTGACTACTGAACTTTGGTGGAGCGAAGAAAAAGGCTTTTTTTCAGCAACTATTTATTGGACAGATACATATATTGATTTACAAACACCAGTTGTGTTAACTTATTGCAGAATTCTTGATGATGAAGTGCTAAGTTTACCAAATATTGAAGACTTTTTTGTTGATATAGATTTAATGATAATAGAAGATTTTGCAGAAGAATTTGAATAAAAGGTTAGGAGTATGTTATGGCTACTTGTAAAATTCATAAAACAAAAGATTATACGATTATAGCTAATCATTGTTTTAAAAATGAAAAATTATCACTTAAAGCAAAAGGTTTGCTTTCCTTAACACTTTCACTTCCAATTACATGGAATTACACAGTTAAAGGTCTTAGTGCTATTTGTGCTGACGGAACAGACAGTATATCGTCAGGTATCAAAGAGTTAGAAACACATAAATACATATCTCGTGAAAGAAAGCGTAATGAAAAAGGTCAACTTGTTACCACACACTACAATATTTACGAGCAACCTATAGACTACTCCCAAACACAAAATATTCCTGTAAATGACTTTCAATGCAAAGTTAAAGTCAATAAAGATTTTTCCATTATTTCTAATCATCATTTAAGAGATATTATATTATCACTTAAAGCAAAAGGTTTACTTTCATTAATGCTCTCACTTCCCTCTACATGGGATTTCACTGTACAAGGTTTAACAAATCTTTGCACTGATAGTATTAATTCAGTTTCCTCAGCTGTTAAAGAACTTGAAAAGAAACAGTACATAATACGCAAGCGTATCAGAAATGAAAAAGGACAATTGACAAACAGTGAGTATTATATTTTCGAAAAACCAACGTCAGAAGAAGAAGTAGACAGCGTTGTTTCAAAGGCTACTCCAAAACCTAAAAAGCAAAAAGAAACTTGTGGACAAGTTTCCCAAAACCAAACTGCAACAACTTTTGAACCACAAGAAACTTTCGAACCAGAAGAAAATGACGAAACTGCCAATTTCCTTTTAAACCTATCAACTGATTTAGGTTATACATTTATGAGATTTACAAGCATAGATGATGTAAAAGACTTTGTTTATAACAACATAGAAATTGAAGCTTTTACAGACGACACAGACAAAAAGAAAGCAAAAGAACTAGCTAATTTAATTATTGAAATTTTATGCTCGACACAAAAAATTATAAAAGTTGGCTCAAATGAATTTCCGTCAATTATGGTTAAACAAAAGTTCGCTAAAATATCAAATGACCATATCGAATATGTTTTATATTGCTTTAGCAAAAACACTACAAACATAAAAAACATACGTGAATACTTAATCGTTAGTTTATTTAATGCTCCATCAACAATAGATAGTTACTATGAAAATATGGTAAACAATACATAAAACCAAAATGGTGAAAACCTATCTTGGAAAACCCAATATAGGTAAACCCAATCTAGGGAAAGCCAATCTAGGGAAAGCCAATGTTTGATTACCCAATCTAGGAAAACCACCACCAATTAAATACTTATCTAATCAAATACTTATTAAATAAAGTACTTATCAATCAATCTTGATGGATTGAGCGATATTTTTATACTGAGAAAGGAAAAGATTATGCAAGATGAAATCACTCAAAAAATGCTAAGTGAAGCTTCAAGAGTTGGACTAAACGTTACCACAAAAGCAATTGCCTTATCTTTTAGGGCAAATAAGTTAACAGCAAGAGTTTTGTACAAAGCAATAAAAAATTATCAAAACAAAACTCCAACTGGAAAGCAAACGGTCAAGGAATTAGCTAAACAAAATCAAGGCATGTCCTCGTTGGATATTAACAACACAGATATTAAGATTTTTGAAAAATCAATGAAAAAATATTTTGTAGACTATGCAATTATGACAAACACAACCACTAGTCCACCTACGCATACCATGTTTTTCAAAGGAAAAGATGCTGATGCAATTACAAAAGCTTTTCAAGATTTTACAGATAATTTAGCGAACCCACAAAAGAAACGACCCTCCGTTATTGCTCAGCTTAACAAATTGGCTAAGCAAATTAAAGATACTCCAAGAATACCAAAAGAAAAAGTTTTGGAAAAAGTGGGACAAGTTACTAGGTAAATCTTCCGTTAAATAAGAATTTTTTAAAACTTAGGCTTAGAAAATCTTTTTTATATATAAAAAAATAAATTTAAAATTTAAAAGGAGTAATCAAAATGATTAACAAAATTAAAAGTACAGCAAAAAACCTAAAAACCAGAGCATCTAGAGTTATGCACTCAACAAGTGGTGTAACACAAACAACAGAAGTTGTTTTACTTATCGTAATCGCAGTAACAGTTTGTGCAGTATTCTTTGCACCAGCAATTATCGAATGGTTCGAGGGTGTTATGGATACTCTAGGAACATACACATCAGATATTTTCGCTTTCGCTCCAGCACAAGACATCACTTAATCTAATTTAACTTTCACGCATTTTATTTGTGATGACTATTTCAGCCTAAGATGAAATAGTTGTTGCAAAATCAATTTAACAAATCAATTTTAAAATTAAGAAAGAGGTAATCAAAATGATTAACAAAATTAAAAACACAGCAAAAAACCTAAAAAACAGAGCATCTAGAGTTATGCACTCAACAAGTGGTGTAACACAAACAACAGAAGTTGTTTTACTTATCGTAATCGCAGTAACAGTTTGTGCAGTATTCTTTGCACCAGCAATTATCGAATGGTTCGAGGGTGTTATGACTACTCTAGGAACATACACAGAGAATATTTTCAAATTAGGTTCAACAACTTAATCTAATTTAACGTTGAAAAAAAGCCTACCGTTACTGGTAGGCTTTTTGATACTTATTATCTAAGAAAGGAATTTTTAAAAGAGAGTATAGTCTTTTTAGGTTTTAAAGATTTTTTCAAAGTTCTGTTTTCAAAAAAGGAAAGGAAAAGATTATTTAAAACTTTTTATAAAATTAAATTTAAGAGAATTAAGTAAAAGAGCAGATTATCTGTTCTTTTTTCTTTTCGGAAAGGCTTATTATGAGTAAAGAACAAACAAGCACACAAATGTATCAATATAACGGATTTTATTTCAATGAGGAACAAATGGAGCAAATAAACAAGGGTCTTGCAGAGGGTCTAGATGTTTCTATATACGCTGACCCTAAATACAACTCTGACCAAATGTCAGCAATACACGATGGTCTTGAATATGGACTTGATGTTAGTGTATATGCCAATCCAGACTTAAGTGCTGAAGAAATGCAACATTATCTGCATGAACTTTTTATAGAAAAGAAAAAAGCACTTAAAGAAGAGAAAAAGGCACTACGCAAAGAAAAGTTTTCTCGTTTTTTTAATAAATTTCTTTTTAGAAAGGCATTACCATGAACAAGTATTTTAAAAAAGCTTTAATCACTAGAGCCGTAATATGTTTGGTGTTAACTGTATTAATTACTTTAATTTTTAAAAATCTAATCTTAGAAGCACTTATATGCACATATATTTTTCATCGTTTATGGTGGGGATTGATGGTTAATAGATATGTGTATGAAACAAAAGCAGATTGTGATGCAAATTTACCACCAACAGCAACTGCGAGCGAAAAACTCGATTTATACCAACAAGAATTATGCATGATAAACGTTCTTACAGAAACCGAAAGCAAATTAGGTATAACCTTACTTTTTGTAAACTTAGTATTATTTTTCATTTATTTAAGTTTTACATCAATTATAATTTCAGTTCTTTTAATATTATGTTCTTTAACTAATATTGCTTTTGGTATATATGCTATTGTTAAATGTTTTACAAAAGAAAACGATAATATATCATCATTGCAAAAAACCTAAAAAGTGATATAATATAGATAAGGTAAAGATTAAACATATATATTAAGGAGAAAAAAGATATGAAAAACACATTTACAAAAATAACAGCATGGTGTACCAGTTCTAAGAAAAATACAATAATATCAATCGCTATAGCATGTTTTATTTGTTTTGGTGGTGTAGGTGGTATTCTTTTGTCAAATAATATTAAAGCAATTCCTAGCGAAGAAGTTTTGGCAGATGATGAAATTATAGATGAAGAAACTTTAAGCGAAGAAACAGACGAAAGCTTAGATGTAGAAGAAACAGAAATTCACGAGCATGTTTGGGAAAGCGAAGTTATAAGCGAAGCAACATATACCGAAACAGGACTTATAAAATACACTTGTGAATGTGGTGCTAGTTATACTTCAGAAATAGCTGTTTTAGAACATGAGCATGAATACACAGCAGAAGTCACCAAAGAAGCAACATATACAGAAACTGGTATAACAACATATACATGTACAGATTGTGGCGATACTTACGAGGAAGAAATTCCAATGTTAGAAGCAACAGCAACTCCAACACCTACTCCAACACCTACAGCAAGTAGTAGTTCAAGCAGTTCAAGCAGTAGTTCTTCATCTTCTAGCAGTTCTGCAACAGCAACACCTACAGCAACGGCAACTCCAACACCTACAGCAACGGCAACTCCAACACCTACACCAAGCAGTAGTTCAAGTAGTTCTTCAAGTTCAAGTAGTTCTGAACAAACTTATTCAAGTTCAGCAGAAAAAAACTTTTATCTAAAAATAGCAGGCTTAACTTGTCCTTGGTGTGGAACAACAACCTGTGCTGCTTTTGATTACGAAAACTTTGATTATGATAACACCCGTTGTCCATATTACGAAGAAGAACTAGACTCTATGGTATATTGCCAAACATGTGGTAAACTAGCAGGCAATGGAACAAATGGAACTTGTTGTCAACCATTATGGGATGGATATTGTTACTATTGTGGTGAAGCAGTATATAGTGGTGTATGTCACACTTGTGGTGAATAATTAAGGTATAAGAAAGATTAATTACTTTTTTATATATAATACGAAAAACTAGAGAAGACTTTTAATTAGGTCTTCTCTTTTTTTATAGAAAGGAGGAAAACACATGAAAAAAATTAGAAAATTGCTAATCTTTATTTTCACAATCGTTGTACTAGCTAGTATAAGTATTGGAGTTTCAGCAGTTACTTTTAGTGGTACATCAAGCTCAGGATATAGCTCATATAAATCATCAAGTGGAGGAGGATTTTCAGTACCCTACTCTTCTTCATCAACAGCATTGCTAGGTTATAGAATATCTATTGTAAACAATACTACTGGAACTACTAAAATAACAGCAAACTATTATAACTCATCAACAGCTGAAACTTATAAGTATTTTCTTGTAGATAAAAATGATTATAACGAGTCACAAAACAAAGTAGAACTTATAACAACTACAAACGGAAGTTATACAACAATGACAGCAAGTTCGAGTGGAACACCATTTGAAGCATGGTCTAGTTTGCCAGATGTTGATAGCATAGATGATTGGGCAAACGCAAACTATTTAACCATTTTAACAAAACTTGGATATAGTGAAAGCGACTTATCATCAGGAGATATGCTAACCATTGAACCACTGTATACAGTTAAAGTAGATAATATAGCGTGTGCATTGACAATATCAGATATAGCAATTATTGGTAGTGCATTTTATGGGAGTATGAGTACAGTTCCTAGTTCAAGTGGTACATCTGGAAGTTGGGAATTTATATCAAACGCAACAAATATGAATTTTCCAAACTTCTTATATATGACAAGTTCAGATATGACAGATAGCTTAGGAAGTACATCAACTTGGTGGTCTGCCGCAACTAAATTAACATCACGTACATCTTTTTCTAATTTACTGAACAAAGGTTATGGTGTAATTGTAGGATATTTTCAAAGTACAGTAAACACAACTAATATATGGTACAATCCTAATGGTGGAACGCTTACTTCAACAACTTATGATTTATACGATGGAACTATACGAAGACTTAGCGACAAAACAAGATATTTTGATACTATAACTTATGGTACTTCCGATAACCCTTACAACGCAACAACCTTTGGTTTAACAAAAACTGGGTATACTTTTGTTGGGTGGAATACCAAAGCCGATGGAAGTGGAACATTTTTTGACCAAAACACAGACTATTCATCAACGACATATAAATCAGACTTAGCAACAACAAATGGTGGATATGTAACGCTTTATGCACAGTGGGAAGTAAACACAACTAATATATGGTACAATCCAAACGGTGGAACGCTTACTTCAACAACTTATGATTTATACGATGGAACTGTACGAAGGCTTAGCGATAAAACAAGATATTTTTGTACTATAACCTATGGTGCTTCCGACGACCCATACAACGCAACAACCTTTGGTTTAACAAAAACTGGGTATACTTTTGTTGGGTGGAATACAAAAGCCGATGGAAGTGGAACATTTTTTGACCAAGACACAGATTATTCATCAACGACATATAAATCAGACTTAGCAACAACAAATGGTGGATATGTAACGCTTTATGCACAGTGGGAAATAAACACCTATACTGTTACATATAATGCAAATGGTGGTACTGGAGCGCCTAGTTCTGGAACTAAGACGTATGGTGTAACCTATACTTTACCGACTACAGAACCAACAAGGACAGGTTATACTTTTGTAGGTTGGCAATTATCCTATAATGATACAACTGTGACTGGGAACACATACGGACACACTTCAAGTTGTACGCATAATTACACCAATACTAATTATGATTTAACATTTACGGCAATTTGGAAAGCTAATACATATACTGTTACATATAACGCAAATGGTGGTACATCTGGTTCAGTAACAACGCAAACCAAAACCTATGGAGTATCAATGACTATTTCATCTAGTGCTACACCAACAAGGACAGGCTACACGTTCCAAGGATGGGCAACATCAACAACTAACGCTACTAATGGAACAGTGACATATGCAGCAGGTGGCTCATATACTTCAAATTCTAGTACAACCTTATATGCTGTATGGGCAGAGTCTAAATATGTAGATTTAAATTTTTATTTAGATGGCACAAAACTTGACTCGTCCCAAACTATTGCAACGGCAGATTTATATATTAATGGTACGCTTGTAGCAAGTGATGCAACTGATTATTATACTCTAAAAGCAATTGGTTCTTCATATACTGTTACAGACATTAAAGTTGCAGACGGTTATGGTGTCGCTTATATTGTACACGCTGGCGAAAAAACATATTCTACAAGTGCAAGTGGAACAACGCTCACTGGTTCTGCGACAAGCATTAATATTTACATAACAACGACACAGTATGTAGATTTGAATTTTTATGTCGATGGAGTTTTTCAAAGTTCTAGCCAAACCATTGCAACAGCAGATGTATATATAAATAACACGCTTGTAGCAAGTGATGCAACTGATTATTGTGTAAAAAAAGCAGGGGGTTCTTTATATACTGTTACAGACATTAAAGTTGCAGACGGTTATGATGTAGCCTATATTATACACGCAGGTGAAAAAACATATTCATCATCTGTCACAGGTACATCTCTTACAGATGAAAAAACTCAGATAAATATTTATATTGAAACAATAACATATACAGTTACATATAACGCAAATGGTGGTACTGGTGCTCCGAGTTCTCAAACGAAAACTTATGATATAGATTTAGTGTTGTCACCAATCGAACCAACCAAAGAGGGATATTCCTTTTCAGGTTGGGGAACGTATTCTTCTGATACTTCTGCCGCTTATTATGCAGGTGATACTTACACAAAAAATTCAGATTCAACTTTATATGCGATATGGGAAGAGTTACCGACATATACAGTAACATATGATGCAAATGGTGGTACTGGTGAACCTGCAAATGATACAAAAACATACGGAGTGAGTTATTATGTATCAACAACAGAACCAACAAAAACTGGGTATACATTCGTTGGTTGGAAATTATCAGCATATACAACTATTTATGGTTATACTGACAGTGCGACAAGTAGTTATACTAATATAAATCAAGACTTAGAATTTATAGCACAGTGGGAAGCAAACACCTATACAGTTTCGTATAACTCTAACACAACAGATACAGTTTCAAGCATGCCGTCAAGTCAAACAAAAATACATGATGAAACACTAACTTTAAGTAGTGATATACCAACAAGGACAGGTTATACATTTCAAGGATGGTCTACTTCTAGTGGTACGAGCAACACTGTAAATTATGAAACAGGCGATAGTTATACTACAAATGCTAGTGATATTTTATATGCAGTTTGGAAAGTAAACACCTATATAGTTTCGTATAGCTCTAACACAACAGATACAGTTTCAAGTATGCCGACAAGTCAAACAAAAATATATAATGTAACACTAACTTTAAGTGATGATATACCAACAAGGACAGGTTATACATTTCAAGGATGGTCTACTTCTAGCGGTACGAGCAACACTGTAAATTATGAAACAGGCGATAGTTATACTACAAATGCTAGTGATATTTTATATGCAGTTTGGGAAGTAAACACCTATATAGTTTCGTATAGCTCTAACACAACAGATACAGTTTCAAGCATGCCGACAAGTCAAACAAAAATATATAATGTAACACTAACTTTAAGTGATGATATTCCAATAAGGACAGGTTATACATTTCAAGGATGGTCTACTTCTAGCGGTACGAGCAACACTGTAAATTATGAAACAGGCGATAGTTATACTACAAATGCTAGTGATATTTTATATGCAGTTTGGAAAGCAAACACCTACACAGTGTTATTCTCTGGTAATGGCAACACAGGTGGTTCAACATCTTCGATGACAATGACATATGATGTATCAAAAAGTTTAACTACAAATGGTTTCACAAAGACTGGTTATACATTTACAGGTTGGAACACTAATATTAACGGTACAGGCGATAGTTATACAAATACACAGTACGTTAAAAATTTAACTACTGGCACAAGTATTACTCTTTATGCACAGTGGCAAGCAAACACATATACAGTGTTATTTTCTGGTAATGGCAACACAGGTGGTTCAACATCTTCGATGACAATGACATATGATGTATCAAAAAGTTTAACTACAAATGGTTTCACAAAGACTGGTTATACATTTACAGGTTGGAACACT
>JAWXUM010000064.1:0-11472 GCA_044432645.1 Clostridia bacterium | reverse complement strand
GCAGCAAACTACTATACATTAAATTTTGTTCCAGATGAAGTGAATAGCATAGCATTCGCAACAAGTTTTGGAATGTCAACTTTGCCAAAAGACAGCACTAAAAAAGCAGAAGTTTTTTTAAAGAAAATCAAACATATTGGAGTTCGTGAGAAATCAGGACAAAAATTAGTTAAAGATATAGCAAACCGAGATGTACCAGTGGTTTGCGACCCAACATTGCTGTTTGACGGCAATGACTGGATGAAAGTTCAAAAAGAAGAAGCGATAGAAAAAGAACCATATATTTTCTGTTACTTCTTAGGTAACAACCCTCCTCACCGAGAGTTTGCCAAAAAATTAAAAGCAGAAACTGGATGCAAAATAGTAGCACTTGTTCACTTGGATGAATTCGTTAAATGTGACGAAGAATACGCAGACAAAAAGCCTTATGATGTTGACCCCGCAGATTTTTTAAACTACATAAGAAACGCAAAATACGTCTGCACAGACTCGTTCCATTGCTCTGTGTTCTCTACCATATACAAAAAAGACTTCTTCACTTTCAAAAGATATACAAAAAACACAAAACAATCAACAAACAGCCGAATAGACAACCTCTTTGAAATGCTAGGCATAACAGGAAGACTACTAAACGGCGATGAAAACATAAAAGAATGTATAAGCCTAAAAACAGATTTTAACAAAGTAGACCAAAACCTACAAAAAATCAGAGAATTTTCGTTTGAGTACTTAAAAAACGCACTTGAAATGGAGTGAGAACATGAAAAAACAAAAAGTTTTGCTTTTTGTAGATAGACTAAGAGTTGGTGGAATACAAATTTTGTTAGCAAATTTGTTGGAAACTTTCGATAAAACTGAATTAGAATATGAACTGCTCACTTTAGATGACGGAGAAGATTATGATTTAGAGAAAAAAATCGCCAAAACTGGTATTAAAATTCACAAATTAAAAGGTATTTGGGTAAGAAAACCTCAAGATTACATGACATATTGCAAAGCTGTGAAGAATTTTTTCAAAGAGCATAATGACTATATCGCTGTTCATATTAACACAGGTCCTAAGAATTATTTTGTGCTGAAATACGCAAAAAAATATGGAATAAAAGTCAGAATTGCACATTCACATAACACAGGTTATCAAACAAATTCAAAGGCTCAAAAAATATTAGGTGACTTCTTCAAAAATGGTTTGAAAAAATATGCAACAGATTATCTAGCTTGTTCAGATTTAGCTGGACAATGGATGTTTGGAAATGAAAAATTTACAATGTTGCCAAATGGAGTAGATTTAGAGGCTTACCAATTCAGCCAAAGTGCAAGAGATAAAATTCAGGCTGAATTATGTATAGAAAATAAATTAGTTATCGGTAATGTTGGAAGATTTACAACTCAAAAAAATCACAAATTTTTAATAGATATATTTGCTGAAATTTATAAGAAAAATGAAAATTCAGTTTTACTTTTAGCAGGTATAGGTGAAACTTTGGACAATGCCAAAGCGAAAGCTAAAACTTTGAACTTAGAAAATGAAGTGAAATTTTTAGGCTTTCGAGAAGATGTTAAAGATGTAGTGCAAGCAATGGATATATTCCTAATGCCATCACTATACGAGGGTTTCCCAGTAACAGCAGTGGAAGCACAATGTTCAGGTCTACCCTGTGTGTTCTCAGACACAATAACAAAAGAAGCAAAAATATTAGAAAACGTAAAATACTTACCACTTGAAATGCCAACAAACCAGTGGGCAGATGAGGTTTTAAGTGTAAAGCTAACAGATAGAGCAAACACAAAACAAGAATTAAAACAAAAAGGCTTTGATATAGTCGATATGGCAAAAAAATTAGAAAGTTATTATCTTAAAAAACTATGAGGTAAAAATATTGAAAAGAATTCAAGTTAAAAGAAAAACATTTAATATGTTGTTACTATTGTTCCCTATTGCAATTTTTTCAAAGTGGTATCAATATGTTTTTACTGGTGGTGCTAGTTTTGGAATTATGGCATATATAAAAAACATAGTTGATACTGGTGTTGAAATTGGCATGGATTCGTATGATTTTCCCGCTAAAGTTTATTCTTTATTTAAGTTCTTAGGATTCACAACGCATTTAGAGTGGAGCGTATTTTTTACTGCAATATTTACAATTATTTTATTTGTAATGCTTTTGCGATATGAAGATTATACCATATTCCAATATATTTTTATTTATGCAAGTATGTTTCTATTGTGTTGGCTTGTTATGAATATGAATAAAGATCTAATTCAGCTTATATTTATACTTATTATATTTAAAATTTGCACATTAAGAATTAGTAATAGCAAGAAAATGATTATTTCGTCACTTGTGTGTTTATATGAATCGTTAGTGTTCAGAAATTACTATATAATACTAGCAGGAATGATAATAGTTATATATTATATTTTAAACAAAAACTTAACCTTACATAGAAAACCTAATTATGCACGAGATATTTTTTTAGTGCTAATAGTATTTTTCGCAGGAATATTTATAATTGGCTTTATAATGCCAGAGGCTTATGACAATCTAGTTAATAGACGTGAAGGATTAGAGGGATTTGAGGGTTCTGTAAATACAATTATTACCAATGTAATACCAGGTAATAGTTTTCCAATTTTTATGGCTAATTATTGCATTAACTTTTTAAGGATATTATTTCCATTTGAACTAATTGGATTGGGGATTAATCAAATTGTATTTTTTGCATACCAAATGTCTATGACCATTATATTGATAATTTCCATGAGGAAAATCAATAAAGAAAATATAGCTTATATAACAATTATTTTAGCGTATGTTGTAATGATGGGTGCATCTGAGTCTGATTTTGGAACACTTGCCCGTCACCAAGCAGTTATATTTATGTTCTTTTTAGCATTATTTAAAAACTCTGATAAGAAAAAGGAAATAGAAAATGTCGAAACGCCTCTCACACATTGATATAGCAAAAGGAATAGCAATGATATTTATTGTATTTGGTCATAGTTTGGTATACACACCAAATGTATATATGATTTATAAATACATATATAGTTTTCATGTGGTGTTATTTTTTATACTTTCTGGGTTTACATATAGTAATAAAAAATCTATCAAATTATTCGTTAAAGATAAATTTAAAAGTCTAATGATACCCTATTTTATTTTCTCTATTCTATTTTTAATACCGTATTTGATATTAGGAAATTATACATCATTTGATGCAGATATTCCAAATATTTCTCAAATAGATTCATTGATATTTGAAATTTTATATGGAAATGGAAATAACTTTGCACTAAAACAAAATACAGCACTATGGTTTTTGCCAGCACTATTTTCAAGTGAAGTTATATATAGGGTTTTGGATAAGTTGAAATTCAAATATAAAGATATTGTATTTACATTAGGACTTTTGATAGTGAGTTATTTATCGATTTGTTCAGAATTTATATTACCATGGGGTATCAATACTGCATTAGGATTGTTAGTGTTTTTTCAATTGGGTATTTTATTTAGAAAATACAATGTCATCGAAAAAATTAATTCACATTTATTGTCAAAGATAATTTTAATATTACTCGCTATATCAACATTGCATGTATATAAACTGAATGTAACAGTTGATTGTGTGGATTATGGGTATGGAATATACTATATATTTCTCTTTACATCAATAGTTGTACCAGTATTAATAATTTGGGTTTCTAACTTAATAAGTAAATGCAAATTATTAGAATACATAGGAAAAAACACACTTAGTATTCTGATATTCCATAAAATTTTTCTAATTTTGTTCCAAATTAATTATGATTTCATGCCAAATTTTTTACGTAGTACAAATTTGTGGATATCAATGCCAATGGCTATTTTTGTAACAGCTATTACCATAACTATAGCTTTAGGTATAGGATACATCATAAACAGATTTTTTCCGTTTTTCTACGGAAAAAGAAGGAGAATTCAAAATGAAAAGTGAATTATATTTATTGCTACATAAAGCGACGAAATTAATAGCCAAACTCCCTATTGGACGTTCATTAAATAAAATAAGCTCAGAACAAGCAAGAGTAAATATAGAGAATTTATATCCGTATAACGAAGATATATTTAATTTCAAATCAAATAAAAATCAATCGAATAAATTTGATTTATCAATTATTATTCCAGTTTATAATTCTGAAAAATATATAAAGACTTGTCTTGATTCCATAATAAATCAAAAGACGAAATATTCTTATGAAATTATTTTAATAAACGACGGCTCTAAAGATAGTTCACTAGAGATTATAAAAAATTATGAAAAGGCTAATCCGAATTTAATTAAAGTTTATTCTCAAGAAAACCAAGGAATAAGTATAACAAGAAATAAAGGATTGGAACTTGCTCAAAGTGAGTATGTTGGATTTATAGATAATGATGATTTTGTAAGTGAAGATTATATAGAAAAATTACTTGATAGAGCAAAGAAAACAAATGCTGATATTGTGAAATGTGGTCATTATAGATATAGTTCAGCAGATGAAAAAATTGTAGCTGACATTCGTTATGATGATATTTCTATCACAGGGGATATTGGAAACAATATTGTTAAGTATAAAGGGTTTGTTTGGGAAGGTTTTATTAAAAGAGAACTCTGGAAAAACTTAGGATTTCCTGTGGGGTGTTGGTACGAGGATATTATCACAAGAATAATACTTTTTAGAAGATGCAAACAATTCGAGTATATATCTGAGTCGTTATATTACTATAATTTGCATCAAAACAACGCTTCTAAAAAGGTATGGAATAGTGGCAACTTAAAAGCGATTGACCAATTGTATTTAGTGGACTCAGCAATTAAATATTGTAAAGAAAATGGTATGGACAATAAAGATAGTGCGTTGTCATACTGCTTAATGCATGAACTGGGTGAAGTTTTATGGTTAAGAACAAAAAATCTTGACAAAAATACGAGAAAAAATATTTTTATATTAGCTTGCGATATTGCAGATAAATATGCAAAAGAACAAAATGATTTTACAGAATATGAGAAAAATATTTTATTGTCTTTCAAAAATAAAAATTTTATCAAATGGAATTTAAATTCTCTTTCACGTATCCTGTGGATTAAATTTGAAAATGAGAAAGATGATATCACAAAATGTTAGATTTAATAAGTGTAATTGTTCCAGTATATAAAGTAGAAAAATATCTCAATAAATGTGTTCAAAGTATTGTAGATCAAACTTATAAAAATATAGAAATAATATTAGTAGATGATGGATCGCCTGACAATTGTCCTGGAATTTGTGATGAATGGGCAAAAAAAGATGATCGCATTAAGGTTATACACAAGGAAAATGGGGGTGTTTCAAAAGCAAGAAATGAAGGTTTAGAGAATATTAATGGTGACTGGATTATGTTTGTCGATAGTGATGATTACTTAGAACTGGATATATTAGAAAAACTGTACGTTGAGTTAGAAGTAAACAAAGCTGAAAATTATCTATACCAATTTAATTTTTGTAAATTAAAGGATGATGTTTTAATTAAAGAAAAAAATATTTATATAGATAAAATAAATAAAGAAGAGTTTCTTTCTTGTGCGATAACCAAAATACAAGGTGAATACGAGCTTGGAAATATGTATAGAGCGGTTTGGGGGAAATTATTCAAAGCTAATATAATTAGTGAAAATCTTATTCGTTTCGATATAGAACAAAGCATTGCAGAGGATGCATTATTTCTATTCAAGTATTTAATATTTATTGAGCAGATAAAGGTTATCAATTATCACGGATATATATATAGAGTTTTAGACACTTCAATAGTGCATAAATATAAAAAAGATTTGCAGGAACAATTATATAATTATTTAATTAAAAATCAGTTGTTAATAAAGGAAAATAATTTGGATAAATCCAAAATAATTAAAACTTCTATGTGTAGTTTTGTGTATATTAGTATTTTAGCATTAGCACAAAATGAAATAAAAGGTAAAGAAGTAAAAGTTATTAATAGAAATAATATTTTATCTCAAACCAATTCTTGGCTTATTTTAAATAAGAAAGTTATTAAAAATAAAGTATATAGAAATAGAATGGGACTATCTAAATATATAAAAATAGGGCATACACTATTAACTGACAAACTACTTGTATATATAATCATATTATATATACAAGTTAAAAATTATAATAAATAGAGAAGTAATAAATATGATTAAAAAGAAAATTAAAAATAACAACTATGGCAGATATTTTTATTATTCTGTAAAAAAAATTCAGATAATGCCTAAAAAGCTATCATTTGAATTTAATAAATACAGACGAAAAAAAGGAAAATTAGATAAATGTTTTACTAGAATAAAAGATTTTAATAATTTACATAATGGGAAAAGGTGTTTTATTGTTGCTACTGGACCGAGTTTGAATTTATCAGATTTAGATTTAATCAAAGATGAATTTAGTTTTAGTATGAACTCAATTATTAAACTGTTTAACAAAACAATGTGGAGGCCTACATATTATGCAATTCAAGATGTAAAAGTTTTTGATAAATTAAAAGACGAGATAGATAATCTAGAAATGAATGTGTTGGCAGGTGACCGCATTATTTCTAAATTTAAATTGCCAGATAAATATATACTTTATCCTTTAAATATGTATAACACATTATTTTCGCCAATAATAAATAAATTTAATCCTAAATTTAGTGATAATTCTTATATTTGTGTTGAAGATGGATTTACTATTACGTATTCATTGATACAAATAGCTATTTATATGGGGTTCAGAGAGATTTATCTTTTAGGTGTAGACTGCAACTATAAAAATCAAGGTGACAATCATGTTGTATCAATTGGAATTAATCAAGATAAAGCAGAAGAAAATAATTTAAGAATGTTAACATCATACAAAGTAGCTAAAGATTATGCAAATACACATAAAATATCAATAGTTAACTGTTCACGAGGAGGCTCTTTAGAAATTTTTGAAAGAAAGAAATTAGAAGATGTTATTGGTTAAGCTTTTGATTATACAAGAACATAAGTGTATTTTGAAATATGAATTGGAGAAAAACAATGAAAATTAAAGCGTTAGTAGCAGCCAGATCTGGTTCTGTTAGAGTAGAGAATAAAAACATGAAATCATTTGCAGGTAAAACTCTATTACAATATAAATTAGAACAATTAAAAAGATTAGATTTTTTAGACGGCGTAGTGTTAAATTCTAATGATGATGAAATGCTATCGTTAGCTGAAAGTCTTGATTGTGAGATAGTAAAACGTGATGAATATTACGCATTAGGTACTACGCCAATGCCTGAGGTGTTTAAAAATATGGCTGAAAACATGGAAACAGATATAATTTTATATACCAATTGCACTAATCCATTAGTTATGGATAAAACTTATTATGATATGTTTGAGTTTTATAAGCAAATGCCAAAGGAATTTTCGTCTCTAAATTCGGCACATCTAATAAAAGAATTTATGTTTGAAAATAACAAGCCTATTAATTTTGAATTAGACGTTCACCCAAGAAGTCAAGATTTGCCCGACATCAGTGCTTTGAATTTTGCTATCAATGTATTAACAAAAGAACAAATGATTAAGGGTAAAAGTGTAATTGCTAATAATCCATACATATATTTAATAGACGAGGTTGAGGCAACAGATATCGACAATCCAATTGATTTTGAATTTGCTGAATTTATTTTTAAGAAAAAATTAAAAAACAGGAAAATTATTGATATAAACCATAATAAGCGAGGCCAAAATTGAACAAAAATAGTGTAATAAAAAATATGATGTGGAAATTTGCAGAACGGTGTGGGTCGCAAGGGATAACATTTATGGTTTCTATAATACTAGCAAGAGTGTTATCTCCAGATGAATATGGAACTATCGCTTTAGTAACAGTATTTATAACTATTTTAAATGTTTTTGTTAGTAGTGGCTTTCCAAATGCTTTGATACAAAAAAAAGATGCAGATGAATTAGATTTTTCTACAGTATTTTATTTTAATATGTTTTCTTGTACAGTAATGTATATAATATTGTATTTTTGTGCTCCTTTTGTTGCAAATTTTTATGAAAACGAAACTCTTACGATTTTAATTAGAGTGTTAGGAATTAAATTAATAATTTCAGGATTTTTAGCCGTGCAAAATGCTTATATATCTAAGAAAATGCAATTTAAAAAATTTTTTTATTCCACACTTTCAGCTACAATTTTATCTGGTGTTATTGGTACTATAATGGTATATTCAGGTTGTGGAGTATGGTCTTTAGTGGGACAAACATTATCACTGGTTTGTACAAGTACAATTATATTATGGTTTACATCTGACTTTAGACCAAAATTAATGTTTTCGATTAAAAGATTAAAGGGTCTATTTTCTTATGGATGGAAACTGTTAGTTTTCTATTTGATAGATACAATTTATACTAATTTACGAAGTTTAATTATCGGAAAAGGTTATTCGGATGAAAGTCTTGCTTATTATAATAAAGCTAATCAGTTTCCAGCTTTGATTATAAATAACTTAAATAACTCTATTGATGGAGTTTTATTTCCAGTAATGGCTAAGATTCAAGATAATATTATTAAACTAAAGATAATGACGCGAAAATCTATAAAAACAACAGGTTATATAGTGTGGCCATGTATGATAGGTCTTTTTGTCTGTGCGGAGCCACTCATTGAATTAATATTGACAGAAAAATGGTTACCTTGCGTTCCTTATTTAAGATTATTTTGTATTATATATGCATTTAAACCAACTGAATCAGCAAATTTGAACGCTATCAAATCGTTAGGTCGTAGTGATTTGCTTTTAAAACTTCAAATAATAAAAAAAGCTATTGGAGTTTTTTCGATTATTCTCACAATGAATTACGGTGTATTTGCAATTGCAGTAGCAGCTGCAATTGTTGCTCCAATAGAGATGTTTATAAATGCATCACCTAATAAACGTTTAATAAATTATAGTTATAAAGAACAAATTAAAGATATATTGCCTGCAATTTTAAATTCAGTATTTATGGGGGCTTGTATTTGGTTTATACAATATTTGACTTTACCTTTAATTTTAATTTTAATTTTACAAGTGTTAGTAGGTAGCACTGTTTACATTGTTTTATCAATGATTTTTAAGTTAGAAGCCTTTAATACTGTTTTGTCTTTGTTAAAAAATATTAAGAAAAATGAGGAATTATAATGATAAAATTGTCTAGATTAACAGCGAAAGATATGAATATATATATAAATAAAAAGGTCGTGTTATTAGGAAAAAATCCGAATTTAGCGTTAAATTTATACCATATTTTCAATCATTTTAACATTGAGGTAGTTGCTTGTTGCTGTGATAATATCTATAATGAAAAAAAACGTTTTTGCTCTACTAAATTTTTGAGAATGCGCACCTATCCTAAATTCAATAAAATTATCAAACATTCTAGAGATTTTAAAAAATTCATTGATGATGAAAATATAATTGTTCAGCAACTAGATATAATGGCAGAATATATAGAGGAATATAAGATGATCGCAATAAGTTCTAAGGTGAAAATATCGCCATATTTTGCAGGTGAACTAATGAATTCGTTTAATTATATAAATGTATTTAGAAACTTTAATTCGATATATACTATTAAAAAAATCAAATTACAAGTAAAAAAATTTTTATTTAAAAATAAAAAAAACACTGAACTTATCAAATATTGCGAAAAGAACAACCCACAAAAACCTATTTTTATTTGTTCGCCACAAAAAACAGCAGATCATTCTTTAATATTCACATTCAATTTTTTAAATAAAGAAAACAAAATAGAATATCATAATTTATGGCATCAACCTAGAAATTTTTCGAAAAAATATTTAGAAGATAGATTTGAAAAGATTAGAGTTATTTTTGGAATTAGAGAACCGATTTCACAAAATATTTCTACTTTTTTTCAAAAGATTTCAGGGTCTGGAATTGACTATAGTTGGGTAAATGGGTATTTAAATAATAAAACAAAAAAAGAAAGAAAAGATATAGTGAAATATTACTATTCTTTTATAGAAGAGAAGGGAAATAATGTACAAGAATTATGGAATGAATTTGTACCTAGATATATATATACACTTGATAGCATATATGAAGATAAGTGGAACTGTATTCAGGGTTTCATCCCAGAGTATTCAAAATATATCTTGAATATTACAAAATACCCATTCAATAAAGAAGAAGGTTACACAATCATAAAAGAAGGCAACATGGAAGTCTTCGTTTACCAACTAGAAAAACTAAACAACTTAGTACCAGAATTATCAGATTTTATTGGTGTTCCATTTACAGAACTAGTTCGTGGTAACGATGCAAGCGATAAATGGATTGCAGATTCATACAAACAAGCACAAAAAGAGATTGAAATTACAGAAGACTATTTTGACCGTTGCTACAATGAACCTTATGTTAAACATTGTTATTCAGAGGCTGCCATAGAAAAATTCAAAGAGAGATGGAGACCACATATAAAATGATTGATTTAAAAAATATGGAGAAAATCTGTTGTGATGTTGCTGTCACTGCTGGGCTCAAAATCATGGAGATTTACAACGATGAAAGTAAGTTTAAAAAGGTTGAGTATAAATCCGACAACTCACCACTGACAATGGCTGACAAAGAGGCTAACGCTATAATCGTTAAAGTTTTGGAAGAAAACTTCCCTGAAATGGCTATTTTGTCCGAAGAGGGCAAGGATAACCTAGATAGACTAAACAATCCATACTGCTTTGTGGTTGACCCACTTGACGGCACAAAAGAATTTATCAAAAGAAACGGTCAATTCACAGTAAATATCGGACTAGCCTTTGAACATAAAATTATCATGGGTGTAATTTACGTTCCAGCAAGTCAAGAACTTTACTTTGCAAGTAAAGATAACGGTGCTTTTTACACAAATTCAGATGGTGAAACAAGGCAAATTCACGTTTCAACAGAAACAGATTTAAGCAAAGTTAGACTTGTAATGAGCAGTTCTCACGGCTGTGAGGAAATGGAAAAACTAATTGAAAAATATAACTTCACCAATTTTGTAAAAATGGGAAGTTCCCTAAAAGGCTGTCTTGTTGCAAAAGGTGACGCTGAAATTTACTATCGCCACAACCCAACAATGGAGTGGGACACAGCGGCTATGCAGTGCATAACTGAAGAAGCTGGTGCAATATTCCGTCAAATGGACGGAACTGAAATGCTATACAACAGAGAAAATTCTTTAAACTATAAAGGTTTCTATATAATTAACACTAAAGAAAATGAACTAAAAGGAGAATAAAAGTGGACGAAAAATCATATTTAGACAAACTTGAAGCAGAAGCGATATATATAATGCGTGAAGTTGCAGCAGAATGTGAACGCCCAGTAATGCTATATTCAATCGGTAAAGATAGCTCCGTAATGCTACATTTAGCGATGAAAGCATTCTACCCAGAAAAACCAC